>JBCCDU010000007.1:0-81007 GCA_039030715.1 Pseudomonadota bacterium
CCTTCACCGCGAACGGCGGCGAGGTGACGGGCGAAGGCACCGGCACGGTGACCGGCGACCTGACCCTTCTGGGCGTGACCAAACCGGTGACGCTGGATGTGACGCTGAACAAGACCGGCCCCTATCCCTTCGGCCACAAGAAGAAGACGATGGGCATTTCGGCCCGCGGAATGGTCAAACGCTCGGATTTCGGGATGACCTACGCGCTGGGAGGCATCGTTGGCGACGAGGTCGAAATCGTGATCGAGATGGAGGCAATCCTGGCGGAATAGGAGCGGGTGAGTCAGTTGTGCGGGACTCTCGCGCCGTTCGCCGCTCAAGCTCAAGGTCCGGTTCACCGGTGGTGATGTCAGAATAGACCCGGCGGAACAGGGACGCCGGAACGCTCGTCTGTATTTTCCACACGGGTACTTCCAGCAAGGGGCCGAGCTTCTAACGGTGGGTGAAGTGCCCGGTGTTCGGGCACCTGGTCGTGCCCTCGACCCCGATGAAGTGGCCACCGCCGCTGCTAAACTCTGCAGAGATCTTGCGGGCCGCAATGATTGTGGGCAGCGCCCCGAAAGGAGGGGCCTTACCGGTTCGGCTTGGAGATCAATGAGCAAATCTCGTCAGGCCTGAACCGCCCGGGTTGGTACCGGTCGCCACATCGGCCCAACGCCGATGAGCAGGAAGAAGAGGTTGAAGCCCGCGTTCGACGGATGACCGGAGGCGATGGAGGCGACGCCGTCGGTGACGAACCAAATGCAGAACCCCGTGACGACCGCCTTTCGGACCCCGTCGGGAGCGGCATCGTAGACATCGTCCTTGAGTCGCCAGATCGTCACGCCCCAGCCGAACAGAAAGCCGCCCGCCAGCGCGGAGAGGAACCGCGTCGTGCGATGATCGAAGCTCTGCTCCCAGTCCAGGAACGTCCAGCCGAGGACTTCCATGGTGAACCGCGCTGGGTCCGCCGTGGGAAGGTAGGCCCCGATCAGGAAAATCGGGCCAAAGCTCATGGTGAGGATCGCGGTGAAGGTAAGCCATTTCTTATGGGAGTGGTGGGTCATCCGGGGTCTCCTGTCAGATGCGCCCGTCGTTAGGCCAAGCCTCTGACCTAGAACAATTCCCTCGCAGGGAAGCATGCTCCAGGTTGCAGGCTGACGATCTCTTCCCTGTGAGGAACTGTTCCGCGCTCGCTCGCACCATTGACGATCGGTGCGCTCGTCCTGCCGCGGATCATGGTGCAGTCCGGCGGATCGGTCGCGAACGAAAGCGCGGTGGCGCCGGAGGCCGAGGATACGAGGCATTAACTGGACGTCGTGGAGGCCAAACTTTCAAATGCAGAACATACTCCGGGCGAGGTCTCGCTCGCGGACGAGGGATAGACGCCAATGAACGGGCACCCCGCGACGCAGGACTGGGGGGGCAGATCACGGGACGCCCCGAGCTACGCAGCAGCAGCTTAGGAATGACGTCGTTTGGACAGTAGCGTCGCGCCAGACACATCCGCGGCCGCTCTCCACTAGACAGATCGCACGCGTAGGCCCAACGCTGCGGCCTCCGCTCAAACCTATGTCGACTCCATGAATGCGATCACGGCTTGTGCCAGTTGCTCGGGCTGCTCGTCTTGAAGGAAGTGTCCGGCATCCTTAATGATCACGTGGTCGACGCCCCGCGCCCCTGGGATGCGGGTGCGGAAGTTCGCGTCGAACCCCCGCGTCACCGGGTCCCCGTCCGAGAACGCCGTCAGGACCGGCTTCTCGAACGACGCGAACCGCTCCCACGCCGCATCGTTGCGCTGCCGCTCGGCGTGGTGCTCGGGCATGATCGGGAAGAGGCGCGGGAACGAGAGTGGACCCGCAAGGTAGCGCCGATCTGGGAACGGGGCCGCGTAGCCGCGCAAGACCGCATCGTCCGTCTTGCCGGTGATGACCTCGAACACGTCGCGGACGGAGAAACTGGGATTCTCCCCGGCGTACTTCACCCAGACCGCCGCCGCGAGCGGATCGTCCCCGGCGAAGGCGTCGCGCACGTCCGCCGCCGACAGTATCGGCAGGTCGCCATAGCCTGCCCGCAGCGCCTTGGATGCGTCGAGCGGAATGTCGGTCGTGTCGAGGAGCATCGTGTTGGCGACCACCACGCGGTCGAACCGATCGGGATGACGCGCAACGACCCGCATTCCGATCATGCCGCCCCAGTTCTGGAAGAGGCCGGTCACGGATCGAAAGTCGACCGCCTCCATGAACGCGTCGACCCAATCGACATGGGCGGTGTAGGAATAGTCCTCGACCGCAGCGGGCTTGTCCGACCGCCCGAAGCCGATCAGGTCGGGGGCCACCACGCGCAGCCCGGCCCGCGTCAGCGGCGCGACCATGTCGCGATAGAGGTACGACCAAGATGGCTGACCATGGAGGCAAAGCACGATGGGGCCATCGCGCGGCCCCTCATCGAGGTAGTGCATCCGTAGCGCCGTGCCATCGGCGGCGGCGACCTCGGCATAATGCGGCGTGAAGTCGTAGCCGATACCGTCGAAGGCGGCGTCCGGTGTGCGGAGAAAGTTCATGGCGTGATCCTCGTGTCTTATTTTGGGGTCCCCCGACCCATCGAAGGGCAATGGGCGACATTTGAAGGGATCGGGGAAGCGTTGCGTCGTATCAATTCCCTCACAGGGAATGGAACGGCATCGCCTCGTGCTCTACACTGCGAAGTATGAACGAGATGATGAGCACTCCCGCTGGGGCACGGACCGGGTTCGGCGACCTTCTGCGCTCCTGGCGCACAGAGCGCCGCCTGTCTCAGATGGCCCTGGCCTGCGCCGTGGAAACCCCGCCTCGACATGTCAGCTTCCTCGAAACCGGACGGTCGGCGCCGTCGCGGACCATGGTCGGACGTCTGGCCACGGCCTTGCGGGTCCCGCTTCGGGACCGGAACGATCTTTATCGCTCTGCCGGGTTTGCGGATGTCTATCCCGGCCACAGCCTCTCGGACGAGGAGATGGGAACCCTGCGTCTCGCCGTGACGCAACTGATGGAGGCGCACGCGCCGTTCCCGGCTTTCGTTGTCGACAACCACTGGACCGTCCTCGACGCAAATGGGGCCGGGCGCGATACGCTTGCATTGGTCGCGGACCCGTTCCCCCTGAACGATCCCGACGCGCCGTTCAACATCATCGACGCAGTGTTCGACCCAAGGGGGTTCCGGCGGTTCATCGTCAATTGGGAGGATTACGCGCGCCACTTTATCCAGCGGCTGCATCGCGAGGCGGTAACGGATGAGGTCCTGCGCGCGATCCTCGACAGGGTGGAGGGCCATTCCGGCCTGCCAAAGGACTGGTGGGCCTTGGACCCCGGCCATACCGACATCGGCGTCTTTCCGATCCTAATGCGGGTGCACGGTCGGGTTCTATCGTTCTTCACCGTCGTCACGGCGGTGGCGCTACCCACTAACGCGCTCGCCCAGGACCTGCGCCTCGAGACGATGCTGCCCGCGGATGCGGCGACACGGGCGGTCTACACAGAAGGAAGCCGGGACGACCTCAGTTGCGGTCCGTCCGCGATCTGAACCACGACTTCGCTACCCTCACTCCGCTCCCAACACCCTATTTGCCTCTCGCCCGACGATTTCTCGCCTCCGTATACGCTGCGAGGGCGGCGCGATCCGGCGAAGATGACGCTCATGCACCGTGCAACATCGAGTAGGTTTGAGCTCGAAGCAGCGGTTCGTGGTGGGAGAATCGTCAGGATAGCGCCAGTGACATCGTGTCCAGGACTTTGCTCATGTCTGCGTTTGGATTGGCGGCGACGTTGCGGATCCAGTCCGTGCCGTCGAGATGCGTTTGCGAGGCGGTGCCGGGGGGCAGGGCGGCCAGGATCTCGGCGGTGGGGCGGTGGGTGGCGCGCCAGAGGACCACGCCGGTGTTGTTTGGTGCGTAGAGAGCCAGCCTGGGGTCCGACGCGACCCAATCGGCCAGCCGGTCTGCCATCTCGATACAGCGCTCCAGCCTTGCGGCCAGTCCCTCGCGGCCCCAGGCCATCAGTGTCGCCAGCAGCGGGATCGCCACCGCGCCGTGCGAGCCGAGCACGCCGATATTCGGCTTGGCGAGATAGCCGCCGCCGAAGCTGATCCGGCCATGTGCCGTCGCTGTGTCGCGAAACAGGATCAGGGCGGATTCTTTGGGCTGGAACAGCCATTTATGGGCGGAGATCGCGACCGAGTCGGCGTCGTCTATGCCCTCCAGTCGGTCCGCATGGCGGGTCAGTCGCAACGGCCCCGCCCAGGCCGCGTCCACATGGGTCCAGGCGCCGCGCAGATCCAGCGGATCGACCGCTCCGGCACTGGTGGTGCCGGCGGTGAGGACCAGGCACGCATCTCGCAGCGTTGGCAGCGCGTCCCGGCGCATCCGTCCGGCGTCGTCCACCGGAACGGCCTCTAGCGTCATCCCCAGCAGATGCGCGGCCTTCGCGACCGAGTTATGGGCGGCGGCCGAGGTGACGACCCGGCGCAGGCCGTGGACCTCTCGCGCCGCCCAGATCGCCGTGAGATTGGCGATGGTCGAGCCCGGACACATATGCCCGCCATCCATCCCGAAAGGCGGGGCCAGCCAGTCGATCACCCGCGCCTCCGCCTCGGTCGCGAATGGCGATACCTGCGGATGCAGCAGGTTCTGGTTCAGCGCCGCGTTCCATTGCGTGGCGGCCCAAGCGACCCAGGGCGTGGGCGGGTCCATATGGGCGAGGGCGGTGTCGTGGCCCAAGCGCGCGGCCTTTCCGATGGCATGAGGGGCCAGCAGATCCAGCGCGGGATCGGCGCCGAGGCCCGTTTCTTGCAAGCTATCGGGCAGGGGCGTTGCGCCGTCGGGAGGGTCGAGCAGATGGGCGAGCGCCCGCGTCAGCCCCGCCGCGTCGGCCAGAAAGTCCGGATCTGTCACGCCGCGCCTTGGGCGCGTTCGATCGCATGGGCGATCAGGTCGTCGAACTGCGCGGGCGCGGTGATCGCCTCGATCTCGGCGGCTTCGACCGTCACCCCCCAGTGTTTTGCAATCGCGTCGTAGCGGGGCAGGCGGCGCGCCAGCAGGCGGCGGAAGCCCCAAGCGATGAAGTGATCGGGATCGACGGTCGCCTCGGTGCGGCCGGTTTCCTGCAGGTATTCGGCCCAGAAGACGCGCAAGACCTCCTCCGGATAGTACATCGGTTTCGGCGCTTTGACGAAGCGGTCCACCAGGGCGTCCTCCAGCGCCTCGGTCCCGCGGATCTGCACCAGCAGGACCGATTGCGAGAGGCTGCCGAGCAGCTTGTCGCCGGGGTCTTCCGGCTCCACCACCTCGCAGATCGATCCCCCGGTGTCGCAGAGGAAATGTTGATAGTCATAGATCTCGCGCGCCCGGGTGATGAAGTGGGCCGTGTCGCGCAGGGCCTTCATCTCCGCATCCTTGTGCTGGCGCTGGCGACGGACATATTCCTCGAACGGGATGCCGCCCTTTGCCGGATCGCCGGGTTTGCCGAGATAGGTGGAAAGCGGCGCAAGGTTCTCGAATGTGATGTTCGAGGCGATATAGATCGAGTCCGTCCGCAGAAGCTGGCGCAGGAACGGGTTGCGCATCGCCTCGCGCTTGAAGTTGTCGACGATATGCTCGCCCATATAGCGGGTGCCGATGCGGAAATCGATCGAGTAGTGGAACCACTCCGCCTCGGCCCGCAGCATCGCCGCGATCCGGGTTTTGCCGAGCCCGGACATGCCAAACAGCGCAACCGCCTTTTGCGGCGCATTCAGATAAGCCTCGGGCGTTTTATAGATCATGCTGTCCCCATTTTTCTTTCCCCTACCAGAACTGACGCATTTGCCAAGCGGTCGCGCGGATATCGCATGTCTTGTGCTGCTTGAATTCAGGCGGGCTATCCCGGACACTATGACCCGTGAACCGGCCGAGACCGAAAGGCAGCGATCATGGGACGCAAGACAGACCATGCCCCGATGCGCGGCCGGCGCGATGTCGGCTCAGTCGTCGATCTGTCGCAGAAGATGGCGGCGGCGCGTAAGATCCGCGTCTGTTGTTTCGGGACCGAGGCGGCGCTGGAGAAGGATCGCGCACTCGGCCGGCTGATCCGGACCCTGGGGCGCATGAACCCAAATCGGACCCGTATCGTGGATTGAGGTGAGATGGCGGCGGGCAAAGACTTTCTGACGGCGGAGGAGATCCGCCCCCTCGCGCGGCGCTCGGACCTGATGGGGGCGTTGCTGCTGGTGCATTGCTGGGGTGTGATGGCAGGGGCGCTGGCGCTGTTCGCGGCCTGGCCGTCGGTTGTGACGTTTCTGCTGGCCGTGGTGCTGATCGGCTCGCGCCAGCTTGGCCTGGCGATCCTGATGCACGAGGCGGCGCATAACGCGCTGTTCGCGTCGCGGCGGCTGAACAATCTGGCGGGGCAATATCTTTGCGCCCGACCGATCCTGGCGGAGTTGACCAGCTATCGCACTTATCATCTGACCCATCATCGCTTCACGCAGACCGAGAAGGACCCGGATCTGCGGCTCTCGCGACCGTTTCCGACCACGCGGGCCAGTCTGAAACGCAAATTCTGGCGCGATCTGACCGGGCAGACCGGGGTGAAGACGCTGGCGGCACAGATCCGCCTTTCATTCCAATTGGCCTTCGATGCCGAGGCGATGGAGGCCGGTCGGGAGGATATGGCGCAAGCGTTCAAAAGCGCGTCGCTGCGCCCGGCCTTCGCGGCGCAATTGGTGATCTTCGCGCTGCTCTGGGCGGTTGGCGCCTGGTGGTGGTATTTCGCTTTCTGGCTGCTGCCGCTGCTCACCTGGTTCCAGCTTGTGCTGCGGATCCGCAATATTGCCGAGCACGGCGCGACCGAGGCGTCGGACGACCCGCTGCAGAATGTGCGCACGACCAAGGCGGGGCCTCTGCTCGGGCTGATCCTGGCGCCTTACTGGGTGAACTATCATCTGGAGCATCACCTGGTGATGCATGTCCCCTGCTGGCAATTACCCAGGCTGCACGCTCTGATGCTCGCAAAAGGGCACGGGCCCAGGATGCGGGTGGCGCGCAGTTACTGGCAGGTTCTGGGCGAGGTGGGATGGCACCGGGTCGCCACCTGATCGGGCCGTACCTGTTCAGGTGTCGTTCTCGACCGGCTCCAGCGGCAGTTTGCGCCGCTCGCGCAGCCAAGGGTGGATCTCGACCGCTTCGGCGAGTGCTTGTTGGGCAAGCCCGATCCGGCCCTGCTGGAACAGGATGCGCACCCGTCCCGAAAGGGCCGCGAAATGCTTTGGCTCGCGCATCAGCGCTTCCTGGATATCCTCCAGCGAATGGTCCAGACGGCCTTGCAGGAAGCGGGCATAGGCGCGCTGATTGAACCCCTCCGCATAACCGGGGCAGAGGGCGATGAGACGGTCGAAGTGCCGCTCCGCCCCCTCGAAATCGGACAGACGGATCCGGCGCATTCCGTCATCCAGCAGAGTCTGCGCTTGCGGGTTGGGGGCGACCACCCATTCGCGCCAGATCGCATCCTCCAGCGGGTAGCTGTGAGCTTCGCTTTCCGCGGCACGCAGGGCCACAAACAGCTCTGGCAGGCGGGCTGAGACGGGCTTGTCCGGTGCGACGCATGCTGCAACTTGCGCAGGGTCGGCGGTCGTGGGTGCGGTCTGGGCGCTGGCCGCTGCCGGGACGACCAGTGCGAGGAGGATCAGGGCAGGTCTCATGCGCCCAAGGATGCCGCAACCGGCTCAGGAAGCAACCCATCGCCGGGCACGTTACTTCAAACGCGCGTGAGCGGTCATGCCACGGTCCGCGCCGCAAATCCGATGGCCAGCATTCCGATCAGCGCGAAACCGGCCGTTGCCACCAGCACCAAATCATAGCCGCCGACCTGCCAGATCAGGGCGCCCAGGAAGGGCGCGATGGCAAAGCCGGCCAGATAGGGCAGGGCCAGCCAGCTCAGCACCCCGGCAATCCCTTTGCGGCCCAAAAGCTCCGTCACCACGACGGGTTTCATGATGGAAATCAGGCCATAGGCGGCCCCCTGGACTGCGACGGCGACAAAAATCAGCGTGGGCATCTGATGGCCCAGCAGCAGGATGCCGGCGGCGCTTGCGGTTCCCGCAAAGGCAAGCAGGGTGAGGGTCAGGCTGGCCGTGTTCGCCGCGAAAAGCGTCATCGCCAAGCGCCCGGCCACCTGCATCGGTCCGATCAGCGATGCGGCCAGAATGGCCGTGGCCGGTGCAATCGCACGATCGTCCAACAGGGGCAGCAGATGGGTCAGCAATATGCCGTGATTGAGGGCGATCATCGGGAAGGCCAGGGCGAGCAGCCCGATGGTCCGCTTGCGCCGCGGGGCTTCGCGGATGGTGGCGGCTTTATCCGGTGTGGCGGCGGTGGGTATGCTGCGCGCCTCCACCATCCGCGCCCCGATATAGGATGCGGGAGCCGCAACCAGGCAGGTGACCAGCGCAAAGCACCAGGCCGCGAAGCGCCAGTCATGCAGGGCGGTCAGCGCCGCGCCGCCCGCGAAAGCGAAGGTCGAGGCCAGACCCGCAACCAATGTGATCGTGGTGATGGCGCCGCGCGCGCCGGTGCCGCGTGCCCGGCTGACCAGCGCAAAGCAAGGCTCGTAAAGCGCACCCGCTTGGCAGAGCCCGATCAGTACCCAGAACAGATAGAACTCCATCAGCCGCCCGGCCGTGGGGAGGAGCGCGACCAACATGCCGCCCAAAGCGGTGCTGAGCCCCAGCAGCAATGGACCCTTGCCAGCCTCGATCAGGCGTCCAGCAATCGGGGCAGCAAGGGCAGAGGCCAGGACGGCAAGGGTCAGCGCCAGGGTGAGCTGAGGTTTGGTCCAGCCCAGATCCCCCTCCCACGTCAGAAACAGCGCAGCGAAGAGATAGTAAAGCCCGGCCCAGGCGAAAGTTTGGCCTATGGCGAGGAGCGCGATGGGCGCCCGATCCGCGATGCGGGACGTGGGCATGTAACTATAGTGCCGGAAAACAACCCGCGCGGGAAGGCGACGGGGAATGAGCCAGATTGGCACGATGATTACAGGGATGGAACATACATTCTCGAAATCGCAAAAAACGCCGCTCAAATTGCCTTATTTTAGTCGCAAGCGGGTGGGATGGGTGATGTTCGAGTAGATTTAGCAGCGTTGTCCCGGCTTGTACGACCGGGACTTGCCAATGGGTCGAATGGCCTGGCGTTTTGAAAGGTGGTACGCGATGGGGTTCCGTTTGGTTACGCTTGGGGTGGCGCTCGCCCTGTCCGTCTGCTTCGCGAACGATGCGACGGCAAAGCGCGAGTGGAGCCGCCTGATGAACCCCGAGCAGGCCGTCGCAGCCATGCGTGTGCCGGGCCTGCGTATCGTCGATATCCGCCATCGCAAGCTGGGTTTCGTCCGCGGTCATATCCCCGGATCGGTTTCAATGCCATTCTGGTCCTGGCGTGGGCCGCGTGGCAATGCGGGCCGCCCGCCCAGCGAAGCGGATCTGAGTGCCATGGTGAGCGAAGCGGGGCTGAATCTGGATGACCAGATCCTGATCGTGCATAGCGGCTTGAACGAAGCCTCGTTCGCCGGCGCGGCCTGGGTCTATTGGGTGATGAAGAGCAGTGGCTTCGCCGAGATTGCCATCCTGGATGGCGGCATCCGGGCCTGGAAGGCCGCCGGCGGTGCGGTTACCAAGAAGACCAGTGCCTTTGCCCCGACGAGAATCGAGGTCACATTCGACACTACCTGGCTGGCCAGTACCGATGAGGTCGAGCAGATCACCAGCGGCAACAGCGCCGGGACGTTACTGGATGCGCGGGCCGACGAAGTGCAGGACACCCGCACGATCTCGGGCGCCATGTCCTATGCCATGACCCGGCTTCTGGAGCCCTCGCGCCAGAAGGCCCTGACACCGCTGGATACGTTGGAGAAGCTTAAGAACGCTCCGATCAACTGGCAGGCCGAGAACGTCGTCACGTTCTGCAACAACGGGATGCAGGGCGCCGCCACCTGGTTCATGGCGTCGGAAATCGCCGGTATTCGGAATGTGAAGCTCTATGCCGAGTCGCTGGCGGGCTGGATGCAGCGGCCGAGTAACTGAGCTCAGACCGCGTCGGCCGCATCGAACGCCGCAAGGACGGCGTCCCAGGCCAGCAGGATCGAGGCGTGGCGGTTCTTATAGTCGCGCGCCGGGCGCAGGTTTTCCAAATCCTGGAACGGTGCGTCGGGTACAGGCCCGTCTTGCTTGATCAGTGCGTTCAACTGATCGCGCCCCTGTTGCAGGGTCGTGCGATCGCAGCCGATCACCGAAGCCGATAGGACCGAGGCCGAGGATTGGCCAAGCGCGCAGGCCTTCACATCCTGGGCGAAATCGCTGACGCGCCCATCGGCGAGGCACACATCCACCGTAATGGTCGAGCCGCAGAGCGGCGAGCGTTTCATCGCGGTGCCATGAGGCGCATCCAGCCGCCCGATCCGAGAAATCCCCGCCGCCAGCGCAAGAATACGCTCGGAGTAAAGCTTCATCAGATCTTGTTCGATGGCGCTCATCGCAGCCTCCTGACCGTCTTTGAGGGTAGATAGCGTCACAAGGCCCGCTATAAAAGCCCGAAAGCGCAAGCGTACAGGATGCCGCCCATGCCCGCCCCACGGTTCTCCCTCGACACGGTGAAGTTCGACGACAAGGGGTTGATCCCCGCGATTGCGCAGTGCCACGCGACGGGCGAGGTCCTGATGATGGCGTGGATGAATGCCGAGAGCCTGGCCGAGACGATCGCGACGGGGCAGGTTACCTACTGGTCTCGCTCGCGCGCTCAGCTTTGGCGCAAGGGCGAGACCTCGGGCCATGTCCAGCGCCTGGTGGATCTGCGGATCGACTGCGACCGCGATTGCCTGCTGATGCAGGTCGACCAGACCGGCCCTGCCTGCCACACCAACCGGCGGAGCTGCTTTTACACCGCGATCCGCGGGGGCGAGGAAATCGAACTCTCGCAGCCGGAATGAGGGCGACGCCCCCCTGGTCGGAGCGATTGTCGCGCCGTTCCCTTAAACGGATCGCGCTGGGCCTGGCCATCGGCGGTGTCGGAGGGTTCGTCGCCGACGCCGCGCATGTGCCGCTGGCCTGGATGCTGGGGCCATTGTTCTTCACCATGGCAGCTTCGCTGGGCGGGCTGCCGGTGGAGGTGCCGACCTGGTTGCGGGTCTATTTCCTTGTTCTGGTGGGATTTTTCCTCGGTGAGAGCTTCGATCATCTGACGCCCGATGAACTGGTACGCTGGCCCGTCTCGCTGCTGGGGGCGGTGATCTATGTGCCGGTCGCGGGGGGAATTGCCTATATCTTCTATCGGCATCTGGCGCGCGAGAGCCGGGCGACGGCGATCTGCGAGGCGACCCCGGGCGGGCTGAGCGCCGTGGTGATGCTGGCCTCCAGCATGGGGGCGGACGAGCGGGCCGTGGCGCTGAGCCAATCCTTGCGGCTTTCGGTCGTCATCCTGCTGGCGCCCTTCATCGCCTTCGGGCTGCTGGGGCTGCCGCAGCCCGATGACGCGCTGTTTGCCGAGCAGCAGCTTATCTCGCCCACCGGTTTCGTCATTCTGTTGGCGTCGTCGGTGGTGGGCATCTTCGTGCTGGGCAGGACGGGCCTGCCGATGCCAAGCCTGGTCGCGCCGATCTTCGTTTCGGCCCTGTTGCGGATGAGCGGGATCGTCGAAGGCGCGCTGCCCCACTGGCTGATCGAAATTGCGCTGGTGGTCATGGGTGCCTCCATCGGATCGCGCTTTGCGGGTGTTACATTGGCGCGCTGGTTGGGGATTGCCGGCGTGACGTTGATGGGAACGCTGATCCTGATGGCGGTTTCGGCCGTGCTGGCGGTGCTGGTGGCGGAGCTGACCGGCCTGGGCCTGATGGCCTTGCTGCTGGCCTATGCCCCGGGTGGCGTGGCCGAGATGAGCCTGATCGCCCTGGCCATCGATGTTGACCCCGCATTCGTTGCGGTTCATCACGTCCTGCGCATCACCTTCATTTTGATGATGTTTCCGATCTTCGCGGCCTGGCTGAGCCGTGTGTCCGGGCCGCCGGATCGATAGGAATTTCCGATCATTTCGGCGATTCCTTGAAAGCTGCGCCCATCGCCTCCTTATCTCTTGCAGAACGGGTTCTGCCCAACACATGCAATGACGGAGAGAGGAATGGCGACGTTTAATGGCGGTGATGGCCCCAACCAACTGACGGGCACCCCGGGATCGGATTTGATCCGCGGCTTCGATGGCGACGATATCCTCAGCGGCCTCGGTGGGGCGGATACGGTCGATGGCGGCGATGGCGATGACGTCCTGCGCGGGGGCGCTGGCAATGACCGGGTCATTGGCGGTGACGGTATGGACGAGCTGTTCGGCGGAAACGGGAACGACATCCTCACCGATGACGACGGCAATGACCGGCTGTTTGGGGGAGTGGGCAACGATACCCTGTCGGCAGGCGATGGCAATGACAGGCTAGACGGTGGCCGCGGTGCCGACCGGCTGACCGGCGGCGAGGGCAACGACTGGATGAATGGCGGTATCGACCGCGATATCCTCTATGGCGGCGAAGGCCGCGACGAGATGCTGGGCGGGCGCGGCAATGACAGCCTGTTCGGCGGCGAGGGCAATGATTTCCTCAACGGTCAGGTTGGTGCCGATATCCTGGTGGGCGGTGACGGGAATGACGAGATCCTGGGCGGACACGGTATGGACCGGCTGACCGGTGGCGACGGCAATGACGATCTTTACGGTGGAGCGGCCGCCGACAATCTGGCCGGGGGCGACGGTCGCGACCTGCTGGACGGCGGGCTTGGAAATGACATAGTGAGCGGTGGGGATGGGGCAGATACCTTCGTGTTCTTCCGCGGCCAGGATATCTTCACCGATTTCGAAAGCGGCCAGGACAAGATCGATTTCTCGACCTTCTTCCGGGCCAATACGTTCCAAGACGTGCTGGACGCAGCAGCCGAGCGGGGCAACGACACGGTGCTGACTTTCGTCGGGCATTCGGTGACGTTGGAGGATGTCTCGGTCGACGATCTCGCCCGCGGCGACTTTCTGTTTTGACGCGCGTGGGGCCGCGCGCCGTCAGCCGAGCCGTGCCAGGGCGTGGCGCTTCTTGCCAGCGGTCAGCTTGACCGGCTCGGCAAACCGGTCCGGCCCCAGCATCAGACCCGCGTCACTGACTGTCTGGTCGTCGATCTGGGCGCCACCACCGGTGATCAGGCGCTTGGCCTCCTTGCCCGAACCTGCGAGCCCTGCCTTCAGGAACAGTTGCGCCGCCGAAATCCCAGACTCGCCGAAGTCCTGAGGCGAGAGCGTCACAGTCGGCAGATCCGCGCTGGCGCCACCGGCCTCGAAGGTTTCGCGTGCCGTGGTCGCGGCCTTGTCCGCTTCGGCCCGACCGTGGGCGAGCGCGGTCACCTCGTTGGCGAGCCGGATCTTGGCCTCGTTGATCTCCTGCCCCTCCAGCGCCTCCAGCCGGGCCACTTCATCCAGCGGCAGTTCGGTGTAGAGGCGCAGGAAGCGGCCCACATCCGCATCCATCGTGTTGCGCCAGAATTGCCAGAAGTCATAAGGCGACAGCATATCCGCGTTCAGCCAGACAGCGCCGGAGGCCGACTTGCCCATTTTCGAACCGTCCGCCTTGGTCAGTAGCGGCGAGGTCAGGCCGAAGACCTGGGTGTCGCTCATCCGCCGGGTCAGTTCGATCCCGTTGACGATATTGCCCCATTGGTCCGAGCCGCCCATCTGCAACAGGCAGCCATGGCGCCGGTTCAGTTCCATGAAGTCATAAGCCTGCAGGATCATGTAGTTGAATTCGAGGAAGCTTAGCGACTGCTCGCGGTCGAGACGGCTTTTCACGCTCTCGAAGCTCAGCATCCGGTTGACGCTGAAGTAGCGGCCCACATCGCGCAGGAAGGGCAGATATTCCAGCCCGTCCAGCCAGTCGGCATTGTTCACCATCTCGGCCGCGCCGAAGTCGACATAATTCGCAAAAATGCCTTTGATCCCAGCGATATTCGCCGCGATCTGGTCATCGGACATCAGGCTGCGTTCATCCGCGCGGAAGCTCGGATCGCCCACTTTCGATGTCCCGCCGCCCATCAATACGATCGGCCGGTGCCCGGTCCTTTGCAGCCAGCGCAGCATCATGATCTGGATCAGCGAGCCTACATGCAGCGAGGTCGCCGTCGCATCGAAGCCGATATACCCCGGAACCGAGCCCGCCCGCAGGGCGGCATCCAAGCCCCCCATATCCGTGCAATCGGCGAGGAAGCCCCGCTCGATCATCACCTGCAAAAACTCCGATTTCGACTGGTCGGTCATGACACGCTCTCCTATGGTCGCGCGGAGATAGCGCGGGCAGGGTGGAAAGGGAAGAGGATGTCGCAAGATCCCGAGTGGGCCCTCGGCTTCATGACCGGTACGTCGATGGACGGGGTCGACTGTGCGTTTGTGAGAACTGATGGCCATCGAATCTTCGACTTTGGCCCCACGCGCTCATATGCCTTTTCATCTCATGATCGGATGATTTTGGTCAACGCGGCCGCTAGAGCACGGCAGAGCGTCGAGTCTCCCGACGATCTCTACGTTGCGATGCAGCAGCGTGAGGCCGTAGAGGGGTTCCATGACTTTTTTCCGGGTGTTTATCATGTTCTCGATGAGGCAATAGTCTGCTCGGGCGATGGATTTTCGTTCGCCAAAATCATTGGAGTCCACGGACAAACGCTCGTGCATGCTCCGGACGAACGGCTATCCCTTCAGCTCTTTGATCCGGGAAGGCTTGGCGCCGCGACGAATTCGAATATTGTCTACGATTTCAGGACTGACGACATCAAAGCTGGAGGGCAAGGTGCCCCGCTGGCGCCCTTCTTTCACTTTGCTCTTTCGAAGCGTATCGGGTCGCAAGAACCGCTCGCCTTTCTCAACATCGGCGGTGTGGCGAATGTCACCTGGGTCAATCCATCAAAAGAGGTGCCGGAAGAGCCTGGCGCTCTGCTTGCCTTCGATACCGGGCCGGGAAATGCTTTGATAGACGACTGGATGCAGGGCCGGGTGGCGGAGGCGATGGATCGGGACGGGGCAGCGGCGTCGGCGGGCCGCGTGCAACGCGAGCGGTTGGGGTCGAATGCGGCGCGGGCTTATCTCGATCGCGTGCCGCCTAAGTCTCTGGACCGGAACGACTTTGCTGCTGTTTTCGGCCAGATGGAGGGATTGTCGGTCGAGGATGGCGCCGCCACCCTCACCGCCTTTACCGTGGATTGCGTGGTTGAGAGCCTGCATCATATGCCCAGCCCGGCCACCCGGTGGCTGGTCTGTGGGGGCGGGCGGCGCAATCGCACCATGATGGGGATGCTGGCGGAGCGGCTTGATGCACCTGTCGAGCCGGTGGAGGCGGTGGGACTGGATGGCGATATGCTGGAAGCGCAGGCCTTCGCCTATCTCGCCGTTCGGGTCTTGCGGGGACTGCCGACCTCCGCCCCCTCGACCACCGGCTGTCTGGAACCGGTCTGCGGCGGGCGGATCCACGTGCCCTGACCTATCCGCAGCGCAGCGGGGCGCTGCGGACCTGGGACCTCTACTTGATGTCTCAGGCGGCCTTGGTTAGGTCGCCGCGCGCGGGATAGTCGTTCTCGACCACGAATTTCAGTCCGCCCAAGAGCTTGCCGAAATCGGGTCGGGTGAAGGGCGCGCTCTGCGTTTGGGCAAAGAACACCGTCCCATCAGGCCGGATCACGAAAAGCCCAGGCTCGGCAAAGACCTCCGGCTCTTTCGAGCCCGCGCGGGCTGAAGAAATATAGAGATCCCAGGCGCGCGCATCCGCCTCCGCCAGACCATAACCGATGGCCAGCTTCTCGGTCGCCACTTCGGCATGGGTTGCCTCGGCGCGCTCCTGGCTGTCCATCGAAACGGTGACCACATCGATGCCCTGCTCGGCGGCCTGAGGCAGCAGCGCCTCGATTTCTTGCATGTAGGTCTTGCAGATCGGGCAGTGATGTCCGCGATAGAAGACGACGATTGTGAAGTTCTGCGGATTGCGCTCCGCCAGGGTCCAGGTGCCGCCGGACAGCAAAGGAAAGCTCAGCGCGGGAGCCTTTTCACGGGGAAGGGGCATGGTGGGGTCTCCTCGATGCGGGTTAAAGGGATGCGGGCAAAAGGTAGCGCAGTGGAGTACGAGCCACCGCGCGTCATCACTCAGATAGGCATGCCTCCCGACGATGCGACCGCGCTCACAAACCCGTGTTCGCCGCCCGGTGCCTCAGCGCCCGCCCTGCAGCATCCGCGCCTCGACATAGCCTTTGGTGATGGTGATCATCTCCTCTAGCCCCGGCTCGAAGAAGTGGTTCGACTCCGGCACCACGGTGTGGGTGATGGTGATCCCCTTTTGCGCCTTAAGCTTGGCCACCAGCTTGTCGACATCGTCCATCGGCACGATCCGGTCGGCGTCGCCATTGATGATGAGGCCCGAGGAGGGGCAGGGCGCGAGGAAGCTGAAATCGTACATGTTCGCGGGTGGGGCCGCCGAGATAAACCCGTTGATCTCGGGCCGGCGCATCAGAAGCTGCATGCCGATCCACGCGCCAAAGGAAAATCCCGCGACCCAGCACGCCTTGGCCGCCGGGTGCATCGCCTGAAGGTAATCGAGCGCCGAGGCGGCATCCGACAGCTCGCCGATGCCCTGGTCGAACTCTCCCTGGCTGCGGCCCACGCCGCGGAAGTTGAACCGCATCACCGTGAAGCCCAGGTCCTTGAATGCATAGTGCAGCGCGTAGGTGACCTTGTTGTTCATGTTCCCGCCGAATTGGGGCGAGGGATGCAGGATCAGCGCGATCGGCGCGTCCTTCTCCGGCTGCGGATGATAGCGGCCTTCCAGCCGTCCGTCGGGGCCTGGGAAAATCACTTCGGGCATGAACGTCCTCGCCTGAGGGAGTGGTTCCTCCCTTTTGTTGACTTCTTCTGTCGGGTTACCTAGAACAATTCTAAATTGCGACTGGGCCCGTCCCGCAGCGCCACCCTGCGGATGGCGGTGGGTACTCGGTCAACCTGTCAAGGTCAAGAAATTGCGTCCGTTTGCGACGGTGATGGAGGGCAGAGCGGTGAAACTCAGCACCAAAGGTCGTTATGCGGTGACAGCTCTGGCGGATATTGCCCTCAACGGTTCGATTTCTCCTGTGACCTTGGGCGAGATTGCCGAACGGCAGGATATCAGTCTGGCCTATCTGGAGCAGCTTTTCGTCAAACTCCGGCGTGCGGGCTTGGTCGATTCGGTGCGCGGACCCGGCGGCGGCTATCGCCTGGCGATGCCCGCTGGCGAGTTGCGGATCGCGGACGTCATGGTCGCGGTGGACGAGCGCCTGAACGCGATGGGCTGCGATGGCAAGGTTGGCCAGGGCTGCGGCAGCTCGCGCGAGGCCTGTCTGACCCATGCGCTGTGGGAGCAGCTCTCCGCCCATGTCCATGTCTTCCTCAGCCAGACGACGATTGCGGACGTGATCGGCGATCGCATGGTGCCATGCCCTGCCGTACCCGACTTCACCGAGTTGCTGGAGGAGGAAGGCAGCGCATGACCGGCCTCGACGGACAGCGCGTTTACCTCGACTGGAACGCCACGGCGCCACTGCGGCCCGAGGCACGCCAGGCGATGTTGGAAGCGATGGACGCGGTCGGCAACCCCTCCAGCGTCCATGCCGAGGGCCGGGAGGCGAAGAAGATCGTCGAGACGGCACGGGCGCAGGTGGCACGGCTGGTCGGCTGCGAACCTTCGGAGGTAGTGTTTACCAGTGGGGCGACGGAGGCGGCAGGCTGGCTGGCTTCTGTATTCGGCGCATATATCGCAACGCCTATGGAACACGACTGCATTCTGCAGAACGCGAAAGAAGTCGATGGTTGGGACATCACTCAATCCGGCCGATCTCGGCTGACCGCAATGGATATTGATCGATTTCAAATAGTCGCGCAGGCAAGCGCAAATGGAGAAACTGGTGTTCTGCAGGATTCCGATGATTTGCATGAATTTCAGAACGAACCCCAACTTCGGTCTACCGTGATTTTGCGGGATGCGGTCCAGTCAATTGGAAAGACCGCATATTTCGTTGACGGTGAATATGCCCTTGCGTCAGCACACAAGATTGGCGGGCCCAAGGGCGTGGGTGCGGTGGCGATGCGCGAGCCGCTTGAGACGAGGGCACTCCTGAAAGGCGGCGGGCAGGAACAGGGCCGCCGGGCGGGCACCGAAAATGTCATTGGAATTGCCGGTTTTGGCGCCGCGGCGGAGGCGGCACAGCGCGATCTGGAGGATGGCGTCTGGGACCGAGTCGAAAAACTTAGAAACATTCTAGAAGAACGTCTTGAAAGCGCGGCACCCGACCTCATTATCTTTGGTAAGGAAGCGCCAAGGCTTCCGAATACCTCGTGTTTCGCGGTGCCGGGCTGGAAGGGTGAGACGCAGGTGATGCAGATGGATCTGGCCGGTTTTGCCATCAGCGCGGGTTCGGCCTGCAGTTCGGGCAAGGTCAACAAGGCGAGCCGGGTTCTGCTGGCCATGGGCTTCGACGAGGAAACCGCCTCGAGCGCGATCCGCGTGTCGATGGGTCCGACGACGACCGAGGCGGAGGTCATGGCCTTTGCCGATGCATGGACCGAGCACTACCGCCGGCGCAAGGCGCGAGCGGCATGAGTTAGGGGCTGTGCTGTCCCGGACTTGATCCGGGACCTCTGGTGCAGCCTCGCCGATAGACGATAGGCCCCGGTCACACGCCCGGGACACCAAACCGAGAGGACCATAGGCATGGACGACATGGCAGCGCGCGACACAACGGTCAAAGAGGGTGTCGACCAGGAAACTGTCGACGCAGTCCGCTCGGTTGGGGCGAAATACAAGCATGGCTGGGAAAGCGATGTGGAGACCGAGTTCGCGCCCAAGGGGCTGAACGAGGATATCGTCCGCCTGATCTCGGAGAAGAAGAACGAGCCCGAATGGATGCTCGACTGGCGTCTGGAAGCGTTCCGCCGTTGGGAACAGATGGAGGAGCCCGACTGGGCAATGCTGGAGATCGACCCGGTCGATTACCAGGACCAGTATTACTACGCCCAGCCCAAAGGGTTCGACGAGAAACCGAAATCCCTGGATGAAGTGGATCCTGAACTGCTTCGCACCTATGAGAAGCTGGGCATTCCGTTAGTCGAGCAGGAAATTCTGGCAGGTGTCGAAGGCGCGGCGGAGAAGCTGAAGGACCGCCGTGTCGCGGTCGATGCGGTTTTCGACAGCGTCTCGGTTGGCACGACGTTCCGCGAGGAATTGGCTAAGGCGGGCGTTATCTTCTGCTCGATCTCGGAGGCGCTGCAGGAACATCCGGACCTGGTGAAGAAATATATCGGTACGGTGGTTCCGACCTCGGACAACTATTTTGCCACGCTCAACAGCGCGGTCTTCTCGGATGGCAGCTTCGTCTATATCCCTGAAGGTACGCGCTGCCCGATGGAATTGAGCACCTATTTCCGGATCAATGCCGAGAATACAGGCCAGTTCGAGCGGACGCTGATCATCGCCGAGAAGGGCTCCTATGTCAGCTATCTCGAGGGCTGCACGGCGCCCCAGCGCGACACCAACCAGCTCCACGCCGCCGTGGTCGAACTGGTGGCGATGGAGGATGCGGAGATCAAGTACTCCACCGTCCAGAACTGGTATCCGGGCGACGAAAACGGTAAGGGCGGAATCTATAACTTCGTGACCAAGCGCGCCGATTGCCGGGGTGACCGGGCGAAGGTATCCTGGACACAGGTCGAAACCGGTTCTGCGATCACATGGAAATACCCCTCCTGCATTCTGCGTGGGAATGAAAGCCAGGGCGAGTTCTACTCGATCGCCATCGCCAACAACGCGCAGCAGGCCGATACCGGCACCAAGATGGTGCATCTGGGCAAGAACACGAAAAGCCGGATTGTCTCCAAGGGCATCAGCGCGGGCCGGGCGCAGAACACCTATCGTGGGCTGGTTTCCATGCACCCGAAGGCGGCTGAGGGGCGCAACTTCACCCAATGCGACAGCCTGCTGATTGGCGATCAATGCGGGGCGCACACCGTTCCTTACATCGAGGTCAAGAACCGCACGGCACGCTGCGAGCACGAGGCGACAACCTCCAAGGTCGATGACGACCAGCTCTTCTATTGCCGCCAGCGCGGCGTGGGAGAGGAGGAGGCCGTGGCCCTGATCGTCAACGGCTTCTGCAAGGAGGTTCTGCAGGAACTGCCGATGGAATTCGCCATGGAGGCGCAGGCGCTGGTGGCGATTTCGTTGGAGGGCAGCGTTGGTTGACGTAGTCGGAGCATTTGGAAATTGAATGATGACTCAGTCCAACTCCGGCGCGATCGAGTTCTGCGATGATCAACTGAAAGCTGGAAGAGACTCCGGTGAGGTTCGCGGACAACTCCGGTCGAGATATGGTCTTGGGGACCTAGGTTCAAAATCCGTCGTGATCGCATCGTCGGAGTTTAATGTTCATGTGAGCAAAAACCTTTGGGCGAAAATGCAGAAGAGCGCGTTTCTGACTGATGAGCAGCGCGCAAATCGTTTCAGGCGGAAGTTTGGATTGTCTCATGACGAAGCGGCTTGGTTGGTCGGACAGTTCAGAGCGGGCAAAACCGATGTATTGCGGGATTTGTGCGGCTTTGAACGTTTGTCAAAGAAGATGTTGACAGAGGCGGCGCAGGCTGAGCTCAGGCGGGAAGGGCTGATAGAATGATCGTCACGACCACGCCCTCGGTCGAGGGGCAGAGCATCAAAAGCTATCACGGGATTGTTGTGGGCGAGGCCATTCTGGGCGCCAATGTGATCCGCGATGTGTTTGCCGGGATCACCGACATCCTCGGCGGGCGCTCGAACGCCTATGAGGAGGAGATGGCCAAGGCGCGCGAAACCGCGCTGACCGAGATGGAGGATCTGGCCCGCGAGAAGGGCGCCAACGCGGTGGTTGGCGTCGATCTCGACTATGAGGTCATCAACAACATGCTGATGGTCTCGGCCTCCGGTACTGCGGTGACGGTGGGGTAATCGAGATGCCTGGCAACCCGATTGAGGAGGGTCTCCTCCTATCGACGCATAATCCGACGCATCGGACCTGGGGTTGCCCTGCTGTTTCCGCGGCGATGGTGGGATGGGTTCTGGGCGCTGCGGTTTGGCCGTTCGACAGAGATACCGTCCCGCTTTTGGGAAGTGTCTTCATCGTGCTCATGCTGGGTGTTGCTTTGGGCTTGGCGGTTTACTGGGTCGGCAGATCTTATTCTGTCCGCTGGCATGCGGCATCCGAGAAAGCATATCGCGAAGAAGCAGAACGTGAGCGCGCGCGCCAGCTCGCCGAAGCGCGGGCATCCGGTGCGCTGGATCGTTGGAAAAAGGCGGACTGATGGGCCTGATCCGTTTCTTCCGTGGTTTGCTGCGCGCGCCAGGTTCACATGATGGGATGGGGCAGGGCCTGTTGACGGATCTGTTGTGGATCAAGCGTTTCCGCGCGCTCCGCAGGCGGTCGGTCGTCTGGTCAGTGCCGGATGCCGACGAAAAGGCCGCATGGCAGCTGCATCCCAAGGTCTCGAAATTCGGGGACTTCCTGATCGCGGTCACGGATATCGACGCGCGGCGCTGCTGGATTGTCGAGCGGATATGGCACGGCTGGCCCGACCCGCCGGAATTTGCGTTCTTCGCTCTGGATCGCGGTGGGGAGGTCTGGGCAGCCGCCGATTTTCATCACTGGCCCGTGCGCTGGTCGCGACCGATGGAACCGGTATGAGCGATGCGCGGAAACTCGGTTTACTTTACGGCGTGGTCATCGCGGCCGCAGTGCTGTTCCTGATGCTGGTGACCGGCGGGACGCCCCCGGGCGGGGTCTGGCTGTTCTCGGCCGTTTGCGGACTGCTGGGCGGGGTGACCCTTGCGCTTTTGTCGCGCAAGGCGGGAGGTCGAAAATGATCAGTGGTGCGATCATCGGAGCGCTGGTGGCGGGGTTGCTGCCCTATGCCATGAAATATGCGCCTGCCACGGCAAGGGGCCGGCAGGGTGAGATTTTACAGATTGCAGTTGGGGCGGTCATCGGACTGACCCTCGGCATCTTTATCTGAGGAGAGCGGAAAATGCTGGAAATCAAGGGCTTGCAGGTCAAGCTGGAAGAGGAAGACAAGCAGATCCTGAAGGGTGTCGATCTGACGGTCGAGGCGGGTAAGGTCCATGCGATCATGGGGCCGAACGGTTCGGGCAAATCGACCCTGTCGTATGTGCTCGCGGGACGCGACGGGTATGAGGTCACCGGTGGCTCGGCCACCCTGGGCGGCGAAGATATTCTGGAGATGGAGCCGGAGGAGCGCGCGGCCGAGGGCCTGTTCCTGGCATTCCAGTACCCGGTCGAGATCCCTGGCGTTGGCAACATGACCTTCCTGCGCACCGCGCTTAACAGCCAGCGCAAGGCGCGGGGCGAGGCGGAACTGACAGCGCCCGAATTTCTCAAGCTGATCCGGGCGAAGGGCAAGGAGTTGAACATCGACGCCGATATGCTTAAGCGCCCGGTAAATGTCGGCTTCTCCGGCGGCGAGAAGAAGCGCAACGAGATCCTGCAGATGGCAATGCTGGAACCCAAGATGTGCATCCTGGACGAGACGGATTCGGGCCTGGATGTGGACGCGATGAAGCTGGTGGCCAGCGGCGTCAACGCGCTGCGTGACGAGGGGCGGGGCTTTCTGGTGATCACCCACTATCAGCGCCTGCTGGACCACATCAAACCGGATGTCGTCCACATCATGTATGACGGACGCATTGTCGAAACCGGCGGGCCGGACCTGGCGCTGAAGGTCGAAAACGACGGTTATGCCGACCTGATAAACGCGGCGTGAGGATGGCCATGAAACGACATCAGACGCTGGACCTAAAGCGGACGGGCGCGGAAAAACTGCTCGCCGCCCTGCCGATGCCGGGGGTCGAGGACCGGACTGAGAACCGGGCCGAGGCCGGTTGGGCGCGTGAGGCGCGCGCGCTGGCCCGCGCGCGAATGCTGGTCGCGGGCGCGCCGATCAAGCGCGACGAGTACTGGAAATACACCGATCCGTCGGCCCTGACCGCGCCGCTGGACATGGTGGGCGAGGGTGAGGCACCCGCCGAGGCGCCTTTTGCCGACATCGCCTGCGCGCGCTTTGTGAACGGGGCGTTCCGCGCCGACCTGACGACGCTGCCCGATGGGATCTCGATGATCCCGCTGTCCGAGGCGCTCTACCAGGATCTTGGGATCGCGCGCACGTTCTACGGCGTGTTGGAGGCCGCGGGGCAGGAGAAAGTGGCCCGTCCGCTCGCCGCGCTCAACACCGCCTGCGCCACCGACGGGATGGTGCTGCAGGCGACCGGAACGGCAACTTTGCATCTGCGCCAGGATCATGTGGGGGAGGGGGCAAGTCTGCTCCACCACCTCATCCGGGTTGAGAGCGGCGCCGAACTGACGCTGATTGAAACCGGCACCACCGCGAACACGGTGATGGAGATCGAACTGGCCGATGGCGCGATCCTGCATCACCTGCGGGTCCAGATTGGCGAGCGGATCCCAGCCGCGACCCATATCTTCGCCCGGCTGGGGGCGGAGGCCGCGTTCAAGACCTTCACCTTGACTGCCGATGGCCAGATGACCCGCAACGAAGTGGTGATGGAGTTCGCCGGCGATCACGCGGCGGGCCATATCGCGGGTGCGGTCATGGGTCAGGCGAAAAGCCATATCGACAACACCATCTTCGTCACCCATGACGCCGTGGAATGCGAAATCCGGCAGGTCTTCAAGCAGGTGCTCGCCGACCGGGCAACCGGTGTCTTTCAGGGCAAGATCTTCGTGAAGGAAGGTGCGCAGAAGACGGATGGATATCAGAAAAGCCAGGCCGTTCTGCTGACCGACGGGGCCGAGTTTCTGGTGAAGCCCGAGCTTGAGATTTATGCCGACGATGTCGCGTGCAGCCACGGTTCGACCACCGGATCGCTGGACGAGAGGGCGCTCTTCTATCTGCGCTCGCGCGGGGTGCCGCAGGCGGCGGCCGAGGCGATGCTGGTCGCGGCCTTTGTCGATGAGGCAATCGAGGAGATTGCCGACGCGACATTGGCGGATCTGATGCGCGAGGAAGTGGCCCGGTGGATGGCGACGCGGTGACCACCGCGCGCAGTCCCTTCCTGCTATGGCAGATCTTTGGCGCGTGGGGTGACCTGCGCGCCAGTTTCCGTGCGCTGATGGCGACCTCTCCGGGAGAGCCGCGTCTGTTGTTCATCGCCATGCTCTCGAGCCTTATCTATTTTCTCGGCACCATGGTGGCGGAGTCGATTGCTCCAAGTGCCGTGCGCAGCGAGGAGGAGATGCGCGGCTTCGTCGCCGCCAATCTGATTACCGCGCTGTTCTTCCGCACCCTGGCGCTTTACGGCGTCGGTGCCCTCGCCTGCATCATCATGCGCCGCTTTGGTGGCACCGGGGGCTGGTTCGAAAGCCGTGCGGCGACCTTCTGGGCCATGCTGATCGCGGCGCCAGTTGCGTTTGCCCTTACCGTGATTGCCGCGATCGCGGGCCCCGGCATGTCGCCGGGGCATGCTGCCGCGCTGGGCGAAGCGGGCGGGATCATCACCGCCGTCGTCCTGGCGTTTTGTCTGGCCGAGGCGCATGGCTTTCGCCGCGCCTGGCCGGTTCTGCTGGGGATGATCGCGATCTCGGTCGCGGCGCTTCTGCTGGTCCGGGGGCTTCAGCTTGCCATCGGGGGCGGCGCATGATTGCCTGGTTCTTCGTCAATGTGATGGAGGGGGTGCTGACGCCGCGGCGCTCCGCGCGCCGGATGCTGAAGTTGGGCGTGGGCATGCGCGAGGCCGGGCTCTTCATCCTGCTCAGCTATCTCCTATTCGCGATTTTCGTGCTGATCCTGCCGCCCAAGGGATTGGTGGCCGAGGGGCAGGGCAATCACTTTATGGGCGTGATTTCGTGGACGTTGGTCGTGCTGCTGATCGCCTGGTTTGCCTGGTTGCCGCCGAAGGTCCTGGGCGGCAGCGGCTCGTGGAAGTCAGTCTTTCCGGTGACCGCCTGGATGATCGTGCTGGTGGTGATGATGCTGCCGCTGGGCTTGCTGGGCCTGCAGGCTGCGCCGGTGCTTGAGGTCTATCGCCTCGCAGCCCAGGGCGACGTCCAGGCGGCGCAGGACTTGCTGGCGACGGTGCCGGAGGGGGATCTGATGACCTTCTCGGTCTTCGCCACGATCTGCACCATCGGGTCGCTTTGGGTGTTCTCAGGCTTCATTGCCGAGTTGCACGGCTTTCCGACCTGGGCGGTCGTGCTCGTGATGTTTGCCCTCAACTTCTTCCTACCGATGATCCTATGAAGACCCGCCCGAGGGTGGAGGAGACCGCCATGTACGATGTCGACAAAATCCGCGCCGATTTTCCGATCCTTGGCCGCAAGGTTCATGACAATGTGGATCTGGTCTATCTGGACAATGGCGCGTCGGCGCAGAAACCTCATGCGGTGATCGATGCGGTGACCCAGGCCTATTCCGCGGAATATGCCAATGTGCATCGGGGCCTGCATTTCCTGTCGAACCTGGCGACGGACAAATACGAGGCGGTGCGCGCCAAGATCGCGGGTTTTCTGGGCGCCAGGGATGAGGAGATTATCTTCACCTCCGGCTCGACGGAGGCGTTCAATCTGATCTCCTACGCTTGGGCCGCGCCCCGGTTGGAGCCGGGGGACGAGATCATCCTCAGCGTCATGGAGCATCATGCGAATATCGTGCCTTGGCACTTTCTGCGTGAACGCCAGGGGGTGGTGCTGAAGTGGCTGGATATCGATGTGAACGGCGATCTGGACCCGCAGGCGGTGATCGATGCGATGGGGCCGCGCACCAAGATGGTCTGCCTGACCCATATGTCCAACGTGCTGGGCACGGTGGTCGACATCAAACCGATCTGCGAGGCAGCGCGCGCGCGCGGGATCGTGACGGTGATCGATGGCAGCCAGTCTGCGGTGCATATGCCGGTGGATGTCGCCGATCTGGGCTGCGATTTCTTCGCGATGACAGGGCACAAGCTCTACGGCCCCTCGGGCTCGGGTGCGCTCTTTGCCCGTGCCGACCGGATGGCCGAGATGCAACCCTTCATGGGCGGCGGCGATATGATCCATCAGGTCGCGAGGGAGGATGTGAGCTATACCTCCGGCCCGATGAAGTTCGAAGCGGGGACACCCCCTATCGTGCAGATGATCGGCCTGGGCGCTGCAATCGACTATGTCCAGGGGTTGGGTATGGGCGCCATTGCCGCGCATGAGGCGGATCTTGCGGTTTATGCCGGCGAGCGGCTGAACGGGATCAACTGGCTGACGGTGCATGGCCAGTCCAAGGGCAAGGGCGCGATTTTCTCGTTCTCGATGGACGGGGCGGCGCATCCTCATGACATCTCGACCATCATCGACCGCAAGGGCGTGGCGGTGCGCGCGGGCCATCACTGCGCCCAGCCCCTGATGACCCATCTGGGCGTCAGCGCAACCTGCCGGGCGAGCTTCGGCCTCTACAACACCCGCACCGAGGTCGATAAACTGGTCGATGCGCTGGAGCTTTGCCACGAGCTTTTCGGGTGACGAGAGAAGCGGAAAGATGAACCGGCGCGACGGGCGACAGAAGCCGCCGCTTTATCGGAAGGTGAACACCCGTACCCATGGTGTGAAGCACGGTCATGGCGGCGAGGCGCGCTGGTCACGCAACACCAAGTCAGCGCAGCGCGATCAGAGTTCGCGCGGATCGATGCACTCGCACCATCGCCATGGGCGGGATTACACGCCGCTGTTCCGTTTCCTAATCTCGCGGGTTGGCGATCATTGGGACGATGTCTTCAGCGAAGCCGTTGCGCGCCTGGACAGCCCTGATCCGATCTTCTGGCTGGTCGCCCAGCGGCCCGAAGATCGCCAGCCCACGGTTCGCGTTGGGGAAAGCACCTATTATAGCGGGCTTTACATCGATGCAGAGAACCGGTTGGCAAAGGTGGATCCCGCTTTGCGGGTCGAACATCTGGAACCTTCCTGTCCCTGTTGCACCCATACATTCAACGGTGTGCGCTTTGTGAAACCCTATCGTCCCGCGCCGCGCGGTTGATCGACGGGCGCAGCGCGCCAGTTCGTTTAGCGGGGCATGTCGATGTGAGGTGACCGCCCCACGAAGCTGAGGTAAAATCGCACAAACGGAATTGACACGGTGGAACGATGATTACGCGTAGACAAGTTTTGACCGGCAGTGCCGGTTTCGCAGCGCTCACCTTGGCCGGTCCGGTCTGGGCCCTGGACGAGGACGCGGCGCTCGCCCATGTGAATGCCTCCATCGATGATATCGTTTCGCTGATGGCCGATGGCGGCGATGCGGATCAGATCTCGGCCCGACTTCTGGGCGTGATGGAGGAACGGCTGGCGCTGCCCTCGGTCGCGCGATTCGTGCTGGGGCGGGCGTGGCGTGATCTGAGCGACCAGCAGCAGACCCGCTTTACCCAGGCCCTGGCGGGGTCTGTCGCGCGCAGCTATGCGCGCCAGTTTTCCGAATTTAAGGTCGAGGAACAGAAGGTCCGCCAGACGATCTTTGTCGAGCGGGCCGTCGATGCGGGCCGCAAGGGCATTCTGGTGGAAACCCAGATCCGCCCGCCGGGCTTCCCGGTGGTGGATATGGATTATCTCGTCTCGGATCGTCCGGGAAAAGTCGCCATCGTAGATGTGGTGATCGAGGGGGTCTCGATGGCCGTGACCCAGCGCGACATCGTCGGCGGTATGCTGAACCGGCGGGGCGGAGATGTGGAAAAGTTGATCGCGGATCTAGATGCACTTTAGGCGTGGCCTGAAAGACGGTCTTTCTCCGTGTTTAGCTGCGCTTCGATCATCGCGGCGAATTCGCGCGGCGGGATGCCGGGCGGATGGGCCTTCATGAAGCGCATTGTGACCGTGCCGGGGCGCTTCACCCCGAAACCGCGCGCCCAGAGCAACCCTGCATTCTGAACGATCGGCACCACCTCCACCCCGCAATGGCGGTAAAGGATTTCGAGCCCGCGCTCGTATTCCCGCCGCTCGCCCGGGTCGACGCGTGTGCCTTCCGGGAAGATCAGGATCGAGCGCCCCTCGGCCAGCGACGCCTTGGCCTCGCGCAGCATCCGGCGAATATTCTGACCCGGAATGCCGCGGTCGACTGGGATCATCGGGGACTTTTCCAGGCCCCAGCCAAAGACCGGGATCTTCATCGCCGCTTTCTTCGTCACCACGTTCACGTCGCGGATGAACGAGGTGAGCGCGATGGATTCCCAATAGCTCTGATGGTTGCAGCAGAAGATCACCGGATGATCGGGAATGTTCTCGGTCCCCTCCAGCCGCCAGCGCACGCCCATGATCCATTTCGCGCCCCAGATGAACGCGGTGGACCATTGCCAAAGGATCAGCCGGACATGGGCGACCGGGCAGACAATCTTGAAATAGGTCAGGATCGCAATGCCGAAAGGCAGGCTGAGGAGCAGGACATAGATCTCGAAAATTCGGGTGCGCAGGGCTGCCTTGAAGCCGGGCGATGCGACCGGATGGGGCCGTGCCGAAGCCTTCGAAACGCTGGCCGAACGCCCGGCCGAACCTGTGGCCGCGCTTTGCCGAAGTCCCTTCGCGTGCAGCATACCAACCCTTGCCCGCAATCCGATCTCAGCCGAGATGACAAGCTTAAGCTGAATGCGACGGCAAAACAACTGGACGTACGCGTTACCGGCGCGCCGGACCGGCGCCATAGGGGCTTGCTGCAATGGAGATGTGATCGTGGCTACAATGGATTTCCGGTACGGTTTTCGACGGTGGGGATTGCAACCCGACCCGCGTGTGGCACAGAACCTGTCATGCCATCACGATACTGATCTTCCGTTGCCTTACCAGCCGTCGCCGCAGGAATCGGCGTAGCCGGTGTCGCCAGGGCCTTGATGCAGTGGCTCAGCCGCGGCCTCTGATCGCATCGGGTGCTGGCGCTTGACCTTCGTCGCGCGAACGCCTTTTGTGGGGATCGGGCAATCCCGCCCGGCTCAAGCGAGGCCGAAGAAATGAGTGACAGCCGCAAGCCCTTCGTCGTGGGTGAATATTACGCCAGCCCGGACGAGAAGCAGCAGTTCCTGCGCTCGATCTTCGACAAGACAGCGCCCTATTACGAGGGGATCGCGCGCTGGGGTTGGTTTGGCTCCGGCGGGGCCTATCGCAAATGGGCTCTGCGGCGCGCGGGTTTGCAACCGCATATGAAGGTGATCGATGTCGCCTCGGGCACGGGACCGGTGGCGCGGGCGATCCTGAGCATTGTGGACGGCCCGGATCAGGTGGTGTGCGTCGAACCCTCCGCGGGAATGATCGCGGAGTCGAAAAAGACAGTGCCCTCGGTCCATCATCAGGCAACGGCCGAGAACCTGCCGGTGCCAGATGAGAGCTTCGATTTCCTCACCATGGGCTTCGCGCTGCGCCATGTGGACGACCTGGACGAGACGTTTCGCGAGTTTCGCCGGGTGATCAAGCCCGGCGGTAAGGTCTTCATCATGGATGTGACGATCCCGGAGAACGGGTTCGGCAAGTTCCTTTTCACCGCATATTTCAAGCATATCCTTCCGGCCTTCACGCTGGTCTTCTCGTGGAACCGCGAGGCTTACCGGCTGATGAAGTATTATTGGGAGACGATGGAGCAGATGACCCCGCGCGACGAGGTGGCGACCATCCTGCGTGAGGCGGGCTTCAAGACGGCCGAGCATAAGGTGCTGCTCGGCTGCTTCTCGGAGTATGAGGCGGTGCGCTGAGCCAGCACAGCGCCGCCCTGATCCCCGCGCATAACGAGATCCACACGATCCGCGAGGTGGTGGAGGGCGCCATGCCCCATGTCGACCGGGTGTGGGTCGTGGATGACGGGTCAACCGACGGCACGTCAGCGGCGCTGGACGGGCTGGATATCGAGCTGATCCGCCATGACCAGAATCTCGGCAAGGGCGAACGGCTGGCAGAGGGACTGGCGCGGGCTTTCGATGCGGGTGCCAGCGTGGTGGTGACCCTGGATGCGGACGGGCAACATGACCCTGCGGCTATCCCGGCCTTTCTCGCGCGCGCGGCTGAGCAGCCCGGTGCGATTATCCTGGGCACCCGGTTCGGCGATACGCGCGAGATCCCCAAAGGAAGAGCCAGGGCGATCCGGTTCGGCAATTTTTTCATCGGCTGGGCCTGCGGTTGGCGCATCAGCGACGCGCAATGCGGCATGCGGCTCTACCCGGTTGCTTTCCATCACCATGTCGATGTGCCTCCGGGCAGGCGCCGCGGGTTTGTCTTCGAAACCGCAGCGCTGATGCATGCGGCGGAGGCCGGGTTGCCCTTTGCCGAAGTCCCCATCGCCGCGCGCTACAAGGGGTTTCAGCACCGGCCCAGCCATTTCCGACCGATTGCCGATTTCATGGCGATCTTCGGCGCGGTGACCGCGTTTCTGCTGAGCCGCCGCCTGCGAGTGCGTGGACTTTCCCGCATGCTTGGCGTAGGGGAATGAGGTATTCCCTCTGAACCGGAAAGGGGCCGATTATGACCACCAAACCTCGTTTCATGACTGTTTTGGCCGTCAGCATGGTGCTGGCCCTGGCAGGCTGCCGGGCCACACCGCTGCAGAATGTCGTCGATGCCAGCTATGGCAGCACGGCGTCCGCCCGCGCGCTTTCGCTGGAAGATTATCGCAAGGCGATCCTGCGCGCAGGCGCCAAGCGCAAATGGGTTTTCACCGACGCGGGGCCCGGCCATCTGATCGGCAATGTGAACGTGCGCGGCAAGCATGAGGCGACGGTCGATGTCTACTTCGATACCGAGCAGTTCTCGATCAGGCATCAATCCTCGCGCAATCTGAACTATGATGCGGCGAACCAGACAATCCATCCGAACTTCAACACCTGGCTGCGTAATCTGGAGAGCGATATTCGCGCCGAGATCCAGATCCTGCGCGCGACCTGAGGCTGAAAGGCGGGGATGACCCTTCCCGACCCGATCCGATGGTCGGCGCCAAGCGGCGTCCCTGCGGGGGCATCCTGTCTCGACGGGCATTTCCCGGGCAACCCGATTGTCCCCGGGGCCGTTCTGCTGGCCCATGCGGCGGACGTGCTGCACGGTCAGGGGCAGGCGATCGTCGCGATCCGGCGGATGAAATTCCTGCGCCCGCTGGGACCGGGTGTTCCGTTCGAAGTGCAGATCGACCCGTCGGCCCAGGGGGCACGGATCACCTGGCGCTCGGGCGGCGAGACACTGGCCGATGCGCGCGTTAGCCTGCGCGACCTCGCGGGTGGCTGAGGCCACGCAGGAATGGGTCACCCAGGGCGAGGGCGGCACCAGGGGCGCGCTTCGGCTGATGCGCTGGTTGGGGCAGAACGTCCCCGGTCCTGCGTTGGACCCGCTGATCTGGCTGATTTCGCTGTTTTATACGCTACGCAGCGGGCGGGCCGCGACCCGGGCCTCGCGCGCCTATCTGCGCCGGGTGCTGGGCCGCGATCCCAGTTTTGCAGAATGCCACCGCCATGCGCGGACCTTCGCCCACGTCCTGCTGGACCGAGTGCGACTGCTGAGCGATGGTGTCGAGGGCTTCCGGATCGACCCTGCGGGCCAGAAGGTGATCGAGGATCTACACACAGAAGGCCGCGGCGCCGTGCTGCTCAGTGGCCATTTCGGCAGTTTCGAGAGCTTGCGCGCCTTCGACCGCTCGCTGCCCGGGATGCGCATCCGCTATCTGATGTATCCGGAAAACGCGCAGAAATCCTCGGCCTTGCTCGCGGAGTTGAACAGCGATGTGGCGGCGCGCGTGATCTCGCTGAAAAGCGGCCCGGATGCGATGCTGGAAGTGTTCGAGGCTCTGGATCAAGGCGAGTTCGTGGGCTTTCTGGGCGATCGGCTGCCCAGCCTCGAAAGCCGCTCTCACCTTTCGGTGGACTTCATGGACGGCACGATCCGGGTGCCGACCTCGCCCTATGTCGCGGCCCTGGTGGCGCGGGTTCCGGTAATCCTCTGTTTCGCGCCAAGGCTGGGGAGACAGCATTATGCCCCTTTGTTCACTGTCCTGCACGACGGCACCCATGTGCCGAGGGCCGAGCGTGACGCGACCTGCGCCGCGATGGCGCAAACTTACGCCGACACTTTGGAAGACCTTTGCCGCCAGCATCCTTATAACTGGTTCAATTTCTTCGACATCTGGGCGGGCGGAGACGACTTGCACAGCCCCGCTGCCGGCAAACGCTGAGGTCGCACTGGCAGCGCGGATCGTGGCCGATGGTGGGAAGATGATTGCCTATCGAGAGGAGATCTTCCATCCCGGATTGCTGACCCCTGTGATAGCCACCGGCCTGCTGCGCGAGGCGCGCAATGGCTGGCTGGTGCGCGAGCAGACTACGCCCGTGGTGGAGACTACGCGACTGGGTGAGACCTTCCTGTCGGTGGAGGGGGCGGCCGGTCCCAACCTGCTGCCGATCCCGGACAGTTTGCGCCCGACGATCACCGCGATGCGTGCTTTGGTGCGGGGCGATACGTTGGCATTGCGAAAGGCGTTCGCTCTAGAGCTCAGCGACGCTCCGGAAGGCTGGCGCCTCGACCTTACGCAACCGGGCGCGGACCGTCTGGCCATTCTAGGCTGCGGCGATGTCGTGCGGGCATTTGAAATCGCCCCGGTCGAGGGCGCGCGCCGCGTGCTGCATTTCGGGGACGCCGGATGACACGATGGTTGCTAGCATGGGCGTTGCTGGCAGGCCTGGTCGTGGGCGCGGTTCTGACCGTCGAGCCGCGATCCGACGCCGCCAGCATCTTCGGTGCCGAGCGTTCGGGGGCAGATCTGCTCGACACGGTCGAGGGGCGCGGGCTGACCATCGCCATTGTCTCGCCTGATCGGGCAGCGCGCAATCAAGTCGCGCTGGAGATCGCCGAGGCTTTGCGTAACGATCCGATGATTGCCGATGTCGCCGCCGGACCAGCGGCACCGAGCGCGGAGGTGTTGGACTGGCTCTGGCAACACCGCTTCCGGCTGACGCCGCCCGGTGCGGAGGATCTGACCCCCGATGCCATGGCTGCGCGGCTTCTCGACGCTCAGGCGGCACTCACCCGGGCCGAGGGGCTGGTCATCGCCCCCTATCTGCTGCGCGATCCCACAGGCAGCTTTCAGCGACTTTTGTCGAAGCTCTCAAGCCCAGGGCAGGGCGTGCAGCAAAGTGGCGGTGTCTGGCAGGCGCGCGACGGCAGCGCCGCTCTGATCTTCGCCAGGCTGGCGGACCGGCCCTATGATATTGCCGCGACGGGCGATCTGACCGTGCGGATCCGGGGGATGGCGGCGCAGAGCGATCTGCGCGCCATCGTCATTGGTCCGCGTGCGGTGGCGGCGGATATCTCCCGCCAGACGGAGCGGGCGGCGGTCTGGGCGAGTGGTCTGGCGGGGGCGCTGCTGCTCGGCTGGCTCTGTCTGGTGCTGCGCCGACCGCAGGCGGTTCTCGTCTGTCTGTTGCCACTGGCGATCGGCTTTGCGGCGGCGGCTTTGACGGTGCAGCTCGCTTTCAGCTCGGTCCACGTGCTGGCGCTGGGTTTTGGCGGGGCGCTGATGGGGCTCGCCATCGACTACCCGCTGCATCTGCTCAGCCATCCGAGGGAGGTACGACAGCGCGCACGGCGTCTGGTGCTGCTGGGAGCTGGGACGACCGCGATTGCGTTTCTTTCGCTGACCGGGGCGGGCCTGCCGGCCTTCGCCGAGATCGGCGTTTTCGTTGCGACCGGCCTGCTGAGCGCCGCCCTGACCACGCGTCTGTTGTTGAGCGACACCGTGGCACCTGTCCGCCCGCTGCGGTTCGAGCGGCTGCTTTGGCATCTGCCCTACAAGCCATTGCTGGCGGCGATTCTTGCGGGTTTGGGGATTTCGCTGGTCGTGACCTTTGAGACTGGCGATGACCGGCTGGTCGCGCTTCCCGGCGCCGTCGAAGACGATCTGCACGCGCTGCGCAGCATGCTAACCCTTCCCTCCGGCCGTTATCGCCTGACGGTAGAGGGCGCGAGCGCCGAGGAGGTCTTGCAGCGTCAACGGGCACTGTTACCCGTTCTGGATCAGATGCGGGTTGATGAGGTGATCGGTGGATTTCAGATGCTGGGTCAGGTCCTTGCACCCGTCAGTCAACAGCAGGATCTTGCTCTCCCAGACCGTGGCACCTTCGTCGCAATCGCTGAGCAGGCTCTGCGGAACGCTGACATGGCTCCTGACTTTGCCGAAGCGCTGGGGGCGGATTACTTGGCTGCGATCCAGGCGCCCGTCGTTGTGCCGGACGACCTGCGCCAGTTGGGGGTGACGCGCGGGCTGGCAGCGCGGCTGGGACCGGGCGGTGCCGGTTGGATCGAAGCCGTCGCGCTCTATGACACCGCTTTGCCAGACAAGCTGGCGAACTATCTGGCGGAGGCGTCAGTCCCCGGCGTTTCTTTCCTGGACACGCGTCAGTCGCTGTCAAGCGACCTGGCGGAGTTGAAAGCGCGCGTCCTGCAATGGCTGGCCATTGGGGCTGTACTGGCATTCGGCTTTTTGGCGCTGGTCAGCGCCAGGCCGCGTGACAGTATAGCTATTGCGCTGTCTTGCGCCGGGGCGCTGGGGCTGACGATGCTGGTGCTGCTCATCGCCACGGGGCCGTTGGGGGTCTTTCAGATCATGGCGCTGATACTGGTCGTCGGTATCGGTGTCGATTATGGGATCTTCCTGACACTTGGGGGGGAGGAGCGCGTCGATGCCGCGCGCTCCTGCGGCCTTTGCGCCGTCTCGACCCTCCTGGCCTTTGGCGTCATGGCATTTTCCTCGGCGCCCGTTCTGGCGGAGATCGGTTTGACGGTTTCGCTGGGTGTGATCGCCATGCTAGGGCTTCATCTCGCCCATCCGCGCCTTGGATCCGTGCCCAGATGATCAAATCCCCCAACGCTGATATCCGGATTACCGCCACCTCGTTGGTGAGTTGCCTTGGCGCGGGGCGTGCGGCCCATCTCGGCGCGATGATCGACGGGCGGTCGGGTCTCGCCCCATGCGATTACGGTGATCTGGCGTTCTCCTGTCATATTGGGCGGGTCGCGGGGCTTGAGGATCTGACCTTTCCAGTAACTCACACCGCCTTTGACAACCGCGCGACACGGCTGGCATTGGCGGGGCTGGAAGTTGACGGTTTCGCCGATGCGGTGCAGACGATGCGGGCCCGCTGGGGGGCTGCGCGTTGCGGGGTGGTGCTGGGCACCTCGACCTCTGGCGTTGAACTGCTGGAGCAGGCTTATCGCAGCCGGCCCGCGGATCAGCCTCTGCCCTCCGGTTACTCGTTGCGCCACCACAACGATCATCAGGCGGTGACGGCGTTCCTGCAGGATCTGCTGGGGCTGGAGGGGCCATCCTATACGATTTCGACCGCCTGTTCCTCCTCGGCCAAGGCGATTGTGGATGCGGTCCAACTGGTGCGCGCAGGTGTCTGCGATGCTGTGCTGGCGGGGGGCGTCGACAGCCTCTGCCTCACCTCGCTGAACGGTTTCGAGGCGCTGCAACTGGTGTCTCGCCAACCCTGCCGCCCCTGCGATGCGGCGCGCGACGGGCTTTCGATTGGCGAGGGAGCGGCTTTTCTGATCGTCGAACGTGCCGAGGACGGAGCAAGCTTGGCCGGGATGGGCGAAAGCTCGGACGGGATCAACATGTCCACGCCACCGGAGGACGGGGCAGGGGCGGCCCAGGCCATGCGGGCGGCGCTGGCAGATGCCGGGCTTCAGCCGTCCGATATAGGCTATGTGAACCTGCACGGCACCGCGACGCCGATCAACGATACGGCGGAGGCTGCGGCAGTGTCGGCGGTTATGGGAGACGAAGTTCCCGTCTCGTCGCTGAAAGGCGCCATCGGGCACACCTTGGGTGCTGCGGGCGCGTTGGAGGCAGTGATGTGCCTGCACGCGATGGAAGAGGGGATCGTACCCGGCAATATCGGGCTGGAGACCCTGGACCCGCAAATCCAATGTCGGATCCTGGCGCGGATGGAACACGCGCCCATCCGGCATGCGATCACCAATGCCTTCGGCTTCGGCGGCAACAATTGCGCCCTTTTGCTAAGCCGCTCATGAGGTTCACCGCCTATATCGACGCACTGGGCTTCGCGGCGCCCGGGATCGCGGATTTCGGCGCACTGGGCAAGCGCTTGCAAGGCGGCATCTGGGCGGCGGAACCTTGGGAGCCCGCCCCCGGCTGCCTGGCGCCCCGGCAGGCCAAGCGCCTGAGCCCCGCGATCCGACTGGCGTTGCTGGTGGGCGAGGCCGTGGGCCCGGCATTGGGCGAGGACGCTGCCTGGGTCTTCGCGTCCTCCGTCGGAGAGGGCGAGACACTGAACGTGATCCTCTCGGCCCTTTGCGAACCGGACATGATGATCCAGCCTTTGCGCTTTCAGAACGCGGTCCACAATGCAGCGGCCGGGCAATGGAGCATTGCGGCGGGCATCAAGGGTCCGATGACCAGTATCGCGGCCTATGACCAGACCTTCGGAGCAGGCCTGCTGAAGGCGCTGCTGCAGGCGAGGCTGGAGGATCGGCCGGTTGGCCTTGTGCTCTACGACGCGCCGATCCCAGTGCCGCTGGATGAGAAGCGGCCCTTGGGCGTTCCGATGGGGGCTGCGCTTGCTCTGTCGCCGCGCCAGGGCGCGAGTTCGCGCGCAGTGCTAAAGGTCGAAGTCACGACAGGCGATGCGACCGAACCGAGGAGCGAGGCTGCCAAGGCGTTGTCTGCGACTGGAAACCCGGTGGCGGCTGTGCTGCCGCTTTACGAAGTCATAGCCTCGCGCATGTCCGGGTCTGTGATGATTGCCCAGCACGGGGGTGCTGCGTTGCGCTGCGAGGTCGAATGTCTGTGACCGAGGATGCACTCGCCCGGATGCCGCACAAGGGCACGATGCTGCTGATCGAGCGGGTGGAGCGAATGGAAGCTGGCCGGATAAGCTGCCTTGCGCGGGATCATTGCACGCCTGATTATCCATTGCGCGTCGGTTCACGGTTGATGAGCGTTGCCTTGGTCGAGTTGGGCGCCCAGGCCGCAGCCGCCCACGCGTCGGTCCACGGCATCGCGGGGGCGCATACCGGTCTGCTATTGTCCTTGCGCGGGGTCGAGGTGCTGCTGGCCGAGGCGGATGGCATCGCTGCCCCTCTCGCAATCGAGGCGGGGCGGATCGAAACCACTGAAGCCGGGGCGCATTACCGGTTCACGATCGAGGGAGAAGGCCGCAAAATGCTGAAGGGCGAAGCGATGCTGAGCATGCAGGCGGTGGGTCGATGAAGCGGGCGCTGGTTACTGGCGGGGCAAGCCCGATCGGCGCCGCGATTGCGGCGGAACTGGGCGAAGCGGGCATCCATGTGATCGTCCACGCGAATACCAGCCGCGATGCCGCCGAAGCCGTCGCCTCGCGGATCCGCGAGACGGGCGGCAGCGCCGAGGTGCTGATCGCCGACCTGACCGATCCTGCGGCTGAGGAAACGCTGGCCACCCTGGCCGAAGACCCGGTTCAGATCCTCGTCCACAATGCCGGTCTACAACGCGACATGCCCTTCGCGGCGATGGAACGCGAGGACTGGACACGCGTGATCGATGTCAATCTCAACAGCTTTTTCACCGCGCTGCGCCCGCTAATCATGCCGATGATGCGCAGCCGCTGGGGCCGGATCGTTGCGATCTCCTCGCTGACGGCGGTCCGGGGCAATCGGGGACAGACCAACTATGCCGCGGCCAAGGGGGGATTGCTGCCGCTGTCCAAGTCGCTGACGCGGGAATATGGCTCTCGCGGGATCACCGCCAATGTGATCGCGCCCGGCGTGATCGACACGCCGGAGACGCGCGCCTTGGACAATTTCGAAGACCTGATCCGCTTTTCACCAGCCGGAAGGGCGGGGCACCCCGGCGAGGTTGCGGCATTGACGGCCTTTCTTGTCTCGGAAAAAGCTGCATATCTTTCCGGGCAACTGATTTGTCTTGATGGAGGCAGCAGCTAGCCCATGACCCTTGCACAACCGATCGAAACGCAGGCGGGCACCGTCAAACCCGAAACCTGCGATGTGTTCATCCTTGGCGGTGGGCCGGGTGGCGCGGCGACTGCCATTCGCCTGGCCGAGGCCGGTCTGAACGTGGTGATGGCGGAGAAGGCCCGTCACCCGCGCTTCCATATCGGCGAGTCGCTTTTGCCGCATACCCTGCCTATGCTGGAGCGGCTGGGCGTGCTGGACCGTGCGCGCGCCATCGGGGTCCACAAGTCCGGGGCGGAGTTTATCAGCGAGGACGGCAAGCTGAACCCAGTGTTCAACTTCAGCCGCGCGCTCTGCGATGGGCCCGGCCATGCTTATCAGGTGCGCCGCCAGGACTTCGACAAGCTGTTGTTCGACCGGGCGGCCGAAGTGGGCGCGATGACGATGGAGGAGACCACGGCCACGATCCTCTCCTGCGACGACGAGATGGCGGTGATCCAGACCGATAACGCCGAGGGGGAGACGCGGATCTTTCAGGCACAGTTTCTGGTCGATGCTTCGGGCCGGTCGACTGTGACGGCCAAGATGCGGGCCGAGAAGTCGCCGGACCCGCGCAACACCTCCGCCGCCATCTTCGGTCATTTCCGGAATGTTCCCCGGGCAGAGGGCGAGCGCGGTGGCAACATCCGCATCCATCTGACCACACCCGGCTGGATGTGGCAGATTCCGCTGCAGAACGGCATCACCTCCATCGGCATGGTGGCGCCCGGAGATCACATGGCCAAGCGCGATTGCGGGATCGAGGAGTTCTTTCGTGCCCATTGTGCCAAACATCCCGACATCTCCGCCCTTATAGAGGGTGCGGAATTGACTGGAGAGCTGCGCGCCACTGGCAACTTCTCCTACCGGGCAGCGCAGGCGGTGGGGCCTGGCCATATCAAGGTGGGCGATGCGTTTGGCTTCATCGACCCAGTCTTCTCGACCGGTGTACACTTGGCGCTGAACAGCGCGAACGAGGCGGCGGACGCGCTGCTGGCGGCGCGTGCCAATCCTGGCCGGCGCGATGCACTGATGGCCAAGTACGACCGCCATATCAAAAAGCGCCTCGATTATGTATCCTGGTTTATCTACCGCATTCACGACCCGGCATTTCGCGAGATGCTCTTGAACCCGCGCAACATCCTCGGTATCGAGCAGGCCGTGATTTCGCTGCTTGCGGGCGATTTCCGGAAAGATCTGCGGATCCGCTCACGGATCTGGGTTTTTAAGTTGCTGCGATACGCGGTCGAGAAGCGTCAGGCCGCCAGGGGATACGAGCATGCGTGACGAGGTGGGACCGGGGGTCGACAAGGCGCTGCGCCTAGAGGTGGCAGCGCTGATCGTGGATACTCTGGTCCTGGAAGACGTGACGGCCGAGGAGATCGTGCCGGACGAGCCGCTTTTCGGCGATGGGTTAGGGCTCGACTCCATCGACGCTCTGGAGCTTGCCTTTGCCATTGCCAAGACCTACGGCTTCAAGCTGCGCTCGGACGACCAGCGCAACCGCGATATCTTCGCCTCGCTGAACGCGCTGAGCGCTCATATCGCTGAAAACAGGACCAAGTGAGGCGTCTGGGTCGGATGCCGGGGTATCTGATCTTGTTGGGTCTGGCGGCTGGCTCTGTCGCGCTCTGGCTGAACATTTTGCCTGTCCAGATCTTCGATTGGATTTTCGCGATCGTGATGGTCGCGACCTGCTGGGGGATTCTGCCGCGCGCGGGCGTGCCGCGCGTCGTGGCGCCCCCCCTGGCATTCGCGATTGTCGGCGCCGTGGTTCTGGCGCAATGGTTCGAGCCCGAGATCCGGATCGCGCCCTATATGGCGATCTTCATTGTGAATATCGCGATGGGGTCAATCTTCGCCCGTGGCCTGTTGCCGGGGCGTGAGCCGATCCTGATGCAAGTGATCGAACTGATGAACCTGGACAAGGGCCAGGGCGCGGGCTTCACGCCTGTCTTCCGGCGCTTTGTGCGGGGGCAGTGTGCCCTCTGGGCCGTGCTGGGCTTCGCATCCGGGTTTCTGGGCGGCGCGGCGATGCTGCTGCCCGCCACACGCGGGGTCTTGGACCCGGCGATCAGCGCGCTGCTGCTGGGGCAACTCGCGTGGTTCGTGCTGTCGCATCACTATGCTTCTTGGCGCTATGGCCGGTCCGAGCGGTGGCTGATGACAATGAAGGTGATGAGCCGACCGGCCACCTGGTCCGCGCTGAAGATCTGACCATGGTTGGTGCTGACACGCCGCTTTGTTTTGCGGCATGCGAAGGGCGAGCCAGAACATGGGCGCAGTTCGCGGGCGATGTGGCGGCGCTGTCGGTGCGGATTTCAGGTGCGCGGCATGTCTGCAACCTGTTCGAGGATCGTTACGATTTCATGGTGGGCCTTGCGGCAGCGGTCTTGAACGGTCAGCGCACGATCCTGCCCGCTGCCCGCGCGCCCGGCGCCGTCAGCGCGGCACTGCGCGAGGCCGAGAGCATCTGTCTGCTGGGCCATACAGATGCCGAGGAGACGTTCGAAGACACTGTGCCCGAGTTGGGTGGAGGCGCGGCGTCGGATCCTGCGACATTGCCGTCGGATCTTATGGCGGCCACTGGAGACATTGCTGTCTTCACCTCCGGCTCGACCGGCGTTCCGGTGCGCCATCTGAAGACTTGGGCCGGGCTTGCGGGCGGCGCGCGGATCACAGACGCGCTCTTCGCCCATGCCGGACTGGCGGGGCGGCGTTTTGCCATCGTGGGGACGACGCCGCATCAGCATATGTATGGGCTGGAAGCGGCGGTGTTCACGGGGTTCGAGGGGCGCTGCCTCTATCGCGGGACGGTGTTCTTCCCAGAGGATCTGATTGGCGTCGCGGCCGCAGCAGAGCGCGCGGGCTTCAAGGCTTTGGCGCTGATCAGCAGTCCCGCGCATCTGAAGTTTCTGGCGCCGGCGCTCACCGATCTGCCAATCTTCCGCATGGTGTTGTCCGCCACCGCCCCCTTGCCGCACGCCCTGGCGCAGCGGCTGGAGGCCCGGGCCGATCCCATGGCGGTGTTCGAAATCTATGGCAGTACCGAGAGCGGTACGCTTGCCTGGCGGCGGGGGCCTGCGGACGGCGATTGGACGTTGGCTGAGGGTGTCTCGATCACCCCGGGCGAGCCTGCACCGATTGCCGACGCCTCGCATCTGGTCGCGCCCGTGCCGCTTGGCGATGCGGTCGAGATCACAGCCAACGGGCGCCTGCGTCTACTTGGGCGCCTGGGCGACATGATCCAAGTCGCGGGCAAGCGCACCAGCCTTGGCGCGCTGAACGCCATCCTGCTGGCGGCTGCGGACTTGCAGGATGGTATCGTCCTGCGCGAGCGGACCGAGGGGGACGACATCTTGACCATCGCTGCTGTCCGCCAGGCTGCCGACCCTTTGGGTCCGCAGGCACGCCGCGCGGCCATTCGTCAACACATGGCGGCCCATACCGATCCGGTCTTCGTGCCGCGCCGGATCGAATTTATCGAAGGTTTGCCGAGAAATGCGACCGGGAAGGTCGAAGAAAAGACGCGTGCGGCAATCCTGCGCCGTATCTGCAAGGGCCAGCGGCCAGCCGAATGATTCCATCACGCTTGGGCTTGATATTTTCAGGACAAGCGCCCGCATTCGAGCGAATCAATTTTTGACAATCAAGATTTGCGTCACTTCTCTGAAATAATTCACATTGTGGCCGTTCGGCCACTTCTTCTCTTGCTCGACCGCACCAAAATTCTTAGCATCTGCGAAACAAAAGCAAGGCCTGTGAGGCGGGCTAGTATTTGTTCGAGCTGGAGAAGTCCGTATGTCTGACCAAGATTTGTCCGAAAATGTCACGCGCCAGAAGCCAGCTTCCGGCGAATGGCTGATCACATTCGGCACAACTGGCTTTCTTTCGGTGTTCCTGACGGTCTTCGTCTTGAACAATGTCGAGCATGTGCCGAGCGGTCTGGATCAGGTGATTGGTGAAGGTCAGGTGATGTGGCCCATCGAGTCCGAGGTGCTGGCGATGGAGCCGAACCTCGACAATCCATTTGCTCTCGACATGTCGCTCTATGCCGCTGTTCCGTCCGACGTCATCGAAGCGGAGAGCCATGGCAACGCGTCGGCGGAGACGGCCCTGGCAGAACCAGAACTTGCGGATCCCAGACTTCCGGCCATGGCGCGCCTGCAGGTGCCGCTGCGCACGCCCTCCGCCGATGATGTGCCTGCGGTGGCCGATGCGGCAGACCCCGCGGCCCAGCGGGCGGCGCCGGCGCGGATCGTTTTCGCAGATACAACTGTGGCACATGTTGCCCTGCGCGCTCCGACACGGCCCGAAGATCGGCTGAGCGCGGAGCTGGAAGAGCAACTTGCTCTCAATCGCTCGCAGCGCGCAGTGATACAACGCCGCCTGATACTTGCCGGATATGACCCGCAGGGCGTCGATGGGATTTTCGGAGAAGGCACAAGGGCTGCTCTCGCCGAAATGCAGCAGGCCAAAGGGTTTACGCCGACCGGTTATCTTGACACTGCAACTTTGGAAAGTCTGAACGAAGCGACTGATGCCGACTATGCCGTTTGGCGGGCGCAACGTGCGGCCGACCGCAAGCGCCGGGCCCAGTTCGCAAAGGTTGAAGTGCCGCCTCAGCGCCCGAATGCACCCACCAAGCGCGGTCGCTGCGCGCGCGATGCCGAGGGCCGGATTATCGGGTACCAGGGCTTTGTTTGCGATATCAGTGGGCTAGGGGAGGCGCTGATCTCATTCGACCTTCCCAAAGCGGATGGTGGTGACGAGCGCCTGGCGGATGCCCGCACCCGAAACGACCGCTAGGCGCTGCGCCGCGTCAGTGCGGTCAGCAGCCCGGCCCCAATCAGAAAGCTTCCGCCCAGTCGGTTGATCATCCGCAGGGTTGAGGGTTTTTCGAAGCGGCTGCGCATTTCACCTACCAGAACGGCCCAGAGCGCGATGTTGATGGCGGCGAGTGTCAGGAACGTTGCCTCCAATATCGCGAATTGCAGCAGCAATGGACGCTCGGGGTCGACGAATTGCGGCACGAAAGCGATAAAGAACACGATACTTTTGGGGTTGAGCGCCGTCACCACATAGCTGTTGAGAAACATCTCGCGCCACTCCGCACCGCCACGGCGAGTGATCCTTGCGGGTTCCGGCGAAGCGCGCCAAAGGCCGATACCCAACCAGATCAGATAGGCTGCACCGGCGAATTTCAGGACGGTGAAGAGCGTGGCGGAGGTTGCGAGCAGCGCACCCGCCCCGGCCAGCGATATCGTCATCGCCGTGAAATCACCCAGCGTGACACCCGGCACCGTCGCCCAGGCGGATTGCCGCCCACGCCCGAGCGCATAGGAAACGGCGAGAATGACCGTCGGGCCGGGAATTGCCAGAAGCGCCGCACTTGCCAGCGCGAAGGCGAACCAGATTTCGGGGGACATGCGGGCCTCGATCCAAGAAAGACAAGGCCCGCAGCATAAGCGTGTTCGACAGCGTCAGTCGAGGATTGCGATCTCGACCCTGCGATTTTGCGCCTTGCCGGCCGCCGTGGCGTTGCTGGCCGCGGGCTCGCTTTCGCCCTTACCGTCGATCACCGCGTTAACGCCATAGTTCGACCCGAACTTGGCGACCGACGCGGCCCGGCGAACCGAGAGGTCGCGGTTATAGGCTTCGGAGCCATCGGAGTCGGTATGCCCGGTCACGGCGATTTTCGATTTGCCGGTCTTCTGCATCAGTTCGAAGAAGTTGGTCAGTTTCTCCACTGCGGCCGGTTTCAGCTTGGCGCTGTTCACGTCGAACAGCGCATCGGCGGCCAGGGTCAGGTTGACCGGGGCGGCGTTGCCCTCGCAGACTGGGCGGCCATCGGATTGCAGGCGCGGCGACATGAAGCCTTCGAACCCGTCATCGGCAGCCCAGTGGAAGCAGCCATTGGGATCGCGCCAGACGGTGGCCAGCAGGGTTTGCGCCGTGAAGCGTTGTGCCAGCGCGCGAGCCGGGGCGCCGCAGCTCGGCTGGCCATCGGGGAAACGCACATTGGCCATCAAGCCACGCGTGCCCGAGTTTATGAACCAGTGGGCGCAACCATCGGGGTCGAGCCAGACACGCGGCTCGGGGCTGCTTGGCGTGCCGCCGGTGCAGATCATCGCACCATCCGGGGTGCGTTTTTCGCTGAGATACCCTTCGGTGCCGCTGGTGAAAAAGTTGTATTCGCAGCCCAACGGGTCGACCCAGGTGCCGCCCGGCAGGTTCGACGGGTCAGCCTGCGCGGCAGTGAAGCCCAGGGCAGCCGCAAGACCGGCCGATGCAAGAATGGCAGTGGTTTTCATGATCCTGTCCCCCTCAGCTACAGTCCGGCGAACCGTCGCGGTTCAGCACCGGGCTCAGATAGCCCTCTATCCCGTCATCGATGATCCAGTGTTTGCAGCCCTGATCGTCGACCCAGACGCTGGCCTCCATCGCCGCGAGCGGGTGGCTGTCGAACCCCTGATCGAGGGTCTGGTCGGTCGAACAGGCCGCGAGCGCCGCAACGGCGCCCATGCCCAGGACCCATTTTAGTGTGGGATGCTGCATGACTGTCCTCTCTTCACTTTGTCCCCTAGGCCCTGCGGGGTGACGCCTGCTGGATCTGGCCGACAGGTGGTACAACCGCAAAGTCTTTCTTGCGTTCTCGCTAACGCTTACGTGTGGTCACGATCAAGTGCCGTGGGGATCAAAGCTGCATCAAAACAGTCAAATCGGCCGATTATCCAAGGGAATTTCGCGGAGTGGTGGGTCTAGCCGCCCACCAATTCGGACTTGGCGCCCAGATACCCGTCCCAGGCAAACCAATAGGCGATGTGCCCAGCGACCCGTGGTTTGAGGGTCCCGTCGGGACCTCTCAGCGCTTCTTCTGTGATCTTCCAGGTCTGGTCGTTGGCTGAAAGTTCGTCATCCGATACGTCCGCAGCGAAGCTCAGATCGCCGCGTTCATAGGCGCGCACCGTGCGGGACGCGGCGTCACCGATGATGACAATGGGCAAGTCGGCGACGATGTCGTTGATCACAGCGCTGCCCTCGAAAGCCTTTAGCGCCCAGGCCTTGGCACCGCCGAAAGTGCGAACACCGAAGACGTAGTCTTTCTGGCGCAGCTTTTCCTGGTTCACCAGCGCCGGGAACATCAGATCGGGGGAGGAGAAGTATTCGTTGTAGACCACGCCGGATCCGTAGTCGCGGCTGAACCCGGTGCGCAGAGTGATGACCTTGGTGTCCGGATTACGCCGTTTCCAATCGCCCCAAGGCGCTATGGCGATGGGGCGCTGGCGCAACTCGATCCCGCTATCGACCAACTCCCCCGAAACAGGTCGTCCGGTGAACTGGTTCCAGAGCGAGTTGGTGCCGCGGTCGTACATCAGTTTGTTCGAGCGATAGAGAAAGCCGGATGAGCCAAAGCTGAACGGCTCCTCATAGCCGTCGATCTGGGTTTCGAACAGGATACCCGAACCGCAGAGCGTGCAATACGCCATCGCCAGCGGCACGCCGCCCACCACGTCGTTGAACATCTCGTGCCAGCCCATGATCCGCAGGGGATAGGCGCGGATGTCGCCATTGACCGCCACCCCGAAGACCAGGTCTTCATCCAGCAGATACTCAGCCTCAGGCGCATCCGCGGCCACCTGGATCGGGTTGTCGAGCGAGGGGATCCCGTCCTTTCGCACGCCGCCCCAGGTCATCTCCTCGAAACGGATTTTCATCCGGTCGGGTTGCAGATGCTCCGGCTTCAGGAACACATCGAAATAGGGATCTATGCGCAGATAGAGATCGCGCTTCATGTCGATATAGGCGGGGTGAGGCGTGAATTCAGGATGCGCTTCCTGCCAGAGCATCCAGTCGTGCCAGGTGTCGCCGACTTTCTCGCCGGTGATCTTTTCCAAGAGATCGACGATCGTGGGATAGGGGTTCGGGCTGAAGCGCATCGCGAAGATCAGGGGTGAGATCAACTCGGGCCCCGCGACCTTGTTCAACTCGAACATCGCCGCGTCGAAGCGCGAGCGGCTGGCCACCATGATCTCGCGCAGTTGCTTGGCGATATCGACCTGCTCGGCGCGCAATGGCGAAGCAACGGTGAGGCTGGCGAGGCCAGCCAGGGCAGAGCGGCGCGAAAACTTCATGGCGAGGGGTTCCTTGTCATGGCGAACTGCGCGAAGTGTCTCAATCCCTGCGTTCAACTGCCAATCACGTCGTCGCGGGGTCTGTTTCAGTCTTGCTCCTTCCATGCCTGGTAACGCGCCTTTGTGTCCTCGTTCATCGGGTAAAGGCCGGGCAGGGCGGCGTCATGCTCCAGTACCTGATCCATGATCCAACCCTCCAACCGCTCCTGCTCCGGTGCATTGGTCAGGACGTGATCCAACTCGGCCGCGGGGATTAAGACCGCGCCATCCTCGTCCGCCACGACGATGTCATCCGGGAAGACGGCAACGCCGCCGCAGGCAATTGGTTGCTGCCAATCCACAAAGGTCAGCGCGGCGATGGAAGGGGGTGCGGCCACCCCGTCGCACCAGACCGGCAGGCCGGTGCGGCGCACCCCCTCGGCATCGCGAAGCACGCCATCGGTCACCAGGGCGGTCACGCCACGCTTGGCCATGCGCGCGCACAGAATGTCGCCGAAAACGCCCGCATCGGTGACGCCCATCGCGTCAATCACGGCGATAGAACCTTGGGGCATATCCTCGATTGCAGCACGGGTCGATTTGGGGGACATCCAGCTTTCCGGCGTCGCCAGATCCTCGCGACCTGGGATGAAGCGCAGGGTAAAGGCCGGGCCGACCAGGCGCGGGGCACCCGGTGCCATCGGCTTCACGCCGCGCATCCACAGATTGCGCAGGCCCCGCTTCAGCAGGATCGTGGTGATCGTGGCGGTGGTGACGGATTGCAGGGTCTCGATGGTCTTGGCGTCAAGCGGCATGGGGTCCTCGGTCTGAAGGGGTTTGGCCTTCTCATACCCGGATCCATGCCGATTGTCAGTCGTGCGGTGCTAGGCGCCCAAGGCTTCGAACAACTTGGCGACCGCTTCGGCCCCCGGGTCGTTGTGGCCCGCGAGGCTGGCCTCGGACAGATAGCTCGCCCGCCCGGCACGCGCTTTGGTGATTTGTGCGGTGGCATCGGCACCGGCGCGCGCGGCCTTGGCGGCGGCCTCGACGCCCCTAGGTAAAGCGTCCAGCGCCGGGCGCATGGCGTCGATCATGGTACGGTCGCCTGGACCAGCTCCACCAACTTGTTGCACCCGGTCGAGCCCGGCATTCAGTGCGCCCACGATATCCTTGCCGCTGGCGGAGGCATCGCCCGCCGCCGCGAAGAAGATCGCAAGCAGCACGCCGGAGGAGCCGCCCATCGTCTGACTCAGTTCCAACCCGATGGCGCGGTAAAGCTGGGTGTGGTCGGCCAGGGGCAGCCGGTCGAGCGCGTCGATCAGGGCGCGCGCGGCGGTGGCCAGCGTGCTGCCGGTATCGCCATCGCCAGACTTGGCGTCCAGGGCGTTCAGGTCGGCCTCGGCATCGATCATGATCGTGCAGCAATGCTCGATAAAGGCACGGGTTTCGGGATTGGTCGATGGGATCGGCTGGATCGGCGCCAGGCCGTCGGGCAGGGGGACCATGGCGATCTCTCCCACCGCCAAGCAACCGGGCCAGGCCCAGGGCGCCACGGGGGCCAGCAGGGCAGCCTCGTCCGCCTTGGCGGAAGGCAGCAGCGAGACCGAGAACCCCTGCATATCCAGCGACGTCATCATCGGCGCCGGGCCGACCAGCCAGCGCACCTGTTCGCCAATGCGCGAGCAGGCCAGTTCCTCCGCCAGCACGCTCATCTCGAGCGGTGTCGTCCCGCCGAGATTGTTTAGCAGGGCGACGTGAGGTCCGGGGCCGATCTTTCCAGCCAGTTTGTCGACCACCATCGCCATGGCGGCTTTGGCGTCGGTATAGTCCACCTGCTCGATCCCGGCCTCGCCATGGATGCCCAGGCCCAGTTCAGCCTTCGTGCCACCGATCCGATCTTCCTTGGGCGAGCCGGGTATGGTGCAGGTGTCGAGCGACATGCCGATAGAGACAACGCCGTCGATCACCCGCTGCGCTGCCTGGGTCACCTGATCCAGATCCGCATTCTGCTCGGCCAGGGCGCCGGCGATCTTGTGGACGAACAGCGTCCCGGCCACGCCCCGCGCCTGAGGCAGATCGGGCAGGGCGATGTCGTCATCGACAATGACCATGCTGACCTTTAGCCCCTGCGCCCGCGCACGCTCGGCCGCCAGGCCGAAATTCAGCCTGTCGCCGGTATAGTTCTTCACGATCAGCAAACACCCCGCCCTGCCGGTCACGGCCAGGATCCCCGCCAGCACCGCATCGACGGAGGGGGACGCGAAAACCTCGCCACAGACCGCGGCTGTCAGCATTCCCTGGCCAACGAAACCCGCATGGCTTGGCTCGTGCCCCGACCCGCCACCGGAGATCAGCGCGACTTTGGATTTGTCCCAATCAGTGCGGACCACGACTTTGATATGCGGATAGCCATCCAGACGCGCCAACCGCCCGCCGGCGGTGCGCAACGTGCCGTCGATTGCTTCGGTGACCAGGGTCTCCCTGGTATTCATGAACTGCTTCATGGCGTCCTCCTCAGGCGATCCGTGCGCCAGTGGCATCGAAGTACAGGGCGTTATTGGGCTGGACGGCGATGGTGTCGCCGGGCTCCAGCGTCGTTTCCGCGTCGGTCAGCGTAATGATGTCGTGCCCGTCCAGGGTCAGATGCAGCCGGGTCTGATCGCCCAGATGTTCGACCCGGTCGACCTGGGCGGGTTTTCCTTCGCCGTGGCGGATATGCTCCGGACGCAGGCCGATGGTCTCGGCACCACCGGGTGCCCCGGCAAAGATATCGGCGGGCAGGGCGTTGATGCGCGGGAGGCCCAGGCGGCTGGCGACATAGAGGCTGACCGGGTTTTCGTAGATCTCGCGCGGGGGGGCCATCTGCACCAGCCGGCCTTCGTGTAGCACGCCAATACTGGTGGCCATCGTCATCGCTTCGATCTGGTCATGGGTTACATAGAGCATTGTGGCACCGAGATTTTCCTGAATGCGCTTGAGTTCCACCCGAAGGTCGGCGCGCAGCTTCGCGTCCAGCGAACTCAGCGGCTCGTCCATCAGATAGATCTGCGGGTTGCGCACCAGCGCGCGGCCGATCGAGACGCGCTGCATCTCGCCCCCCGACAACGCCGTGGCCTTGTTGTCCAGCTTGTGGCCGATATGCAGAACCTCGGCCACTTCAGCCACCTTGGCGCTGATCCGATCCTCCGGCGTTTTCAGAATGGGCGAGCGTAGCGGGAAGGCCAGGTTTTCGCGCACTGTCATATGGGGATAGAGCGAATATTGCTGAAACACCATCGCCACATTGCGCTGCGCAGGCGTGTCCCCGACAACCGAGCGTCCACCGATCAAGATGTCGCCGCTGTCCGGACGCTCCAGGCCGGAAATCAGACGCAGGGTCGTGGTCTTGCCCGCGCCGGTCGGGCCGAGCAGAACAACGAAACCGCCGTCCGGAACCTCCATCGTCACAGTATCGACCGCCTTGGTCGCGCCGAAGGACTTCGAGATTTCGCGCAGCACCACGTCAGCCATGGGCGAGCACCCCGGCATTGAGGTCCGAGCGGCGCGCGCGCCCGGTCTGGTTGTCGAACAGCGTCGCCATCGTGCCGTCGAAGTCGAGGCCCACGGTCTCGCCCACACGGGCGGGCTGATCGGATGGAATGCGCGCCTTGATCTGGCCGCCCTGAGTGTCCAGCGTCACAATCTGGGTGGTGCCCAGATACTCGCTGGCAACGACTTCGCCGCGATATCCGCCAACGTCCGACAAGCGGATATGCTCGGGCCGGATGCCATATACCAGATCCCCCTCGAAGGGTTGATGCTGGCGCGGCACGCTCAGCGCCTGATGGTGCAGGGTGACGCTGTCCGCGCCTTGGGCCACCCGGCCATGGAACTTGAGGAAGTTCATCGCGGGCGATCCGATGAAGTCGGCCACGAACATGGTCGCGGGTTTGTTGTAGACATCCAGGGGCGTGCCGAATTGTTCGATCATACCATGGTTCATGACGACGATCTTGTCGCCCATCTGCATCGCCTCCAACTGATCGTGAGTGACATAGACGGTGGTGGCCCCCATCCGGTCGTGCAACTTGCGCAGTTCCTCCGACATATGCTCGCGGAATTCCGCGTCCAGCGCGCCGAGGGGTTCATCCATCAGGAAGCATTTCGGATCGCGCACGATGGCCCGGCCAAGCGCGACGCGCTGCCGGTCGCCGCCGGAAAGGCCGCCGACCGGCCGGTCCAGAATATCCTCGATGCCGAGGATCCTGGCGACCTCCGCCACCTTCTCGCGCACCTGATTGCGCGCCATCCCCTGGCTGACCAGCGGATAGCTGATATTCCGGCGCACATTCATATGCGGGTAGAGAGCGAACATCTGAAAGACAAAGGCAATGTCACGTTCGCGCGCAGGTTTCGAGGCCACCTCCTCCCCGTCGATATAGATCTCGCCCGAGCTTGGCAGTTCCAACCCCGCGATCATCCGCAAGGTGGTGGTCTTGCCGCAGCCGGAGGGGCCGAGCAGCATGAAGAACTCGCCATCCTCGATCTTGAAGGACGATGATTGCACGGCGGTGAAATCGCCGAACTCCTTACGCAGGTTCTGAATGCGGATCTCGGCCATCACTCCTCCGGAAAGTGGCTGACGATGATGAACATCACCGTGCCGGTCAGCGTGACGGCAAAAGCATAGGTAAAGGCCCAAAGGAAGAACGGCTGCATCAACATGAAAACACCGAGCGCTATGAGGATGGAGGCAACCATCTCCCACGCGCCTCGGCGAAACCGGATCAAGCCGTTGATAAAGCCGCTCATTTGCGCACCGCCCCGAATGTGATCCCACGCAGCAGATGTTTGCGCAGCAGGATGGTGAACACCATGACCGGCAGTAGGAACAGCGTGGCACCTGCTGCGACCGCCGGCCAATCCTGCCCGCCGACGCCTATGATCGTGGGGATGAAGGGCGGCGCGGTTTGTGCCGTGCCGGAGGTCAGCAAAACCGCGAAGGCGTATTCGTTCCAGGCGAAGATCAGGCAGAAGATCGCAGTCGCCGCGATGCCCGTCGCAGCCTGCGGCAGCACGACCTTGCGGAATGCCTGGAACCGCGTGTAGCCGTCGATCAGCGCGGCTTCCTCGTACTCCCTGGGGATCTCGTCCATGAAGCCCTTGAGTAGCCAGACCGAGAGGGACAGGTTCACCGCCGTATAGAGCAGGATCATCCCAAGATGGGTGTCGGAAAGCCCGAGGGAACGGAACATCAGAAAGATCGGGATCGCCACCGCAATCGGCGGCATCATCCGGGTCGACAGGATGAAGAACAGAAGATCGTCCTTCAGCGGAATGCGATAGCGCGAGAAGGCATAGGCCGCCAGCGTACCCAGAAACACGCTGAGGAAGGTCGAGCCAAATCCGATGATCACTGAATTCATGAACCGCTCGCCGAAGCGGGACGGCCCGGCGATCACCATGCCCTTTTCGTGTACGATTTCTTCGTACCAGGTCTCGGGCGGGTTGGCCTCCAGATGCTCCGGCGTTTGCCGGGTCTGGGTGGTGAACAGGTTCACATAGCCTTCCAGCGAGGGCGTAAAGGTGATCGTAGGCGGGTAGGCGATGGAGTCCTCGGAGGTTTTGAACCCTGTCGAGATGATCCAGATCAGCGGCAGCATCGTGACGATCGCATAGGCGATCACCAGTGTCGCAGCGACCCATTTCTGCCGGCGCGAGGGTTCGGTGATGGAATAACCGCTCATCTCTCCTTCACCTTGTTCAACGCTTTGACATAGATCGAGGCGAGGCCGAAGACCGTGACGAACAGGATGATCGCATAGGCCGAGGCATAGCCGGTGCGCCATTTCTCAAACGCCTCGCGCTTCAGATCGATGGAGGTCAGCGTGGTTGTGTTCCCCGGACCGCCGCCGGTCAGTTGCACCACGAGATCGAACATTTTGAAATTCTCGATCCCGCGGAACAGCACCGCCAACATCAAGAAGGGCAGGACCATTGGCACGGTTATGGTCCAGAACTGCCGCCATTTCGAGGCACGGTCACACTCGGCTGCTTCATAGATCGAGTCCGGGATGGATCTGAGCCCCGCGAGACAGATCAGCATCACGAACGGCGTCCACATCCAGGTATCGACCAGCACGATGGACCAGGGCGCCAGCGTCTTGTCGCCGATCATCGAAAAGCTGGTCGGATCGCTGCCGGTCAGAAATGCCACCACGTAGTTAAAGAGCCCGATTTGCGGCTGGTACAGGAATGTCCAGAAATTTCCGACCACCGCAGGCGACAGCATCATCGGTAGCACGATGATTGTGGTCCAAAGGTCGTTGCCCTTGAACTTGCGATTGATCAGCCAGGCCAGGGCAAATCCGATCAGAACCTGTAAGATAATGGTCCACAATAGGAAATGCGCGGTGGCTTGCATGGTCAGCCAGATATCACTGTCGGTCAGAATGCGTTCATAGTTGCGCGTGCCGACCCATTTGACATCCGCATTCGGCCGGTTGGCGCGGAAATTGGTGAAGCTCAACCGGATCGTCCAGATCAGCGGGAAGATATTCACCGCCAGCAACAGGAAGATCGTCGGCGCCACGAAGATCCAGGCGATGGCCCGGTCGCTGAGGCCGCGTATCTTGCGCGCCATCCCGGGCGGGGTGGCCGTAGCGGCGCGATCCATCACTGTCTTGGACATGATGCAGACGGGTCCGATCGATTGCGTGGATGGGGTGGTGCGAGGCCGCGACCGGGCCTCGCACCTATTGGCAAGGCGCGATCAAAGCTTGCCTTCGTCCTCAAAGACTTCTGTCCAGTCCTCGACCAGTCCGTCCATCGCCTCTTTCGCCGTGCCCTCACCGGCAACCACGTATTTGTGGACCCGGTCCTGCATCGCCAGCAGCAGCGAGGCATAGGCAGGCTCGGCCCAGAAGTCCTTCACGATGGCCATGCTGTCCAGGAAGGTCTGCGCGTAAGGCTGGCTGGAGGCGAAGCCGGGATCCTCTACCACCGCCTTCAATGCTGAGTATCCGCCCAACTCCCACCATTTCTTCTGGATTTCAGGCTGTGCAAACCACTGGATGTATTCCAGCGCCGCCTCCTGACTGTCGGAGTAGGAGACGACCGAGATGCCCTGACCGCCCAATTGCGCGAAATGCCCCTGCGGCCCGGCGGGATTGGGGAAGTAGCCGGATTTTTCTCCGCCGACATTCGGGTCGGCATGCACGCCCGGCCAGATGAAGGCAAAGTTCATCTGCAAGGCAACCTGTCCGGATTTATAGGCGTCGATATTCTCCGACATATACCAGTCCGACGACCCCGGCGGCGTGCAGCAATCGTAGAGCGACTTGTAGAATTCCAGGCCCTCGATCGCTTCAGGGGAATTCACGACGCCGTCGAGCTTGTAGGGCTCGTCCGCGGTGCCATAGGTGAAGCCATGATTATAGAGCGCGTTGGTCACGCCCATGGTGATCCCTTCTGAGCCGCGCTCGGTATAGATCGCGGCGCCATAGACGGTGGTTCCATCGATCTCGCGTCCCTGGAAGAACGCGGCGATGTCTTTCAGTTCGGCCAGCGTAGCGGGAGCGGCAAGATCGCGGCCGTGCTTCTCCTTGAACTCAGCCTGCAATTCGGGGCGCTCGAACCAGTCCTTGCGATAGGTCCAGCCGACCACGTCGCCAAAGGCGGGCAAAGCCCAGTAATTCGGCGTCCCCTTGGGCCATTCGGCGTAGCCGGTAACGGTTGCGGGTATGAAGTCGCCCATATCGATACTGTTGGCATCGAAGAAGTCGTTTAGCTTGACGTAGTGTCCGGCCTCGGCGCCAAGACCGATCCACTGACTGTCGCCGATCATCAGATCGCAGAGCTGCCCGCCGGAGTTCAATTCGTTCAGCATCCGGTCTGCGAAGTTTGGCCAAGGCACAAATTCGAAACTCATATTGTGCCCTGATTTCGCCTCGAAATCCTTCGACAGCTCGATCAGCGCGTTGGCCGGGTCCCAGGCCGCCCAACAGAGCGTCAGGTCATCGGCGGCGGCCTCGCTCGTCGCCATGCCGGTGGAAACAGTCAGCAGCGCAGCCGCCGCAAGTTGCGTCATCCTCATCGAAAACTCCTCCCATCATCGCGCCGCAGTTTCGGCTCGGGCACGTCCTATTTTGATAGAGGAGGTTGTGGTCAGGAGTCGAGTGTTTTTTGAGGTACGTTCCTCAAAAATTGACAATCGATGCTGCTGCTTGCATGGCGTTGAAAAACCATGGCAATCGCCGATCCAGTTTGGCAGGAAAGCTTTCTGTGGCCCAGAGTGCTTGCCGAGGCTGAGGCATGCGGGGGTGTCAGGAGGGAGCTTTACGGCAGAATCACCCGGTCGCTCAGGCGTCGGGCATATTCTCGCGCAACACGACTTCGATACGGATACGTTCCTGCGCCTCGAAGATCGGCTGGTCGTCGCAGATCGCCCGCAGGATACGCATGGAGCTACGCACCAGATGGCCGACATCCTGCATGATCACCGCTGCGATCTCGTTTCGCAGCAGCGCCTGCCGGGTGGTGGGCGTGAGTTCATGCGCCAGTACCGTCAGGTCTCGCAGCCGGCCTGACTGGCGTAATATGTCCAGCAACGGTCCTGTGCCGAACCCCATCGAGTAAACCCCCACCAGGTTCGGTCTGCTGGCGACCACGTCCTCAATAATATTCGCCGTGCGCCTGTGATCATCAAAGCTCTCGACCGAGGGCAGGGCGGTCAATCCACTGAACTCGCTGGCGATCACGTTGTCGAAGCCAAGCCGTCGCTCCAGGCTGTCGCGAGAGCGCATCGAGTTGGTAACAATAAGAATTTCGCCCTGAGAGGACAGAAAGCGACCCATAAGAAGTGCTGCCGTTCGGCCCGCAGCGATGTTGTCGATCCCGATGAAGTTGTCCCGCGATGTGTTCGGCAGGTCCGAGACCAGCGCTACCACTGCCGTCCCGTCCTGCTTCAGCCGGGCAATTGCGTCCCGGATCTGAGGCGTCTCCTGCGCCATGATCGCCACGCCATCCGGCTTCTGCGTATTCAGGTTCTGCAGCAAACGGACAATGGCGTGGGGGTCATGCGCCGGTACCTCCAGCGTGGTGAGAGACACGCGGTCGACGATGTGCGAGACAGCCGCCTCTCGCACCGCTGACTTGATGGTGGTGGCGAACTGGCTGGGGCCTTCGGGCAGTACGAACACAAACCTGTATTGCCGTCGTCGCGAAAGATTGGCGGCATAGGTATCGCGTACATAGCCGAGCTGCGTCACCGCCTTTTGCACCTTTGCAATGGTGTTCTGGCGCACCCCGGGCCTGGCGTTGAGAACGCGATCTACCGTGGCCAGGCTGACGCCGGCGTGTTTGGCAATGTCATGGACGGTTGGTTTGGTCATGTGCCCTTTCCCGGGCGGGAACCTAGCCTGCGTGCTGAGGTACGTCAATCACGACTACCGCTCTGTTGTGGTTGCCTGGCGCTTCATCGGGGGCCGCTGCGCATCATGTGAAACCTGCTCGCTTGACTTTGTACCCGCCGGGCGGAACCGTGGCATTCATGTGGATGGTCGAGGCGCTTGGATGGATCGGAAGCCGGGCGCGATGGCTTCTTGCAGTCGGCGTGCTGGCGGCCTTCTTCATGCCGGGTGCGAGTGCTGCCCTGAGACCTGCTCTCGCACCCATCGTGGCCCTAGTGTTCTGCATTGCGATGGCCCGGATCGATCTGGGCGGCATGCTGCGCCGTCTGGGCAATGCTCGCCACTTGCTGCGCCTGTCTTTGTGGTCGCTTGCATTGATGGGTCTGACACCCGTGGTGTTGTGGTTGCTGGGCCATGCGGTTGGACTGCCGGACAGCCATATTGCCGCGATGGTCTATACTGCTGTCGCCCCGCCCATCACCTCTGCCGCGGCACTTTGCCTACTGATTGGGTTGGAGGCCGCTTTTGCCCTGGAACTGACGATGATCGCCAGCCTGCTGACCCCGGTGATCGGCCCCGTGGTCAGCAAGGCATTGCTGGGCGAGGCACTGCCCGTCGACGGGTTTTCGCTGGGTCTGCGGGTCGCGGCGATCATCTTCGGGGGCGGTTTGGCGGCTCTCGCGTTGCGCTGGAGCCTTGGAGCTGTGCGGATCGAGCGTCATGCAAAGGCCTTCGATGGGCTCGCAGCGATTGCCATGTGGCTGGTGGTGGTCGCGGTGCTGGATGGTGCCGGCGCCCGCGTCATGGCCGAACCCGGCATGGCCCTTGGCGTCTTCGCCCTAGCGCTGGCGGTCAATTTCGGAATGCAGATCGTGACCGCGCCGGTGGTCGCACGATCCTGGCAGGCGCTTGGCGGCGCGGCCGGGCTGATGTGGGGGAACCGGACAGTCGCGCTTTATCTGGCGGCTTTGCCGTTCGACCCGGTTTTCGCGCTCTATGTCGCGTTTTATCAGGTGCCGATGCTGTTCACCCCGCTGATCATGGGGCCGCTGCTGATCCGCAACACGAAGTGAGCAATGGACGCCCCGCCGGTGCGGGTGTAAGAACCACGCGGGGGACGCGATGGGACGAATTTGATGTTGGTACGGATGGCTCCCGCGATTGGACTTCTGGCTGGCAGGGTGGTGCCGGGCCGATGATGATCTCACATTTTCTCTATGCCGTGGTGTGGAGCACGTTTGCCGGGGGCTTCGTTCTGTTCATGGGTATCAATGCCGGGTTGCGCTTTTTCCCGACCGGGCGAAAATTCCTGACTGAAAAACGCGAGGCTGGACGGCTCTTCGCCTCGCCCGGACGCAAGACGCCGCGCGCGGTGATCGCGGTTTTCGTGCTTAGCTATCTCATCGCCATCCTGGTTGGCCTGGCGGTCTGGGTATTTCTCAGGGTCGATTTCCGATGACCGCTCTCTGGCGCGTTCTGCAGGGGCCGGGAGGTGTGCTGTTCCTGGCCATCGTGGCGCTTGCAGCAGTGTTGCCGATGTTGAGCGGGACCCCGGCGGAGCAAGCCCTGCCGCCGATTGGTGTTCAGGAGGCTGCAGGTGCTCACCCTCTGGGTACCGATCAGATGGGGCGCGATATGCTGTGGCAGCTTTCGCGTGCGGTCGCGATCACACTGCTGATCTGCTTGACGGCGTTGGGTGGGCAGGTGGTTCTGGGCACGGTCCTCGGAGTTTTGTTCGGCACGCTTGGCGGAGCGGTGGGACGCCCGCTGGTGGGTCTTGCCGGGTTTCTGCACATGCTCTCAATCCCGCTGCTCGCCTTGCTGGCGCTGGCTGCGCTGCGTGTGGGAGGCACGGTCGAGGCGCTGCCGATCCAGGGCGCGACGCTGCTGGCCTGCGTTCTGGCCGTCTGTGGCTGGCCGCGTATTGCCCGGGACGCCGGGCGGGCGCTGCTGCGCGAGCGGCAAAGCGCCCATGCCCGCGCCGCGCGCGAGCTTGGCATGGGGCCCATACGCCTCTTCACCCGCCATCTGCAAAGCGCGATGCATCACCCGATCCGCCTCGGTGCAATGGTGACTTTGATCGAGACGGTGATCGCCCTGATCCTGATTGGTGTTGTTGGCCTTGGCGCGCAGGTGCCTACCCTCGGCGCCTTGCTGGCAAACGGTATCGCGGTGTTCGATCGCGCGCTTTGGTGGCCGTTGGCCTGGCCATTGCTGGTCACCCTCGCCTTGCTCGTCTCGCTTGGCCTGATCACGCGGCATGTCGCGCGCGAGGCGCGGCCATGAGCCTGCTCAGCCTTCGCGACGTGTCGCTGGCGCATCCGCGCGGCCCGCGCCAGCCGCCGGATCTGGAGGGTCTGTCCCTCGACATCGAAGCTGGGGACCAGTTGGCGCTGCTGGGTGAGAGCGGCTCGGGCCTGTCACTGCTTGCCTCACACCTGCTGGGTGCCCGCGATGCCCCGCCGCTGCTGCGAGGGGAGGTTTCGTTCGACGCGGGGGAGGCCGGGCGCCTTCAGCCCAGGCAGTTGGCAAAGCTCAAACACGGCGGGATCGCCGCGCTGACCACGCGGGTCGGGCAGGGGTTCGATCCCGCTCGCAGCCTTGGTAGGCAGATCAAGGGCCAACGTGGCGATGTGGTTGAACGGTTGAAATCGTTTGGCGTGGCGCAAGCCCAGAAAACAATGGCGACCCGTGTGAGTGGGCTGGAGCCGCGTGTTCTAGCGCGGGCCGCGCTGGCCGCGGCCTTGGCGCGTGGGCCAAGGATGCTGCTGGTCGACGCTTTGTCGACCACCGATCCGATTGCCATGGCTGACCAAATGATGCTGCTGCGCCAGCAATGTCGGGCGTCGAGGATCGCGCTTCTTCTTCTGACCCGGCAACCGGCACTGGCGGCCGAAATGACCGACCGCATCGTGATCCTCTATGCTGGTCAAATGGTCGAAGATGCGCCGGCGAGGGAGGCGATCCGCAAGCCGCGTCATCCGTACACTGCGGCACTGATCCGCTCGCTGCCCGAGCGAACACTGCCCCATACGCCGCTTGCAGAGCTTTCCGGGGAGGCGCCGTTGGCTTCGGCGTTGCCCCGGGGATGCCGCTTTCATCCTCGCTGCGCACACGCGCTGGCGGGCTGCTATCTGGAGCCACCAGGTATGACCGCAGAGGGCAATCGTCGCTTCACCTGCAATTGGCCGCTGGAGGTGGGGGAATGAGCCTGTCATGTCACCTCGACGACCTGACCTTGCGCGGCACCTCCGGCAATATGATCGTGCGGGGCCTCAGTCTGAGCATCGGGGCCGGGGAAGTCGTGGCTTTGACCGGAGAGATCGAAGAGCTTGGCGAGGCTCTGGCCCGTGTGATGATCCGCGCAAAGCGCCCCTATTCAGGATGCGTTGTGGTGGAGGGCGCACCGCTGCACCGCATCAAGCAAAACGATTGGTTGCGCCTGCGCCCGCGCATCGCGGTCTGGCGGGCTCTCGATGAGGCGCCACTGAACCCGCGCCGCCCGGTAGTCGACGCATTGGCCGAGCCACTGGATGTGCAACTGCCGCGTCTGAACGCCGATGAGCGTCAGGCGATGGTGGGCGAGGCGGTAAAGCGCTCCGGGCTCGATCCCAAATGCTTGCCGGCGCTGCCCGCCGCGCTCTCCGACTTGCAGTGCCAGCAGGTGGCCCTGGCCCGCACGGTAGTGACAGCAGCCGAGCTGATTCTGGCGGTCGAGCCCTTCAGGGGCCTCGACCCCACTGCGCGCGCCCGGTTGATGAACCGGATGATGGCAGCGTCGATGGATCACCAGACCGGGTGGCTGCTGCTGAGCCGGGATCTGGCGGAGGCTGGCCATCTGGCTCGGCGGATCGGCGTTCTGCGCGATGGTCAGATGGTCGAGTATGGCGACGCCGATGAACTGCTGCTGACCCCGCGCCACGCCTATACGCAATTGCTGGTGAACATGCGCCCGGATCTGATGGGGGGCGACTTCGATCATCCGCGCCCGCCCGCGCCCCTGCCGCCGGCCGGCGAGCCGATCCTGCGGTTGCCTGCGCCCGCTTCAGAAGGGGCCTAGCCAGGCACGGACCATTGCGCTCTCCAAGTCGGCGAGCGCATCGATGACATCGAAATGGTGCCGCCCGGCGACTTCCTCGACATGTGTCGAGCAGCCGAGACCTGTCCAGATATTCGCAAGCAAGGCGTTTTGACGCAAAAACTCTGGCCGTTCCTCCGCGCCGACCCAGCAGAGCAGTTGGGGCGTAACATCGGGGGGCAGCAGGGCGGGGCTCTCCGCCATCGCCTCCGCAGCGGTCAGGCGCAGCACCTCGTTGCGCGCCGTTCGCAGCAGCGGGCGCAGATCGTGTACGCCGGAGATCGAGAGCACCCGTTCGACCCGTGCCAGTATCTCAGGACTGAGCAGACCGTTGCAGAGAATGTGGGTTGCCAATTGACCGCCAGCGGAGTGTCCGGCCAAATGGATCGGTCCGGCAACTTTGCTTGCAGCGACCTTTAGCGCCGCCGCGATCTGGCACCCAATGCCCGAAACCGTAGTATCGGGGCAGAGCGCGTATCCCGGTATCGCCACGGCCCATCCCCGCGCCAGCGCACCCGCAGCCAGATGCGACCAGTCGCTGCGGTGAAACCTCATCCAGTAACCGCCATGGATAAAAACGGCGAGGCCTTTCGGCGGCCCCTCCGGCCAGAACAAATCGAGCTCGCCGCGAGGCGCTTGGTCGTATTGCAGTGTCCGAAAGCGATCGGGCGGCAGCTTGTCGCGAAAGGCTGCCGCCCGTTGGGCCCATCGGGACGGGTATTGCGCAGCACCGGGGATATAGCCTGCGTTCTCGTAGGCGTCGTCCCAATCGGTGATTCCGATCATCGAGCGGGCTGCCCGGGCGCCGCCGGGACGACGGCACCCGAGAGGTCAGAGTACGAAGTCGCTGGCATCGAGCGCGACATCCCCGATCAGTTCGATCTCGAAATCCGCGGCACCGTTTCCGGTGACATCGGCCTGGATCAGTGTATTGTCACCAATCGATGCAGCGCGTAGTTCGCCCGCCGTGTTCGAGAAGTCCGCCGTGCCAACGAATTGGAAGACTTGGTTGCCCCCCTGGTTTTCATTGGCATCGATGCGGCTGATCTCGATCCTGTCATTGCCCAGAACGTTGAAGTCGGTGATCACATCCGCATTCCCGGCGCCGACGCGCGAGTCGTTTAGATTGAAGTAGATATAGCGGTCATTTCCGTTCCCGCCGGTCATCACATCCGCACCCGCATTGCCGTAGAGGATATCCGTCCCGTTCTGCCCGTCGATGGTGTCATCGCCGCTGCGACCGAAGATCCGGTCCGATGCTCCGCCACCGGTCAGGATGTTGTCGGCATTGTCGCCGCGCAGCGTATCGTTGAAGTTCGTACCGGTCAGGTTCTCGATATCTGTGAACGTATCGCCCACTGCATCACCCACGGTTACGGTGGTCTCAAGAAGGTCGGCCTGCACCCGCGCGGTGGAGGTGAGATAGCTGGCCGTATCCTCGCCAGCACCGCCATCCAGATCGTCGGCGCCCGCTCCGCCAAACAGCGTATCGTCTCCTCCCAGGCCATTCAACGTATCGTCACCGCCATTGCCGACGAGCGTGTCGTTCTCCTCGGTCCCGTCGATCAGATCGTCGCCCGGGCCACCAATCAGCAGCGGTTCGAACTCGCCCGGCTCGCGGGCCGTGGCGATGAGCTGGTTGCCGATGACCTCAACGCTGAACCCGATACCGGAATTCGACGCAAAGACATCCACCTGGTTCACGTCGCTGGTCAGAGAGACGCCCGCATCAATCAGCGTGAATGTATCGCCGAAGGTGATATTGGCGTTCTGATCGACGTCGATCATCAGCGAAAGCTGCGAGAGCTCCAGCTCTGCTTCGAAGGTCACGTCCAACAGATCGGCGGTGTTGTTCGCGTCGATATCGAACATCAGGATCGAACCTGCGAGCGCCGCGAAGTCCTCGCCAATCGTCAGGGTCGAGGCGTCGTTGCCGCCGATCTCCAACCGACCGAAAATGTCGACATCTCCGTTAACCGTGCCTTCGGCATCCAGCAGTCCGTCCTGGCCGATGAAGGTCTCCTGAGCTGTAAGAACCGCGCCGCTCTTCACTACCACGCGGGCGTTACCGCCGGTCGTGGGGTCGACCGCACCGTCCAATAGGCGCTGATTGGCATCGACTTGTGTCTCATCGACGGTCGCGCTTACAAAAAGCCCATAGCCCGCGTTGAACGTCGATCCCGCTCCGGAAACGATCAGGCGCCCGTCGGCCCCCTCGGCACCTGCCACGAACGTGCCTGAGTAGCTGGCATTCAGCGCAATATCGGCACCATTCAACACATCAAGTCTGCCATAGGACCCGTCGTCGCGCGCGATGGAGATGAAGCCTCCCGCGACAGGCGCGTTGGAATTCGTCCCATCGATGGTGATCGACGACCCCTCGCCGATAACCTTCACATTGGCATGACCGTTCTCGCCCCGCGCCACGCGCAGGAAGCCATAATTCGCGCCATTTGCGTCGATATCGATCTGCCCGCCGCGCGAGACGACCAACGTGCCTGTTCCATCGCGCCCGACCGAGACACCGCCATAGCCGCCCTCGCCACCCGCCACATCGAAGTTGATATTGATCTGGCCACCGGTGGTTACGGTGGCATAGCCGGTGCCGGTATCCTGACCGATCCGAACGATCGGCGAGGGGCCGTTTTCCTGCGCATCCGACTGGAAGTTCAGTTGACCTCCGTTAGAGATCGTCAACCGCCCGACCGAGTTCGCATCACGGCCGATAGCGACAAACGCGCCCTGATCTTCATTCGACCCATCGGTGTTGATGTTGATCTGCGAGCCGGCACCCGAGACCACGACCTCGGCTTTTGTTCCCTCAGACCCGGCAATGAGTGTGCCGCCCCCGAATTCGTCACCTCCCGCCACCGCGCCGGACAGGTTGAGCTTGCCGCCTGAAATGATGGTGAGGGTGGATGTGTAGTCCTGCTCCTCGCCGGTGGTGTTGCGCTGCCCGACGAAAACGATGCTGCCCGCACCCAGGACGTTTGCGGTGGCACCTTCTTCGATCGTCAAATGCCCCTCGCCTTCGCGGCCAACTAGTAGTGCGGCGCCAAACTTACCCTCGGTCTCCTCGCCGTGCTTTACGACATCCAAAATCACGTCCGAGCCGCGCAGACGTCCTGTCCCGACAGATCCATCCTCGCGGCCAAGGCGCAGGACAGCACCGCCTTCGCTGCTGCGATACCCTTCGAGGTTTTCAATAAGAATGCGCGCGGAGTTATAGGCCAGGATATCGCCAAATCCTGTTTCGCCGCGTCCGATGGATGCGTAGATTCCATCGTTGGAGTAATTGCCGGATTCATAAGCAGAATTACCAAACGCATTGGAAAGCCGAAGCAGCGGTGTGCCATAGCCAGCCTCTCCGAACAGATTGATCTGGCCCACGGAGCTGTCGCGACCGACATCCAGATTTCGGGCCTCGACAATCGCGGCGTCCTCGATCGTCAGTGTGCCCTCGGATCCGTTGCGGCCGACGGTAATGCGATTGCCGTCGCCAGTGACCTGAATACGCGAAGCGTCGCCTTGCTCTCCCGTGACGCGCACCAGCCCGAATGAACCGTCACGGCCAACATTCAATCCGCTGTAGGCGCCCTGGGCGCTCACGGGGTTCGGCGTGCCATAGCCGCTGCCAAGTAAGGGATTGGTATTGACCGAGAGCAGGCTCCCGTTCTCGACAATCAGGAAGCCATAGCCCGAGAACTCATCGTTACCGTCTCCCGAGGACCCGACGGTGATATCGACAAATTGGCCCGCTGTCGCATTGGTGACCGTGATGTCGGCATTGTTGAGCCGCATCGTACCGACCGCGCTGGAATAGGCTGGGCCGAAACTGCTCACCCGGATCCCTTCAAGCGTCAGAGTCGTATTGTAGACCTGTAGGATGCCATCCCCTGCGGATCCCGCACTCAACTGGGTCGCGCCGTAGTAGGCGTCGCCATACTGGTTGTAAGGCATATCCATTTCTCCTCTTAATTCTCCACCTCGCACACGGAAAATCCTCGTGGCGCCCGTGAAGCATCGAAGCATGATAACCGCGCGATTTCCACCAGAACCGCTTCAATCGCCGAGCAGTCTAACGCGCTCCGCGAGAAATCTTGGCTGCGATCAATTTCGGGTTGCTGCCGGTCTTGTTTCTCATCGATGAAAGAGCAATCAGAGATGATGAAGGTTAAAAGAACTGGTTGGATAGAGTTCGGCTGATTCTCCGACAGGTCGTGCGCAGCATCGAGTTTGGCAGTAGTCATGTCATCGCAGCGAGGCCAATGCTTGTGGGCGTCGGCCAACCCTTGCGACATACTAGAAAAACTGATGCCAACGACTGCTAAATCATATGCAGTATTTTGCGAAAAAAGCCTGATATATATCTGTAAAATTGCTAAAATCTGCGTTGTTAGCTTTGGCGTCAGATATCATCTTCCTGGCCACACGATATTGAGTTTACCCGCTGTTAATCATCTAGATCTAGCTCCTTGAGAACAGGCCAGCGACAGGAATACAGGCATGACCCTCCGAGCATCCGATCATCGCCCGAGCGAATGCGACTTCGCGCATTCAAGGACCGAAACACGTGGGGAGGCCGGTGATCTGATCCTCCGCGTCGTATTGCCGGCAGGCAACCTGGAATGTCTCATCAGCCGCCATCTCGATCAGCAGGGCGTGCGTCTGGACAGCACAACTCGAGCGCTTCTGGCGATGGCACGGGACGGCTTCAACGACATCGCGCGCAGCGGCACGGACCTGGCTGCGCGCAGTCGAAACCAGCCGCGCAGGTGATCGCGATGGGGGCTGCGGCGGTCGCTATTCCGATTGTGCCGACTGCAGTAGGAAGGTGAGGATCTTGAAGCGATCCTCCTCCAGCGCCTGATCCGGGACACCCTTGGGACGCGCGCGGACATGGCAGAGGATGCAGCTAAAATTCGCTTGGCTGTAGCTTTCCAGTGCCGCATTGATCAGTTCGGAGGTGTTTGTGTAGACGCCGGTGATCGACCCCATATGGCCGTTTAGACCCGCCTGACCCGGCGTGAATGTCGTACCCGGGCGTTTGTTCTGCGTGCCGATCAGCCGGTAATAGGCGAAGACCGAGTCACCCAGCGCCGTCTGAAACACGTTATTGGCTGCGCTGACCGAAAGATCGCCGACCGTAAGCGTCGAGACACGATAGATGTCCGCGGGTTCCGGGTTGATGAGGGTGCCGCTGGGAATATCGCCTTCAAACCCTAGACGCGCCTGAATCGCGTTCGGAGGCGAGCTATCGTTGAACGAGGGTTTCAGCCCGTCATAGGGGCGGAAGGTTGCGTCCGTATTGTCCACCTGCTCAAAGGTCGAGGCGACGTAACCCTCTGGTGTGAAACGAAGAATATGCAGGGCCACCAGGCCCATATCGCGGAAACTTCCTTCGTTGTCGATCCAGACCTTGCGATGCAGATACCGTTCGCGCCTATCATCGGGGCCCAGTACTTTCCAGGCTGCCTTCACATCCACCAGGCCCTGCATGGCATAGGGATATGCGGCCAGCGTGCTGAGATACCCGCCGTCAAACTGTTCCTGGGTACCCTTGGGTGGAGGTTGGAAGCCGTCCGGCGCGTCCGGGTTCAGGACCGAGGCCATTACCGCCTGCTCCTGCACCCCCGCGTCGTAATATCGGAAGTGCTTCACATAGGTGAAGAAAGCCTCGTTCACCGCGACCTCGTAGCGGACATAGTTGCCGTGCTGATCGATCAGCGGACCCGTTGGATCCGGGAAGAAATAGGGTTGATTGGTGTCAGTGGCATAGCCGGTCATGCCGGTGGGATAGCGCAGCAGCTCGCGCGCGTCTTCAGGCGCGTTCTTGGGCTGCGGGCGCGGGTCGTTCCAGTCGGGGTAATCCGCCCATTGCTCCGGCGGCAGAAAGATCTCGAAGGGTTCGCGATAAGTCTCCCACACGCTCAATGGCAGCGGGTTGTTGCCGGTCGACGATAGAATACCGCGGCTGGCGTCCGGCTCTCCCCGTCGCCCGCTGAGGATCGCCGGGTTGCCGTCCCGCTCGCCGATCTCCAACATTACGTTCGGCCAGCTTACCGCTATGAACGAACGCCACATGAACTGGTAATAGAGATATTGTTGCAGCGCCGGATTGTCCGATGTCTGGAAAACCTGCGGCATGATCCATGGCGTGCCCGAGAGCACCTGATCGGAGGTTATTGGCACCGCGTCTTCCGCCGCTGCCGGAAGCACGGCGCCGATGCTCAGCGCCGCGCCGAGCGTTCGGATGATGTTGTGCAGTCTCATCGCTGCCCCCTGATGTTTGATCGCGAAAGATCAACCGGGGGGAGAATACCTGATTTCGGGTTAGCCCGAAACGCTTCCCATGGCGCGGCTGTCGCGCATGGCTGGGAAGGTCATGTCCAAGACCACTTGCAGATCGTCCAGGATCATATCGTGGCGATGCCACGCCATCAGGGCCTGTGGCATCCAGAAGGCCGTGGTGACCAGCAGCAGGTTCCAGCCTGCTGTGTCCGGATCTGCGACATCCAGCTCGCCGGTACTGTTCCCCTCGGCGATCAGTTCGCCCAGAAGCTCACCCATCCAATTTCGGTGGCGGGCCAGCAACTCGGCACCTTCCGGATCTTCGCAGAGGAACTCGGCCATCTCGAACAGGCGCGGATTGCCGCCCATCATCTCAACCAGATGGGTGACACCTTCGGTAATGGTGCGGCGCAGCCGGGTCTCGACACTCTGATTTTCGACGTGCCGGGCTTCCAGCATACGGCTTGCCTGGAGGTCAAAGAAATTCTCGACTACAGCGACGCCGATCGCCTGCTTGTTGCGGAAGTAGCGATAGATATTGCCGGGCGACATCGAGCACGCTTTGGCAATGTCGCCGATCGAGGTTTTCGAGAACCCGTAATGCCCGAACAGCGCCTTCGCTTTGTCGCGGATCAGTGCCTGGGTTGCCTCGATCTGAGGGCTGGAATCGTCTGGATTGTACATCACGCCTCCCCTCAGAAGAACCAGCGCAACCGGGCGCGGAAGAAACTGTCATCGGCGAACGAACCCACAAAGCTGGCCTTGTTCTGGTTGACGAAACCCTGTCCCTCGAGCTCGAGTTTCAGGTTGTCGGACAAGCGGGTTTCCCCTTCCAACCGCAACGCGACCGCGCCGTCGTTCATGTCGAAGGCCGAGGTCAAAAGGAACGCCGTGTCCTCGGCATCGTTCAGAGCAAGGCGTGTACCCAAGATCAGGTCGTTCTGAAAGGCTGTCAAGGCGTTCTGCCCGCGTTCGTCAAACGCATACTCGGTGATCAGGCCGAGATCGGCGGTGCTGTCGAAGACGCCGAACAGCGTATGCTCGAACCCACCGGTGAATGAAACGAAATTGTCGAAACGTCCCAGCGCATTGCGCTGACCGTCGCGAAAGATTCCCTCGAACTTCCAGAGCGTCGCACCCGATGTGTATTGCGCATCGATCCCGGCCTGGTTGATCCGGCTATAGACTGGACGCAGCGACACCCCGTCGAAGAAGAAGCTGGGATCGCGCGACAGGCCGTGAAAACCGGAGATCCCAAGATCCAGGTTGCCGATCACGCCGGAGTAGCGCACGGCGAAGGAGGGGGTCCATTCCTCCGCATCGGTCTCGAAGATCGGCTGCGCCGTATTGACCGGTGTTGCAAAGCGCAGACGGCCGGAGACGCCGGGAAAAGGCCGCTCGCGAAAGAACGGCAGGGCAAAGGCCGAAAACTCGCCGATATCGGTGAGATAGGCGACCCGCAGCATGGGCTGGCCCAGGCGATCCTCGTCATCGATGTTCTCGACCTGATCGGTCTGGTTGATGATGTCGACCAGATGGACGACTTCGGTCTTGCCCCAGAACACCGTGTCGGCGCCGAAGGTGAAGGACCAGTCGCCGGTGGCATAATCGACCTTCAACTCGCGGACATCAGCGTGGGTGCGCCGGTCATCGGCATTGTCCCAGCGGGCAAACGGCGTGAAGCGAAACTCCAGGTCGCCATCCAGCCACTCTGCAAGCAGCGTGAATTGCCCGGCGACCGAAAACGCATCGCGATCCTGGCCCAGGAATTGCGGCTCCTCAAAGAAACCGGTTGCTTCCAACTCGGCTTCCCCGAAAAACTCCCAATATTCCGGCGCTACCCCCTCGCTGGCAGCAGGGATTGCCGCCAGGATCAGGGCACTAGCGAGCCAGCTTCTGTAGGCGGCTTTGATCAAAGTCACGCTCCGCTAGATCGACGCCGAAATCGTAGTCCGTCCAAATCAGATCGGTCTCCTTGCCGGTTTGCTTGTTGGCCATGCGCATCACGTCCGGGCGCCAGTATTTGCCCAGATATTGCTGGAACCCGGTCTGGGTCAGCACCTTCTCCAGATCGCCGCGGCGGTTGTAGAACTCGACCTGATGCAGGCGGTATTCCTGATCGTCGGTCCATCCGATCCGCTTGGAGTAGCCGGATTTCGGGTTGATCGGATAGCTCTCGACCACGAAGCAGTTGAGCGACGGCTCGGTCGGGCAGGGCTCATCGCGCAGATATTTGTAGTCGTAGTCGCCGACCTCCTGGCTGCCGAGATCCTCGTAGGAAAATTCCGAGGAGACGAACTTGCCCGTGCGGTTCGAGGAGGAGATACGCTTCACCCGCTTGATAGCGGGAAGATAGAGCCACTGGTCGTCATCCGTCGGCTCGACATTGGCGTGGGTCAGAAGCCCGGTTCCCTTGATGTCGCGCGGACGCTGGAAGACGATCACGCCCAGATCGCCAACTGCGGCTTCGGGCCGCTCGCGCACCATCGAGCGGAAGCTGCGTTTGCTTTCGCGCCCCTGTCGGTCGCGCAGGACCATCTCGCCATTCACTTCGAAGGACCCGAAGCCGAGGTCTCTCAGATCGGCCTCGGCGGCGATGGCGCGGCCTTTTTCGACAGCGTCTTCGGCATGTGCCTTTCCGGGCAGAGTCAAACCGATCCCGGCGGTCAGGGCCAGGGCGGCGGCGGCAGCAGCGGTCTTGCGCATCGTCTCTTTCCTTTTATCCAGCCAGATGAGGAGGGAGGGCAACAACAGAAAATCGGCAATCAGGGCGACCGTAATTGTGATTGCGGTCAATTGGGCCAGGTCGCGGTTCACGGCGAAGCCCGATTGGGCCAACACGGTGAAGCCAGCGACCAGCCCAATGGTCGTGATCAATAGCGCCATTCCGACCGAGCGGAAGGTCAGGCGCACCGCATCCTCGGCACTGTGCCCAGCCTTGCGGGCCCGCGAGTATTTCGACAGGAAATGAACGGTGTCATCCACGACGATCCCAAGGGTTGCCGCAAGCACCACGGCAATCGCCAGCGTGACCGCACCGACCGAATACCCCCAAAGACCAAAGGCCACCAAGGCCGGAATCAGGTTTGGCAGCAGGCTGATGGCACCAATCCGCACGTCGCGCAGGGCGATCACGATTATCCCCGAAATCAGTATGATGGCCAGGCCCGTCCCCACCAGCATCGCCCGCACGTCGCGGTGCGAAATCAGGTTGAACACATGGACAACCCCGGTGGGCGAGACGCGGGCAAGCTCGGGGTGCTCGATCTCCCACGCGGCTTGGATGACCGGTGCATTCGCCGCCAGCCAATCGCCCGCACGCAGCGTCAGATCGCGCATATCCGCGGTGGTCACGCCTGAAAGGTAGACCGAGAGGCGGAGCGCCGATTTGTCGATATCGATCTGATCGGTCAGGTCCAGCCCATAACCCAGGCTGAGTTCGTAGAGGAAGAGGTACCCTGCAGCCTCCTCGCGCGTTGCCGGGATCCTGTACCGGTCCGGGTCATCGCCATGCATGTTCATGTTCAGGCGTTTGATCGTATCGGTCAGGCTGCGCACGGCGGTCACTTCGGGTTGATCGCGCAGCCATTCAGTGAAGGCCTCGACCTCGGCCAGGAAGTCCGGGCGGTTGATACCCTGGGCCTCGCCGGAGGGCAGAGGGAAGTCAAGATTGTTGACGCCGGTGAGGTTTGCCTCGGTGAAATCGGTGTCCTGACGGAAGGCATACCGTTCGTCGAAATAGCGCAGGAAGTCGTCTTCCAGCTTTAGTTGCGTCATGCCCCAGGCGGCAGCCAGCACCAGCGCCGTGCTCGCTGGCAGCAGAATGCGATGCCAGCGCACGACCAGCTCCCCCAGGCCCGCCATGAAACGGCTCGACAGCGCCGGTTTCGTTTTGCGCTTGATCGGCAGCAGGGTCACCAGCGCCGGCAGAAGTGTCAGGCTAAAAATCATCGAGGCCAGCACGCCGCCTGCCACCACATTGCCCAACTGACGGAATGGCGGCGAGATCGAGAAGTTCAGCGACAGGAACCCGATCGCGGTGGTCGTGCAGGCGATGATGATCGCGCCCATATGCTGTGCCAGGGCCTGTCGCATCCACTCCTTGCGGTCCGGCGTTTCTATCATCGTTTTGCGGGCGGCGGCGAGGATATGCACCGCCGAGGCGACGGCCAGCGTCATGATGTAAAGCGGCGCCAGCACGGTGACGGAGTTCAAAGGCAGTCCCATCCAACCGAGCACGCCCAGACCACAGGCCGCCGAAAGCAGGATGATTATCAGCACCGACAGCGTTGCGAAGAACGAACCCAGTGCCAGTCCGACCACAGCGAGGATGACCCCAAACATCGGACCCATAAGACGTTGCGAGTCGGCCTGTCCTGCGGTCGCGAATGTGTTATTGATCATAACACCGCCGGTCAGGCGCAGGGTGACATTCGGGTTGGTGGCCTCGACCTCGGCCTTCAGTGCCTCCATCTCGGCAACGATCTGGGGGACTTCCTGGGCTGTGTTCTCTCTTGGCAACTCGAAGCGGATCTGTAGTTGGGCCGCCTCGCCGTCGGCCGCCACCATCAGGTCGACCAGTTCCACCTTCGACAGCGCGATCTCGCGTATCGCATCGACCTCCGTCTTGCTCAGATTTGCCGGGTCAGGCACCAGATCGCGAACGATCATGTCGTCGCCCTCGGCAAAGGTGTGCTGGTGGTTGGTGAGCGAGTCGACCCGGCGGACATAGGGCAGCAGCCAGGCCCGCTCGGTCAGATCGCCGATCAGGGCCATGGTCTCGGGCGTGAAGACTTTTCGATCTTTTAGATCGAGCACCACCATCAGCACTTCATCGCGCACGAAGGTTTCCTCGAACCTGTCGAGCGCGATCCGGTCGGGGTTTTCGGGGGCGAAGAAAATCCTCGCGGTTGGATCCAACGGCCAGATCTTGTCGATCCGTGCGACAGACACGGCCACCAGCGCGATGCTGACCACGATCCACAGCCAGCGGGTTGCCACGATGAAACTCGCGGCCCGAATGGCCAGGCCAGAGGCCGAGGGTTGTGTCGGCTGGATGTTCATCTTGGACTGCCTTGTATCTTCCGTGAGCGTCACAAAATGCGCTCTCCTTCAGATTGTCAATTACGATGAATGAATTTTTTCAAAAAAATTCATTCGTTGGGTTGGGGCGAGCGGATTGTTGCGAAAGCGGGCCTTTGCGTAAGCGGCTCCGACCGGTGCTGTCTCCCCAGTCCCTGGCTGGCGCCGAGGAGAATCGATTGACAGCAGCTTAACCTCGCAAACTAATGCGGGGCCGTAGCAGAGAAGGAACCCGCATGTCTGATAAACCCGTTGCCGGTGTGGTCGGCCTTGGCTCCATGGGCTACGGCATCGCGCAATCGCTGTTGCGCGCTGGATTTACAACTTACGGCAGCGATATCGACCCGGCGCGCGAAGACTCCTTCCGGGCCGAGGGTGGTGCAGCAGGTGCACTGCGCGACGCTGCTTTGCAGATCAGCACATTGGTGATCGTCGTCCTGAACGCCGCCCAGTTGGAAAATGTATTGTTCGGTGCGGATGGTTTGGCTCTCAAACTGAAGAAGGGTGCGGTGGTCGTTGCCTGCCCGACAGTGGCCCCCGAGATCGCGAAGCGAATGGAGGAGCAGTGTGCCAGACTTGGGGTGCATTATCTGGACGCACCGATCTCCGGCGGTTCAATCAAGGCCGCGGCGGGCCAGCTTTCGATCATGGCCTCCGGCACGGCGGAGGCCTTCGCCGCTGCGCGCCCGGCCTTGGATGCGATGGCCGAGACAGTGTTCGAGCTGGGCGACCATGCTGGTCCCGGCTCTGCCATGAAGGTCATCAACCAATTGCTCGCGGGCACCCATATCGCAGCGATGGCCGAGGCGCTGACCTTTGGCATGACCCAGGGCGTCGATCCGGCGACAACGGTGGAGGTGATCGGCAAATGCGCCGGGCAAAGCTGGATGTTCGACAATCGCGGGCCGCATGTTGTTGCGGGTGACTATACCCCGCACTCCGCCGTAGATATCTGGCTGAAGGATCTGGGGATCGTTCTGGACGTCGCGCGGTCAGCGAAGTTCTCCGCTCCCCTCACTGCAACGGCCTTGGCGCAGTTCACGGCGGCGTCTGGCTCGGGCCTGGGGAGGGAGGATGATGCCGCCGTCGCAAAAGTCTATGCCCGTAATGCCGGGTTGACCCTGCCGGAGCACGGCTGATGCTGCTTGGTTGTATCGGGGACGACTTTACGGGTTCCTCCGACCTCGCCAACACACTGGCGAAACAGGGGATGCGCAGCACGCTTTATGGTGGTGTGCCGTCCGGCGATGCTGCCCCGGATGTGGAAGCTGGGGTGATTGCGCTCAAATCTCGTACAAATCCGCCGGGGGAGGCTGTTGCTCAATCTCTTTTGGCTTTGGAATGGCTTCGAAGGCAGGGATGTAAGCAATTCTTCTTCAAGTATTGCTCGACCTTTGACTCGACGCCCCAAGGAAATATCGGCCCCGTCGCGGACGCGCTGATCGATGCGCTCGGGGCTGACCAGGTCATCGTCTGTCCGGCGTTTCCGCGCACCGGGCGGTCGGTCTATCAGGGACATCTTTTCGTTGCGGACAAGCTGCTCTCGGAGTCTGGGATGGAGGCGCATCCCCTGACCCCGATGACCGATCCCGATTTGCGCCGCTGGCTGGCGCCGCAGACCGTTTACGACGTTGGGCATGTTGCAGCACATACAGTTTTCCAAGGCAGCGAGGCGATCCGCGCAGCGCTTGCAGCCGCGCCGCAGAAGCTGCTGGTGGTCGATGCCATCCGCGACGAGGACCTGATGGCAATCGGTGCCGCCGCGGCGGACCTGCCATTGATCACTGGCGGTTCTGGCGTTGCGATGGGGCTGCCAGCCAACTTTCGGTCCAGGGGTCTGATTGGTGAAACCACCAGCAACTGGATCGGTGAAAGTGGGCGCGTCGCAATCCTCTCCGGATCCTGCTCGAACGCCACCCGCGCGCAAGTCGCCCGGCATGCGGAGGCTCACCCCACCCGCGAGATTTCCGCCGATGCGGTGATCGAGGGAGAAGTGACAGCCGAGATTGTGGCCTCCTGGTTTCAGGCACAAGACGGGTTGCCGCTCGCCTACACATCCGCTGACCCGGCAGAGGTCGCTGCCGTGCAATCCCGGCATGGGCGCGACCGTGCCGCAGCGGCGATCGAGGGCTTGTTCGCAGAGACCGCCCAGTTGCTAGTGGCCGCGGGCGTTACGCGCCTGATCACCGCGGGGGGCGAAACATCCGGCGCTGTGGTCGAGGGCCTGGGGGTGGAGGCGATGCAGATCGGACCAGAGATTGATCCCGGCGTTCCGGCCATGCGCGTCGATACCATGAAGGCCGAGGGCGGGCCGCTGACCATCGCGCTCAAATCCGGCAATTTCGGCGGCCCCGACTTTTTCGAGAAAGCAGCAGGCATACTGGCATGAGCGAGGCACATCTGCGCGAGGAGATTTGCCGGCTGTCGGCCTCGATGTTCAACCGTGGTCTGACGGGTGGTGCCTCTGGCAATATCTCGGCTCGGACCGAGGACGGCGGGCTGCTGGTCAGCCCCACAGGCTCCAGCTTCGGCGCTCTCGATCCCGCGCGGCTCAGCCGGTTCGATGCTGCGGGTGTACTGATCGGGGGCGATAAGCCGACCAAGGAGATGCCGCTGCATGCCGCGTTCTACGAAACCCGCTCGACCGCGGGTGCGGTCGTGCATCTGCACTCCACCCATTCGGTCGCGCTGTCCATGCTGCCGGACACTGATCCGGAGAATGTGCTGCCCCCGCTGACGGCCTATTCCATCATGCGTTTGGGGAAGGTGAAGCTGCTGCCCTACTATCGCCCCGGCGACCCGGCGATGGGGGATGCGGTGCGTGGCCTGGCCGGAAAGCGCTCGGCCGTGTTGCTGGCCAATCACGGCCCGGTCGTGGCCGCGAAGGATCTGGAGGCCGCCGTTTACGCCATGGAGGAGTTGGAGGAGACGGCGAAGCTGGCGCTTCTGACGCGGGGCATGGCGCCGATTGGACTGACGCCCGAGCAGATCAGCAATGTGGTGACCGAGTTTGACGTGGAGTGGGATGTATGACCAAGTTTTCGGCCAACCTGGGGTTCCTGTGGACCGATCTCGCCCTGACAGACGCGATCCACGCCGCTGCCGCTGCCGGCTTTGCAGCGGTCGAGTGCCATTTCCCATATGACCAGGATGCAGGCGCGGTGCGCGCGGCGTTGCAGGAAACCGGGCTGCCGATGCTGGGCCTCAACACCATTCGCGGCGATCTGGAGGCGGGGGAGTTCGGCCTCTCCGCCGTTCCTGGCCGATATGGTGCCGGGCGTGCGGCGATTGATCAGGCGATTGCCTATGCGATTCAGATCGGGGCGCAGAATGTCCATGTCATGGCTGGCAAGGCGAGCGGTAGCGAAGCACGTACCACTTACGTCGAACAGCTGAGTTATGCGGCAGACAAGGCGGGTGAAGCCGGGATCGGCCTCCTGATCGAACCGATCAACACCCGCGACGTGCCGGGTTATCACTTGTCGTCGGTCGAGGATGGGGCGGATGTGATCGCCCTTGTGAACCGCCCCAATCTGCGGCTGATGTTCGATTGCTATCACACCCAGATCATGCAGGGCGATCTGACGCGCCGGGTGGAGGCGCATTTGAACATCATCGGCCATATCCAGATCGCCTCGGTCCCTGCGCGCGGTGCGCCGGATGCGGGGGAGGTGGCGTATGACCGTTTGCTCCCAGCGATAGAGGCGCTGGGCTATGACGGGTATTTCGGGGCGGAGTACAAGCCGGATGGACCGACGGGCGATGGCCTAGACTGGCTCAAGGCCTATTGAAACCGGCGGGGTGCCCCGCCGGTTCCCGATACTCTCTCACATTTGGCAGTCTGCGGAATACGCATCTTTATGCCCTTTGATCGCCGTGCCGATCAGTCGGTTGGTCGGCTTGCCGTCACCGGCCACCACCTCGCGGACATAGATGTCCTGGATCGGGTGATGATTGGTGTTGAAGGCGAAATCGCCACGGGTCGATGCGAAGTCGGCTGCCCGCAGAGCCTCTCGGAACCCATCGGGGTCGGCCTTCGGGTCCGCTTTGGCCAGGGCAGAGGCGACCAGCGCGCCAGTGTCGAAGCCCTGGCTGGCATAGAGGGTCGGCGCGCGGCCATACTCTGCCTTGAAGCTCTCGACGAAGGCCTTGTTGGCCGCGTTGTCCAGGTCATGCGCCCATTGCGAAGTGTTGAGCACGCCCAAGGCCGCATCTCCGACCGCGCCCAGAATGATCTCGTCAAACGAAAAAGCAGGGCCATAGACCGGGATATCCACGCCCGAGCCCGCATATTGCTTCATGAAGGCAATCCCCATGCCGCCCGGCAGGAAAAAGAAAACCGAGTCCGCACCCGAGGCCCGGATCTGCGCGATTTCGGCGGCATAGTCTTTCTGTCCCAGCTTGGTGAAAATCTCCGCATGGCTGTCGCCGAAGAAGCGTTTGAACCCTTTCATCATGTCCTGCCCGGCGGGATAGTTCGGCGCCAGCAGGATCGGCTTCTTCAGCCCATTTTCCTTCATGTAGCCGCCCATAGCCTCGGGCAGGTTGTCGTTTTGCCAGCTCACATTGAAATAGTTTGGATGGCAAAGCTTGCCGGCCAGCTTCGACGGTCCCGCATTGGGCGAGAGGTAGAACACCCCGTCGCGCACCATCGGAGGGACCAGTGCGATCGCGATATTGGACCAGATGATTCCGGTCATGATGTCGACCTTTTCCTTCTGAACCAGCTCGTCGGCCAGGGACTTTGCGACATCCGGTTTGCGGGCGTCGTCGCGCACGATCACCTCCGCCGGGTTGCCCGCCTGTTTCATCGCCAGCAAGAAACCGTCGCGCACATCTATGCCAAGATGCGAGCCGCCGCCGGACAGCGTGGTGATCATTCCGATCTTGGTCTCGGCCAGGGCGGGGGCTGTCAGCATCGCAGCCGCAGCGCCCGCCATAAGAAGCTTCTTCATCTTCTCTCTCCCTATCGTCCGGCCCTTTAGAAGGCCTTGTATGTGGTGGTGGTCAGCGAGCTGACGATCCCCGGGATCGTCAGCAGTCGCTCGTTCAGATATTTGCCAAGGTCCTGGTCCTCGGGCACGTAGATTTTCGCCAGAAGATCGAACTCGCCGCTGGTCGAGTAAAGCTCGGAGACGATCTCGCATTCCCAGATGGCGTCGGCAACCTCGTAGGTCTTGCCGGGGGTGCACCGCAATTGCACGAAAACGCAGTTCATCCTGGATCTCCTCCGCAGGCTGGCACTTCACATGATTTCGAAGGTCGAGGGAAGGGCGGATTTTGTCCAGAAACGACACGGGGCGGGCCACCTGGACCCGCCCCGCAACCGGCATATGCCGTTCGATCAGCCGTAAACCGACTGTTTTTTGAAATGAGTGCACAGCATGTAATAGACGACCGCGCGATATTTGCTCGGGTTCGACTTGCCATATTTGTCGATCACTGCGTTGATACCCTCCATCAGCGCCGGGCTGTCGGCCAGGCCCAGTTTTTTGATCAGGTAGTTGTTCTTTACAGTCTCCAGCTCATCCGCATCCGAGCCTGCGACGGTAGACGCGTCTGCGTTATAGATGGCTGGCCCACACCCCAGCGTCACCTTTGTCAGCAAGTCCATATCCGGGTTGATGCCGCACTTGTTTTTCAGGTCATCGGCATATTTCGCGATCAGCTCGTCTCTCTTGCCCATGCTTGTCTCCTCGGTCATAAGATCTCTGTACCGTGAGCCGTTTTCAGGCTCACGCCGCGTTCCCCACTTGGGCGCTAAAGGATGCAAAAATGCGCGCTATTGCAAGTGTTTGTTGGCCAATGGAGCGCTTTACAACATGCCAAATTTTGAGACTGCAGAGGAGCTTCTGCAGCGACGAATTTGATAGTTAACGATTTTTTGAACTAAGCAGAGCGCGCCATGAACGCGGCAAAGGCCTGATGCGCCTCGGCCGAGGACAATCTCTCATGGAATATCTCGGACTCGCGGTGGCTTCTGGCGTGGATTTCGGCGCTGTCGCCCTTTAGCAGGGCTTTGGTCAGGCGCAATGCCTGCTGCGGTTTGGCAGCCAGGCGCTGGGCGGTCCCGAGGGCGTGCGCCTCAAGCTCCGCAGCCGGCAGGATGGCGTTGACCAGCCCTGCCTCGCGCGCACGCTCGCCATCGAAGGCTTCGCCAAGCGCCAGCATTTCGAACGCCCGCTGCGCCCCCATGATCCGGGGCGCGATCAGGGAGGAGGCGTTTTCGGCGACCAGTCCTAGATCGACGAACGGCGTCATAAAGCGCGACTCCGGCGTCGCGAAGACCATGTCGCAATGCATTAGCAGTGTCGTGCCGATGCCGACAGCCAGGCCATCGACCGCGGCCAGAAAGGGCTTGGTAATCTCCGGCTGGCGCTTCAGATAGCGGGCGACCCCGGCCTCGGCCATGTTGGTGCCTTGTGCGAGCTTCAAGAAATCACCCACATCGTTGCCCGCGGTGAAGACACCCGGATGACCCAGCAGAAGATGGACAGAAACGCTGTCATCCGCCTCGCCAGCTTCCAACGCGTCAGTCAGGGTGTGGTACATCGCATCGGTGATAGCATTTTTCTTTTCGGGCCGGTTGAAGCGGATCAACTGCACGGCGCCGTCGCGGCTGACCTCGATTTGCTCGCTCATGTCTTGTCCTTTTCGATCACGTTCAGGGCCATTTCGGCCAGCAGCGGTATGGCGGCGGCCATCTGGCGCGCGCGTTCGGGGTTCGAGGCATTTCCGTCATGGGCCCGGCGCACCACCCCTTGCAGGATTGCGATCAGTCGGAAAAACGAGAAGGCGAGGTAAAACGGCCAATTCTCGATCCCGTCCCATCCACGTCGGGTGCAGTATTTGGCGACGTATTCGGCCTCTCCCGGAAGGCCCATGACGACGCGGTCAATACCGCCGAGCCCACGCATCGAGCCCTGGTTTGGCAGCCGCCATTGCATGCATTGATAGGCCAGATCGGCAACCGGATGGCCCAGGGTCGAGATCTCCCAATCCAGCACCCCGATGATCCGGGCCTGATCGCGCGCAAACATCAGATTGTCGATCCGCCAATCGCCATGGACCAGGCTTACCAGGCCATCATCGGTGGGCATCGCCTGAGCGATCCAGTCCATCAGCTTGTCCATCGCCGGCAGGGGCGTAAGCTCCGAGGCCTTGTATTGCTTCGACCAACGCGTGAACTGTCGTTCGTAGTAGCTTCCTGCACGACCAAAATCTTCCAGCCCAACCTCGCCGATATCCACGGAGTGGAGCGCTGCCAGTACCCGGTTCATCTCGTGATAAATCGCGGCGCGCCCGTCATTGTCCATCTTGGGCAGGGCCGGATCCCAGAAGATCCGCCCTTCCAGATGCGCCATAATATAAAAATCGCGGCCCAGCGGCGATCCGTCTTGCGCCAGGTGCAGCATGGCGGGCACAGGTACGTCAGTTTCGGCGAGCGCCTTCATCACCCGGTATTCGCGGTCGACCTGGTGAGCGGATTTCAGAAGCTCGCCGGTCGGCTGAGTGCGCAGAACATAGGTGCCCTGGTCGGTGCTCAACGCGAAGGTCGGGTTGGACTGGCCGGTCCCGAATTTCTTGATCGCCGTGAGGCGCCCGATCTGCGGCAGTTCCGCGCTCAGATAGGGGGCCAGGATCTCGACAGTGACTTCGGGCTGCGGGGGATGCGTCATGGCGCCGACTTTGCAGCCTCGCCCGTCGACTGTCCAGAATGACGTGGTGTCAGCCGTCGGCTTCGGCCAGTATCGCGGCCATAGCGCCCAGGACTTCGAGCGTCTCGTCCGGATCGTCCCAGATCCTTCGATCGGGAACGAAGAAGTCGGCGGTTTCGGACAGCAACTTGACCTGGTCGAGGCCCACACCCCCTTCGGCCACCGCTGGCGTCTCGATCATCTCGGCCCACCATGCGAACAGGTCTGCAGGCGCCAGCTCACCGGCGCCCAGCGCGCCTTCCTCGGCGACCGGGCCCAACGTGACATAATCCGCCCCAGCCTCGGCCAGCGCCATTGCCTTGTGACGGGTCGTCCCGCCCGCAGCGCCGACAATCGCGTTGCTGCCCAGATCCTTGCGAACCGAGCGGACCGGTGCAGCGCCATGCTCCAAATGAACGCCATCAAGGCCCAGCGGCCGCACCAGGCGATAGTGATCCGCGATCACCAGCGCGATATCGGCGTCATGACAAACCGGCAGCAGATGGTTGGCCGCCTGCCGCCAATCGTCCTCATCCGCCGAAGCGCCGAGCGAAAGACGCAGGCAAGCCACGGGAACCTTGCTCAGGACCGCCGCTAGCCGTGTGGCAAAATCCTGCGGATCGAAACGCTCGGGCGTGACGAGATAGAGGCGGGCAGGGGCGGCATCGCTCATGTCAGCGGGCACCGTGTGACCGCCACGACGGCGCAGCTTCCTCGCAATTGGATCGGGCCTGTCATGCCCGTAAGAGACTTCGTCATTTCGTACCCCGGTTCACTGCACTGCCATCGCCGCCGATGTTGGATTGGCTAGCATGGCGCGGTCCGCGCAGGAATGCGACCGTTCTAACTGCTGCCGGATGTGCGCGGCAGGGGCCGCCAGTCTGGCGATGCCATTTCAAAGCGATCGAACTCGAAGCCCGGACTGACGGTACAGCCGACCAATGTATATGCGCCCATCGAGGTTGCGGTCTGCCACCACCCGGGTGGCACGATGCGCTGGGGTTGTTGGGCGGCGGCAAGCTGTGGCCCCAGCAGCCAGGCTTCCGCATCATGGCCATCCGGCGAGACCGTCATCGAAAGCGGGCCACCGGCATACCAATGCCAGATCTCCGCCGCGTCGATGCGGTGCCAATGCGAGAACTCCCCTGCATCGAGGAGATAATAGATCGAAGTTCCGGCGGCACGGGTGCCGTCCGGGGCATCCGCCCGCCAGGTTTCGCGAAACCAGCCACCCTCCGGATGTGGGCTTAGGTCCAAGGCCTGGATGATTTCTTTCGCCGTCTGCATGAGAGCAGCATAGCCGGGTTTGCGACGCGCTCAAATCAGCATTCGTCCGTCGGGGCCGTATCGGCTGAGAACCGGGGCGAGAATTGCGCCGATAAGCGCGCCGGCCAAATGCGCCTCCCAAGCCACGGTGCCGCCGGTCGCGAAGATGTGCATGAGGTTTAGGCAAACGAAAAAGGCAAGGGAGAGGACATAGCGGCCCCAAGGTCCACCGATGCGGCGCAGGTACAGCGCTTCGCAGACCTTGCCTGCACCGATCAGGCCGTAGATGCCGCCTTACGCCCCGATCAGCCAGGTGGTTTCGCCGGGCATCAGCAGGGCGAACACTGGGGCGGCCAAAGCGCCCGACAAGACCCATATAGCGCACCAGCGCCATCCGCCGATGCGTCGACACAGCGGCAGTCCGAACAGGGCCAGCATCAGCAGATTGGTCGCCAGATGCGGCGCACCTGAATGCAGTAGCAGATGGCTCGCCCATGTGACTTCAGGGGCTTGGAGCGACGCGAAGGAGGTCGCCGTCGCATCGCGGAACGCCCCGGCATGACTATCTGGGCGCGATCCGGCAGAGCGGGCAAGCGTATGGCCGCCTCGACCGCCAGCAGAAGGCAAGAGACCAGCCAGAGTGCACCTGTGGAATGAGGAGTGGCGTTGGATGGCTTCATGGTTCAGTCCGCCATCCGCCTGTGACAAATTGGCGTCAAGCGGTTGCCGTTCGCTTGTCGCTGGGGCCCGGCGGGCTTGCCTGGCCAGTTCTCCTCACCTATGCCCCGTGCCACTATGGAACGTTTGGATATAAGCGCGAGCTCATACCCGCGGTGCAATGAGAATTGCCCCGGTCGCTCGCGCGCGTCTTCCTGTTTCTGAGGCCCCACGGGTCACTCCAGACATCACGAACAGGACGGCCCGCGGGGGCCCACGAGCTCCGAGGCAAGATCGGTGTCGCCGTCGAGGCCTCGCACGATCTTGACGACGATGTCGAGCGCCGTCGCGACGTCGTCGCCTTCGGTGGCGCGCGTCGTTGCGAGCTTCTCG
>JBCCDU010000008.1:0-78486 GCA_039030715.1 Pseudomonadota bacterium
CATCCAAAGGATGATCGAGAACACCATCCCAAGCGTCTGCGCCCAGTCGGGCAGGGCGGTGTAGTGCAGGTGGTGCGGCCCGGCCCAGATATAGAGGAATATCAACGCCCAGAAGTGGATGATCGACAGTTTGTAGGAGTAGACGGGCCGCTCGCACTGTTTGGGGATGAAATAATACATCATACCCAGGAAGCCCGCGGTCAGGAAGAAGCCGACCGCGTTATGGCCATACCACCACTGGGTCAGGGCATCCTGCACGCCCGCGAAGGCGCTGTAGCTGGCCGATCCCCAGATCGAGACGGGGACGCTGAGGTTCCTCACCACATGCAGCATCGCGACCGTGACGATGAAGGCCAGGAAGAACCAGTTGGCGACGTAGATATGGGGCTCCTTGCGTTTGACCAGGGTGCCCAGGAAGATCGCCAGATATGCGACCCAGACCACGGTCAGCAGCAGATCGATATGCCAGGCAGGCTCGGCATATTCCTTGCCCTCGGACCCACCGAAGACATAGGAGGTCGCAGCCAGCACGATCACCAACTGGTATCCCCAGAAGACGAACCACGCGAGGTTCCCGCCCCAGAGCCGCGCGGCACAGGTCCGCTGGACGATGTAGAGCGAGGTACAGATCAGTGCGTTCCCGCCGAATGCGAAGATCACCGCCGATGTGTGCAGGGGCCGCAGCCGCCCGAACGAGGTATAGGGAAGATCCAGGTTCAGCGCCGGGAAGGCCAACTGGAAGGCGATGTAGGTGCCGGCCAGAAATCCGACCACACCCCAGAGCGTAGTCGCGATCACACCGGCGCGGATCACGTCGTCCATATAACCCGTAGGCTCCGCAGCCCCTGCCGGGGCAGGCTCTTGCCGGATCGTCCACAGGAAAGCCGCCGCCGCCGCCAGCAGCACAACGAGCGCATTGATCTGAAACGCCAGATCGTGCGCCCAGTTCGCGGCCAGCGCGCCCCAGAGTGCAATGATCCCATACAGACTCAGTTTGACGGCAATCCCCATCACGGCCTCCGTTAGCCCTGACGGGCTTCTGCTGATCTTTGTCAGCTCGGATTGGCATGGGCGAAGGGGCCGCGCCTTGATCTGAGTCAACTCGGATCGGGCAGGCCGCCGTTGATTGGTTTCAGGCGCTGTTCAGCGCGCCGTCGCCAAAGTCTGCGGGGTCGTCATGGGTGATTTCGTAAAGCTCGGCCAGGCGCAAGACACGGACGGTGCGCAGATTGTCCAGCGCGATAATGCCCTCCTTGCGCAAGCTGCTGAACTGGCGGCTGACGGTTTCGATAGTGATGCCGAGATATTCGGCAATCGCCTCGCGGGTCAGCGGCAGGGCAAAGGTCAGCCCGTCCGACATGGCCTTCTGTTCCATCGCGGCGGCACGGCGTGCCAGGATCATGAGGAAACTTGCCAACCGCTCGCGCGCCGTCTTGCGGCCCAGCAGAAGCATCCATTCGCGGGCAGCATCCAACTCGTCCAGCATCATCTCCAACAGCCGCCGTTCCAGCGTCTGTTGCTGGCTCAGCATTTCCTCGAATTGGCTGCGGTGGAATAGGCACATCCGTACCTGGGTGATGGCCACCGCGTCGTAAGGTGCCGACGGGCGCAGCGGTCGGCCCAGGAAGTCGGACGGGAAAAGCAGGCCGACCATCTGGCGCCGTCCGTCCTCCATCACTTTGTGCAGGGCGACGACGCCCTCGACGATGGAGCCGAGGGACTGCGTCATCTCGCCCTCGCCCACGATCTCCTGCCCCGGGTCGAAGTCGCGATAGAATTTGATCTTGTCGAGCTCCGCCAATTCGTTCGGAGTGCTGTAGCTGCAAACCGCACGATTGCGGATCGGGCAATCGCTGCACCGGTCCGGCACGTTCAGAAGGCTGGGTATCGAAGCTATGTTCGACATAGCACCTTTCCTGTCCAGAGAACGCTCGCACCTTCGGCTGCTGTGTTCCGTCGGTCAAGTTGTTGCCCCCGTCTTTCCCTGCCGTGTTTGTCGCTAGGCTTCCCTGACGCGGTCTCGCTAGGGTTGTGGGCCATTGGAACCAGAGGCGGCGAGAGGCATTAATCAACGGGGCCTTGATCGCACGCCGTTTGCGCCGCACTCTCTGGCCCAAGGGCGGCCCGTGCCCATCAACTGCACTGCAACGGCAGATCTGCGCGGCGACTTGGTCAGAGGGGAGCGATTTCTGAAGTCTTTGTTCTCAATTCGCGCAGTTGTCGACCGTATATGTCGCCTTACGTTGCGACAGGCGCATGACTGCCATGCGTTGGCGAGGGTTTCTCGCAGGTGCAGCATGCTCTAACAGGTAAGAATAACAGACCAATTTATGCCATAGACAGGACCTGAAACTGTCATGGCATGGGCGGAAACGACAGAAAGGCGATGATGATGCCAGCGAATGACAGCGCAACCCCGGGCGATCTCGATCCGATTGAAACCAGCGAGTGGTTGGACTCCGTCGAAGACGTCATCGATCGTGACGGCGTCGACCGGGCGCATTTCCTGCTGGATCGGGCGGTTTCCGCCGCGCGCTCGCGGGGGGCGAATCTGCCCTTCGGCGCCACCACACCTTATCTCAACACCATTCCGGTGGATCAGCAGGAACCGTTTCCGGCGGATGTCGAGCTGGAATGGCGGATCCGCACGATCAATCGCTGGAACGCCATGGCGACAGTCGTGCGCCGCAACAAGAAGTCCAGCGAGTACGGCGGCCACATCGCCTCCTTTGCCTCGTCAGCCGTGCTCTACGATATCGGCCTGAACCATTTCTGGCGCACCCGGACGCAGGACCATGGCGGCGATCTGGTGTTCTTTCAGGGCCACGCGATCCCCGGCATCTATGCCCGTGCGTTCATGGAGGGGCGGCTGACCGCCGAGGAATTGGACAAGTTCCGCAGCGAGTGCGATGGCACCGGCCTCAGCTCCTACCCCCATCCCTGGCTGATGCCGGATTTCTGGCAGTTCCCGACGGTGAGCATGGGCCTCGGTCCGCTAACCGCGATCTATCAGGCGCGGTTCATGAAATACATGCACAACCGCGGCCTGATCGACATGGCTGACCGCAAGGTCTGGTGCTTCCTGGGCGATGGCGAGATGGACGAGCCCGAGAGCCTGGGCGCCCTGTCCATCGCGGCGCGCGAGGGGCTCGACAATCTGATCTTCATCGTCAATTGCAACCTGCAACGGCTGGATGGCCCGGTGCGCGGCAACGGCAAGATCATCCAGGAATTGGAGGGCGAGTTCCGCGGCGCCGGCTGGAATGTAATCAAACTGATTTGGGGGTCTGGCTGGGACGCGCTGTTGGAGAAGGACACATCGGGCAAGCTGCGTCAGTTGATGGAGGAGACCATCGACGGTGACTATCAGGCCTTCAAGGCCAAGGGCGGTGCCTATACCCGCGAGAATTTTTTCGGCAAGTATCCCGAAACCAAGGCGCTGGTCGCGGATATGAGCGATGAGGATATCTGGAACCTGCAGCGCGGCGGGCATGACCCCCACAAGGTCTACGCCGCCATGCACCGCGCCGCGCATACCAAGGGTCAACCGACCTGCCTGCTGGTGAAAACCGTCAAGGGCTACGGAATGGGCGAAGCGGGCGAGGGCCAGAACATCACCCACCAGCAAAAAAAGATGGCCGAGGATCAGCTCCGCGCTTTCCGCGACCGCTTCAAGATCCCGGTGAAGGACGAGGACCTGCCCGACGCGCCCTATGTCACGCTGGGCAACGAACAGCGTGACTATCTGCTCAGCCATCGCGAGAAGCTGGGCGGATCCTTCCCGCAGCGGATCTGGAAGGACACGCCCAAGCTGGAGATCCCGGATCTGAGCGCGTTCGAAGCGCTGCTGAAATCCACCGGAGAGCGTGAGATTTCTACGACCATGGCCTTTGTCCGGGTGCTCAACACCCTCTGCCGCGACAAGAAGATCGGTAAGCAGGTGGTGCCTATCGTGCCGGATGAAAGCCGCACATTCGGGATGGAGGGGATGTTCCGTCAGCTCGGCATCTACAACCCGCTCGGCCAGAACTACAAACCCGAAGATGCCGACCAGCTGATGTTCTACAAGGAAAGCAAGACCGGCCAGGTCCTGCAGGAGGGGATCAACGAGGCCGGCGCCATGGCAGACTGGATCGCCGCGGCGACCAGTTACTCGGTCCATGGCGTGCCGATGATCCCGTTCTTCATCTTCTATTCGATGTTCGGCTTCCAGCGAGTGGGTGATCTATGCTGGGCGGCGGGCGATGCGCGGGCGCGCGGCTTCCTGGTCGGCGGCACCGCCGGTCGCACCACGCTAAATGGCGAGGGTCTGCAGCACCAGGATGGCCACAGCCATATCATGGCGGGTATGGTACCGAACTGTATCTCCTATGACCCGACTTTCGCCTACGAGACCGCAGTGATCGTGCAAAACGGTCTGAAGCGGATGTTCGTCGATCAGGAGGACGTCTATTACTACCTGACCGTCGAGAATGAGAATTACAGCCATCCCGACATGCCCAAAGGCGTCGAGGAGGGTATCGTCAAGGGGCTCTACCAGTTCTCGAAAACCTCACGCCCAGGCAAGAAGCATGTGAACCTGATGTCCTGCGGTTCGATTTTCCGTCAGGCGATGGACGCGGCCGAGATGCTGAAGGCGGATTTCGGGATCACCTCGGACCTGTGGGCCGCGACGAGCCTGAACGAGTTGGCCCGCGAGGCGCAGGATGTGGAGCGCGAGAACCGACTGAGCGCCGCAGCCAAGCCCAAAGATCCGTACGTGACCAAAATGCTCGCCAAGGCCAAGGGCCCGGTGATCGCCGCGACGGATTACATGAAGAACTATGCCGAGCAGATCCGTGCCTATGTTCCCCAGCCTTTCCATGTGCTGGGCACCGATGGTTATGGCCGCTCGGACAGCCGCGCCAACCTGCGCCGGCATTTCGAGGTGGACGCCAATCACATTGCCGCCGCCGCGGTCTATGCCCTGTTTCGCGAGGGGGCGGTCACTGCTGCCGACATGAAGAAGGCGCAGAAGAAATACGATATCGATGCCGACAAAGCCAATCCGAGGACTGCCTGACCTACAGGCGCCGAAGCGGCAGATAAGGAAGGAAAAACAATGTCGAAGATTGAAGTCAAAGTCCCGGATATTGGCGATTTCACGGACATTCCGATCATCTCGATCCTCGTTGCTGTGGGCGATCATGTGGCCGAGGAAGACCCGCTGATCGAGCTGGAAAGCGACAAGGCCACGATGGAGGTGCCAAGTCCCGTTGTGGGCGATATCACCGAGATTCTGGTCAAGGAGGGCGACGCTGTCTCCGAAGGCAGCGTGATCATGACAGTCGAGGTGGTCGACGCCAAGGCGCCGGTGGATGCCCCGCATCCGGAAGGCGTGCAGGAGCCCGAGGCCCAGGCCCCCTCGACCCCGGCAGCGCCTGCGGCGGCGCCCGCGGCCGCCGTGAACGAGGAGGCATTCAAGACCGCCCATGCCTCGCCTTCGGTCCGCGCGTTTGCGCGTGAGTTGGGCGTGGATCTCGGCAAGATCAAACCCTCGGGCCGCAAGGGCCGCATCCTGCGTGAGGATGTGACGAATTTCTTCAAACAGGATGCCACGCCTGCCGCTGCCCCGGTCGAGGGTGGCATGGGCATCCCGCCGATCCCCGCCGTCGATTTCTCGAAATTCGGCCCTGTCGAAGAGGTCGAGATGAGCCGGATCAAGAAGATCTCCGGCCCCGCGCTGCATCGCTCCTGGCTCAATATCCCTCATGTGACCCATAACGAGGAGGCCGATATCACCGATCTCGACCTCTATCGGCGCGAGTTGGATGGGACGGCGAAAGAGGAGGGGTATCGCGTCACGCTGCTCAGCTTCGTGATCAAGGCCAGCGTCAGCGCGCTGAAGACCCATTGGGAGGTGAATTCCTCGATCCATCCCGATGGCGACAAGCTGATCAAGAAGGATTTCTACAATATCGGCTTTGCGGCCGACACGCCCAACGGGTTGATGGTGCCGGTGGTCAAGGATGCCGACCGCAAGGGGATCATCGAAATTTCGAAGGAGCTTGGCGATCTCTCGGCCAAGGCCCGCGAAGGGGCACTGAAATCCGGCGATATGCAGGGGGCGACCTTTACGATTTCCTCGCTGGGCGGCATTGGGGGCACCAGCTTCACACCCATAGTGAACGCGCCTGAGGTGGCGATCCTGGGGCTTACGCGCTCGAAAATGGCGCCGGTCTGGGACAAGGGTTCGGAGGCATTCGTGCCGCGCAACATGCAGCCGTTGAGCCTCAGCTATGATCACCGCGCGATCGACGGGGCGCTGGCCGCGCGCTTCTGCGCAACCCTGAAACACCTGCTCGGCGATGTGCGCCGGCTGATGCTCTGAGGGGGATCGGATCATGCCAGTGATTGACGTCAAAGTTCCCGATATCGGCGACTTCACCGATGTGCCGGTGATCTCGATTCTGGTCGCGCCTGGCGACACCGTGACCGCGGAAGACCCGCTGATCGAGCTCGAGTCCGACAAGGCCACCATGGAGGTCCCCAGCCCCGCTGCTGGCCAGGTGGTGGAGATCAAGGTGGGCGCAGGCGACAAGCTCTCGGAAGGATCGCTGATCCTGACGCTGGAAACCGAAAGCGCTGCCGAGGCGCCAGCCCCCGAGAAGTCTACCGAAGCACCTGCTGCGCCCGCCGCTGCTGCGCCTGTGGCGTTCGATGGCAAGAAGGGTGATGTGCATGCCCAATTCGTCGTGCTGGGGTCAGGCCCGGGTGGCTACACGGCGGCCTTCCGCGCCGCCGACCTGGGGTTGGACACGGTTTTGATCGAAAAGGACCCGACCCTGGGCGGCGTCTGCCTGAATGTGGGTTGCATCCCCTCCAAGGCCCTGCTGCACGCGGCCAAGGTGATCACCGAGGCGGAGGAGATGGCGCATTTCGGCCTCAGCCTTGGCAAGCCAAAAATCGACCTCGACAAGATGCGCGACTGGAAAAACAGCGTGGTCGGCAAGCTGACCGGCGGGCTGAACGGTCTGGCAAAAGCCCGCAAGGTTAAGGTGGTCGAGGGGTATGGCAAGTTTACCTCCTCGAACACGATCGAGGTCAAGGGCTCGGACGGCAAGACCACCGTGGTCAGCTTCGACCAGGCCTGCATCGCGGCGGGATCGGAACCGGTCACGCTGCCCTTCATCCCGCATGACGACCCCCGCGTGATCGACTCGACCGGCGCGCTGGAGCTGGAGGATATCCCCAAACGCCTGCTGGTCCTGGGCGGCGGGATCATCGGGCTGGAGATGGGTTGTGTCTATGACGCGCTCGGCTCGAAAGTCACAGTGGTCGAACTCATGGATCAGATCATCCCGGGCTGTGACAAGGATGTGGTCAAGCCGCTACACAAACGCATCGAAGGCCGGTACGAGAAGATCCACTTGAAGACCAAGGTAACCTCGGTCGAAGCACAAAAGAAGGGCCTGAAAGTCACTTTCGAAGGGCCGAATGGCAGCTTTGACGACATGTTCGACAAGGTACTGGTCGCGGTAGGGCGCAAGCCAAACGGTAAGCTGATCGATGCCGACAAGGCGGGCGTCACCGTGGATGACCGCGGCTTCATCGCCACCGACAATCAGATGCGTACGGGGCAGAGCCACATCTTCGCCATCGGCGACCTGGTCGGACAACCCATGCTGGCCCATAAGGCGGTGCATGAGGGCAAGGTCGCGGCCGAGGTCGCAGCCGGTAAGAAACGCGCCTTCGATGCCCGCGTGATCCCCTCGGTCGCCTATACCGACCCGGAGGTCGCATGGGTCGGCGTCACCGAAAACGAAGCCAAGGAGAAGGGTCTGAAAGTGGGCAAGGGTGTCTTCCCCTGGGCCGCATCGGGGCGCTCGCTCTCCATCGCGCGTGAAGAGGGCTTAACAAAACTTATCTTTGATGAAGCCGACGACCGGGTTATAGGCGCGGGCATCGTGGGACCAAACGCGGGAGATCTGATCGCTGAGGTGGCATTGGCCATCGAAATGGGGGCCGATGCGACCGATATTGGCCACACCATCCACCCGCACCCGACGCTTAGTGAGACGGTGAACTTTGCGGCGGAGATGTTCGAAGGCACGATCACTGACCTGATCCCTCCCAAAAAGAAGAAACATTAGGAGAAGACCTGATGAAGATAGGCGCACCAAGGGAGCTCTACCAAGGTGAAGCGCGGGTCGCATTGACCCCCGAAAGCGCCGGGCGGCTGCAGAAGCTGGGCTATGATTGTCTGGTGGAAAGCGGTGCGGGCCTGGCAGCTTCGTTCTCGGACGCGGATTATGAAGCCGCAGGGGTGAGCGTGGTGCCCAGCGCCGCAGATTTGTGGTCTCAGGCCGATGTGATCGCTAAGGTACGCGCGCCATCCGCCGAGGAAGTGGCGGCAGCACCCGAGGGCAAGACCCTGATCTCCTTCATCTGGCCGGCACAGGAGGAGGAGCTTCTCGCAAAGCTGAACGAAAAGAAGATGTCCGTCTTGGCGATGGACATGGTTCCCCGGATCAGCCGGGCGCAGAAGATGGATGCGCTCAGCTCCACCGCGAACATCGCAGGCTATCGCGCGGTGATCGAGGCGGGTGCCAATTTCGGGCGGTTCTTTACAGGCCAGGTCACGGCGGCGGGCAAGGTTCCGCCCGCAAAGGTTCTGGTCGTCGGTGCAGGTGTTGCCGGCCTGGCCGCCATCGGCACCTCCACCAGCCTGGGTGCGATCACCTACGCGTTCGATGTGCGCCCTGAAGTGGCGGAACAGATCGAATCTATGGGAGCGGAGTTCGTCTTCCTGGATTTCGAGGAGGAGGCCCAGGACGGGGCCACCACCGGGGGCTATGCCGCCCCCTCGAGCCCCGAATTCCGCGAAAAGCAGCTCGAAAAATTCCGCGAGATGGCGCCGGAGATCGACATCGTCATCACCACAGCCCTTGTCCCGGGCCGCCCCGCACCCAAGCTCTGGACCGAGGATATGGTGGGGATGATGAAATCCGGCTCTGTCATAGTCGATCTGGCGGCTGAAAAGGGTGGCAACTGCGACCTGACTGTCATGGACCAGAAGATCGTGACCGACAATGGCGTGACGATCATCGGGTATACCGACTTTCCCAGCCGGATGGCGACGCAGAGCTCGAACCTCTACGCTACCAATATTCGGCACATGATGGACGATCTGACGCCCGAGAAAGACGGCGTGCCGGTCATTAACGTGGAAGACGACGTGATCCGCGGCGCGCTGGTCTGTCATGAGGGGGAGATCACCTATCCCCCGCCGCCGCCCAAGGTTGCAGCGATTGCGGCACAGCCGAAGAAGAAGGCTCCCGAAAAGTCGCCGGAAGAGGTCCGGGCCGAGGAAGAGGCCGCGGCCAAGAAGGCGCTGGATCGCACCGCCTGGATGCTGGGCATTGGCGGTGCGCTGTTGCTGCTGGTTGGCACGGTGGCGCCGGGCAGCTTCATGCAGCACTTCATCGTTTTCGTGCTGGCGGTCTTTGTCGGCTTCTATGTGATCTGGGGTGTCGCGCATGCGCTTCACACGCCCCTGATGGCGATCACCAACGCAATCTCGTCGATTATCATCGTAGGCGCTCTCTTGCAGATAGGCTCGGGCTCGACGGTTGTAACCATATTGGCGGCGCTTTCGGTGCTGATGGCATCGGTGAACATCTTTGGCGGCTTCCTGGTGACACGCCGGATGCTCGCCATGTTCGAGCGTAGCTGAGGGGGGGGCAGGAACAATGAGCATCGGACTGGTCAGTGCGGCCTATGTGGTCGCGGCAATCCTCTTCATCCTCGCTCTGGGCGGGCTTTCGAACCAGGAGAAGGCGAAACGCGCCATCTGGTACGGCATCATCGGCATGGCCCTGGCGGTCGGGGCCACGGTTGGCGCGCCTGGGGTCGGGTCCTATTGGCTGCTGGTCCTGATGATCGCCATCGGCGGTATCGGCGGATACATCGTCGCCAACAAGGTTCAGATGACCCAGATGCCCGAGCTTGTGGCGGGCTTCCACAGCCTTGTCGGGCTCGCGGCGGTCTTCATCGGCATCAACGCGGACCTGGAGATGTCGGCCGCGCTGGCGGCGAAAAACGCTGGCACCGTGGATCAGTTGGCAGGTTTCGCCAAAACCATTGCGAAGAAAACCCCTGTTGAGCTGTCGATCCTGAAGGTCGAACTGTTCCTGGGCATTCTGATCGGCGCGATCACCTTTACCGGCTCGATCGTTGCCTATGGCAAACTGGCGGGCAAGATCTCCTCCGCGGCGCTCACATTGCCGATGCGCCATCAGATCAATCTTGCTGGCTTCGCGCTCTGCATCGTGTTGGGGATCATGTATCTGAACGGTGCGGGTCTTTGGACCATGCTCTTGGTTGCGGTGATCTCCGGCGCAATCGGCTGGCATCTGATCATGGCGATTGGCGGTGCGGATATGCCGGTCGTGGTGTCGATGCTCAACTCCTATTCCGGCTGGGCGGCGGCGGCGATTGGCTTCACGCTGGGCAATGACCTCTTGATCGTGACCGGCGCGCTGGTCGGCTCGTCCGGTGCGATCCTCTCCTATATTATGTGCAAGGGTATGAACCGCTCCTTCGTCAGCGTGATCCTGGGCGGTTGGGGCGGCGAGGCGCAGGCCGGCGGTCAGGAGATCGAGGGCGAGATGATCGAGGCCTCGGCCGACGCGGTCGCCTCGACCCTCAATGACGCAGACAGCGTGGTCATCGTGCCGGGCTATGGCATGGCGGTGGCGCAGGCGCAGGGCTCGGTTTCCGAACTTACGCGCAAGCTGCGGGCGGCGGGCAAGACCGTGCGGTTTGCCATCCACCCCGTCGCTGGCCGTTTGCCGGGGCATATGAACGTGCTGCTGGCCGAGGCGAAAGTGCCCTATGACATCGTGCTGGAGATGGAGGAGATCAATGACGATTTTCCCCAGACGGATGCGGTGATCATCATTGGCGCCAACGACATCGTCAATCCGGCCGCACAGGACGATCCGGGCAGCCCCATCGCCGGCATGCCGGTGCTGGAGGTCTGGAAGTCCAAGGCCGTCTTCGTCTGCAAGCGCGGGCGCGGCACAGGTTACTCCGGTATCGAGAATCCGCTGTTCTTCAAGGAGAATACGCGCATGTTCTATGGCGATGCCAAGGCCTCGATGGACGCGCTTCTGCCTCAGGTGAGTTGATCGGGGGCGGCCTGCCCAATGTCTGGTACTGAGCAGAAAGCGCAGGCCGCGTCCATCTTCGTCTATGGTGCACTCCGCTCGGGCACCACAATGTTCCGGCTGATGCTGAGGGCGCATCCCGCCTTCATAAATCCGGGCGAGGCGGATTATCTGTTCGATCATATCGCGCGGGGACCTGACGGTCGGTGGTCCTACGACCTCGATGCGCTGACCCTCAGCCGCGTGTTCCGCGATGCGGGCCTCGCAGTGCCTGATGGTACCCCCGAACGGGACAACGATGGGCCGGCCTTGCTGGCAGAGTTTCTGCGTCAATTGCAGGACGGGTCCGCAGCGAGGCTCGTCCTGGCCGTCCATCGCCATGTCGACAAGATCGCGGCACTGCTACCCGAGGCACCCATCCTGCACCTTTTGCGCGATCCCCGCGATGTCGCGCGATCCTGCATCGGTATGGGCTGGGCAGGGCTGCCCTATTTCGGCGTCGATGGCTGGATCGAGACCGAGCGCGCCTGGGACCGGGTCTCTCGGGACCTGCGGGAGGATCGAGCGCTCGATCTGCGCTATGAGGAGCTGATCCGCGCGCCACAGGACGAGCTGGGCCGCGTCTGCGCGTTTCTGGGGGTGCCATTCGATGCGGCCATGCTCGGCTACGACGAGGGGTCGACATATGGCGCGCCCGATCCCAGCCTGGTGGAGCAGTGGCGCCGCAAGATGGCCCCGCAGGATCTTGCGTTGGTCGAAGGCAAGCTGGGCGCGACGCTGGTAGAGCGGGGATACCAGCCGAGCGGCGTGCCGCAGAGGACCCCGACCGGCCTGGAGCGCGCCTGGATGCGACTGAGAGACAAGCTGGCCGTCTGGCGATTTCTCGCCCGGCGCTACGGTACGGGCCGGGTGATTCTTGAAAAGGCATCCCGCAGAATGGGCTGGAAGGTCCTTCACCGCCGGGTCGTGGGAGAGATTCAGGCGATCTCGCGCCAGCATCTCAGGTAGGACCCAAATTCGCCGCATTTAGTTGCTTACTTCTTGCTCGAAAACTACGGTCACTTGTTGCATTTCTGGGCAAAACTTCCCGAACTGCGACAAATAAATCTGAACCGTCGCAAGCCATTGGCGAATATGTTATGCCTATTCGCGTGTGAGACGTGACGGCGATGATGCTGGCTCGGCGAAGTCCGGACAGCGATGCATGTGACCTCGAAGTACGGGGGGTTGTTTGGCGTAAAAGATGATGCGCCAGCATCGATGTGGACAAAGGCCGAGAAGTGGAATCGCAGACTTGACCAAGACAGTCGATAGCTCTGTCCTCGCGACGGCCAGGCGTGCGCTCGTCGCAAGCGATGGTGCCGTAGTCGAAGACAGCCAACCCAAACTGCTGACGGATTGGTTCTCGGCCACTGGGGCGAAGTATCACCGGCCGGGGCGTTCCAACCGCACCAGGCGGTTCGCCGTTCTGATGGTTATGACCGATCTTCTGGCAATCGTCATCGGCTTTGTGCTGGCGGCGATGGTGGCCGACGGAATGCGGATGGCCTGGGGGCAGAGCGGTGGGTCCGTCTCGGTCCTGCAGGCGGATCGTCTACGCGAGCTTGTGCCGCTGAGTCTGCTGGCTCTGGGCGTCTTTGCCTTTGGCGGCCTGTATCGCCGCAGCGTGCCCGAGCTTGACGAGATCCGACGGATTGTGGGCGGGGTCGGCCTGGTCGCCTTGTTCGACGCGACCTTGCAATTCATCCTGCGCGATCATTCCTCGCGCCTGTGGTTCATGGCGGCCTACCCGCTGATCGCGGTCAACGTGATCGCACTGCGCATGGCGGTCCGCTCGTTCCCGGCTGTGCGACAGTCTATGACCAGCTATGTGGTGCTGCTGGGCAGCGGCATCGACTCAGAACGCTTGGTGGGCGAACTGCGCGAGAGCCGCGCGACACCCGTCAAGCTTATGCAGGAAGTCTCTCTGACGGATCTGGCGCTGGACGGCCATGATCCCAAAAATCTCAGCCGGCTTCTGGACCGGATGGCGCGCAGGAACGGCGTGCCGGTGCACAGATTGCTGACGGTTCTGGCGCCCTCTCCAACCGAGATTGACAACGCCAAAGTGGCTATAGCGATGCTTACGGCGGCCGAACGGCCCTACAGCGTCGTGTTGCCTTTCGACGATCTGGCCCGCGACGGGCTCAGTCTGCATAAGGTTGTGGGCGCGGACATGGTGATGGCCGATATCCAGCCCCGCGGTTCGGACTGGCCCGCGCGCGTGGTCAAACGGCTCTTCGATATGACTCTGACCCTGGTAGGGCTGGTAGTCATTCTGCCGGTCATGGCGATTATCAGCGTGCTGCTGATGCTGGAAGGCGGGCCAGTGCTGTTCGCACAGACCCGAATTGGTCGAGATGGCCAGCGGTTCTGCTGCTACAAGTTCCGGACCATGCGAAAGGATGCCGAAGGATATCTGGCCGAGCTGCTGGCGAGCGATCCTGCCATGCGTCAGGAGTGGGAAACCTATCAGAAGCTCTCGAACGACCCGCGGATCACGCCGCTGGGCGCGTTCCTGCGCAAGACCTCGATGGACGAGTTGCCCCAGCTCTTCAACGTGCTGCGCGGAGAGATGAGCCTGGTCGGCCCGCGCCCCATCGTATCGCCAGATGTCCCGGGCTATCCCAGCGATCACGCCTATTTCGACAGCGATGCGATCGACCACTACATCCGCTGCACACCGGGGATTACCGGGTTGTGGCAAGTCGCAGGACGCGCTTCGACCACGCATAAGGAGCGTGTGCGACTCGACTGTTGGTATGCCCGTAACTGGTCCTTCTGGCTGGATCTGATGATCCTGTTCAAAACCGTGCGAGTCGTCCTCGTGCGTCAGGGCAGCCACTGAAACCCATCGTCAAGGTCTTTTCTGCGAGCTTGTCACGCGAGACCCGTGATGGTTGACTCCGCCACGACCGATCACCGTTCAGAGAGAGCAGCCATGTCCGCACCTGCATATCCGATCGATCCTGAGACGCTTTATGTGGAAACCGATGCCGCACGCCAGGCCGCCGCACCGCATGCCGACGCATATCAATCCGCGAAGCCGTATAACCACACCTGCATCGATGGGTTCCTGCCGGAGGACATCATCGACCGCGTCCGGGCGGATCTGGAAAGCCTGCCGGATGCGGAGGCGAGTTTCGACCGTGCACAGGAGCGACTGAAATCCTCCTACAATCCCGAACGTTTGCCGACTTTCACGAAGAGCCTTTTTCACGCCTTCAATGCGCGGCCCTTCATCCTCTATCTCGAGGAACTGACCGGCATCAAAGGATTGATACCCGACCCCTATTTCATCGGCGCCGGTATCCATAAGACGCTGAATGGTGGGCATCTGGATATCCATGCCGACTTCAATCATCATAAGCAGATGAACCTGGAGCGTCGGCTGAACGTCCTGATCTACCTCAACGATGACTGGCAGGAGGATTGGGGGGGCTGTTTCGAAATCTGGGACAAGGAGATGAGCCGCAAGGAGGCCAGCTTTGCCCCGATGCGCAACCGGATGGTCTGCTTCTCGACCGGCTCCGACACTTTCCACGGCAATCCCGTGCCTGTGAACCACCCAGAGGGCAAGCCGAGGCTTTCGATCGCGCTTTACTACTACACGGCCACCTGGGATGCCTCGCGCAAGTCGCATACAACGCTGTTCAAGCCACGCCCCGGCACGGTGGACGAGATCGACCGCAAGGTGGCGCGGCGCGCCATGGCGCAGGACTTTCTGCCACCGATCCTCTATCGTCGGATCGCCAACAAACTGTCGCGGCTGGGCTTCTGATGTCGCCCACATCGATCGAGTGTCATCCGCTGTTCGCCCCGATGTCCCGGACTTGATCCGGGACCTCTTGGCACCGGCACTTAATCATTTCCTAACACCAGTCATGTCTCATTACAGTCATGCTTCCTTGGTTACGCTTCGTCATTATGGGATACGCCTTGTCTACCTTGGCCGGGGTCTGGCTCGGCATATGGGCGGGGGGCACAGGCCGGGCCTGGTTCGCCGGCATCATGACCGCGTGGCTGGGCGGCGGGGCGATGACGCTTACCTTGGCCTATGGATGGTATCGCGGCATCTGGCTGACCGGTTTCGTCGCGCAACCCGTGGTGCTGGAGGATCAGCCGGGCGAGGCGCCGCCGGACGCGGAGGATGATCTATGGCAATGGACCGCTGATCTGATGGCGGAACAGTTCGAGGCCGATCTGGCTGCGGACAGGGCGGCGCAGGAAGCCGCTCAGATCGAGGCCGAGGAACGGGTTGCGGAGCGCCTGCGCCGCCTGGGTTAGATATGCGTTGCCCGATACGCGCCCTCAGCGCCCTCGCGTCCATCCCTGATCGCCGCTGGTGATCGAGCGCAGCCTCACCGCAAGCATCACCGCGACATAAACGGCATAGCTGACCGGGTGCCCCAGAAGCAGGCGCAGATGTCCCGCTGCGCCCAGGCTCGGCTTGCCCTCGTTCTTCAGCAGATGCGGGTACCTCGCGGCAATCTCGGCATCACCGGCGGCCTGACGCTGACGCACCCGCACCAGCCGCGCGAACCCCTCGACCATCGGCCAGAGATAGGTGTCCGGCACCTTCACGCGCTCCGTCGGGGTGAAATGCAGCCGCACATAAGTATCGTCGGAAATGATCTGCGGGAATTCTTTCCAGCGCGCGCGCCCCGTGGCATTGACGGCGAATAGTCCAGCCCCCGGCACGCCAGCGGTCATGAAGGGCAGTCGCACCCACAGATGGGCGTGGCGCCGCGTCACCCAGCTTTGCGCAGGCGCGACCACTAGTTTTCCGCTGACATAGCGGGGAGCATTGCCCTCCAGCGCCCTACAAAGCGCGACCATCAGCCCCTCGCTGCAGATCACATCCGCATCGAGATAGGCGCGCAGATCCCCTTGCGCCTCCGCATCCGCTCGATTGAGCGCGTTGGGCTTTCCAGCCTCCGCGATGTCCAGAACGGTCAGGTCGTAGCCCAGATCGGCAAATCGAGTGCGATAGCCGTCGGCGATCTCAACCGTCGCGTCGGTGCAGGCGTTGGCAGCGACGATCACCTCCATCGGCTGACCGTCCAGGTTTTGCCCCAGCAAGGCGTCGAGACAGGGGCCGATATAAGCTGCCTCGTTGTTCGCGGGGATGATAACGCTCAGCATCCGGGGCCTTTCTTCGCTGGCGCCGCTTTGGCACGAAGGCCGATCTGTTTCAACCGGCCCCTGCGGCTTGCATACAACGGCAGTGCAGCAAACCCCCGGCGGTTGTGCAAATGCGCAACGAACGTGCTAAAATTCCTACATCCGTAGAACGTGGTGCCATTGCGCCTCGCCATGCCGGATGCGTGAGGGTATCAGAGTGCTGCGAGAGAGTGGATCATGGCGGGCGTGCGCCCGTGCCTTGGTGGGATGTGAGACGACAAGCACATGGCCGTATCGACTGACGAAGGTCTGGGGCGCGAAGGGGCCTCTCTGTCCAGGCTTTGGCCCGGCGCGGCGGTGTTCGCGGCGGCCTGCATCGCAGCGTCTATCCTTTTACACCAGGGCGGCGCCGCGCTGGTGCGCGCCTGGCAGGTGCCGGAATACACCCATGGCTGGCTGATCCCTGTGATCTCCGGCTATCTCTTTTTGCGTCAATTGAAAACCGTGCCCGCCAATCCTGGCCCGGTGACCGATCGCTGGCCCGGTGTGCTGGTCCTGATGCTGGCGCTGCTGTTGGGCCTTGCCGGCAACATCACCCAAATCGAGAAGCTGATCGCAGTCGCCATCATTGTCTGGTCGGGCGGCATGGTGCTGGTCAGCTTTGGCTGGGCACGCGGCAAGCAGTTCTGGCCACCGGTTCTGCATCTTTGCTTCATGCTGCCTTTGCCGTTCTTCCTCTATTGGAAGACATCGATTGCGCTGCAATTCATCTCCTCCGAGCTGGGGGTTGCCTTCATCCGGATGATGGCGATCCCGGTCTTTCTGGATGGCAACATCATCGATCTGGGCGAGTTCAAACTGCATGTGGCGGAGGCGTGCTCGGGTCTGCGCTACCTCTTCCCGATCCTCAGCTTCACGTATATTTTCGCGGTGCTCTATCAGGGATCGTATTGGCACAAGGCGATCCTTCTGCTGGCGGCTGTTCCGATCACCATCGTGATGAACTCCATCCGGATCGGAGTGATCGGCGTAATCGTCGACAATTACGGCATCGAACATGCCGAGGGGTTCATGCACTATTTCGAGGGTTGGGTGATCTTCCTGGCCTGCATCCTGATGATGATCGGCTTGGCGCGGGTGTTGCAATGGCTCGCTCGCGACCGGCGCAGCCTGGTGGAGGTTCTGGACCTCGAGACCACCGGGTTGGGTGAACAGATGATGCGGGTTCGCGACATCCGCCCCTCGGTCGCACTGCTGGGAAGCACGCTGGCCATCGCGGCGGCCGGCCTGGCGTGGAGCCCGCTGGCGGCACCCCCCCAAACGCCGATCGAGCGCGATCCCCTACTGATCTTTCCGAACGAACTTGGCGAATGGCGCAGCACTGCTAGACAGGAGCTGACGCCCGAAATTGCCCAGGTTTTGGCGGCGGATGACTATCTCTCGGCCAGCTATTTCTCGACCGATGCGCCTGCGCCGGTCGACCTCTTCGTCGCCTGGTACCGCGATCAGGGCAAGACCGGCGGCATCCATTCGCCCGAAGTTTGTATTCCCGCCGGTGGATGGGAGATGTCCGAGATCGAGGCGACCGAGGTTACGGTCGATATCGGCGGGCAGCCGACCGCCATTCCGGTCAACCGGGCGATCATCCAGAAGGGGCTCGAGAAGCAGCTCGTCTACTACTGGTTCGATCAGGCGGGTCGGCGGATCACCTCGGATTATGCCGCCAAGCTCTATCTCCTCTGGGATGGATTGCAGAGTGGGCGTACCGATGGCGCGCTGGTCCGCCTGCTCACCCCGATCGGGCCGGAGGAGCCGGTAACCCAAGCCGATGCGCGGCTGAGGCAGATGATGTCTCATGCCCTTCCGGAACTGACCCGGTTCTTTGGCACGCAAGTGACAATCCAAGACGATTCAGCGAATTGACAGACAATAGCGCCAAGCCAGTAACAGGCTTGGGCGCCAGAGGAGAGCGACATGGAACAGGCTCAGGCGATCCGCGATCTGTGGCGGGTGTTTCGCAGGCGCTTTGCCATCCTTGCGGGCGTGGCGCTGCTCGGTGCCGCGATTTCGATGTTCGTCGCCTACCTCCTGCCGCCGGTTTATGAGTCCAGCGCCAAGATCCTGGTGGAGAGCCAGCAGATCCCGACTGAACTGGCTCGCTCGACCGTGACCGCCTCGGCGGCCGAGCGGTTGCAGTTGATCGAACAGCGCTTGATGACGCGCGACAATCTGTTTAACATGATCGAGGAACTTGGGTTGTTCTCGGCCCGGGACGATCTGACCCTGTCCGAGAAGATCGGGCTGGTGCGCGACGCCACCAAGATCAAGGCGATTGCGGTCAGCGGCAAACGTCAGCGGCGCAACGACACCTCGATTTCGGCCTTCACGATCTCGGTCTCGTTCAACGATCCAGGCGACGCAGCGCGGATCGCAAACGAGTTTGTAACCACGGTGCTGGACCAGAACCTGCGAGCCCGAACCGAGCGCGCCAGCGAAACGCTGGGCTTCTTCGAGCAGGAGGAGGACCGGCTGAGCGGGGCTCTGGCCACGCTTGAGAGCGAAATCACCATCTATAAACGCGACAACGAAGCGGCGCTGCCCGACAGCCTGGAGTTCCGCCGCTCGGAACTCTCGCGCCTGGCGCAGACCGATCAGGAGCTTGACCGACGGATCCTGGAACTGGAGGAGGAGCGGGGCACTCTGGAAGCCACGCTGGAGATGTCCGGCGGGACCGCGGCGCCGGACGCGGCCCTTTCAGCGGAGGAGCGCGAGATCCGCAGGCTTGAAGCACTGCTGACCCAAAAACGCGCCTTGTTCTCGGAAAATCATCGCGAGGTGCGGACCCTGAAGGCGCAGATCGCAGCGCTCGAGGCAACCTTGCCGACCACTACTAACGAGGACGGCACAACGACGGCGCAGAGCATTCAGGAAATGGGAATGCGCCGGCAGATCGATCTGCTGGGCACGCAGATCACCCTGCTGAAAGATCAGAAGGCGGCCATTGACGAGCGCCGGACCGCGCTAGAACTATCGATCCAGCAGACGCCCAATATCGAGATGACGATCAATGGGCTCTATCGCCGTCATGCCGAGATCCAGGAACAGCTCAGCACCATCGTGCGCAAGCGGGTCGAGGCCGAAACCGGCGAGCGGCTGGAAATGAACCAACAGGCTGAACGCTTCGAGGTGATCGAGAACCCGGTGGTGGCGGAGAAACCCGTCTCGCCCAACCGGCGCAAGATCCTTATGCTGGGCAGCGGAGTCAGCATGGCCCTTGCCGTGGCGCTTGCCTTCCTGATCGAGATAATGAACCCGGCGATCCGATCCGCCGCGCAGATGGAGCGGATGCTGGATCTGCGCCCGGTCGCGACGATCCCCTACATCCAGACGGCGGGAGAACGGCGGCGCAGGCGGTTCTGGTTGACGACCGTGGTTCTGCTGCTGGTGGCAGGGTTGCCGGCGCTGCTCTTCGCCATCGATCAGTACTACTTGCCGCTGGAGCTGCTCGGCGTGCGAATTGTCGAGCGGACCGGGTTGGACGAGATCATCCGCATCATCGAGGCCAGGCTCTAGCGCGCGCGTCTCTCGGCCAGCGCGCTCATGATCAGGCCGGGCAATATCGCGATGCAGCGTAGATAGCGCACGGTCAGGCGTGCGGGGTTCAGTGCCATGCGCCACAACCACTCCATCGCGATCCGGCGCACCCAGCGCGGCGCGCGTTGCTGGCTGCCCGCCAGAAAATCGAGCCCCGCACCGATCGAGACGAAGCCGACGCCGGGCAATTCCCTGCGCCCACGTGCGGCAAACATCTCCTGACGGGGCGCACCGAGCGCGAGAAAGCAGATGCGGGCGCCAGAACGCCCAAGCTCTGCTAGCATTGCGGCGGCTTCCTCACCCTCCGGATCGAAGTTCTGCGAGGGCGCGAGATGGGCCACAATGCGAAGGCGCGGAATCCTGCCGGTAAGCGTCTCGCCTGCCATCCTTAGAACCGGCTCAGTCGCGCCGAGCAGTGCCACCGGCATATCTTGTGCCGCCGCCATCCGGGTTAACGGCTCCACCAGATCCGAGCCGGGCATGAGGTCCACAGGCCGTCCCGCCATGTACGAAAGCCAGACAATCGGATTGCCATCGGCCACAACCAGATCCTGCGTCGCATAGGCGCGCGCGAAAGCCGGGGAGGTTTTCAATTTTACCAGATGATCCAGATTCAGGGTCGCCAGCGCGAAGCCATCCCCCCGCGCGAAACGGTGCGAGATCGCTTTATCCAGGCTGGCTCTGTCGGCTACCGAGATCGCGATCCGGGTCCCACCGATGGCGAGCGAGAATGGACCGGACATCGCAAGCTCTCCCAATTCCACGTCTTCCCGTGCTTGCCTTAGCGCAGCGCAGCGCAGCACGCCATGATGCTAACGTCCGCCAGATGGGATCGAACATCGCAGAAGCGCCGCATTCTGTGCCTAAACCTCCTCATCGCAGGGGTTTCGTGTTATATGCACCTGCGAAGACGCGATGCAGAACCGGGACGCCCGGTGGTGCGATGCAGTGGCGGCGGCCCGGGATACCGTTTGTTCGGATCTTTGGGCGATGATCACGCCGCCGATAGTGTGGAACCGCCGGAATGCTCATATTTCGGCGTGGGGGTTGGCAAATTCCGAGCCGCGATCCGTGCGGACCGGCAGAGCATAGCGGGCGTGTCCAGAACGATGTACGAAGAATTCTATGGCCTGAAAGCGCGCCCGTTCCAGGTGGTTCCCGACCCGGCGTTCCTCTACTGGTCGGAAGCGCATTTGATGACGTTCACGATGCTGCGCTATGGCATCCTCAGCACATCCCCGCTGACGGTGATCACCGGCGATGTTGGCGCGGGCAAGACCACGCTTCTGCGCCAGTTGCTGGAGGAGTTTCCCGACGATCTGGTGGCGGGGTTGATTTCGAACATCCAGGCAGGCAAGGGCGAGCTTCTGGAATGGGCGCTGATGGCGTTCGATCAACCCTATCAAGATGCGAGCCATGTCCAGCGGTTCGACCGGTTCCAGAAATTCGTGGTCGAGAGCTATGCCGCCGGCAAGCGGGTCACATTGATCGTCGACGAGGCCCAGAACCTGGGCGTGGAGCAGCTGGAAGAGCTGCGCATGCTCTCGAATATAAATGCGGAGCGGGACCAGCTTCTGCAGATCATACTGGTCGGACAGCCGGAGCTGCGCGAGCTGCTCGCCAAGCCCGAACTGCGCCAGTTCGCCCAGCGCATAACCTCCGATTTTCACCTGGGATCGCTCAGCAGCGACGAGGTCCATAAATATGTCGAGCGACGCCTGAACATCGCCGGGGCGGAGTGGGAGATCTTCCCGCCCGCGACCTGCGACCTGATCTATCACGCGACCCAGGGTGTGCCGCGGTTGATCAATGTGCTCTGTGATCTATGCCTGGTCTACGGCTTCTCCGCCGACCGCAACGTGATCGATACCGACATCTTGCGCGAACTGATGAGCAGCATGGAGCGCAATGGCATCTTCAATCAGTTCACTCCGCTTGGCGGTGCGCCGACACTTGTTGCGACAGAGCAGCCAGCGGCACGGGCGCCCGCAGAACCTGCCCCGCCCAGGGCCGAGGCACCGGTCGCTGGGCGCGGCTCTGTTGGCGGTCTGACCGGCGGCGATGGGTCTTGACAGTGTTGCGCATCTTGAGAATGCCTGGTGCGGTATCCACCACCCTGCGGCACAACCGCTAACTGGAAAGGCCCAATCGCGTGGTAGAGCGGCTGAAAACAGCGATCCAGAAAGCTCGTGCTATGCGAGAGCATGGCAGCGCGAGTCCGATGGCCATGCCTGCCGCGCGCCAAGCGGCCATGCCAAGCAGCCCGGGCGCCGATCGCTATGAAGCTGCCTGGACAGCGCTGGAAGAGGTGACCTTCGATCCCGATCATCTGGAACGCAACCGGGTGATCGCTCACGCAAAGAACGAACCCGCCCATATGGCGTTCGATGTCCTGCGGACACGAATCCTGCGGGTGTTCAAGAAACACGGCTGGACGCGGCTGGGCATTACCTCGGCCACCAAAAGCTGCGGCAAGACTTTCGCCTCGGTCAATCTGGCGCTCAGCTTCTCTCGGCAGCCGAACTGCCGCACGATTCTGATGGATATGGATTTGCGCCTGCCCAATGTCGCCCGCGTGCTGGGGGTGGAGCGGACAGATCCAGCCCGTTGGTTCCTGACCGGCGAGATCGAGGCTGCCAATTATCTACGCCGGGCTGGCTCGAACCTGGCACTGGGTTTGAACAGCGAACGGGTCACGGACTCGGCTGAGTTGATCCTCGACCCCTGCGTACCGCGCGCATTGCAGGGAATGTATGACGCGCTGGCGCCGGACGTGGTGCTTTATGACCTTCCACCGATGCTGGCCTGCGACGACGTGATGGGTTTGCTGCCGCAGCTGGATTGTGTCCTGCTGGTTGTCGGCGGCGGCTCGACCCGGGCCGAAGAAGTTGCGGAGTGTGAACGGCTGTTGACCGATCAGACCGAGTTGTTGGGCGTGCTGCTGAACAAGGCCGAAGACCCCGATCCCAGCCAATATGGGTACGGGTATTACTGAGCGTGCGTGAAAGCTCAATAGTCACTTTCAGAGTTTCGTGTATAGCGTTGTTATAGCTTTTAAAATTGGCTCGACCTATGCGATCTTCTGCGCTAGAGTGCCAAAAAACGAACCGCAACGGCAAAAACACGAGGAACGTGATGCGGAGTTTGGGGATAGCAGTGTTGATCAGGGCTGCTTTGAGCGCCTGTGTGTTCGCTTGGGCTGCGGCGGCAACCGTGACAGGCGCCTCGGCGCAGACCGGTGGGACCTATGTGCTGAAAATTGGCGACACGATTCAGGTGATCGTGCTCGAGGATCCAGAACTGACGCGCACTGTGCTGATCCGGCCCGATGGCAGGATCTCGCTGCCGATTGCTGGTACCCTGACTGCCGAGGGACGCACGCCCGAACAGCTCCGCAACATCATCCGCAGCCGTCTTGCGGGTAATTTCATCGAGCCGCCCAGCGTGACCGTCTCGGTCAGCAGCGTCGCGCTGGAGGAGGCCGAGGTGGAGGAACCTGAGGAGCGGGGTGAGTTCTTCGTGCTGGGCGAAGTCGCGCGTCCCGGGCGCTACACCTTCGAAATGGACGAGGCAATCACCATTCTCGAGGCGCTTTCGGTAGCCGGCGGCCCTGGCCCCTTCGCGGCACGCGCGCGTATTCAGATCCGCGAAGTGGTGGAGGATGTCGAAACAGTGCGGCTCTTCAATTATGACGCGGTCGAGGACGGCTTTGCCGTTACCGCCAGTGATCTGGCCGCGCTCGCGGATGGGGCGGTGATCGTCGTGCCCGAACGCGGGCTTTTCGAATAGGGCGCCCCCATGGCAGCCGCACAGGGCTGCGGGCCTCCGCGCGGTGGCAGCCGTTTCCCGCGTGCAATGCAGCGCGCAAGGTGTGTTGCACTGGTCTGCGCGCTCGCCTGGCTGGGCTTCGTACCGCCAGTAACTGCAAAGGATACGAGCAACCCGGCAGGCGCGATCGTTACGCGGTTTGGCGCCAATGCGCCTGTGCGCGCGCCACGCCCTCCGGTCGCGCCAGGCAAGTCATATACCGGCATTACCCCATCTCAGCCGCTGAATATGGCAAAGTCCGTGCCACCAGATCCTTCGGCGGCAGCGGCGTCGAATGGGTTCGGCCCTGCTGTTGACTGGTCGCTTAGGTCGCGGGCGGAGCAGCGATTCGAGGTCGATACCAATCGCGGGCTCGAAACCCCTTCGGACGGTACGATCTATGGTTCGCGCACGCGCCTCTCGACGACCTTGGAGGCCGAGACCAAACGCTCTCTGGTCACAACGACACTTGGCTTCAGCGGTGCGGTCTTTGGTGGCCCCGGGGATATCGATGACGCAACACGCCTGAACCCGAGATTGACCAGCGACCTTCGCTATGACGGCAAGGACTATGAACTCACTGGCAGCCTCAGCGCCTCGACGAACTCGACCTCGGTGACACAGCTTGAAGACACCGGGATCACGGACGTGGAATCGACCCAGATCACCGTCATCTACGACAGCGAGCTTTCCTGGCGGCTCAACCCGCGCAGCACTCTGTTTCTAGGGACGCTGGGTCGGGTAGTCGATTTCACCGACGATGTGGCGGGGCTGAACCCCACCCGGACATTCGGTGCTAGCGCAGGTTGGGCACATAGCATCAATTCCCTCACCACACTGCGCTTTGCGGGCAACCTGCGCTACTTCGCGGCGGACAACCCGGCCGAGAACCGCAGCCAGGTTTTCGATTTCACCGTTGCGCTCAACCAGCGGCGCACGCCGCGCCATCGTTTCGGTTTGCGCGCCGGTGCGGTGGCCGTGCGTGTGACCGAAGACGGACCCGGCGGGGAAGGTACGCAGTTTCAGACCGGCGGCACTGGCGCTCTGACCTTCAACTATACGAACGACCAGCTTCAAGCCGATTTGTCGGCGACGCAGCAGGTTGATCCTAGTTCGACGGGCGAGTTGCAGAGCTTCACCCGCATCGCCGGCAGCGTCGGCTATCGGCTGACACGGAATAACCGGGTTTCGGCCAATCTTGCGTATACGCGGCGGGCGGACCTGGACGGGGACGGCGACAATCGGCAACTCATCTCGTTCGGGCCGCGATACTCCTACAGCCTCGGCAGGGGGACGGAGTTGGGCCTCGGCTATCTCTTTCGTCTGAGCGAAGAAAGCGAGGACGGCACGGCAATAGGACACCGATTTTTCCTATCGCTCGTACACAACCTGACGCTGCAGCCCTGATTCGTGTGTGCGCCGCAACACGGGCGCCGGATCCCTCGCCTGACGTCGGGTCGCCACGTTATGAGGCACTTGGCCTAATTTTTCACCAAAAGAGGCGAAAACATGACGGAAATCGAAGATTGTCAGTGTCTTTCGGGGCCGTTAACTTCTTCTACACCTTGATACACAAAAGCGTTTTTGGCATATTCGCGGAAGCGAGACGGGTGGGTTCTGTCATGAATGACGCGCCTGCGGACAGGTACTTTGTAAAAAGGATTGCAAAGATGAACATCAAAGCGCTGGCGATTGCGTCGCTCATGGCACTTGCAACACCGCTCACTGCGGGCGCGGTGACTTTTGAATTTGGCCAAGGTGCCGACAACCAGAATACGCTGAGCTTCAGCCAGGATGGCATCGGTCTGAATGTTTTCGGTTTCAACGGAAACGGAACGGATCTGATCGACCAGTCCTCGCGCGGCCTTGGTATCGTTGGTGCGCCTGAGGGTGGCGAACTGGGCTTGGGCGAAGTTCTGGTTCTGGAGTTCGATCGCGAGGTATTCATCTCAGACGCGACCATCTTCGAACTAGGCGCCGAGGCCGAGAGCTTCACGATTTCGACCAACACCGGTTTCACCGCCGACTTCACGATTGGCGCGGGCGCAGTTGGTGCGGGCGCCGTTGGCGGCTTCCACAGTCTCTCAGACCTGGGCTTCAACACCCTAGGCGGTGTGACGCAGATCGCGATCGCTGGTCTTGCCCCGCAAACACCGGGTGAGTTCCTGGGCGTGCGTCTGTCGAACATCACCGTCTCGGCCGTGCCGCTGCCTGCTTCGCTGGCACTGCTACTTTCGGCCATCGCCGGTCTGGGCTTCGTTGCCCGCCGTCGTCGGGCTGCCGCCTGAGAAAACTTCCGGGCGCTTGCCCGGAACATAGAGATTGTAATGGGGGAGCGTTGATCGCTCCCCTATTTTTTTGTGTTCACCTGATTTCTCCTTACCTTCATGCACGCCATGATATGGTCACCCTCTCAATGTTAGAGATTGGTTCGGGGACACGATGTGTGTTGGCTGGGGAGCAGACGAAGGGACCCTTAGCATATGACGACGCTGCAAGGACTGAGCGGTTTTGTTCGCCGCGCGCGCAATGGCGTCTTTGCGCCATTGGCACTGATTCTGCTGGTCGCGGCCTGCGACAGTGTCGAGGAACGGGTCGAAAAACACTATGAGCGCGGGCAGGAACTGATTGCACAAAACGCCCCGAAAAAGGCGATGCTGGAGTTTCGTAACGCTCTGAAACTCAACGACGAACACGTGCCCTCGCATTTTGCTGTCGCGCGCCTTCACGAGGATGCCGGCCGCCTGAACGAGGCATTCAAGCGGTATCTGACGGTCACTCAGCTGGATCCGGCGCATGTCGAGGCCCATCTGAAGACAACACGCTTCTATATCAGCGCAAATGAAATGGCCCGCGCCCGCGAGGAAGTCGACGCGGCGCTGGCCCTGGCGCCGGAATTGGCCGAGGTGCATGCACTGGATGCCGCAGTCGCGCTGAAGGAAGCAAACCCGGACGCCGCCCGTGCGGCCTTGGACCGTGCGTTGCAGATCGATCCACAGAACATCGACGTGGCCCTGGTCGAGGTAAGTTATTTCAACGATATTGGCGATCCCAGCAGGGCACTAGACCGCGCGGATGAAGCGTTGGACCTCGCGCCCGAAAATCTTGCACTGCATGTGATCAAGCTCCAACTGCTGGAACGGCTGGACAATCAGCCAGCGCTGGGCGCGCAACTCAGACAGATGGCGGAGGTCTTCCCCGACGAATTGCGGTTTCGCGAAAGCCTGGCGCGCTGGGCGATCCGCACTGGCGATCTGGACCTCGCGGAAGCAGAGCTATTCAAACTGTCCGAGGCGCAACCGGGTGTTCGCCGCGCCGTCTACGATCTCGTCCGGTTCCTTCGAATTCATAAAGGCGACGAGGCGGCCCGCGCTGCCCTTGCCGCCAAAGTCGAAACCGCCGAGGAGCCCTTCAACCTGCAACTGATGCTAGCGCAGTTCGATGTCGAAACCGGCGATCCGGAACGGGCGATTGCCGATCTGCGCGAGTTGATCGAGACCGCTGGCGAGAACGCGAACATGGCCCGCGTGGTGCTCGCCCGTCTGCTGTTGAGCACCGGGGATCGCGATGGGTCGGACGCGCTGGTGACCACCGTGCTGAACCAGGATGCAACCAATGTGGATGCCCTGGTTCTGCGACTCGCCCGGCTGATCGAAGATAATGAGATCGATCAGGCGATCCAGACTGTCCGGCTGGGTCTGGAGGAAGAGCCCGACGATGTGCGCCTGTTGCTGATGGCGGGCCGTGCGCAGGAACTGGCAGGAAATCTGGATCTGGCGAATGATCGTCTGGCGTCGGCCGTGCGCTCCGACGGCTACCAGCCCGAAACGGTCGAGCGATATGTGCAGTTCTTGCTGCGCTCGGTCCGGTTCACCGCCGCCGAGACAGTGCTGGCCGAGGCGATCCGGCGTCACCCGAGCGAGGCTCGGCTGGTCGATTTTCTGGGCTTTACAAGGTTGCGCTTGCAAAACTGGCTGGGTGCGGAGGAAGCCGCCCGCGCGCTGGAAGGGCTGAACCCGGACCGCGCGCGCCAGTTGCGTGCGGCGATTCTGATCGGACAGGAGCGGTTCGACGAAGGCGCGAGCCTGCTGCGCGATGGCTTGCCGGAGGAGGGGCGCAGCCGTGCACTCTCGATTGCGGCCCTCATTCAGGCCTATGTCCGCGACGGAAAAATCGACGAGGCGATTGTTTTTCTCGAGGATCTGCTCGAAGAAAACCCCCAGAACCTTCAGGCGCTGGGCATGCGCGGCAACTTCCATCTGGCCGCTGGCGAGCTGGAGGAGGCGGAGGTGAAGTTCCGCCAGATCCTGGCAATCGATCCCGACAATGGTGGTGCCCATTCGGCGCTGTCGCGGCTCTTCCTCGTTCGCGGTGACGATGCGGCGGCCGAGAACCTGCTGCTGGAGGGATTGGAGCTGTCGCCCGACAATCTCATCCTGCTGGCCCGTCTGGCGCAGTATCGCGAGGTTCAGGGGCGGTTTGATGAGGCAATCGACGTTTATGATCGGCTTTATGACCGGGTGCCGGATTCGCTGCTTGTGGCCAACAACCTCGCCAGTCTTTTGTCGGATCACAGGGCGGATCAGCCAGAACAGGTTGAGCGTGCCTATACCATCGCCAGCCGTTTGCGCCCCTCGGACCTGCCGCAATATCGCGACACCTATGGGTGGACCCGCTATCTGAAGGGCGAGTACAAGATCGCCCTGGAACGGATCGGCCCGGTGGTCGAGGCGCTGCCGAACAACCCTTGGGTTCACTACCATCTGGGCATGGTCTACGTGGCGCTGGAGCGTCCGGGCGACGCGCGCCCGCATCTGGACCAGGCGCTTGGCCTGGCTGGGGAGGCGCCCTTCCCGCCGCGGGACGTGATCCAGAAAACGCTGAACGACATGGTCGGGCAATAGCCACCCGACAAGGCGCAGGGCCAGATGACCGCACTCACCAAGACCGGCAAGCTACCGGTTCTGATCCATGGGGTTGGGCGATCCGGTACCAGTTGGGTTTCGAAGATATTCGACCATCACCCCATGGTTTTCTCCTCGCACGAACCCGAACGGTTTGTGGCCCGCCCCGATCCGTCGGATGCGGGCGCAATACGGGGCTATGCCGAGACGTTGTTCGCGACGCGCCCGCTGCGCGCGATGCGCAAGCGGCCGATCCTGGCAAAGCCCTATCGCTCGCGCCTGGCGCATGAAACGCGACGTGGGTTGCTCTACATGCTGACAGGGATGGAGCGGTTTACCGGCGGCAACTCCCCTTGGCTGCGTGGACTTCAAGTGCCCGATTTTGCTGACCTTTCAGGTGTGACACTGGCAGTCAAGTCGGTCTCTCATCAGATGCTGCTGCCTGCCCTGGCGCGTCATGTGCCGGAACTGAAGATCGTCTTCCTGATCCGTCATCCTTGCGGCAATATCCGCTCGAACATGACGGGGCAGCGTATCGGCAAGATGGCGGAACTGCACTTGCCCCCACGCGCTGAGATGGCCCGCCTCTTCTCGTTCGATCGACCTGCGGAAGATCTGACGGAGGCGGATTTTGACCAGATCGAAATTCTCGCCTACCGCTGGGCGGTGTTCAACGACATCGCCTGGCGCGGCCTGAACGGGCTGCAGAATGCGCGTGTGCTGAGATACGAGGATCTATGCGCCGATCCGGTCGGGCAGGCGCGGGAGTTGCTGGAGTGGACTGGGCTCGACTGGCACGACGATTGTGCGCGGTTCCTGCAGGCTTCGCTGGATGCGACGGAGACGCCCAGCGGATATCACGCTCTGCAGCGCAATCCGGCGGTTGCCGCGCATAAATGGCGTGAGGAAATGGACCCGGCAGAAGTCAAAAGAGTGATCGCAATCTGCCGCCGGTCCAGCGCCTTTGCCCTGTTCGAAGAAGCGTGATCACGGCAGAGCGCCAAAGCACAGGTTAAAGAACTGTGCGCCGTCTCGGCATCGCGGGCGCCGCACTCGCCGAAGGTTCCGCGACCCCTGTACGCAACCGTTCAGCGTAGCCCAGCAACGACCCCGCGATCAGCCAAGTCCAGGGCGGCAGGGTCGCGTTCGGGATCATCTCGATCATATTGATCGCCAGCAACAGGCAGAGCCCCGCTGTAACTGGCGTGATCGCTGGCGCAGCGCCCCGCAGTTTCGGTCGCGTCTGGCGCCAGACGGCAAGAACCGGCAGTGATAGCAGGCCAAAGAAGGCGATGAACCCGAACCAGCCATCGGTGCCCAACACGATGATCCAACGCCCATCTGCGATACTGCGCTTCTTGCCGCTGGTCTCGCTGTAGATCCGGTTACGACCCCAGCCCCCCCAGCCGAAGATCGGACGCTGATGCGCTTTCTCCAGCAGCTTTTCTTCGTTGTTCAGCCGGGTGATCAGCGATGCGGCCCTGCGTTCGTCGATGCTCTCAGCCGCGCTGAGGATGGTGTTTACGGGGACGAGCTCCAGTCCCCGCATCGTTGGATAGAGCATGGCCAGGATCACCAGACCGGCAGCGATCCTGACCTGCGTGCGCGGCTTGGTCAGGATAACCAGCGGCACCAGGAAGATGCCGTAGAGCAGGCTGCCCAGGCTTTTCGACAGCACCAGCACTACGCAGAAATAGGCGGTGGCATAGCCATAGAGCGCCTTGACCTTCTGATCGGCCACGCGCCAGAGTGCCGCTGCCGCCACGGCAACGGTCACCACAAAGAACGCCACCCACAACCCGTGACCCAGGAAGACCACCGCACGGAACCCGCCATCGCGCATCTGCTGGGCAAAGCTGTGCGGGAAGTAGCCATAGACCCAGATGTGGAGTTGCGGGCTCAGCCGGATTTCGATCAGGATCAGGATCGAATAGGCCAGCCCCGCAAACAGCAGTGCACGCAAAAGTTTGAGTTGCATCTCCTCCGTCGCCAGATAGTTGCGCGCGACGATAAACGGTACAAGCTGGATCAATGCCGCGAAGACGTTCGAGAACGCATCATAAGTGGTGGTGCCGCGCAGGAACAGCTTGCCGAACTGGAAGCTGTCGCCATTCAGCGCATTGGTGAAGAACGGCCCGATCACCAGCATCGCGATCAGCAACCGGGCCATATTGCTGTCCGGCAGCCACGAGAATTTGCGCCGGGGCGTCAGCAGCACCAGCAGCAACAGAGCCATGTTGGGGATCGTCTCTTTGTTCAGCGGCGGTATGCCCGGCAGATCGATCGAGATCGAGGCCGGTAGCAGCAAGAACGACAACAGCACCGACCAGATGATCGCGGTTTCGAATTTGCGCGCATAGAACAGATAAGCCGCGACCAGCGGCCACCCGAAAAGTGCAATGAAAACAAATGCGTTGGGCATCAGGGGTCCAGGTCGCACCAGGGCACGGCAAGCAGCGCCGCAGGCTCAGTCTAGCGGATGGCAGGTCCAAGACCAAACGCCTTTCTGGTCGCGGCATTTCTGCCCCTTGGCGTCGGAGCCATCGCTTCCAGGCGTATCGATGTATGCTAGGTTCGCCATCAGGTTCGGTCGCCAATGGCGCGAAGGAGAACGTTATGATCAACGTGCCGCGCTTCTGCCGGGCTTTGCTGATGGCCGCGATGGCATCGACTGGGTTTCTAGCCTCCGGCGTTCAAGCGGCCGAGAAGGCCGAAGCGCATTTCGTCGTACGTGACCGGGTGATCGCACCGGATCCGGGCGCTTTCACCGCCACCATCACCGGCATCGGAAACGGCGGGCGGATGCTTCGCAATGGATCGGGGTTCGAGCCTGCGATCTACCGCACCTCTTTCACGGTGACGGAGAGTGCAGCAAACCGGATCATCGCCGGGCAGGCGGCGTTGTCGAATTTCGACAGCCTGCGCAGTGGGACCCTGGATGGCGCCTCGGTCCAGGTGCTGCGGCTGGAGAACCGGGCCTTTCGCCTGATCCGCCGCGATACCGTGCGCGACGGTGGTTCCCATGCCAGCGGCTGGGTGAATGCGCTGCCGTTCAAGCGGGTGATCCCGGGCAAGGCGACGCGTCATGTGTTCGACTGGGATCGGTGGAATCGGCCCGATGCGCCCTATCATTTCATGCTGCGCGCTGTCAGTTCGACGGGCGAAGTATCTCCACCTTCGAACCCTATCGCGGTGCGCAGCCCGGCGAAACTGCGCAAACAGCCCGGCAAACCCGCGCGTCTGATCAAGTTCGAGGCAGGCGAGGAGGGGATCTTCACCGCACTCTCCGGCGATCTGACCGCGCCTACAAATCTTCGTGCCAAGGTCAAGGCCAACGGGCGTCTGTCGCTGCAATGGGACGCCGCCGATGGCGATGTCGTCGGCTATATCCTCTATCGCTCAGATCTGCCGCCGGAGGAGCATCGCGGGTTCTATCTGGACCTGGCGGGCGAGGGCGAGGCACTGCGCACCGGCGATCTGGTGATCCTGTCGAAGAGATTTACGACGACCTCGCGATTGAAATACCACACCAACCGGGTCTGGAAGGCCGAAAAGGCCAGTGGCCTGTTCCGCCCCTCGATGCTGGACTTCTTTCCCGATGAGGATCCGAATCGGACCTGGCGACTGGCAGCGCATCCTGCCGATACACCGGTCAGCGAGCCGGGCGAGACCTTTCTGGAACTGACGCTGGGGCCCCGGGCCAAAGCGCGGATCGGCATGGCGACAAACTCCGGCCTGGCGCAGGAATTTCTGCCCGTGCTGGACCCCGATGCGACCTATCGGATGGAAGCCTGGATGAAGGCGGACACGCCCATGGGGGTGCGTTTTGCGTTGGGGGGCTTTCACGGAAAACAGCCGAACAAAGTGCCGCCCGCGCGGTTCGAGGTGACCGAGAACTGGGAGAAATACACGATCGAATTCTCGCCCAAAGCGCTGGCACCGGGCAAGGCGCCGGGTCAGATGCATCTGTCGGCGATGGGGCCCGGCACGCTCTCGGTCGACAATTTCCGCGTCTATCGCGCAGATGCGCCCTATCTGGATCTGCTGCCAGAGCAGTATGAGTGGCTGGCTGCCTCGGGCATGTCGGCGCTTCGCACCCATGCCTTCGTCAAGACGCGGCGAAGCACCTATGACTTGGCGCAGCTCACCGATCCGGGTGGATTGCCGAGCGGGACACAATCGCAGAACTCGCTGCCGCAGACGCTGGCCGTCGTCGAGAGGGCGGGCATGAACCCCTGGCTGCAGGTCGAGATGCATTTCACGCCGCAGGAATGGCTGGGCCTGGTGGAATATCTCGCCGCACCCTTCGATCCGGCAGTCGATGATGCGACCTCGAAACCCTGGGCGGCGAAGCGGCATGCGCAGGGACGCACCGCGCCCTGGACCGAGGCGTTCGACCGGATCTATTTCGAACTGGCGAACGAGACCTGGAACCGCCTGTTCGCCCCCTGGACGTTCAGGCCAATGACGGATGCGGCGACCGGGGCCAATCTGCGCCGGGGCGCCGTCTATGGCGCATTTCAGGAATATGTGCTGGGCATTCTGCGTCAGAGTCCCCATTGGCCCGCGCTGGAGGGCAAGCTGACCACCGTGGTTGGCGGATGGGAGGCGCGAAAGTTCGGCCGCGATGCCGCCGCGAACTCGCCCGGTACGGATATCCTCAGCGTCGGGGCCTATATCGGCGGATGGGAGGCGAAGGAGGCCAATACCGGCGAGACGCCTGAGGACTTCTTTCGCCTGCTGACCCATGTGCTGCAATGGGGCCGACCGGTGGCGCGGCGCCACGCGGCGGAGGCGCGCGAAATCGCGACCAAGCGGGGGCACCCATTGACGCTCGGCACCTACGAGGCGGGACCCGGCTATGCTCTCAACGGTTTGAATGGCGCGAAGATCAGCGCGGAGGAGGCTGCAGCGCAGGAGCGGGTGATGAAAAGCCTCGCTTCCGGCAGTGCCACCCTGGATGCTTTCCTGATGCGCGCGGTCGAGGGGTTCAGCCTGCAGAACTTCTTCACCTTCGGTCCGGGGCCGCGCTGGCGCTCTCATGCGGTGGCCCATCGCGGGGTTCATGCCCACCCGCCCTGGACGCTGCTGTCGCTCTTCAACACCGCGGCGCTTGGGGATTTTCTGGAGGTCGAGACCCGCGAGGTGCCGCGCGCCGATCTGCCGGAGGCGCGTCGCCGCCAGGCGGTGGAGGATGCGCCCTTGATCGGCGCCTACGCCACTCGGCAGGGCGACCGGATGGCGCTGATCCTGATCTCGCGCCAGGTGCCGGGATACCCCCGGCGCGGTTCGAGCGGTGAGAGCCGCGTGCGGGTCGATCTGCCGTTCTCGCGCGTATCCGGCATCCGGCGCTTTGAAATGACCGGTGACTATGACACGCACACGCTAGAGGCCGAGGCCGTCCGCGTGGTCGAAACCGAACTGCCCGGCGGCGACGTCGCAGGTTTTACCATCGAGAACCTGCGCCCGGGAGAGACCCTGATCTATGTCTTCGACGGAGTCGCTCGCTAACCCAACATCATCCAGATGCCGAGCGTCAGCGGATAGCAGAGCGCCAGAGCCACCCACATATGCGGCAACAGCCGGCGCAGCGGTGGATAGAGCATCTGCAAAGCGACAGCGGGGATGGCGCTGAGCGCGAAAGCCAGGATCGCGGTCTCGAACCCGAAAAGGTGATACGCCACATAGATCGAGGCAATCGCGCTGAGCCCCGCCACCGTCTGCGCGAAAGCCGCGTATCGCGAATCGCCGGTGCTGACGATGTATTCGCGCAGCGGGATGAACATCAGCATGATCAGACGGAACGCCAGAAAGGGCAGCAGCAGCCGGGCATCAAGATAGGCCGCTGGATAAAGCTGCTCGATCACCCAGCCGCCGAGGAAGTAAAGTGCCGTGAAGATCGCAAAGGTCAGGCAGCCAAAGGTCCATAGCGCTTTGCGAAACGCAGGCCCGATGCGCCCGGGGTTCTCGCGCATCACGGCGCTAAAGGCGGGGATGAATACCGAACTTCCAATCATCTGCAGGATCTGCACGCCCAACTCCACCCAGACCATCGCGATCGCGTAGAGGCCGAACAGCTCCTTGTCGACCAGCGCGCCAAAGATCAGTCGGTCGCTGTAGGCCGCGAAGTACCCGCCGATCGACGCGATGATCATCCACTTGCCGAAGGACCACAGCTCGCGCATCTCGCCGGGATCCCATCGCAGCGCCATGCGGGGTCCTGGAAAGATGTTATGCGACAGGATCGCCCGGGTGATCGCCCGCACGGCCAGCCCGGCGGCCAGCGCCCAGACGCTGGGATAGATCAGGCCGATTGCAATCATCGCACTGACGCCCGCGGCCTGAGATATCAGCTCCGACAGCTTGACCCGGGCCAGGCGCATCCGTCTGCGGGCCAGCAGAACGGTGGTCGACTCGAAACCGCGGGCCAGGATCGCAATCGCCGCGATACAGAGCAGCCCCGGCAGACGCGGATCGGCATAGACCGTATCTGCGCCTGCATAGACCGGCCCCAGAAACAGAACCGCCAGTGCCAGCAGCAGCATGACCAGTGTCAGTAATGCGCCGCGCATGATCTGCACGGTCCAGACCACGCGCAGGAAGCGCGGCTGTTCGCCCTTCTCGCTGCGCATCACGCTTTGGGTGAAACCTACCTCGGAGATCAGCGAGAGCCCGATATGCAGGGCCGTGACAGTCGCCATCAAACCAAATGCCTCGGGCGCCACCAACCGTGCCATGATCAGATTGCCCGCCAGCCTGATTGGATATCGCATCCCCAGCCCCGCGACGTTCCACAAGCTGGCATTCAGCGCCCGCTCGCCCAGCGAGGCCGGGTTGCGGATCACCTTTGTCAGCTTGTCGATCATCGGCATGGATCCTCGGCGCGGGCGTTACTTGTATTCGATCAGCCTGGCTTGGTGTCGGCGAAGCCGCCCCAGCCAATACCCTAAAATTCCCAGCATCTCTGCGAATTTCCCGATCGTCAGAAAGAATGCCTGGACCCAATCGCCGCTTCGCAGACCCAGACGCAGGATTTGCAGGGGATAGGCCAGCAGAAGGAGCCAGCCCCATGGCGTGATCGCTGCCGCGAGCACTGTAACCACCGGCAGACCCAGACCCCACAGCAGTGCGCGGCGGGTCTCCACCACGCCATGGCGTTCCGGCGGGCCACCGTGCATCGCGGCCCCCTCGGCAAAGGCATGGCCTGCCCGCCTGCTGCGGATCCACCATTGGCCGAAGCGGGTCATCGCGGCATCGTGCAGCGTCATCTCGGCCTCCAGTCGCCAGATTTCCCAACCGCTTTTGCGCAGGCGGACGCAAAGCTCCGGTTCCTCGCCAGCGATCAGGGTGGGGTTGTAATCTCCCACTTCGTCGAGTGCTGCCATCCGCATGAGTGCGTCACCGCCACAGGCCCGTGCCAGACCCACGGGCGTATCCCATTCCAGATCGCACAGGCGGTTATAGGTACTGGCATCCGGATACCGCTCGCGCCTGCGACCGCAGGCAACGGCGGCTTTCGGATGGTCACGCAGAAAGGCATGGGCCGTCTCGACCCATCCCGGCTGAACCGCGCAATCGCCATCGACGAATTGTACGAATTCAGGCGGCGTTCCGCCTTCGCGTAACCGCGCAAGCCCTGCATTGCGCGCGCGGGCGGCGGTGAAGGGCTCGTTCATGTCCAACGCAACCACATCCGCCCCCGCACCTTGCGCCGCCGCGATGCTGCCATCGGTCGAGCCTGAATCGACATAGACCACATTGGAGATCCCGCTTAGCGAGGCGAGGCACCGCACCAGCCGCTCCCCCTCGTTGCGCCCGATGACGACGGCGCCGATCACAGCGTCTCGAAATTGGCGCAGGTTTCGATGGCCGTGTTGCTCGGAAACATCTGCCGCAACTCGGCAAAATCGCGGGAGAAGACCTGCGCCAACTCGCGGGTGACCGCTTCGCCCAGCTCGGGCCGCTCGCGCATTTGATAGCGGGATTTGACCTTATCGCGGAAACTCCTTGGCACCAGCGTGCGACGCAGCGCGGTCGCTACCGGGTTTTGCACAATGATGTCGTAGAGAGGGAAGCGCCGGATCCGCTCCTCCGAGGCATTCATCTGGTTGATATCTGCCTGCCAGGACACTTCGCCTTCGACGCCGATGAATTCCGCGATCTTTTGCAATTCCGCCCCCTGCATGGTTTGCAGGATTTCGAGCGAGGTGAGATAGATCCGTTCTACCCCGAACGTCTTGACATAAGGGGCGATCTGCATGGCATAGCGGCCATAGGCGACCAGTTCGGGATGAAAGGTCACCGCATCGCGCAGGCTCACATCGATCTCGCCCATGGTCCAGTCGTGGATGTAGTGCGAGACCAAACGCTCCAACGGATTGCGGATGACATAGATCAGCTTGGGCTCCGGCACGGCTTTGGCCAGCCGTGCCACGGTGTCCGGATGGGTGGGCATTTTGGTGTAGTGCGTGCTGGCCTCGCCCTTCAGATCGTCCGGTCCGGCAGCTTCGAACAGGGCGTCGTACCACTCCATCCCCTTGGCATAGATCGCGTCGTCACTGAAGAAGTTCGGCTCCTTCGGTGTCGACATGAAAATGCCGTCCTGCGCAGCCAGTTGCGCCTGCAGCGTGCTGGTGCCGCATTTCATCGCGCCGATGATCAGAAAGTCCGGCCGCGCCATGCTTTATCCCTCGTCCGGCGCCCGCCGGTCCCCCAGCGGATCGCGGTAGTTGATCCAGATATCCCGGGCCTCGTTCTGATTGGCGGCTGGGACGGGTTTGCCCAGCAGCCCGCGCATCGCGGCGATTGAGCGCCCCAAATGCCACGCAAGATTGGCAGCAGTGAGGCCCAGCCGCCCGTGAAGCCGGAAAAGCACCCTCGTGCGCGCGGCATAATAGTAGCCGGGCAGACGTTTACGCGCTGCGACGAGCGCTTTCACCGGCGCGCTGCCGCCACGGAAATGCACCACGCGAGCCTGGGGGCAGGGCAGGATACGCCAGCCCGCGCTGCGGGCGCGCCAGCAGGTGTCGGTGTCTTCGAAATAGAGGAAATAACCCTCGTCCATCATACCGATCCGGTCGAGCATTCTCGCATTCAGCAGAACGCAGGCGAAGCTGACCCATTCGATCGCATCCGGAGAGGGTGCGGTGCCGAGCGAGACGTTCCAGCGCCGCAGCAACCTGGTGACGATCCCAGTGCGTGCGCCGCGGATCAGCTCGCTGAACGGGGTCGGGAAGCGAAAGGTGCTGATCTGAGGCGTGCCGTCCGGGTCCTCCAACCTGGGCGCGATCAGGCCATGATCGGGATGCTTCTCTGCCGCCTCCATAAAGGCTGCGAGGCAGCCCGGGCGCAATTCCGCGTCGCTGTTGAGGATCAGGTAGTGACCCGCTCTCGCGAAATTCATTCCCTGGTTATGCCCGCCGGAGAAGCCCGTATTCCCGGGTGAGCGGACCAGGCTGACAGGGCTGTCCCGTGCTGCGATCCACTCCGCGATCTGATCGGCTGATCCGTCGCCGGAGGCATTGTCGACCACCACTACATGGCCCCGGATCTTGCCCATATCCGCCAGTACCGAGGCGACGCAACGGATTGTCATGTCGCCCGTGCGGTAGTTGATGATCGACACCACCAGGTCGAGCGGCTCAGTCGGCGGCATGGGTGAAAAGCTCTTTCAGACGTAACGCATTGGCGTGCAGGTCGTGGTGCCGTTCGATCCGTGTGCGGCCCTCTCGGCCCAATTTGCTTAGCGTCTCGGGGTCCGCCGCCATCGCTTCAGCCAACGCACGAGCCAGGTCGGGTTCCGAACTTGCGGGCACGATCCAGCCGCAGCCGCCGTCGACCAGCTCTGGGATGCCTGCGATATAGGTAGTGATGACCGGGCGGCCCAGCGCCAGTGCTTCCATGATCACGATGGGCAGGCCCTCGGCGAAGCTTGGCAACAGCATGGCGCGAGCGGTGGAGAGGTGATGGCGCACCTCGGCATTCGACTGCCAGCCGAGCAGGTTGATGCGGCTGGAAAGGCCGCGCTTCGCGATCTCGGCCTCGATATCCGCGCGGCTTTCGCCATCGCCGATCAGCGTAACCGTCAGCTCGGGGTGATCCATCAGCACGCTCTCGACTGCTGCCGGGATCAGCACTTGGCCCTTCTGCGGACAAAGCCGACCGACGCAAACGATATTGGAGCCGAAGGGCGCTTCGGAGACGGGAAAGTCGCTCAGATCCAGGCCGCAGCGCACGATCTCGACCTTGTGCCAGGCCTCCATCCCACCCGCCTGGATCAACGTCCGGCGGGCGAAGTAGGAGATCGCGACGACAAAGGTCGCATGTTGGATCTTGAGCGCCAGACTGCTGGACCCTGGATCCACAAACTCGTCCGGGCCATGGGCCGTGAAGCTATAGCTTGGCCCACCCATCAGGTGGCAGAGCATCGCGACGGCTGCCGAATTGGTCGAGAAATGGGTGTGAATGTGCGCAATTCCGTCGGCCTGAGCGTGACGTTTCAGGGTGACGGCCTCCAGCAGATAGGCGCTGTGCCGGATGACGCCGCCGCCCGCGTTGCGGATCAGGCGGAGCCAGGGGCCGAGGCCGCGCAGGACGCCCAGCGGATCACGCAGAAGTTCGGTAAAAAACGCCGTGAACAAGCCTGCCGCCTGGCTGCTCAGCAGATAACGGGTCCGGGCCTGCTCATCTCGGTCCGCAGGGTCTACCAGGTCATGATCCCAATGCCGGATGGCATAGCGCTGGACGTGCAGCCCCAGCGCCTCCAGCGCCTGGATCTCGCGCCGGATGAAGGTGCCGCTGGTCACCGGATAGGTGTTCATCAGATAGCCGATCTTCATGCGGCTCCCGTCCCGTCATGGCTCGGTCGTCTGGTAAGCGGTGGTGGGGGCTGCGCGCAACCCCCACCGAACTCATTCCGTAGGTTGGGGTTTAGCCTCGAACAGCGCTCCGAGCCATCGGAATGTAACGTAGAAGACCGGGGTCAGGAGCAGCCCGAACCCGGTCACGCCCAGCATCCCAAAGAAGACCGCCGTGCCGAGGGCCTGACGCATCTCGGCCCCCGCACCGGTGGCGATCACCAGCGGCACGACGCCCAGGATGAAAGCCAGCGAGGTCATCAGGATCGGGCGCAGGCGCAGGCGCGCGGCCTCGACCGCCGCTTCCACCCGCGTTCGCCCCTGATCCTCCAACTGCCGGGCAAACTCTACGATCAGGATCGCGTTCTTCGCCGCCAAGCCGACCAGAACCACCAGGCCGATCTGGGTGAGGATGTTGTTATCCATCCCCCGCCACAACACGCCGGATATGGCCGCCAGCAGACACATCGGCACAATCAGTATGACGGCCATCGGCAGCATCCAGCTTTCGTATTGGGCCGCCAGCAACAGGAAGACAAAGACCACGGCGAGGACGAACACATAGATCGCGGTGTCGCCGGCCTGTTTTTCCTGCAGGGCGAGCTCGGTCCACTCGAACCCGAACCCATCGGGCAGGTTTTCCGCCGCCACCTGTTCCATCAGACGGATCGCCTCGCCGGTCGAGACGCCGGGCAAGGTCGATCCCTGAACGGCAGCCGCAGGGAACAGGTTGTAGCGCGCGACGCGGTAGGGACCGGTTACATCCTGGAACGTGGCGACCGAGCCGATTGGCATCATCGCTCCGCTTTCGGTCCGCGTGCGTAGGTTCTGGATGTCGCGAACCTCATCGCGGAACGGGCCGTCGGCCTGTGCGGTCACCCGATAGGTCCGACCGAGGAAGTTGAAATCGTTCACGAAGGCGGATCCCAGATAAACCTCGAGAGCCTCGAAGATACGATCCGGGGTGACGCCAAGTTTCTCGGCCTTCACCCGGTCGATATCGGCATAGATTTTGGGCGTCGCCGTGTTGAAGAGCGTGAACACCCTCGCCAACCCCTCGGTCTGGTTGGCCGCGCCGATCACGGCGCCTGCAGCTTCCTCCAGCGCTTTCACGCCGCGCCCGCGCGTGTCCTGAACATAGAGCTTCCAGCCACCCGCCGTCCCGATCCCGCGTACGGGTGGGGGAGCAACAACGAAGACCACGGCCTCCTTGATCTGGAACAGCGCGCCCTGAACCTCCTGCAGGATCTGCTCCTGGGTCAGACCCATGTCCTCCAGTACGTCGAAATCCTTGAAGGTGAAGAAGATCGCCCCGCCATTCGACGCGTTGGTGAAGGTCGCCCCGTCAAAGCCCGCGAAACCCGCAGTGTGGGCCGTGCCCGGGTGGTCCAGGATGATCTTGGTCGCGCGTTGCACCACCTCGTCCGTGCGCTGCAGGGCCGCGCCGGGTGGAAGCTGGATTACCGTGATCAGATAGCCCTGGTTCTGGTCGGGGATGAAACCCGTCGGCGTTTTTTGGAACTGATCGGCCGTCAGCCAGATCAGACCAGCATAGACCGCAAGCACAACGATCACACCCTGGACCAAGCGGCGCACCACCCAGGCATAGCCAAGGGCGAAACGGTCAAAGCCCCAATTGAAGGCGTTGCCCAGCATCCGGAATGGCCAAGTGATCGCCGACCAGATTGTCGCCAGCACACCGTTGCCCGCTTGCCCGGCGCCGCGCAGCAGCAATGCCGAGAGTGCGGGAGAGAGCGTGATCGAAACCACGGTCGAGATGGCGGTCGCCACCGCGATCGTCAGCGCGAATTGGCGAAAGAACTGGCCGGTGATCCCCTCTAGGAAGCTGGCCGGGATGAAGACCGCCATCATGACCAGCGAGGTGGCAATCAGCGCGCCGAAAACCTCGTCCATGGTCTTGCGGGCGGCATCGCGAGGGCTAAGTCCCTCGGACAGATAGCGTTCCACATTCTCGACCACCACGATGGCATCGTCGACCACAATGCCGATGGCCAGCACCAGACCAAACAGCGTGAGGTTGTTCAGCGAGAACCCGAAGGCCGCCATCACCGCGAATGTGCCGATCAGCGACACAGGGATCGCGATCACCGGAATGATCGAGGCACGCAGATTCTGAAGGAAGATCACGATGACCAAGACCACCAGCAGCACCGCCTCGATCAGGGTCTCGTAGACGGCATTGACCGATTTTTCGATATAATCCGTGGGGTTGTAGATCACGTCATAGGCGACGCCGAGAGGGAAGGAGGCGGACAACTCCTCCATCGTGCTCAGCACCTGGTCGGCCGTCTCGAGCGCGTTCGATCCCGGGCGCTGAAAGATCAGGATCGGCAGCGCCGTGTCGTCATCGAGATAACCTATGGTGGCGTAGTCCTGCGCGCCCAGTTCGACCCGTCCGATATCGCGCACCCGCACCTGGCCGCCATCCGGTGTGGTCTTGACCACGATATTCTCGAAATCCGCCGGATCGGTAAGGCGACCTTGCGTCTCGATCGCCAGTTCGAAATCCGCATCTGTGGGTACCGGAGGCTGGTTGAGCACACCGGAAGCCACCTGAATGTTGTTGCTGCGCAGGGCCGAGACGATCTCGCCCGCCGTCATGCCAAAGCTCTGCACCCGGTTCGGGTCCATCCAGATCCGCATGGAGTATGCGCGCTCGGCGAACAGGCGCGCCTGACCCACTCCGTCGATCCGGGCCAGCCGGTCGATCACCTGGGTGCGGGCGTAGTTCGAGACATAAAGCTGGTCGCGCGATCCGTCATCCGAGAACATGTGGATGACCATCATCAGGTCGGGCGAACTTTTCTGTGTGGTGATCCCCAACCGGCGCACAGGTTCGGGCAAACGGGGTTCGGCAATTGCGACGCGATTCTGCACCAGCACCTGCGCCTGATCCAGATCCGTGCCCAGTTTGAAAACCACGTTCAGCGACAGCGCGCCGTCGCCAGTTGCCTGGCTGACCATATAGAGCATGCCGTCAACGCCGTTCAGTTCCTGCTCGATTGGGGTCGCGACCGTGTCGGCCACCGTTTCGGCAGAGGCGCCAGGATATACGGCGGTGATCTGAATCGTGGGAGGTGCTATTTCGGGATACTGCGCGACCGGCAAGCTGAAATAGGACACAATGCCGATCAGCGTGACAATGATCGACACAACGCCGGCAAAGATCGGCCGGTCGATGAAAAAGTGCGAGAGGTTCATGGCCCGCCCTCAGTTCGCAGCGGCGTCTGGGAAGTCCAGCGTCACCTCCTGCGGGTCGACCTTGCCGCCCGGTCTTGCGCGCTGGACGCCATTGACGACCACGCGATCCTCGGCGGTCAGCCCTTCGCGGATCACGCGCATGCCGCGGAAGAGCGCGCCGGGTTTTACCACCCGGGCGGAAACCGTGCCCTCCTCATCGACCACCATAACGATCTTGCGTGCCTGATCCGAGAGAATGACGGAATCGGGGAGGAGCAGAGCCTCGTATTCGCCCGAGCCGATGATCCGCAACCGGGCGAACAGGCCGGGGGTCAGCAGATCGTCGGGGTTCTCCAGAATGGCGCGCCCGGTGATGGTGCCCGCATTGGGGTCTATCTCGTTGGCAACGAAGTCCATCCTGCCTTCATGCAGCCAATCGTCCTCGTCTATCAACTTGGCCTGCACGAGATTAGCCTCGTTACGGGACGAAGGCCGGTCGCCGTTCAGCGACATGCGTGAATACTTCAGGAAATCCGCCTCCGACGCTGTGAACACCAGATGGATCGGGTCGGTCGTGACAATCGTGGCCAGCAGGGTTTCGCCCGTGGTGACGAGGTTGCCGATATCCACACGGCTGTCCGATATCCGCCCGGTGAAGGGGGCTTTCACTTCGGTGAATTCCAGATTGAGAGCGACGGCGCGCAGCGTGGCCTCCGCCACGGCGACTTGCGCATCGGCCTGCAGTTTGGCGGCGATCCGCTCGTCCAGTGTGGATTCAGCCACGGTGCGGTTGCGGACCAGCTGCTCGCCGCGCTCCAACTCGGTCTGCGCGCGGGTCTGTTCGGCTTTCGCGGCCTCCAGTTCGGCGTTCGAGCGGGCAAATTCGGCCTCGAAAGGACGCGGGTCGATAACGTAGAGGACATCGCCCTTTTGCACCAGTTGTCCGTCCCTGAAGAGGATCTGTTGCAGATAGCCCGACACACGGGCACGCAGTTCGACCCGCTCTACCGCCTCGAACCGACCGGTATATTCATCCCAATCCACAACCATGGCTGACAGTGGCGGCGCGACATCCACCGGCATCGGCCCCTGCTGCGCGGCGGCAAAACTGGTGCTGGTCAACAGCATCGCTAGGCTGCAAGCAAGGTTTGCGAGCAGCATTTTTGTTCGGATCGCGCTAAACATGAATGTGCCTTCCAGTGCTTCGGACGGGAGCAGGGTACCCGCAAGGGCGCCAGCGTCGCGGGCCAGACCAAGTCTGCGACCGCGACACTGCCCAGGGTGAATCGCACTCCTCAACATCAACCCTAGCACCGGCAGCTTGGGCTGAGAACAGTCAAGGTTGGCGAACTTGTGCGGTGCGGCAGCCTGGGTGTTTAGGCGGACTTTGATCCGCCATGCATCGTGTTGAATTGGTGCGTTTAGATCAGCCGCAAAACATCGGTTCGCGTCGGAATACGCGCGGCGGGCATGTCGGGTGGCCTCGGCGGTTTTCGCTGGGCGCTTCGCAGCGGTGGTTGCTGCACGCCCGCTCTTTTGCGAAATTTCTCAAGCCGGTGGAGGTGACACCTCCAGCCGGTCGATCCCGTTCAAATATGCTGGTCGACCTTGTCGAGCAGCTTGCGGATATCCACCGGTTTGGTGAGGTAATCGTCTGCACCCAGGGCCATGCATTCCTCGTGTGCGCTGGCCATGGCATTCGCTGTGAAAACCAGGATTGGCACATTGGCATAGGCCGCATCGGATTGGCGGATCACCTCGATCGCTTCTTCGCCGGACATCACAGGCATCTGCAGATCCATGATCACTAGATCGTAGGGCGCCTGGTCCAGCGCATGGATGGCTTCACGCCCGTTTTCGGCCAGCGTGACATCATAACCGCGGGGCCGCAGCGCCTCCATCACCAGGAACTGATTGACGCTATTATCCTCGACCAGCAGGACCTGTTTGTGGCGAGGCTCTTCCTCCGGCGAGGAGAGATCGAGAAGCGAGGAATCGACGCCGTTGGTCTGGCCGCGACGGCATGGCCGCAGCGGGATCTCGAACCAGAAGCTCGCACCCTCCCCGGGCTCGCTTTCGACACCGATGCGACCGCCCATCAGTTCGACCAGGCTGGAGGAGATCGCGAGGCCCAAGCCGGTGCCGCCATGCTTGCGGATATTCGAGCCATCAGCCTGACGAAACCGTTCGAAGATCGTTGCCTGCTGATCGGTTGGAATGCCGGGTCCGGTATCGCGCACTTCGAACCGCAGACCGCCGCGCGCGGCTTTGCGGGCATGGATCGCGATGCCGCCATCCTCGGTGAACTTGACGGCGTTCCCAGCCAGATTGATCAGGATCTGCTTCACCCGCCGCGCGTCGCCGATATAGCTGGAGTCTCCAGGCAGATCGACATGGCGGGTGATCTCAAGCCCCTTCTTGATCACGACGCCCATCACGGTCTGCATGGTCTGGTCGATAACCTCGACGACGTCGAAGGCTTCGTCTTCGACCCTCGCCAAGCCAGCTTCGATCCGGCTGATATCCAGCACATCGTCGATAATTGCCAGCAGCGAGGCGCCGGAGGTCTGCACGGTCTCGGTATAGCGGCGCTGCTGCTCGGTCAGTTCGGTCTGCTCCAGCAACTGGGCCATGCCCAGGACGCCATTCAACGGTGTGCGGATCTCATGGCTCATATTGGCCAGGAATTCCGATTTCAGGCGCGTCGCCTCCAGCGCTTCGTTGCGCGAGGCTTCCAGCGCATCGCGGGCCTCGTGCATTTCGGTCACATCGGTTTCGCTAAGCAGGATCGCGCGCTTGCCGGTCGCCGCGTCATGGCAGGCGAAGGCGTGGACATCGTGCCAGCGCAGCCCGTGGATGGTCTTTACCCTCACAGTCATCTGACACATCCGCGTCTCGGCGATCTTGGCGAACATCTCCTCGGTGTCTTCGGGATTTTCGAATCGCTCCGACATGTCGATGGTCGAGGAGCCATAACGCGCCCTGGCCGTCGGATTGCAGTAGAGGACCCGCCCGTCCACATCCAGGAGCGAGATCATCACGGTGGTATGCAGCAGAGCCTCGGAACTGCGCAGCGCTTCCGGGGTCGAAAGCGTCTCCTCCACCCCCTCGCAGAGCATCGCCATCCGCCCGTCTTCCATCCGGATGCCGCGATACTTCACCCGGGTGGTGCGCGGGTTCCCATCTGGGTAGAGCGTCCAAAGCTCCGAGAACATGCTGTCGGGGTCGCGCTCGAAATCCTCCTTGTACTGGCGTAGCCGCTGATCGACGGCGGGCGACATGTCGACCGACAGATCGCGCGAGCGCAACTCCTCCAGGCTCGGTGCATGCCACAGGTCCAGTGCGGCATCGTTGGCCCATGCCACGCGCATCAGGTCGATGTCATAGACCCAGAGCGCGATGCCAAGCTTGTCGATAAAATCCCGAGCAAGCACGCTGGTATAGTGATTATCTCGGTTGATCATGAACATCCTGGCCGGAATCTCTCTGCTCACACAATCATAGCGGTAGTCGCTTTTGGTTAAAGGAATCCAGCGTTCTGCAACTAAAGGTACGCAGAAATTGACCGATGCGCTCATACGCGACGCACGACGCACCCTACAGCAGGGTGTGCGCATGACCAACACATCGATTGTTAAGCTTTGCTGGCTAACGCTGTAGGCGCATTGCGCGCTGTCTCTAACGGCGGCTGGTGCCGAGGAATATGCGCGAAACGAAGGCGCAGAAACGGGAAAGGTCTGCCAATTGCCCTTGACCATACCCCGAACGAAAGATCTGCCGATCCTCTGGAAGGTCACTTCGGCTGCGGCGCTGTGCCTGATGCTGGTCATCGGGATCATCGCCGTCGATGGTCTGGTCGCGCGCGAGCAGAATCGCGTGCTGAACCAGTGGGAGCAGACGGAAATCCAAGTAGTGAATGCCGCGTTGGACCTGCCGAATGCGCTTTCGGGCATGCAGACCGCGCTCCACCACCTGACATTTGACGATGCGGCGGGTATCCCGGCGCTCAATGCGCGCGAAGCACAGACCAAGCCGCTGCGCGATGCGCTGGCGACGGACAGAGAGCAGGCGTTGCGCCTGATCGCAGAAATAAGCGAAGCGGAACCCGAAACCGGTCAGCGGCTGCTGAGGATTTTCAACGGCTACTCTGACGAGATCGCCCTGATCCAGACGGAGCAGAACCAGACTCTCAAGACAGCGGCGTTTCATCGCGCTACGGGGCTTTATTCTTCGCTGCGCGAGGTAACTTCTGACTTCGCGAGCGTACGTCGTGACGCGCTGCTGCGCGAAATGCACCGGCTGCGCAGCGACGCGCATATGGTGCTGCTGGGCCTGCTGGGTTTGCTGATGCTGGTGGGTGCGCTGGTTGCAACGCTGCTGATTGGCACGGCCTATCGGATCAACGCGACCGTGCGCAAGATCATGAAAACGACGAACGACCTCGCAGACGGTACGGCCGATCCCGAAACGCTGGATCTCGGCCTGGATCTGACGCGGGGGGACGAAGTCGGCCAGATCGGGCGCAGCCTCAGCCGGCTGATCGAGGTTCTGCGCGAGGTAACGGCAGCACGCGATGCGCTGCGGCGCCTGTCGATTTCTGATCCGCTGACCGAACTGCCGAACCGGCGCGGCCTGGACGAGCAACTCGAAGAATGGCTCCAGGGGCCGGAGGCGTTGCCGGTGCTGACGGCAATGCATATCGATCTCGATCACTTCAAGGTGGTGAACGACACGATGGGCCATGATGCGGGCGATTTTGTTTTGCAGACCGCAGCCAAGCGCATGCAACACGCGGTTCGCGAGAGCGACGTCGTTGCCCGCGTCGGCGGGGACGAGTTCGTTGTTTTGCTCCCTGAACTCGACGATCTGGGCCGCCTTGCGCAGATCGCGATGCGCATCATTGCCAGCCTCAGCGAGCCGATCACCTTCGATCAGCGCCCTTGTCAGATCGGCGCCTCAATCGGTATCGCCATCGGGGGCTTTTACCATGGGATCGAACAGCCGGAGCAGTTGTTGAAAGATGCCGATTTGGCTGTGTTCAAGTCCAAGGCGAACGGGCGTGGCAAATTCTCGGTCTTCGACAAAAACATGCGTGCCCTGATTGAACACCAGCGCGCCATGGCCGAGCGCCTGACCGCGGCGCTGGAAGACAATCATATCGAGGCCTGGTTGCAGCCGGTCATGGATCCGGCGGGGGAGCGTCTGCTCTCGGTCGAAGCCCTGGCACGCTGGCGCGATCCGACGCTGGGCCTCATCTCGGCGGAAGACTTCATCGAAATCGCGACCCAGCGCAATCTGATAACCGATATCGGCACCGTAGTGATCGCACGGGCCAGCCGCGCCGCCGCGAGGTGGATCGCCAAGGGCCATGATATCCCGCAGCTTTCGTTCAATCTCTCCGGCGTGGAACTCAAATCCCCCGCCATCGTGGATGAGATCAAATGGGCACTGGAACACGCCGAAATGCCGCCTGAGCGCGTGGCGCTGGAAATCAACGCGAAACTTCCGCAGGAGCGGGGCGGCGAAGTGGCGCTGGCCTCGATCGGGCGGTTGCGCGCAATGGGCATAACAATCGTGGTGGACGATCTCGATGTCGACAATCCGACCCCCAGCGAACTCGAAACCTTGGGCGCGGGCATTGTGAAGCTGGACCGGAAACTGGCGGACAGCCTGATCGACGATCCCAAACAGGAAGCCCGCATTGCAAGGCTGGTCGACAGCCTGTCGTCCATGCAATTGACGGTCTACGGCAAGGGCATCTCGGATCAGGTTCTGGCTGAAAAGCTGCTGGCGGCGGGCTGCTCGGGCCTGCAGGGCCGCCTGATCGCCGCGCCCATGCCCTTCGAGGATTTCGAGGCATGGCTGGTGGAGCGTGATCGCGGCCAATTGCGCGAAGGGGCAGCCTGAAGGTAAATCAAACCAGGCGTTCCGCCAGATAGCCATAGAAATCCCAGATCGTCCCTTCGAGATCTGGCGGCGCCAGCGGCCCGCTGGTTGCAAACCTGCTGTTCAGGCCCCTTTGCATGTCCAGCAGGCGGGCCTTGTCCTCGGCATTGAACGCGGCGGCGAAGGCAAGACGGGCCGCAGCCTCATCACCCTCAAAGGTCGCCCCGCGGGCGACCACACCCCACCTGGTCTGAACGCTTTGCGGACCGGTCGGGGTTAACGTCATGTAGACGGCAGAGTTGGGCGAGATCGCCGTGACAAAACCCGGATAGATCCAGACCATCATGGACAGCGCGCGTTCCTCCGTCGTCATGTCGGAATGATACTCACGCCGCCCTTCGAAAGCCGGGTCGTAATGCGCTTTATAGGTCGTAAAGGCGGGCCCGTTTGCGGATTTGCGGCAGAGACGGGTGGGGGTCATCGGGTGCAGCGTACTACGGTGAACCTGGGTGAGGTGATACCCCTCCATAAAATTTTCCGCCAGCCCCTTCCAGTTGACCGCCCATTCCTCAGTCTGGCTTCCCGCCAGGCGCATCTCCTCGGGGTGATAGTTGCGCACCAGCGGGTCCAGCGCCCGCAGTTGCGGCAGAAGAGGCGGCGCGGTACCATCCAGATTGACGAAAATCCATCCCATCCACTCGGCCGTCGCAAATTGCGGCAGGGCGCAGGTGGCACGATCGAAACCCGGCTGATCCTCGACCAAAGGTGCGCGCAAGAGGGTGCCTCGCAGATCATAGCTCCACGCATGATAAGGGCAGAGGAAGCGCTTTGTTGTGCCCGACCCCTCGACCAGGCGGCTGCCGCGATGGCGGCAAACATTGCTGAGCACCCGGATACCATCGGGACCGCGCGCGACGATCAGGGGCTCGCCGATCACCTCCGTCGTGAAGAAATCGCCGGTTTCGGGTATCTCGTCGGCTCGACCCAACGCGATCCAGCCGGGCAGGAAGACCTGTGCAATCTCGGCCTCCTGCACCTCGGGCGAGGTGTAGAATGGCGGCGGCATCGCCATTGGAACACCGTCCGCGTGCCATGTTGCCAGGGCTTCGCGCCAGTCAGGCCTCTTCAAATCCCTCAAGTACATTGACCGTGTTCACCCCGATCTCTGACACTGCGTAACCACCCTCCATGACAAACAGGGTTGGCAGGCCAAGGCGCGCCAGTTTGCGCCCATAATTGGTGAAATCGGCACTTTCTAACTTGAAGAAGCTGATCGGGTCGTCCTTGAACGTGTCGACGCCGAGCGAGACAACCAGAGCGTCCGCGCCGAAGCGACGAATTCGCGTCATGGCATCCTCAAGCGCTTCGGCCCAGACGGGGTAGGGCGTGCCGGGGGGCAGGGGATAGTTGACATTCGCCCCCTCGCCATCGCCCTGGCCGGTCTCGTCCGCGCCGCCCAGGAAATGGGGGAACGCGTCTTCCGGATCGCCGTGGAGCGAGAGGAAGAGCACATCGGCGCGATCGTAAAAGATCGCCTGCGTACCGTTGCCATGGTGGAAATCCACGTCAAGCACCGCGACCCGCGCCGCGCCCTGATCGCGAAAACCCTGGGCGGCGATGGCCGCGTTGTTGAGGAAGCAATATCCCCCGAACATATCCTGAGCCGCGTGGTGTCCCGGCGGGCGGCAGAGCGCGAAGGCCGATTTTGCGCCCGCGCTGATGGTGCGCTGCCCGGTCAGGGCGACGTTGGCGGCGGCGATCGCGGCCTCCCATGTGCCGCCGGAGATGGCGGTTTCGGATGCCAGGCAGTAATACCCCACACGCCCGTCGATGTCGCGCGGAGGCTTGGCTCGGGTCATCCGGCGTGAGGGCCAGCAGGTAGCGATTGCTTCGCCCGTGTAGCCTGCGGCCTGCCATTCTTCCCAACAACTGCTGAGGAATGCGACATAGTCGGGGTCGTGTACCGCAAGAACTGGGTCGAGACCGAAACTGCCGGGTTCGATCACCTCGCCAAGGCCGCGGGCCTGGATACGGGCCAGGATATGGTCAATGCGTTCGGGGCATTCGAATGGGGTGACGAACTGGCCGCCGTGAAGTTCGGTTTTCGATGCGCGAAGGCGGTGTGTTTCAGTGTGGATCGTGATCATGTGCTTCCCCGCAAGATATCGCGATATCCTAGCTGCCGGGCGAGGCCTGCCAACGACTAAGTTGCTGTGCGACCGCGAAAGCGGCAAGAGTTGACCGTCGAAGCGGAGCAACCGATGACCGATACGATTGAAATTCTGGAGCGGCTTATCGCCTTTCCGACCCTTTCGCGTCAGCCGAACCGCGACCTGATCGAGTATGCGCGCGGCTTGCTGGAGGCGGCCGGAGCACATTGCGAGATGGTGGGAGAGACCGATGGCAGCCGGATGAACCTCTACGCGACCATCGGGCCACGCGACCGGGCGGGCGTAATGCTGTCGGGACATACGGATGTCGTGCCGGTTGAAGGCCAGGACTGGTCGGTCGACCCATTTCGCCTGACTCAGCAGAACGGTCGGCTTCTGGGTCGCGGAACGGCGGATATGAAGGGCTTTGTCGCCTGTGCGCTGGCGGCTGCGGGGCGGGCGGGAACGTTGGAGACACCGCTGCATCTGGCGCTGAGCTATGATGAGGAAATTGGGTGCATCGGCGTACGCTCGCTGGTCGAGATGCTGAAGGAAGCACCCGTGCGCCCGGCGCTCTGTATCGTGGGTGAGCCGACGGCGATGGCGGTGGCCACCGGGCACAAGGGTAAGACCGCGTTGCAGACGATTTGCAGGGGGCGAGAGGGTCATTCGGCGCTTGCACCTCTGGCGATGAACGCGCTGCATCTGGCAGCGGATTTCATCGATATTCTGCGCCGCGAGCAGGTGGCCCTAGCCGAGACCGGTTTGCGCGACGGCGATTACGACGTGCCTTACACAACTGTTCATGCGGGGATCTTGCGCGGTGGGGTTCAGGTGAACATCGTGCCCAATCGAGCCGAGGTGGATTGGGAGATCCGCAATCTGGCGGGCGACGATCCTCAGGAGATTTTGGCCCGGATCCGCGCCGCGTCGGACCGTTTGGTGGCCGAAACCGACGACGCGGACGCGCGTGTCGAGATCGCGGAGACCAATGCCTATCCTGGCCTGGACACGCCGAAGATGGCGGAGGCAGTGCAATTCGTGAGCTCTCTCACCGGAGCGAACGGGACCATCAAGGTGGCGTTTGGCACGGAGGGTGGACTCTTTGATCGGGATTTGGCGGTGCCGACGGTGGTTTGCGGTCCGGGGTCGATGACTCAGGGGCATAAGCCGGATGAGTATGTCGCCATCGATGATCTGACCCGCTGTGACGCGATGCTGGACGCCCTGCTGCATCGCTTGCGGGATGGGTTGGAGGTCTAGCCAAGCGGTGCCGGCCAAGGGGCCGGCGCGACATACCCTCGGCCAAACCCTCTGGGTTTGATCCGAGGTGCGGGTGCGGGTGGTGATGTCTTGCGCGGTTCGTCAGGTATCGCCCGGGACGCCATAGCTGGGGGCAGAAGAGGGATCGAGCGCGCGGGTGACATAGGCCTGCATCTGGGGTTTGTAAATCTGCCAGGCTTCGGCGACTGCTGCAATCGGGCAATCCTCGGTCCAGTCGCAGCGCAGATCGGCGAGAGGGAACGGGGTCTTGTCGACGAGATATAACCCAGCGGAACGGACCGGCCCTTCCTCGCCGCCGGCGTCGAGGGCTGCCTGCATTGCCGCAAGCAGGCGATCGCCGAGATGGCCCTCGGTCTCCTGGAAGGTGTCGGCCATGGCGGACGTAACGGCCTGGTCGGCCAGCAGGTTTCCCGCGCAGACGAGGTTCTGGCGTAGGGTTTCGGCAAAGGTGCCGAGCACTTCATGGCCGGAATGGATTGCCGGTTCCCCCGTCGCATCGACAACCGCAACCTGACGGTACTCGCGGTGGGGCGCTGTGCGCCGCAGGATCGCAATCGCCTCGGCCGCGCTGGCGCCGCGTTCCAGCAGGTCGAGGGTCTTCGGCCCCAGGGTCGGATCGGTCACGTTCTGGCTGGCAACGGCGCCGATGCCGGCGCGCGCATGGGCGCAGCGGGCCGCCACAGCGGGCGACGAGGACGAGACCGCGACCCCGAACATGCCCGTCCGGGCGCATCTTGCGGTGATCGAGAAGGTCATTCCGGGATCACCGCTGTGACTTCGATCTCGACCAGCCATTCGGGGCGGGCGAGGGCGGGCACGACGAGGCCGGTGGAGACCGGGTGGATGCCCGCAAGATATTCGCCCATGACGCGGTAGACCGCCTCGCGATAGCGGATATCGGTGAGATAGACCACGATGCGGCAGATATGCGCCATCTCCGAACCTGCTTCGCCGAGCAACTGGCGGATGTTCTGCATGACCTTATGGGTCTGCTCGGCAGGATCGTGGCTGGCCAGATTGGCCGAGGTTTCCAGGTCCTGGGCGACCTGACCGCGCAGAAAAACCATCGTGCCGCGCGCGACGACGGCCTGGGCGAGGTCGTTGAAGAGGTTCTGCTCTGGATAGGTGTCTGCCGTGTTGAACGGGCGGATGCGGGTATGGGCCATGGCGGTCTCCTGCAGTGTCGCCTGACGGTGGCAGAGGCGATGGCGCGCCGCAAGAGCCTAGCGCCAGAAGGTCACGCCATGGCCTGCGCACCAACCCTGAGCCTTGGTGAGCGGGACCTGCCACCAGGGCCGGTGGGCCTGTTCGCCGCTGGCGAGGCGTTCGACCACCAATTCCACCTCGCAGGGCAGATGCGTGACCGGATCGAGATAGCGAGGATAGGCGATCAGTGCCGCATGCACCAGGGTGGTGAGATCGGACCGCGCCAGGCGTCTGGGGCAGGCCATTTGATCCTCAGTCAGGCCCCAGCCTGCATAAAATGGAAGCCCGAGGCATGTGACTTGCTTGCCGCGCAGAAGTGCCTCGAACCCCATCAGCGAGGTCAGCGTCCAAATCTGATCAGCGAGCGAGATCAAGGGGGCAGGGGCGGTACCCTCGGCCACATGATCGGCCAGGCGCGCATCTGGCTGGTCGATCGCGCCGGGGCGCAACCCGGCCTCCACATCCGGATGCGGCTTGTAGATCAGGAAGGCATCCGGGTTCGCCGCGCGGGCAGCTTGCAGCAATGCGCGATTGGTGCGGATTTCGCCGCAGCCGAGGCGGACCGAGGCGTCGTCCTCGACCTGTCCCGGAACCAGGATGACCTGCTGCCCGTGCGGGATGTCGATCTGCGGGGCGGCGCCCTGATTGTACTTGCTGATGCCGGTTTCGTTGATGCGAAGGATCAGGGCGTCTGCGCGCTTGCGCTCCCTAAGCGTCAGATCGGCTGCCTTGGCAATCAGAACCTCCAAGCGGCTTTGATGCCGGGGGTCGTAGTAGATGCCCAGATCGTCGAAGACCAGCGAGGCCGCATCCACCAGCTCTGCACCAAGACCGATGGAGCGGAGAAAGCCGTCCTCCACCCGGATCGTTGGCGTTGCAAGGGGCGACTCCGGCATCTTGCTGGCCCAGACCCAGTGAACGGCATCGGTTCTCTGCGCAATCGCCCCAGCCTCGGTTGGATCGTCCGTGAAGCGCGCGGATGCGGCGAGGGGCGGAGCGAAGCGCAATGTGTGCCGCCGTTTCCAAGTGCGAAATCCCGTCAGAATCAGGTTCTTGGACGGGCCGCCCCATTGGCGCGACAGGCAGCCCAGTGTCTCGATTGTTTCAGACAGACCGGTCAGGCGATCGCGATAGGGATCGTAGTAGATCGGATAGTCGCGATAGGCGGCGGTGAATACCTGCGCGACGCTGCGGGCCTGACCGCGTCTCGGGCAGGTTTGGCGGTCCTGGGTCAGACCCCAACCGGCATAGAAAGGCAGGCCGAAGCAATGGACGTCCTTGCCCGCCAGAACCGCCTCGAAGCCCAGTTGAGACGACACCGTATAGACTTTCGCTGCGCCTTCGATCAGCGGCCAAGGGTTCATCGGGTCGCTCAGAAGTGTCTCCTCAGACAGCAGATCCCGGGGTTGAAAATGTCCGGTTTTGGCGCTTACGCTGCAATCGGGATGGGCGCGAATAACAATGGGCCGCCCCGGGTTTTCGGCGCGTGCCGCCGCCAGCATCTCGGTGAAGGTCGCGGCATCCGCGCCCGCCCCGGCAATGGAACTGTCGCCCCGGGTCTGATCGATGATCAGGACATAACCAGGGGTGGGAAGCGCACTCTCTGCCCGTCCCATGGGTGTGTATTTTGACAGCCCAATTTCGCGGATCCGGGCGATCAGCGCACCCGCTTCCGGGTCTTCCTCGCCTGTCTGGACCAGCACCTCCAGCCGCGAGGGTCGGCTGGCGTCGTAGTAGATGCCCAGATCGTCGATCACCAGGCTCAACGTGGGTTCGCCGGTGACGCCCGGATGGACCGAGCGGAGGAACCCGTCCTCGATGGTGAGGAGGGCGGCGCCGCTTTGCCTTGCCACCCAGCGGGCCCGGTGCGAGACCGGGCGTTGCCCCCAGGCAGCGACATGGCCCGCGCTGCCAGGCCAGCCAAGGCCGACATCCCATCCCGCCAGTTCCAGCATTCGGCGGTGGCGTTGTCTGAACATCCCGCCTGAATAGGCGTGGAGCGGCTTCATTCACGCAGCCGCTTGCGCGAGACCCAGATCAGCGCCATGGCAAACGTGACCGAGCCGAGGCACCAACTCATCAGATAGGTCATCGAGAAAAGCGTGGTCGGATACTCGAAATAGACCCCCAGGCGCACCAGCTCGATCAGTTGAAGGATCGGATTATAGGACAATACATAGCGATAATCGGGCGGCAGCCAGCTCGCCATGTAGAACACGCCCGAGATCAGGATCAGCCCTCGTGACAGGGTCTTGAAGAGCCGCTCGCCCACCGGCAGGAACCTGCGGCAATAGCCCCGGATCAAACCTATGCCGAAGGCCAGCATACCAGTGAGAGCCACCGCAAGAAGCAGAACCTCCGGATGCGCGGGCACGACTTCGACCCGGTACCACCACCATACGACATAGGCCAGAACTGGGGCATAGATCGCCGCCGTAAGCCATTGGAACATGGTTTGTGCAATGGCGCCGTGGAACAGCCCTGCATCAGGCATCCGGCGGGGGGAGTTCGCTTTTTCGATACTCAGCGCGATCTGCTCGGACCCCCGATTGAAGATTTGCAGCACCACGATTCCTGTCAGGAGGAACAACGCGAAACTACGGCCATAGCCCCCGGTACGTCCGATCAGTGCAAACAGCGCCACGAGCAGGGCAAGCTGGCCCATAGGCTCCAGGAAAACCCAGACCAGCTTCATGCTCTCGCGGCGCTGGCGCGGCATGAACGCCTGCCACAGCATAACCCAGATCAGGTTCAGCCTGTCGCGCAGCGGCTCGATCGCGGATTGGACGGGGATTGTGGCCAAGGCCATACCTGCACTTTTGGCGAATGAGGTTGCAGACTTGGTTTACCGGGTGTTAGAGCCAAGAACAAGGAGAGTGGGTTGGCACCGGTCGCAGAGGACGAGCCACCCCATCTGGTGCCTCAGCAGGCGCACGATCAGCCCCACATCGTGGATCGAGATGAGCGAACAGACCAGCCCAGAGACTGACGGCCTATCCGAGCTTGAGCCAATCGAGCTTCCCAAGCGCTCGTACTTCTGGTCGATCGCAGGGTTCTGCCTGTTCGTGCTGGCGCCGGTGGTGCTGGCTACCTGGTATTACTTTTCGGTCGCTGCGGATCGCTATGTTTCGGAGTTTCGCTATGCTGTTCGGGCTGGAACCCTGGGATCTGGTTCGGATGCTGCCGGGGGTGGTTCGCTGTCCGACCCATCGGCGCTGCTGGCCGCTGGCGACAGCTTCATTCTGGAGGATTACATCGTCAGCGCGCGTGCGATGGTCGACCTGGCCGAGCGCGTGCCGCTGCGAGAGATGCTGGATCGCGACGGCGACGATCCGGTGCGCGCCTATTCACCCGATCTTCCGCCGGAGGATCTGTTGGATTTCTGGCGCTCGGCGGTTTCCGTGCGTTTCGACGTGATCACGGGCATCAGCGTAGTCCGGGTGCAGATGTACCGGCCCGAGGACTCGAAGATGGTGGCCGACGCGTTGGTCGATATGCTGCGGGTGCTGGTCGACCAGTTGACCGAGAATGCCCAGGCCGAGATGCTGACCTATGTCGCCAGCGAAGTGCGCGATGCACGGCTGCTGCTGGATGAAAACCGCAATAATATCGAGCTGTTCCGCCGCGAGAACAGGATGTTTTCGCCAGATGTCACCACTGGTCAGACTGAGGAGCTGATCGCCGAATTGCGTGGTCAGATCTCCGAGATCACGACCCAGTTGGACAGTCTGCCTATCGACAGTCCGCGCCGCCCCGTCCTACTCGACCGGATTCGCAGCCTAGACCGTCAGATAGCCGACGAACGCTCGAAAGCCGGTGGCAAGAGCGGTGATGGCGAGCTTTCCGAACAGCTCAACCAGTTCGAGCGGTTGGAGAACGAGTATCAGATTTCGCTCGACAGCTATATCTCGGCGCTTGAGTTGCAGCGGGAGTCTCGCGCGACAGCTACGCTAAGCCAGGTGCAGCTTGTGGTGTTCGTGCCGCCACCCGAGCCAATCCTGCCAACCCAGCCGGAGCGCTGGTGGGAGGTGCTGATCATCGCGCTGATTGCGTTTGCGATCTGGCTGATCGGGCGGATCTTCCTGGCCAGCCTGCGCACACCCTGACGCAGTCAGCTTTCGGTTGCTAGGGCGCGTTCGGCCGTTCGCATAACGCCTCGCGGGACCGCGTGGCCAGTTTCGCTGTAGGCCAGGATCAGTTCAGCGCCAGTCTCAAAGAAGTGCAGGGCGCCCCGGTGCAGCAGGGCAAAGCGATCTGCTGGTTGCTGCAAGATCGTCCCGGGCGCGCCGGTGATCCAGATCACGGCGGCCTGCCGCCTGCGTTGGTTCAGCAGGCTAATGACGCCGTCATCTTGTGTGTTCTCTCGCACCTGCTCGACCGCCGCAGGCACGATCAATCCGTCGGAGACGTAGATATCCGCGGGGATCAGCAAGGCGGCAGCGCGGTTGACCGCCCCTTTTTGCGCCGCGGTTGAGAGATCGTAGGGCCGGTCGAGGCATTGAGGATCTCCGGCGAAATGCGCGACCGCCTGGCAGTAGGCCGAGGTGTTCAGCCCATAGGCTGACGCCCGTGTGCCGAGGTCGCGTCCCAGATTTGCGGTTTCGCCGAGCCCGGCATTTTGCCCGATCACCGGCGCGATCCGGCCGCGGCTGAGAACCTCACCCGCACTGGGCAGGATAGCGCCGGCCATCAGCGAGGCCAGGCTGGATTTCCCGCTGCCAGTTGCCCCGAGGATCGCCGTCGTCTGTCCGCGCGCGAAGCGGGCGGAGAGTTGACGAAAGACGGCCCTGCGCCCGATTGCAAGATCGACCCGGTCAAGCTCCAGCACGGTTTCGCCGCGCATCGCTGCGGGTGTGCTGGCGTCGGCGCTGGCATCATCGTGGGCGATGGGCTGTCCTTTCGGGCGATCGGGTTCGTTCTTCCTCTTAGCGCGGCAGAAATGTTGCTGCAAACAGCGGATGTGATCAAATGGCTTGGACGGAAATCGTGGCGCGGAGCGTAGAACTGCAGTGCCGAAAAAGAGCACCGCGGCGAATGGGGTGATGGGTGCCGCAACGCGCCTCTGTCCCCTGAAAACTGTACCGATTTGGGGCGACAATTCCCCCTTGCGCAACGGGCGATGACAACATGCTGCGCTTGCGTTATGGTCAGCAAGGATGGGGGTCGGAACACGACCCGGCAAGGTGTCGGGTGGGATTGAGCGAGGGGTGCGTCGGAAGATCAGAAATCGCGTTTTATTCGATACGTGTTGGTATCCATTCGGATCGTCCTAGTACTAGGTCGTACCATCGGGGAGATCGGCACAGCAGGCTTGCAGGTGTGGTGGGTGACCCTGAGCCGGAGTTTGGCAAGACCGAACGATCACCATCAGGTACCTAGACGAGACCATGAGAAAGACACGCAAGCCAACGCCCCCCGGGATCGCGATAACCGGATATTCCTGCCGATTGCCGGGCGCCGCAGACCCAACCGCTTTCTGGGACCTGCTGATGTCCGGGCGCTGTGCGGTTGGCCCGATCCCGCAGTCGCGCTGGGATGCGGAGCGTTTCTATCACCCTGGCAAGCTGCTGCCTGGCACTTCGTATTCCAACTCCGCCGGCCTGGTCGAAGATGTCTGGGGGTTCGACCCGGGCTTCTTCGGCATCTCGCCCCGCGAGGCCGAGCAGATGGACCCGCAGCAGCGAGTGATGCTGGAGGTGGTCTGGGAAGCCATCGAACACGCCTATCTAACCTCGGACGACCTGCCCAAACTGCGCTGTGGGGTGTTTCTGGGTGCCGCCTCGCTGGACCATTCGCTGGTGTCGATCAGCGAACCGGCGACGATGGGCCCGAACTTCATGACCGGCAACACGCTGTCGATCCTGTCCAACCGATTGTCCTATGTCTTTGATCTGAAGGGGCCGAGCTATACCGTCGATACGGCCTGTTCCTCGTCCTTCTACGCCCTGCACCAGGCGGCGGAGGCGCTGCGCAAGGGCGAGATCGATGCCGCCATCGTGGGTGGTATCAACCTGGTCCTGTCACCATTCCACTTCGTTGGCTTCTCCCGTGCCGCGATGCTGTCGCCCGATGGGCTTTGTAAGGCGTTCGATGCGTCTGCGAACGGATATGTCCGGGGTGAGGGGGCGGTGGCATTTGTCCTGCGCCGCGGCGATGCATTGGCGGGACACGAGCCGGTTCGGGCCGAATTGCTCGGCACGGGGGTGAACTCGGATGGGCGGACCATCGGCCTGTCGATGCCGTCCGAGACGGATCAGGCGCGCCTGCTCGACAAGGTCTATCAGGCCCTGGATGTGAACCCGGACCATGTGGCCTTTATGGAAGCGCACGGCACCGGTACCCATGTTGGCGACCCGATCGAGGCGCGCGCCATCGGCACCGTTCTGGGCCAGCGCCGCAGCCAACCGCTGACCATCGGCTCGGCCAAGACCAATGTCGGACATCTGGAGGCCGCCTCGGGCCTTGTCGGCCTTCTGAAAGCGCAATTGGCGCTGGAGCATGGCCGGGTGCCCCCCAGCCTGCATTTCAACGAACCCAATCCAGAGATCGATTTCGACGGTCTCAATCTGCGTGTGGCGGTGGAGCCTGTGAGCTTCGAGGCCCAGCCAGAGGATACGCCCTGGATCGCAGGGGTGAATTCCTTCGGTTTCGGGGGTGCGAATGCGCATGCGGTACTGCGCCAGGCGCCGCCGCAGCCAGAGCCGCAGGTGACACCCGCAGCGCCGATGCCGCCGCTGATCCTTTCGGCCGCTTCGAAGTCCAGCCTGGCCGCGCTTGCAACACGCTGGCGCGAGCGGCTGGACGGCGTGCCGGGGGTCGAAGCTGCCGCCCTGATCTCGGCCAATGCGCGGTTGCGCACGCGCCATACCCACCGCGCCGTTTTGACCGGTCAGGCGGACCTCCTACCCGATCAACTGGACGCGCTCGCCAACGACACCAAGCATCCAGGCTGCCTGACTGGAGAGGCGCCGGACCGCGGCGGCAAGACTGCGTTCGTGTTCTGCGGCAACGGGGCGCAATGGGTCGGCATGGGGCTGGACCTCTATGAAACCGACACGGCATATCGCGAGTCGTTCGACCGGGTGAGCAAGGCGTTCCGCCGCCTTTCCGGGCTCGACCTCACAGCATTGATGCGGGCGGAGGATCTGTCAGAACAGCTCGATCACGGGCTGGTCGGTCAACCTTTGCTGCTGGCGCTGCAGATTGCGCTAGTCGAGGCTCTGGCCGCCAAGGGTCTGCGCCCCGACGCCGTCGCGGGCCATTCGGTGGGCGAAGTCGCAGCCGCCTGGACTGCGGGCTGCCTCAGCCTGTCCGACGCCTGCCGGCTGATCCATGCCCGCGCATCGGCGATGGAGGAACTGCGCGGGACCGGGGCCATGGCGGCCGTTCTGGCAGGCGCAGATGCAGCAGAGAACGCCCTGGCGGATATGGGCCTGACCGGGCTCGATATCGCTGGGGACAACAGCCCGCGTTCCTCCACCATCTCCGGCCCGGCGGATCTGGTCGAAGCATTCATCGCGGGCTCGAAATCCAGGCGCCTCGCCGCGCGTCAGATCCCCGTAACCTACCCCTATCACGGCCCCGCACTGGAGCAGGTGCGCGAGGCTCTTCTAGCGGGTCTCAAGGGCATCAAGCCGAAGAAGGGACGGATCCCGGTCTTCTCTTCGACCACGGGTGGCGAGATTGCGGGCACGGAACTGGGCGCGACCTATTGGTGGCAGAATGCCCGCCAGCGCGTGCGCTTTCGCGAGGCGGTCGAAGGTCTGGCGCATTTCGGCGTCACCAGCTTTGTGGAGATCGGGCCGCGCCCGCAGCTTCAGGCCTATGTCACCGATACGGCACGGGGGATCGGGCGCAAGGTTGCGGTCACACCCAGTCTCGACAACTCGGCCAAGTCACCCAGGGATGCGGTTGCAATCGTTGCGCGGGCATTGGCCCATGGCGCGCAAGTCGACGAGGCAGCGTTCTTCGGGCCCGAGCGTGGACCTGTCGCGAGCCTGCCCGCGTATCCCTGGAGCCATACGCAGTTCCGCGCGCCGGTCACCAGCAACGGTATAGACATCCTTGGCGAGCGCCCCTCGCACCCCCTGCTGGGCTGGCAGTTGCGCCCTGGCGAAGGTGTCTGGCGCTGTGAGATCGATGCGATCAAGCGGCCCTGGCTGGCTGATCATGTCGTGGATGGCGCCGTGGTCCTGCCCGGCGCCGCCTTCGTCGAAATTGCGCTGGCGGCAGGCGCCGAAACCCATGGTTCGACCGAGATCGAACTGCGCGATTTCGACATTCTCGCACCGTTGATGCTCGAGGATAACGCGGCGCAGTCGACCACGTTGCGAACCCGGTTGGAATTCGAAACCGGCATCCTGAGGATCGAAAGCCGCCCTTATCTCTCGGAACAGGACTGGACACTCCATGCCCGTGGCACAGTGGGCCGCGCCCGTGCGCCCGGGGCCGGTGTTCCCGCGCATCCGGGCCTGGCGCTGCTGCCGGAATGGCCGGGCGAGCGGCTCTATGCCCTGCTCGACGCGGCGGGCCTCAGCTATGGCCCCGCGTTTCGCCGCGTGACCCGCCTGCGCGCGGGCGGTGGATGGGCTGAGGCCGATCTGAGCGCGCCGGAGGGAGCCGAGCGTTTCCAGGTTCATCCTGCAGTTCTGGACGGTGCGTTTCATGCGATTTTCCCGCTGATCGCGGCTGAACTCGCAGATGCCGGGCTGAGTGCCAGCATAGAGAATGGCGATACATTCGTGCCCGTGCGCTTCGGTCATGTGACATCGCTTGCGCCGGGCCAGGTACCGGCACGGGCCGATCTGCATCTGGTGCGCCTCAATGACCACGGGGCCGAGATTGCGCTGACGCTGCGCGACAGCGACGGGCGCAGCATGGTCCGGCTGGAGGGACTGCGTCTGCAGAAGATCCGCCTGAAGGCCCAGCGCCACTCCGGCCCCAGCCTGTGGCACCAGCGCATGTTGCCTATGGCAGAGAACGATATGCCTGCTGCTTTGGCTGCGGAATGGGCCGAGTCCCAGAAACGGCTCGCAGATCTGGGGCTGACGGCTGTGGACGCACCGGAACCCGATGCAGGATCGCTGATCGTCGACGCCGCTTTCCGCCGTGTCGCATGGGACGCGCTAAGCATGCTGGCCGGGGATGAGGGTCGTTTGAGCGCCCATCCGGACGGTTTGGCCGAAAGCGCGTTGCCTCTTTATCATCGCCTGCGCCACGCACTCGAAGAAGACGATGTCATTGTGCCTGTGGAAGAAGAGGCGGCCTTGCTGGACTGCCCCTACCCACGTCTGGACGAATTGCTGGATGCGCTGATTTCCGAGGCACCACAACGTTCTGGCGATGTGATGAGCCTGATGCGCTGCGCGACGGTTCTGCCGAATGCTCTGGCCGAAGGGCTCGGAGACGGGCATGGCGCGCGCCCGGCCCGCTATGCCCCAGCGCAGCGGCGTCTGTGGCAGGCGGTGGGCGCAGCGATTGAAGATTTCGTGGCATGCCATCCGGGTGAGCAAGCCCTCGAGGTTATGCTGCTCGGGGATGCACCGGTCGATCTGCTCGACCATCTTTGTGCCTTGCCGGGCCTGACCCGCCTGACGCTGAGCGACCCCGAAGACCATCGCGTCGAGATCCTGCGCCTAACTGCGCCGCAGCACCCCGTTCTGCGGGTGGTGAACTGGGAAGACGCTTTGCAAACCAATGTCGATCTCGTGGCCTCCGGCGATGCCCTGGGCCGTCTTGGCCGGGCTCGAGTGGCCTTGCTGGATGACATGCTGCGTCCCGGTGGAGTGGTCGTGGCGGCGGAACGGATCCCGGATCTGGGTGTCGACCTGACCCATGGCCTCGACGCTGATTGGTGGGCCGAAACGCTGATGCCGGAGACACCGCTCAGCCAGCTCGATGGGGCAGAGAGTTGGATGGCTGCCCTCACTGGCGCCGGTTTCGACGGGGTCGCGGCAGCTCCGCTTGATGTGGGCGATGTCGCGGCTACTATGCTGACTGCCCGGAAGGTCGAGCGACGCGCGTCGATCGAGGAGCCCGGCCCGCGCAAATTCCTGATGATCGATGCGGGCGAGATCCTAGAGCAGGCCTTGATAGGTTCTGGCCATCAGGCGGCGCATGTGACGGAAGAGGACCTGCCAAAATTGCTTAGCGCCGAGGATCCTGCAGATCTGGTGCTTTGCCTGGTGCCTCGCGCCGATTTCACCGAACAGGTAATGCAATTGCAGCGAATCGTAGCGCTCGCCCCGCTGCCGGGACGGCTCTGGCTGCTGGCATCGGGTGCTGACCGGGCGCAGACCGCGCGCATTCGTGGCGTCATGCGGGTGGTGGCAAATGAACATCCGGGCCTGGATCTGCGGCTGGCCGATCTGGACGAGGGCGCCGACCCCTCCTCGCTGGCCGCCATTCTAGCCAATCCAGGAGAGGAGCGCGAATGGCATCTCTCGCATGCCGGTATGTCGGTGCCACGGGTCGAAGCGCTGCCCGATCCGCAACCGCGCCAGCTTGCGGAATGCGATGCCCTTTCGCTCGGAATGCGGCGGGATGGCGCGCTGGATACGCTCGAGTGGCAACCGGCCCAACGCCGCGCGCCGGAAGCTGATGAGATCGAGATTTCGGTCGCGGCTACGGGGCTGAACTTTCGCGATGTGATGTGGGCGCAGCGCTTGTTACCTGCCGAAGCGCTAGAGGACGGATTCGCCGGTGCGACGCTTGGGATGGAATGCTCCGGCATCGTCACCCGTGCCGGTGCGTCGAGCGAATTCGAGCCGGGTGATCGGGTTATCGCCTTCGCCCCGCAATCCTTCGCCAGCCACGCGACATTGCCGGCCATCGCCGCAGCGCGGATGCCGGATGGGCTGGAGGTCGAGACCGGGGCCGCCCTGCCTACGATCTTCCTGACCGCACATTACTCGCTGGTGGAACTGGCTCAGGTACAGCCGGGCGAGACTGTTCTGATCCACGGCGGTGCCGGGGGTGTGGGGCTTGCGGCGTTGCAGATCGCCAAAGCCCGCCGCGCGCGGGTCTTCGCCACAGCAGGCAGCCCGCAGAAGCGCCGACTTCTGGAATTGCTGGGGGCCGAGAGCGTCTTTGACAGTCGCTCGCTGGCCTTTGCGGAGGAGATCCGCGCGGCGACCGATGGCGAAGGCGTGGATGTAGTTCTGAACTCGCTGGCGGGAGAGGCAATGACCCGTTCGCTTGAACTCGTGCGACCGTTCGGGCGATTCATCGAACTTGGCAAGCAGGATTACTACACCAACACACGGCTCGGCCTGCGCCCGTTCCGGCGCAATGTCAGCTATTTCGGTGTCGATGCCGATCAGCTTGTTAGCGTGCGTCCGGACCTGGCCGAACGGATGTTCACTGATCTGACCCAGCGGTTCGCCGATGGCACATACACTGCGCCGCCGATCCAGGTCTTCGCGCCGGGCGAAGTGGTGGATGCGTTCCGCCTGATGCAGAAATCCGACCATATCGGCAAGGTGGTCATCTGCGCACCGCAGGTGGCGGAGCGGCAGGTGGTCGCGCCAAAACCGCTGGGCGATGGTGCTTGGCTGATCACAGGCGGTCTGGGTGGGCTCGGCCTGGCCGTTGCCGAATGGCTGGTGGATCAGGGTGTCGAGACGTTGTGGCTGCAGAGCCGCAGCGGCAAGGCGAAGCCAGGGATGGAGGACCGCCTGGCAGCCCTCGCCCAACGGGTGGAGGTCGAGCAGGTCGCGGTCGATGTCACCGACCCTGCCGGGATGAGCAAGCTGATTGACCGGATCGAAGCCTCCGATGTGCCCCTGGAGGGTATCGTGCATGGCGCGATGGTGCTGGACGATGCGCTCTTCGCTGACATGGATGCCGAGACCCTCGAGAGGGTGATCGCGCCCAAGATCCGCGGGGCAGAACTGCTAGACACGCTGACCCGTCCGCTGACGCCGGACCACTTCGTCATGTTTTCCTCGGTTGCGGCGCTGTTCGGCAATCCGGGTCAGGCGGCCTATGCTGCGGCGAATGCCGGGCTCGAGCATCTCGCGGCGACCCGCCGGGCCGAGGGGTTGCCGGGTCTCGCCATCGGCTGGGGGCCGATCCGCGACCAGGGCTATCTCGCGCGCGAGGAGGACCTGCGCGACCGGTTGGAGCGGCAGCTGAAAGGCGCGATGCTGGATACCTCGCAAGTGCTTAAGGCGTTTGGCGCGCTGATCGCCGATCCTGCCGCCGGGCCTGCGGTGACCTATGCGCCGATGCGCTGGGGCCATCTGGTGGAAGATCTGGCAACCGTCGCCTCGCCGCTTTTCGAGCGGGTGGACCGGACGGTGCAGCGTGGTCCGGCCTCGGCCCAGGACTTTCTGGACGAGATCTCCGGGCTCGAGGATGGTGCGGCGCGCGAGCGGATCATCGCGGCCCTGATCACCGAAACTGCCCGGATCCTGCGCCAACCGGAGAGCGAGATCGATCCCTATCGCCCGATGACCGAACTGGGTTTCGACAGTCTGATGGCGGTCGATCTGAAGTTGTCGGCGGAGGAGGAACTGGGTATCTCGCTACCGCTGATGTCGTTGGGCGAGCAACTCACCATCGCCGATCTGGCGATCAAGGTGCTGGCACGCATCCGTTCTGGCGATGCGGCGGGCGATGATGCGGTCGATGACCTGATGGTCCGCCATGTCGGGGTCGATCTTGATCAGGTCGACAAGGACTTCGTGGAAGACGCGATCGGCAAGGCTGGAAAATCAGGTCAGCGAGGTACGTGATGGCGGGACAAGCGGGCAAACGGGCTGATCTGGTGTCGGGTCTGCGCGCACGCCACAAGGCCCGGCGCGACACACCGGCCGTACCGCGCCCCGCGCAACAGCGGGTCAGCGTGAAGCCGCATGATTTCTCGACTTTGCCGGATCTGAAGACCTTTCGAATGATGCAGTCCAGCTTGCAGGAATTCGGCCTCGCCTCGCCGTTTTTCCGGGTACATGACGGATTGCCGGAGGTGGATCAGGCGGTTGATGGCGCCGTGCGCTCGAACTTCGCCTCCTACAATTATCTGGGTCTGGGCGGCGATCCGCGGGTCGCAAAGGCAGCCCATGATGCGGTCGACCGCTGGGGGATCTCGCCCGCCGCCAGCCGCGTGGTGGGTGGGGAGCGCCCCTATCACCGCAGGCTGGAGGAGGCACTGGCACAACTCTACGGGGTCGAGGACGCGGTAGTCATGGTCTCGGGCCACGCCACCAACGTCACCGGCATCGGCGCCCTGATGGGGCCGGAGGATCTGGTCGCCATCGATGCGTTGTCGCACAATTCGGTGGTGGAGGGCGTCAAGCTGTCCGGAGCGCAGCGGTTGAGCTTTCCGCATAACGATCTGGATTGGCTGGATCAGATGCTGGCCCGCTCGCGCCATCGCTACCGTAATGTGCTGATCGCGGTAGAGGGGCTCTACTCGATGGATGGCGACAGTCCCGATCTGGCCCGCCTGGTCGAGATCAAGGCGCGCCACAAGGCCTGGCTTATGGTGGACGAGGCGCACAGTCTGGGCGTGTTGGGTGCTACCGGGCGCGGCCTGGCCGAGGCGCAGGGCGTCGATGCCAGTTCAGTCGAAATTTGGATGGGCACGCTTTCCAAGACGCTGGGATCCTGTGGCGGCTATCTGGCTGGGTCCGGCGATTTGGTGGAGTATCTGAAATACAAGGCCGCGGGCTTCGTTTACTCCGTCGGTCTGGCGGCCCCGCTGGCGAGCACCGCGACGGCGGCGCTGGAGTTGATGCTGGCCGAACCGGAACGGGTCGAGCGGCTGCAACGCAATGGCCGTGTCTTCCGCGATGCCGCGCGCGAGGCGGGGCTGGATACGGGATTATCCGAAGGCTCGGCGGTCACGCCGGTGATCATCGGCGACTCGATCAAGTCGGTCGGGCTCAGTCATCTGCTGCTAGAGGCTGGGATCAACGCGCTGCCGATCATCCACCCCGCCGTGCCTGAAAAATCCGCCCGGCTGCGGTTCTTCATCACGTCCGAGCATCGACCCGACCAACTTGTGGCAGCCGCGCGCAAGACCGCCGAGATGCTGGACCGCGTGAACGAGATTGCCGACCAGGTGCTGGGCTGATCCGCCGGGATCAGTCCTCTGGCGCGATATCGGCCCGAAATCCCTTGACCGCCAGGTCCGACAGCCCGGGTGGCATACGATTTCCAAGCCAGATCAGCAAAGCCAACGGCCATGGAAAGGTGATCAACGGCTTGTCCTCTGCAAGGCCGTGCAGAATGCGCTCGGCTGCTGCATCCGCCGGGATTTCGAAGGGTTTGAAACCGTGATGCCGGTTTGCCATCGGCGAGGTTACAAAACCCGGATTGATCACTGTGACACCGATCCCGTGACTGCGCATCGCGCCGCGCATTGCCGTGCCCCAAGCCCGCACCGCAGCCTTGGTCGCGCTGTAGGAAGGCATGTCCGGATGGGGCCGCAGCCCGGCCAGCGAGGCCATCAACGCTATCCGGCCCCGGCCCCTAGCGATCATCGCGGGCAGAAGCGGCTCCACGCTGTTCAACATTCCCAGATAGTTGATCTGGGCCAGTCGGTAGGACACGCCCTCCGCCTCCGGCATTTGCCCGGGTTCCAACCCGGCAGAAACACCGGCATTGGCCAGGATCAGATCTACCGGGTGGCGCCCGTCGAAATCGCGCAGCAGTTGCAGCATTCCGGCGCGGTCAGTGACATCGACGGTGGCCGTTTCGACCTCAGCGCCCCTGGCTTGGGCTGCGGTCGCTGCCTCGGCAAGCCTGTCCTCGTTGCGGGCGATCAGCAGCAGGTGGCGTCCACGCGCTGCCACGGCTTCGGCCAGGGCGCGGCCGATGCCGCTGGACGCGCCGGTGAGGACGATGCTCTGATACTTTGTCATGGCCTTGCGTCTTATCGCGCCAGCGGCGGGAATGGTAGGTCGCGCGAGTTGACGCGCGATCACTTCCCGCCTACTCCGCCCCGGACCTTCCTGGACCCGGACCGCGATACCCGATGACCCCCCCGCTGAAAGTGCTGTTCCTGCAGGGCCCGCCCACGGCGTTCTGGCGAGAGCTTGCCGCCGCGCTGGAGGCTGCCGGGCACGCCACCGCGAAAGTTTCGCTGCATCTGGGCGACGCGCTTTACTGGCGCAGACCCGGCGCGACGCGCTATCGCGGCACACCCGCGGACTGGCCCGCCTGGCTGGAAGCGTTCTGCGAGCGCGAGCGGGTGACCGATATCCTCTATTTCGCCGACCGGTTGCCCTACCATGTCGCTGCGGCGGAGATTGCAGAGCGGCGCGGTATGCGCGTCTGGGCCATCGAGAACGGCTATCTCAGACCGGATTGGCTGACGCTGGAACCCTTTGCCATGGGGCGTAACTCGCGCTTCCCCCGCGACCCGGACCGGCTGCGCGACCTGGCACAGGGGCAAGAGGCGCCGGACCGCAAGGTGCGCTTCAACCACGGGTTCCTGCGAGAGGCCGCCAGCGATGTAGGCTATAACCTCGCGATGTTGGTGGGGCGACCGCTTTATCCGCATTTCGACAATGACCGCTATTACCCGGCAATCGTCGACTATCTCTGCTGGGCGCCCAACACCTGGCGCAAACTGGCCCGACGCCGCGAGTGCGCGCGGGTCGAGGCGCTCTGCACTTCCGGCAAGCTCGACTACACCCTGCTGGCGATGCAGTTGCAGAGCGACTACCAGATCCGCGCCTCAAGCGATTACGTTCATCTGAGCGAGATGTTGGAGGAGGTGATCGGGACGCTGGCCGCCCATGCCGACCCAGCCCGGCATCTGGTGGTAAAGGGGCATCCGCTGGACAGCGGGTGGGAAAACTGGCCGAAAGTGATGGCGGATATCGCGCGGCGTCACGGGGTGGCGGAGCGTGTCCACTGGTTGGATGGCGGTCATCTGGGCTCGCTGCTGCGCGGGGCCGCCAGCGTGATTACGGTGAATTCCACGGTCGGGCTCCACAGTCTGCGTCTGCGGGTGCCGATCCTGACGCTGGGTTCGGCGGTCTATGACATCGCCGGGCTGACCCATCAGGGCGGGCTCGCCACGTTCTGGCAGACCCCCGAGCCGGTGGATCACGCACTCTACAAGACACTCGAAACTGCGATGGCGGCGCGCATCCAGGTGCGCGGCTCGTTCTATGACCCCGCCGGACGCCGGGCGGCGGCGGAGGCGATCACGCGGCGGCTGGAACAGCCTGAGATCTATTGGCCCGGCTGAGCGCGTCTAGAGCGTCTCGACATTCCCATCCACGGCAAGCGATTGGCCGGAGATATTGCGCCCCGCATCGGACAACAGGAAGGCAACTGTGGCGGCGACATCTTCCGCACTCACCATTCGGCGCAGGGAAACCCGTTCAAGGTAGCTGGCTTCCATCTCGGCTTCGGAAACGCCGGTCTGGGCGGCGCGGTTGCGGATCACGCCTGCCATGCGCGCTCCCTCTACAATTCCCGGCAGGATTGCATTCACACGGATATTCGCCGGGCCAAGCTCCTTCGCCAGGCTTTGCGTCAGGCCGATCACGCCGAATTTCGCAGCGGAATAGGGCGTGCGATAGGCATATCCATGCTTGCCAGCGGCGGAGGACATATTGATGATTGTGCCACCGCCCGCCGTCTTCAGTATCGGAACCGCACCACGGGCGCAGAGGAACTGCCCGGTCAGCCCTACATCCAGGCATCGACGCCAGTCTGCGGGGTCGACGTCTTCCACTCCCGCAGTGGGGCCCGCGATGCCCGCGTTGTTAATCAGAGCATCCAAACCACCCAAATCATTGCTGATTTGCTCGAAGTAACGGTCGACATCGCTGTCCTTTGCCACGTCGACGGTCATCGTCGCGGTGCCGGGCAGGAAGGTCGCCGCCTGCTCCAAGGCGCTTTCGTCCACATCGCAAATCGCCAGCTTCGCGCCCTCTTGGTGCAACAGTTTCGCAATAGCGAGGCCGATCCCGCCCGCTCCCGCAGTGATTGCAATGCGCTGGCCTGCGATGCCCGATGTAAGTGCGGATGTCTGGGTCATGGAAGCTGCCTCGGTCGGATTGCACCCGCAGGCGCTGCTTTGCGCGGGCCGGCGGATGGTTTACACTCTATCAACTGTATGTATGTGAGTGAGTCGTAAATGCGTACCGATCATCTGTTTTCCTCGTTTATCGAGCGAAGTCTCGAACGTGTCCCTCTGCTTGAGTTGCGAGAGGATACCGAGCTTGAAGGGGTCAGCGGCCAGCTTTCCCACGTCATTCTGCAAAATATCCTGACAGAGTTCGATGCTTGTTTGTCGCGGAATCTCGCGGCGATCCGGGGGCATGGTCTGCCGGCGGTGACGGTCACCTCGCGGTTTTCGACCGAGGGGTCAGGCAAATGGGTCGCGCGACCGGCGCGGCATTTTCCATCCCTGCCCCATGCGCTGCGCCAGATCGCCCAAGATGCCCTGGAAGACCGGGCGACAAGTGTGCTGCAGGTCTGCGCGACCCCCAATGATCCCGATCAGATGCAGAGCCGCACCATCGGGCCGGAGGATGTGCATGTCCTCGATGAAGCCCTGAAAGCCGCCAAAGTCTTCGGCCTTCCGGAATTCGTTCCCTTGAGCGGCGATTTCGACCTGGTGGTCCTGGACCCGCCCGGACACCGGGAGGGGCGGGTGACCCTCGACCTCTTCAAGGGGTCGGTATCCTTGCCCATGGGCGCTGATATTGTCGAAGCGCCGCTTTACGGATTCCGAAATTACATCGAGGAGCGACCGCTTCTGCGTGTCATGCTTGCAGGTCTCCGCCATCAGCAGATGGACGATAAAAACCGTGCGGTGCAGGCCTTCCGTGCGATGGCGGAGGATCGTATCCTGCGCTTTGACCGCGCCCTGGCTGGGAATGCCCTGGAATATCACCGTCTGGATGCGGCAATGTCCCTGATCGCCCGGTTGAAGGCGGGTCTGGGCGACGACCTGCTGGGCCTGTCGGAGGATGCGCAGATCACGGCACTGGACTGGTCGGCGGCGATCGACCGGGCGGAAGCGCGGCGCAGCGACCGCCAGGCCAAGCGGGTGATCTCGCGCGAGCAGCGCGTTCGCGTGATGAACTGACGCTTGCGAGGCGGCCCTGGCAGGGTATGTGCTCAGCCGGGCCGCAACCAGGCGATTGCTGCAAGGACAAGATCTACGGCAATCAGCAGGAACCGGTGCAGAATGACGGCGGCGAAAGCGGCCTCGGCTGGGGTGCGGTTTCCCAGGGCGGCCAGTACGACCCCTTCTCGAACACCAATGCCCGACGGCGCGAAAACTGCGAAACTGCCAGTCAGGAACCCGGCGGCATAGACCTGGATCGTAGTGGGCAGGCTGCCGAGATCGGCTCCAAGCAACAAAAGCAATGCCAGCCCGAAAAGACAGAATGCACCAAGGAACAGCAGCACTGGCACGATCACCATGCGTGGGGTCAGCCAGGTATCGAACCAGCGCCACAGCACCAATGTGAACAGCACCAGTGTCGTCAGGATGAGGCCCGCCAGCAGTGGGCGCTCGGCCCAGCTTACACCATCCGGCGCAAAACGCAGCAGCAGGCCCGCGCCCAACAGCGCGGTTACGCCCAGCAGCAGCACGGTTTCGACCAGGATCAGCCGCGCCGCCGTCTGCCCGCCGATCCCAAGATCGCGGTAGAGCGCATGGCGCCCCAAAAGCTGCCAAAACCCGCCTGGGATGTAGCGCCCAAGCTGCGAGAGGATATAGGCCCGCCAGGCCCGCCAGAACCCGGGATCGGCATCGTTGGCTGCCAGCAGGCGCCACCCGGCCAGGCTCATGAGCAGTCGCGCGGCCAACAGGCAGGCCAGCGCGGGCGCGAGGACACCAGCCTCCACCCGCCCCGCCATCGCTGCCACGCCGTCGATATGGACCGCCCCATACCAACCAAGGCCCAGAAACGCCGAGATTAGCCAGAGGCTGCGCAAAAGGGTTCTCTGACGGGGGGAGAGCAAGGCCATGCCGCTTCATGCCCGGAAACGCCGCTTTAGGCCAGTGGCCACTTGGCGCGGCGCGATCCCCAGCCTATCTATTCCTGTGATCGGCGGTTCTTGACCGGCGCCGAGGAAACACCTAGACAGCCGGGCTCAGGCGGCGTGCGTCTAGGGGTGTAGCTCAGTTGGTAGAGCATCGGTCTCCAAAACCGAGGGTCGGGGGTTCGAGCCCCTCCGCCCCTGCCACCCGCCGGAACGGACCCGAATTCCGGGTCTGAGGAGGAGAGAAAGATGGCGAATCCCGCCGAGTTCATTGCCCAGGTCCGCGCAGAAGCGGCGAAGGTGGTGTGGCCGACGCGTAAAGAGGCCGGGCTGACCACTGTGATGGTGTTCATCCTGGCGGTTCTGGTTGCGATCTTCTTTTTCTTCGTCGATCAGATCCTGCGCTTTGGGGTGGAGATTTTGCTCTCGCTCTAAAGGGTGAATAAGGGCTTGATTTTCCTCAAAAAGGGCTCTACTGCCCAAACACTTCACCAAGATACGCGGCGCGCGGCGATTCGACTGGCGCGCCTTTCTGTTTGAGGCCCGCGAAAAAGCTCTGAAATATGAAAGGCTTGGCGAGGGGTTCTTCCTTCGCAATCGCGTTCGAGAGGCAAGGTTCGGTCGATGGCAAAGCGCTGGTATACGGTTTCGGTGCTCTCCAACTTCGAAAAGAAGGTGGCTGAATCGATACGTGAGGCCGTTGTCCAGCACGGGCTGGAAGATGATATCGAAGATGTGATGGTGCCGACCGAGGAAGTGACCGAGATTCGTCGCGGCAAGAAGATGAATGTCGAGCGCCGCCTGATGCCGGGCTATGTGCTGGTGCGGATGGAGATGACGGACGCGGCCTATCACCTGATCAACGACACTCAGCGGGTGACCGGATTCCTTGGGCCGCAAGGTAAGCCGATCCCGATGCGCGACAGCGAAGCGGCCTCGATCCTGAAGCAGGTCGAAGAAGGCGTCGAGCGTCCGCGCCCCGCCATCACCTTCGAAGTCGGCGAGCAGGTAAATGTGACCGATGGGCCCTTCGAAGGCTTTCAGGGTCAGGTCGAGGATGTGGACGAGGAGAACGCCCGCCTGAAGGTGAGCGTTTCGATCTTTGGCCGGGCGACCCCGGTCGAGTTGGAATACACGCAGGTCGCGAAAGCTGCCTGATGTGAGAGCCGTGGGAGGGGCGGGCGACGCGTCGTCCAATCCGAACCACGAACCGGAAAGGCCTGCGAGCGCGCTCAACGGCCGGTTTTAGAGGGAGCCAGTTATGGCGAAGAAAGTTGTGGGCCAGCTCAAGCTGCAGGTCCCGGCGGGCAAGGCGAACCCCTCGCCACCCATCGGCCCGGCGCTTGGTCAGCGCGGCATCAACATCATGGAATTCTGCAAGGCCTTCAACGCGAAGAGCCAGGAGATGGAGCCGGGCGCACCCTGCCCGACAATCATTACCTACTACGCGGACAAGTCCTTCACCTTCGAGATCAAGACGCCGCCCGCGTCGCATTATCTCAAGAAGGCGGCGAAGCTGAAATCCGGAGGCTCGACCCCCGGTCGCTCGACTGCGGGCACCGTGACGCGCAAGCAGGTGCGCGAGATCGCCGAGGCGAAAATGGTCGACTTGAACGCTAACTCGGTCGAGGCGGCAATGCAGATCATCCTGGGTTCGGCCCGCTCCATGGGCATCGAGGTGAAGTGATGGCAAAGCTTGGAAAACGCACCAAAGCGGCCCGCGCGAATTTCGAGGGCAAGTCGGATGTTGCGCTGGACGCCGCGATTGCTCTCGTGAAAGAGAATGCTACTGCCAAGTTCGACGAGACCATCGAGGTCGCGATGAACCTGGGCGTCGATCCGCGCCATGCTGACCAGATGGTTCGCGGCGCCGTGACCCTGCCCAACGGTACTGGCAAGACGGTGCGCGTGGCAGTGTTCGCCCGTGGCCCTAAGGCCGAGGAGGCCGAAGCCGCAGGTGCCGATATCGTGGGCGCCGAGGATCTGATGGAAACCGTCCAGGGCGGCAAGATCGAGTTCGACAAGTGCATCGCGACGCCGGACATGATGCCAATCGTCGGGCGGCTCGGCAAAGTGCTGGGTCCGCGCAACCTGATGCCGAACCCAAAAGTCGGCACTGTCACGATGGATGTGGCGCAGGCGGTCAGCGATGCCAAGGGCGGCCAGGTGACCTTCCGGGTCGAAAAGGCCGGCGTCATCCATGTCGGCATCGGAAAAGCCAGCTTTGGCGCAGATCAACTGACGGAAAACGCCCGTGCCCTGATCGATGCGGTGCAGAAGGCCAAGCCGACAGGCGCCAAGGGCACCTATGTGAAGAAGGTCTCGCTCAGCTCCACCATGGGGCCGGGTGTGACGGTCGCGCTGGACAGCCTCAGCGCGTGACGAAGAATTCCCCGGGCAACCGGGGATGATCGGCAGGGCTTGCCTTGCCACCTGTCCGAGACGGTGGGTGATCCGAAAGGATCGTAATTCCTGCCATAGACGGTGAACGATCGAGATTGACCAGTGTGATCCAAGGGTCGGCTGGGCGGTTTTGGCGGGATCCGGGATAGGACCCGACATCGGGGGCGACCCCGGTGAAATTGAGCCGGCGGTGCGGGGCAACCCAAACTGCCAAGATGGAGAAGCAACGTGGATAGAGCCCAAAAGGAAGCTGTGGTTGGCGAACTCAACCAGATCTTCTCGGACTCTGGTGTTGTCGTCGTAGCTCACTACGCTGGCCTCACGGTTGCCGAGATGCAGGACCTTCGTGGCCGCGTGCGTGAAGCAGGTGGTTCGGTTCGTGTCGCCAAGAACAGGCTCGCCAAGATCGCCCTGGAAGGCACCCCATGCGAAGGCATGAGCGACCTGCTGACCGGGCAAACGGTGCTCGCATATTCCGAAGACCCGGTGGCTGCCGCCAAGGCCGCCGACGGGTTCGCCAAGGACAAGGAAAAGTTCCAGGTCCTGGGCGGCGCGATGGGCGACACCATTCTGGACCCTGCCGGGGTCAAGTCCGTGGCAGCCATGCCGTCGCGCGAGGAGCTTATCGCCTCCATCGCGGGCATGCTGGGTGCTCCGGCTTCGAACCTGGCCGGTGCCATTGGCGCACCTGCGGCGAATATCGCGTCGATCCTCTCGACTATCGAGGAACGCGAACCTGCATGAACGGCATCCCGTGCGGTCGTCGGATGACGCGCGCAGCACCGGAACACACTGGAAAACGGAACGGAAAACGAAATGGCTGATTTGAAAGCACTCGCAGAACAGATCGTCGGGCTGACCCTGCTCGAAGCGTCTGAGCTGAAAAACATCCTGAAGGATGAATATGGCATCGAGCCCGCCGCAGGCGGTGCTGTGATGATGGCGGGACCCGCTGCCGATGGCGGCGGTGCCGCTGCCGAAGAGAAGACCGAATTCGACGTCATCCTGCTCGAGGCGGGCGACAAGAAGATCAACGTGATCAAAGAGGTCCGTGCGATCACCGGTCTGGGTCTGAAGGAAGCGAAAGATCTGGTCGAAGCAGGTGGCAAAGCCGTGAAAGAGGGCGCTGCCAAGGACGAGGCCGAAGAGATCAAGAAGAAGCTCGAAGAGGCTGGCGCCAAGGTCGAGCTCAAGTAATCGCCAGCCGGGACAAGCTTCCCGGTTGCGACAATCTGGCCGGATCCGCCCGCAAAGGGCGGGTCCGGTCAAAGCGTCTCAAGGATGGGGCGCGCTGAATGGCCGTTCGTCCCCGGGGGCTTTCGCGAAAGCCCCCCGGAACGCACGGGGAACTGAGGTCCGAGACACGACCGGCGGGGGCCGCCGGGGACACCCATAGGACCGAACCGTGGCATCAGGATGCGCCGTTTCCCCCGGCGGTGCATCCGGGAACGACCTGACCAGAGGGCACCGATGGGCGATATTTTTTCCGGCCGCAAACGTATCCGCAAACATTTTGGGCAACTGCGCGAAGTCGCAGAGATGCCAAACCTGATCGAGGTTCAGAAAAGCTCCTACGACCTGTTCCTGCAATCGGGCGAGGCGGAGACGCCGACCGATGGCGAAGGCATTCAGGGCGTGTTCCAGTCAGTTTTTCCGATCAAGGACTTCAACGAAACCAGTGTACTGGAGTTCGTGCGCTACGAACTGGAAGCGCCGAAATACGATGTCGAGGAATGCCAGCAGCGCGACATGACCTATTCGGCCCCGCTGAAGGTCACCCTGCGTCTGATCGTGTTTGAGGTGGATGAGGAAACAGACGCCCGCTCCGTCAAGGATATCAAGGAGCAAGACGTCTATATGGGCGACATGCCGCTGATGACCCACAACGGAACGTTCATCGTGAACGGGACCGAACGGGTGATTGTCAGCCAGATGCACCGCTCGCCCGGTGTCTTCTTCGACCACGACAAGGGCAAGACCCATGCCTCGGGCAAGCTGCTTTTCGCCAGCCGCGTGATCCCCTATCGCGGGTCCTGGCTGGATTTCGAGTTCGACGCGAAAGACATAGTCTTTGCCCGCATCGACCGCCGCCGGAAACTGCCGGTCACGACCTTGCTCTATGCGCTGGGTCTGGATCAGGAGGGGATCTGTGATCACTTCTACGATCGCGTCCCTTACGAGCGTAAGGGCGAGGGCTGGGCCGTGGCGTTCAGCGGCGATCGCCTGAAAGGTACGACCCCGGCCTTCGATCTGGTGGATGCGAAATCCGGTGAAGTCGTCGCCCCGGCAGGTCAGAAGCTGACGCCGCGCAAGCTGCGCAAGCTGGCCGAGGGTGGCGGGGTCGAGAAGATCCTGGCACCCTTCGAAGCGATCCATGGTCGCTTTGCCGCCGCCGATATGATCAACGAGAAGACTGGCGAGATCTATGTCGAGGCGGGCGACGAGCTGACGCCGGAGGTGCTGGAAGTTCTGGTTGCCGAGGGTTTCAAAACCATCGAGACGCTGGACATCGATCATGTCGCGGTCGGGCCTTACATCCGCAACACCATGGCGGCGGACAAGAACTCCTCACGCGAGACGGCGCTCCTGGATATCTACCGCGTCATGCGTCCGGGCGAGCCCCCGACGCTGGAGGCTGCCGAGGCGATGTTCCAGTCGCTTTTCTTCGACAGTGAACGCTATGACCTTTCGGCCGTGGGCAGGGTCAAGATGAACATGCGCCTGGAGCTGGATGCTCCGGACACCCAGCGCACGCTGCGCAAGGAGGATATGCTGGCGGTCGTCAAGGCGCTGGTCGATCTGCGCGACGGGCGTGGCGAGGTGGACGATATCGACCATCTCGGCAACCGCCGGGTCCGCTCGGTCGGCGAACTGATGGAGAATCAGTACCGTATTGGCCTTTTGCGCATGGAGCGCGCGATCCGCGAGCGGATGTCCTCGGTCGAGATCGATACAGTGATGCCGCAGGATCTGATCAACGCCAAACCGGCGGCGGCAGCGGTGCGCGAGTTCTTCGGCTCGAGCCAGCTTTCGCAGTTCATGGACCAAACCAACCCGCTTTCCGAGGTTACGCACAAACGTCGTCTCTCGGCGCTTGGGCCGGGTGGTCTGACCCGTGAGCGCGCGGGCTTCGAGGTGCGCGACGTCCACCCAACCCATTATGGGCGGATGTGCCCGATCGAAACGCCGGAGGGGCCAAATATCGGTCTGATCAACTCGCTGGCCAGTTTCGCGCGGGTCAACAAGTACGGCTTCATCGAAACCCCGTACCGCAAGGTCGAGGATGGCAAAGCGACGGACGAGGTGATCTATCTCTCCGCCACGGAAGAGATGCGCCACACGGTTGCCCAGGCGAACGCGAGGATGAACCCGGACGGGACATTCCAGAACGATCTAGTCTCGTCGCGCAAGGCGGGCGATTTCATGCTGTCGCAGCGCGAAAACATCACCCTGATCGATGTTTCGCCGAAACAGCTTGTTTCGGTCGCTGCCTCGCTGATTCCGTTCCTGGAGAATGACGACGCCAACCGTGCGCTGATGGGCTCGAACATGCAGCGGCAGGCGGTGCCGCTGTTGAAAGCCGATGCGCCGTTCGTGGGCACGGGGATGGAGGCCAAAGTCGCGCGCGACAGCGGCGCCGCCATCACCGCGCGCCGCGGCGGGATCATCGACCAGGTGGATGCCACCCGGATCGTTATCCGCGTGACGGACGAAGTGCATTACATGTCCGCCACGGAAGAGATGCGTCACACAGTGGCGCAGGCGAACGCGAACCTCGATGAGAACATGAAATTCGTCAACGATCTGGTGTCTACTCGCCAGTCCGGCGAATACATGCTGCAATCGAATGCCAACGTCGATTTGATTGACGTGAGCCCGAAGCAGCTGGTCTCCGTCGCGGCGTCCTTGATCCCATTCC
>JBCCDU010000009.1:0-75353 GCA_039030715.1 Pseudomonadota bacterium
GCCAGCGCCACCATCTGCTCGCGAAACTCAGGCCGGTAAGCAGGTCTTGTTCTCGGCATCTCGACACTCGCCTTCGTAACTCAGAAAGTGTCCACCAAACCGGGGGAACTCCAACTCCAGTGCCATGGCGAAGGCGTAGTTCTCTTGTTCATCCAAGGCTGCGCCACTCTCACTTTTGCTCTTCTTTGGTACAGTCGTGCCACCGGGCGCCTGACTATGCGCCTGAATTTGAAAAAGAAGCGCGGTAATTCGAAATCACAGACTTGGGCTCTGGATATGATTAGCTGACTTGAATCGCTCTGGGAGAGCGTGTTGCCATGACCACCACAGGCCACAAAGAGCCAATCCACCTCAAGACGCGAGAAAGCTTAGTGCGCGCGTCCATCTTCTGAGCCAGCCCAACTGAAAGGCCAAGCCGCAGGCAATGCGACAATCTCCTCACGTATGCGTCTAGAAGAACGAACGGAGGAAACGGTATGAACGCTTCTTTGTTTCGGAGCATAACCTCTGGCCCTGCTGGGTTGGTCGGTTGTCGCTCTCAAGTCCTTGCGGGAACAGCGCAAGCAACTCGTAGCGCGCCCACGTCGAGCGCCGCCGAACCGGGGCTCAGCGCTTTGAAGCGGAACCGCCATGCGCGTGCGGCGAAAGGAGGGACGGCATGAAGCATCTAGCCAATATGCTGGTCGTCGCAGACGATCACGTCCTTTGCCAAATGCTCGCCGAACGTTCGGGATTGGCCGAAGAATTTCGGATTTCATTCGCAACTTGCGGCTCTGCCGCTTTGAAGCTGTCGAAGATGCAGAAATTCGACATTGTGCTCGCAGATGAGACGCTACCGGATATGCGTGGCTCGGATTTCTATCGTCGGTGCCGTATGCGGAGAATGTCGATGCCTATCCTCGTGCTCTCGACCGAGGAGAGTACATGGGGCGGTGGAGCCTGCATAGGAAAGGAGAATGTCGTTCGCAAACCCGTATGCTGTGACGAACTCGTCACACGCATTCGACGTAAAATGCGCGTTCAGCACTTGGCGAATGCGGCGGAGCAAATCATCGGCTCGCTGCGCTTTGACCCCGGCAAGCAGCGTCTGACAGCAATCTGTGGCGGACAGTTGCAACTTACGCCGAAGGAGACTGGATTGCTGTTCTACCTGCACCAGGCTCGGGGGCGGGCTGTACCGCGTGCGATCTTGTTGCGCGAGATCTGGGGCAAACGCTCGGACATCACCACCCACACCGTCGAAACGCATGTCTATCGACTGAGGCAGAAGCTGAAAGCGTTTGGTGCGGAGGGTATTCTTCTCTCGACCGTTGCCGATGGCTACTGTCTTGAGTTCAAGATGAGGGCTGCAGCCGCTTAGCAGAGAAGCCAAGCACCTCGTTAGTACAATGCGACGGATGGGACGGAGGGGTACTTCGCTTGGATGGTATGACCTGGGGAATTTCGCTCTGCCTGGCAGTGGGTACACATATTTTATTTGGGTAAGATAAGACGGCGGAATACCCTGTCTTTCTACCCGCGCATCATGCCCGGCGTTGTTCCGTAGAAGCGCTTGATCGTCGTGGTCATATGCGACTGGCTTGAGAAACCGCTTTTATAAGCGATGAGCGAAAGCGGTTGGGTTGTCCCGGTGATCAGTTGTCGAGCAAATTCAGCCCGACGCCTCAACACGAAGCAATAGGGGCTTAAACCGGTCACCGTTTTGAACAGTGTGGCAAAGTGACAGGCGGAGAGGTTGGCCGCGTTCGCCATGTCGGACACGCGAAGCAGGGGGTCGCCCAGATTCGTCTCCATCCAATCGATCGATTGCGAGATGCGCCGACTGTCGGCCATCTTCTTCCAAGAGACGCTGTTTTCATCTGTATTCTGGTCGGGATCCGAAAGATGGCTGATCAGACGCGCGCCCAGGCCCAGCGTGAACGACTCGACAGCCAATCGATCGGCGGGTCGATCTATCGCCCCACCCTGCATGAAAAGCGAGATTGCAGCCCTGCCGATATCTGACGCGACCTTGTCACCAACAAAGTCGATATAGGTTGAGCCGGCATCGGAAGGCAGCTCAGCCTGCTGCAACCAGGATGCGAGCGTGTCATCGGTCACTTCGAGCACACAGCTCGGCAGGTGATTGTCCGCCTCCATGTAGACGTCAGTGCCTTTCGGCACGAAATTGAACGTGTCTTTGTCGACCCGCTGCGTGCGGAGGCGGTCGGTATTAATTCCAACGACCTTCAGGCTGTCATTAAGGTTCAGATTGATGATCGATGATTTGAACTTGAGCCGCGCACGATAGGCGCCAGCCGGGAAGATGATCACCCGAACGCCACCGATCCAGACATCATGCTCGAACTTCGGATAGTGACGCGCCACGCCGGGCTTGCCGTCCAGCTCCTCCAATGGGGTTCTCACATTCGGAGCGTATGTGCTCAACCCATCAGCCAACCAGCGTCTCCCTGCATCCGCGCAAGTGATGAAAACACGAATTTTTCACGTTGAATTCAAGAAGTGTGGTGAGTTCCCCTAACGTCAAGGAAAATGCGCCACTCCATTCGATAAGGTTGCGCGCATAAAGGTTCGCGAATGCTATCATCGCCGCCTAGTCCATCAGATCGCGCCAGCGATGGCAGGCGATTTCGTGGTGGTCGCCGCTATGCTCCAGCTTGGGCTCCTCCGCCTTGCAGATGTCTATAACGAAGGGGCAGCGGGTGTGGAATTTGCAGCCAAGCGGCGGATTGGTGGGGGATGGGATCTCCCCCTCCAGCTTTTGCGCATCGCCCTTGTGATCGGGATCCAGCGAGGGTATCGCCGACATCAGCGCCTTTGTGTAAGGATGGCGGGGTGCTGCAAACAACTCTCGCGTCGACGCACTCTCGACCAGCCGTCCCAGATACATCACCGCCACATGGTCGCAGATATGCGCCACCACGCTGAGATCGTGGCTGATGAACAGATATGTCAGTCCAAGATCGCCTTGCAGGTTTTTTAGAAGGTTCAGGATATCCGCCTGGATCGAGACATCCAGCGCCGCCACGCTCTCATCCGCCACCACGAAGCGAGGGTTCGAAACCAACGCCCGCGCGATCGAGATCCGCTGACGCTGCCCGCCGGAGAACGCGTGGGGAAAGCGGCGCAGATGCTCCAGGTTCAGCCGACATTTCGCGGCGATGGAGCGGACCCGCTCGTCGGTTTCCTCGCGATTTGCGGTCAGGCCCATCACCTCCAACGGCTCCGCAATGATGTCGCGAACCGTCATGCGGGGGCTGAGCGCCGCATAGGGATCCTGAAAGATGAGTTGCGCGCGCTTGTGGTAGTCCTTGCGTTCGGGCTTCGACATGGTGCCGAGGTCGTAATCCACCTCGTCATCCACAAATCTTGCCGTGCCTTCGGAGATCGGGACCGCCTTCAGAAAAGCGCGGCCCAGCGTGGTCTTGCCGGATCCACTCTCTCCGACCAGGCCAAAGAACGAACCGCGTGGAATATCCAGATCCACCTTCTCCACCGCCCGCAGGATTTGCGTCTTCTCGAAGAGACCCCCACGCAGCGGGAAATGCACGGACAGCCCTCGGGCGGTAATGATCGTACTTTCGCTCATGCCACACCCCGTCGATCAGCCTCGACATGGCAGGCGAGGCGCCGCGTTTCATCGAAGTCGACAATGTCGGGGATTTCGATCGAACAGCGCTGCTCCAACCGGTCGCAGCGGGTGTGGAACACGCAGCCGGTGGGGCGCTCCAGCGGGCTGGGAATATCGCCCGGCACCGGCGTCAAGGGCGCGTCCAGATCCTCCAGCTTCGGGATCGCGTTTAGCAGACCTTGCGTATAGGGATGCGCCGGATCGCGGATCACCTGGCGCACGGGACCTTGCTCGACCAGTTTGCCCAGGTACATCACAGCGACGCGGTCGGCGGTCTGGGCGATGACACCCAGATCGTGGGTGATAAAAATGATGCCCATGCCGAACTCGGCCACCAGTTCCTTCATCAGGTCGATCACCTGGGCCTGGATGGTGACATCCAACGCCGTCGTCGGCTCATCCGCGATCAGCAGCTTGGGCCGCGTTGACAGCGCCATGGCAATCATCGCGCGCTGCCGCATCCCGCCCGACAATTCGAACGCGTACTGCCCAAAGCGTTTGGTGGCATCTGACAGCCCTACCCGCTCCAGCATCTCGATGGAGATCTTGGCCGCCTCGCGCTTGTCGATACGTTTGTGCAGCATCAATTGCTCAACCATCTGTTCCCCGATGGTGATAGCAGGGGCGAAGCTGGCCATCGGTTCCTGAAAGATCATCGAGACTGCACCGCCGCGCACCACCTGCATCGCCTTGTTGCCGCGAAGCGCCAAGACGTCGACGGGTCCATCCTCCAGATGCAGCATGATCCTACTGTCAGGAGTATAGTGCGAGTTGCCGGGGTTAAGCTGCATCAGCGACTTTGCCGTAACGGACTTGCCAGAGCCGCTCTCCCCCACCAGGCCCAGTACCTCGCCCGGGGCCAGATCGAACGACACGCCATCCACAGCCGTGATCCGCCCCTCATCCGTATCGAACTGCACGGTGAGATTTTCGACCGTCAGCAGGCTCATGCTTCGCCGCCCAGATTCTTGCGGAAGATAACCTTGTCCTCGCCATCGCCGTAGAAGTCGCGCACCCTGCCCTCCTCCTCGTATCCCGACTGAAGATAGAGAGCACGTGCAGCGGCCTGATCGGGCAGTTGCGTGGTTTCGATCAGGATCATGCGGGCGTCAGGCATCGCAGCTTCGGCGGCGCTCAGCAATTCGCGGCCGATCCCGCGTCGCCGCGCGCCTGAATGCACCGCCAGGGCCAGGATGTTCCAAAGCCGATCCGTCAGTTCCTCCAGTGTCGCGAAAGAAAACCCTGCCGGACCGGTGCCATCATCGAAGACCCGCCAGATATCGGAGCCACCAGCCAGAGTGGGCTCGATCATCTCCGGCAGGTAATGTGCGGGGAACAAACCGCTCGCCTCGGCAATCAGACCAAGCGCGCCGACATCATCGCGGATCGCGGGCCGAACGCTCATTTCTTGCTTCCCGAATAGGGATCGGCGGCATCGCGCAGACCATCGCCTACGAAAACAAAGGCGAGAACCAGTGCAACGAAGAACAGGACCGGGATGAAGTACCACTGATAGTTCAGCAAGACATCCGCCTGGCTGACATTCTGCATCAGCGCGCCGAGCGAGTTGACCGGGTCCTTCAGACCCAACCCGATGAAGCTCAGCGCCGTCTCGGAGCGCACCATATACGGGAACGAGATCATCAGATCGACGATGATGTAGGAAGTGAAACTGGGCAGCAAATGGCGCCGGATCACATGGCCCGAGGACGCGCCGCAAAGCTGGGCCGCCAGTACGTATTCCTGGCTGCGCTCGCTGAGCAAATGCGTGCGGATGCGCCGTGCCAGCGTAGGCCAGTTGATCAACCCCAGAATGATCGAGATCACGAAGAACCGCGTCTCCGACGACCATTCATCCGGCATGAAGGCCGCCATCGCCATGAAGAGCGGGATTGGAGGAATCGTCCGGATCGCATCGGTGATCATCTGTAGAGTGGAGTCTATCCATCCCCCAAAATACCCCGCTACGCCGCCAATGATCAGCGCCAGAACGAAAGAGATCAGCACCCCCAGCGTCCCGACCGCCAGCGAGGTCCAAATCGCGTGTAGTGTCCGCCCGAATATATCCTTGCCGCTGGCATCGGTTCCGAACAGATGCACCTTCCCCTCGTCGACGCCGAAGAGATGGGTGGTGAAGGTAAACGCCTTGATATTCGCGTCGAAGGCAGTGCCTGGCAGGTCCCATTTCAGCTCCAGCAGGCTGTATTCCCATCCTTCAACGAAGAATTGGATATAGCGGCGCTGCTCGCGGTCGATCTTGGTCACCCAGCGGAAATTCGTGGCAATCGACCGCTCGCGGGTTGAGCCATAGACGAAGGGGCGCGCGGAAAAGCCGTTCTCGTCCCAGAACTTGGGGATCTGTGGCGCGCCGTTCTCGTAATCCTTGTCGCGCCCCGCGATGGTCGGGTCATAGGGCGACAGGAACGGTGCGAAGATTCCCATCATGACCATGATGATCAGTGCCCAGAGGGCGATCATCGCCGTACGGTTTCCCTTGAACCTGGCCCAGATCAACTGTCCCTGGCTGGCGGTGAAATACGCCTCTTTCAGCTTCTGGTCCTGGGTCGCTGTCATGGTCATGGCATTTATCCCAGCAGGCCGCGCCGGACCCGGGGGTCGATCAGCGCCAGCATGATGTCGGTGACGAAATTGATGAAGACGATCGAGGCGGTCAGCAGGAAGATGATCGCTCCCGCGAGCTGTTGGTCGTTGGATCGCGCCAGCGCTTCGATCAGCAGCGCCCCCGCTTCAGTCAGCGTCAGGATCAGCGCGATGATCGGCAGCTCGTTGAAGATCCGGTTGAGATCGAAGCCCAGCGAGTTAACCACCGGCCCCATTGCGTGGCGCGCCGGATAGCGCCAAAGCAACCGTCCCCCCGAGATCCCCCGTGCCGAAGCCGCAGTGACATAGAGCTTGCCGATCTCATCCAGCATCAACGCACGAACGGTCTGCAGCGCAAAGGCCGTGGCTGACCAGCCCAGGATGAAAATCGGTAGCCAGGCACGGCTGAGGAAATCGAGAAACTTGTCTAAATCCCAGGGCGCATCGCGGTACTCTTTCGAGAACAAACCCGTCAAGCTGTCGCCAAACAGAACGGTCGAGATCAGCATGATGATCAACGCGAGCAGGAAGTTCGGCAATGCCAGACCCAGATAGCTGACAAAGCGCAGCGAGTTGTTTAGCACGGCGTTGTTCGAAGCCGCCGCAACGATCCCGACCGGCACTGCGATCAGATAGGCGATCAAAAGAGCCGCAAGGCAGATCCCAAGCGAGATCAGATACTTATCGCCCAAAAGCTGGTTGATGTTCAGGCGCAGGATGCAACTGTCGCCAAACTCCCCGCGCAGGAAGACATCTCCGACCCAACTGCCCCACCGTACGAGGAAGGGGCGGTCGAGGCCCAGACGCGCCATCTCCGCCTCGATGTCCGCAACCGTGATGCCGGACCCTTGGGTGTTCTTGAAGGCCAGATAACGCTCGGCGCAATTGCCGGGCACAAGCTCCATCAGCGTGAAAACGATCAGCGAGACGGTCAGCAGCGTGAACAGCGCCATAACCGCGCGCATGAACGCAAACTGCAGGAAGCGACCCATCGAATTCCCCCGTCCTGCCGGATGCGGGCGCTACGCCATCTGAATTGCGTATTAAGCCCATCGGCCGCCGGATGGTCCGGCCGGGAAAGTTTCTCCACCGGCCAGACTGCTGTCAAGTCAGATTGACAGTTTTACTCGTCAAGCCACCACTGAGGCGCCCGATAGGGATAGGTCCGGTAATACTCGTAGGACGCTGTCTTGAACTCCGTCACGTTCTTCAACGCATTGCGGTGATAGATCGGGTCCGGGGTCAGTGCCGTTCCGATGAAAAGCAGGTTGGAGGTCATGTGCTCGACCATCCGCGCGCCCAGCTCCGCCGCTTCGTCAGACCCAGGCGTCGCCGATTGGAAGGCGTTCACATCCTCGATCAACTGCTTGACGAATTCAGGCGGCTCGACGCCCTGGGCCCCTTCGGTATCAACCCATTCGGCCCACAGCATCCCTGTGCGGTGACCGAAATAGTTCTCGAAAGGCGGCACCCAAAGCTCGTTATTGCCGAGGATGATGCCCAGCGGCTGGCCCTTTTCCCACAGGCCCACATCCAAGTCGTTGGAGGACTGGGCCGAGCGGTATTCGTCCGGCGTGACCTCCTTCACCGTGGTCTGGATGCCGACATCGGACCAGTACTGACCGACCAGTTCCACCACCTGCCCCGCGATCCCCTGGGTCGCGAATTGCAGATTCAGAACCAGCGCATCGCCATTCGGCAACTCGCGGAAGCCATCGCCATCGGTGTCCGCCATGCCGATTTCATCCAGCAGCGCCTTGGCGCCTGCCGCGTCATATTCGGTGGCATAGCTTTTCCACTTCGGATCGACGAAATCCGGAACTGGTGAGAACCCGGTATATTGCCGCGGTTCTCCCTGGCCGAAATAGGCGACCTCGTTCAGCTCATCGCGATTGATCGCGATCGACATGGCCCGGCGGAACCGCAGATCGCCGAAGACCTTGCGCTTCTCCTCATTCGCCGAGGTGACGTTGAACGAGAACGCATGCATCGCGATTTTCGGTTTGAGCTGGATGGAATATCCGCCCTTCTCCTGATTTTCCAGCAGGATCGGCACATCCGAAAGCTGCAGCGACTGGGTTTTGTAATCCGCCTCGCCATTGATCAGCTTCAGCAAACGGACCTGGTGGTCGTTGGCGTAAACTTCATCCTGCTCGTTGATATAGGGAAGCTGATTGCCCGCCGTATCGACCATGTGGAAATAGGGATTGGCGACGTAGTGGCGCCCCTCGGTCGTGTCTGCCACGGTCAGATAGGCCTCCAGCGTCGGCACTACGGCTTTTGGCAGATTAGCCACCTTGTCGGTGCTGTTCAGAAGAGGCGAGGGCGTGTCGGTCCAATCCGAGTTGCCGTAATAGGCCTTGATAGCGTCATAGCCGTTTTCGAACCCCAGCGACTGGGCGTAGCTGTCCGCATCTGCCGAGATATCGGGGTGGAATTTGCCCAGGAAATGCATGGGCTGGAAGCCCTGCGCGAAGGAGGTCGCGAAGTGGGCCAGCAGGCCGGGCTTGGGCGCAGGCATCTTGAAGACAACCGTGGTCTCGTCCGGCGCTTCCACCGTCATCCGCTCACCGGCCACCAGAACATAGTCCTTGGGCTTCTCATTTATGTTCGGATCCAGCGCCAGGTTGTCGTACCAGAACTTCACATCCGCCGAGGTGAACGGCGCCCCGTCGGACCATTTGTGCCCCTTGCGCAGGCTGAAAGTCAGCTCGGTGAAGTCATCATTCCAGGTCCAGCTTTTCGCAATATTCGGAACGATGGTCTGCAAATCGTCGGCATAGCGCACCAGATTGACATGGCGCGTCGACAGGAAGTCCGAGGTCCCCGCCTCGGTCGCGTTCGACAGCGCGTCCAGCGTACCGCCGTATTTCCCGATCGAGTCATAGGGCGCGATGACTAGCGGCTCCTCCGGCAGGCGCTCGGCCAAGGGGGGCAGTGCGGGGTTGCCCTGAATCTGGGCATTCAGCGCCTCTGCCGCCGGGTTGCCTTGAAAGCTGAGCGTGCAGTTCCCCGCCGCTTCGAATTCGGCCAATTCGAATTGGCCTGGATAGGCGCCAGCGGCGACGCCCTGCATATCGGCCACCGTGGCCGTCGGGCAGGCGGCGAACGCCGTGCCGGTCATCGCCAGCAACGCAGTGCTGGTAAGCAAGAACTTCTTCATCGGTGATCTCCCAATCGAGGCTTTTCTTTGAAAGCCCTTTTACTCTTTCGATATGTCACATTTGTGTAAAGCCCGATGTTCTGCGGCGCCAGCGCGGCTTGTCACTTCGAGGTTGCAGAGACCTGGCACGACGCCTAGCGTCACTGGTGCCACGAGATCCCGCCACAGTCAGTACCGAGACCGTCATGCCGCTTCCCATCACTTGTATCGGTGCCTATCCCAAACCCGACTACGTCCCGATGCGTGACTGGTTTCAGACGCCGGACGGGCTGATCGACAGTTCTGGCGTCGTGACCCGGGCAGCCAATGCCTTGCAGGCCCGAGAGGCGGAGCTTGAGGAAATTTACGCCCGTGCAACAGCAGAGGCTGTCGCCGATCAGGTCGCTTGCGGCGTCACCATCCCGACCGATGGCGAGCAGCGGCGCGAGAATTATATACATTACCACTGCCGCCATCTGACCGGGTTCGATTTCGAGGGCCTCACCACCCGCGTTCTGCGCGACGGGGCCTATACCGCCGAACTGCCGACCATCCGCAGCAAGATCGAGCCCGATGGCAGCCACTTCCTGGATCGCGACTATCGCGTGGCACAGGGGTCAACCGACCTGCCGGTGAAGATCACGGTGCCAGGCCCGACGACGATCATGGATACCTGCGCCAACGAAGGCTACGCGGACGCGCGGGACCTGGCATTTGATCTCGCCGATGCGCTCAACTTCGAGATCCGGGCGCTGGCCGATGCGGGATGCACCTATATCCAAATCGACGAGCCGTTGTTCGCGCGCAACGTTCCGCGCGCGCTGGATTACGGGGTCGAATGTCTGGAGCGATGCTTCGACGGGCTGGGCCCCGAGGTGACAAGAGTCATGCATATGTGCTGCGGCTATCCTGGCCATCTGGACGATCACAACTATCACAAGGCCGATCCGCAGAGCTATTTCCAGCTCGCCGAAGCCGTGGACGGATCGAGCGTTCAACAGGTCTCGATCGAGGATGCCCACCGCTACAACGACCTGGCGCTGTTGGAGGCGTTCCCGAACTCGACCGTCATCTTCGGCGCAGTCGCAATCGCCACCAGCCAGGTCGAACCCGCCGAGCAGATTGCGGCGCGCCTGACCCAGGCCCTGAGACATATCGATCGCGACCGGCTGATCGCGGCCCCCGATTGCGGGCTGGCGATGCTGGGGCGTGACCTGGCAATGACCAAGCTGCGCCACCTGAGCGACGCTGCCGGGGCGATCTGAACAGGCGCTAAAGCTCGGCCCAGGCCAGCAAGATGACCCCGCCGCACACAACGCCTGCAGCGGCCAGGCGTAGCTTCCAGGGCCGTTCGTTGAACCAGATCACCCCGATCAGGGCAGCGATCACGACGCTGGATTCTCGTATTGCCGACACCGTACCAAGCGTCGTGAGCTGTTTGGCATAGATCGCCAGGCCATAGGCCAGCGACGAAATCACACCCCCGGCGATCCCCCACAGATATGTCCGACGCGGCAGTTCGGTCAGCACCCCGATACGCAAGGCGAAAAAGCCGACGGTGGCAAACCCCTCCAGCAGGAAGAGCCAGCCGATATAGCCCAGCGGGTTGACTGACAGGCGCACACCGATTCCGTCGACAACGCTATAGCTTGCAATCGTCACCCCGGTCAGCAGCGCGGCTGCCACCGCCTTGCCGCTGGTGCGCCCGGGCTGTTGCCCCAGGAACAGCAGGCTGATCCCAAGCGAGACGGTCAGGATGCCGATCCAGGCCGTGGCGGACAGAACCTCGCCCGCGAAAACCTGTGCGCCCAGCGCCACCATCACGGGTGCTGCCCCGCGCGCGATAGGATAGACTTGGCTCAGATCGCCATGTCGATAGGCCAGGATCAGAAATCCATAATAAAACCAATGAATAAGCGTCGACGCCACCAGGAAGGGCCAGCTTTCCTCGGCCGGTGGCAGGTAGAGCGCCACCATCACCACGCCCACTGCCACATGGCCCAGATTGATCAGGCCCATGGTCAGCACACGGTCGGCTGACCCTTTGACAAGCGCGTTCCACAGGGCGTGCAGGAAAGCCGCCCCGAGGATCAGCGAGAGCGCAAGGCCCGGATTGGACCCCATGCGTTATCGTGGCCAGGGCAGGGAGTAGGTTTTCACGTTGGTGAAAAACTTCATTGCCTCGAGCACGCCTTCCTTCACACCATTGCCGCTGTCCTTGATCCCCCCGAACGGGGACATCTCGATGCGATAGCCGGGCTGCTCCCAGATATTGACCGTGCCCACGTCCAACCCGTCGATATATCGGATCGCCCGGTTCAGATCGTTGGTACAGACCCCCGCGGAAAGGCCGAAGGCGGTGGAGTTGGAAATCTCCATCACAGTCGCATCGTCATCCGGCACACGCACGATGGGAACGATAGGGCCGAAGGTTTCTTCCATCACCAATTCGCTGTCATGGGGCACATGGTCGACGGTGATCGGAGGCAACAGCGCGCCCTGGCGTCCGGGGTGATAGAGGATCTTGGCGCCCGAGGCTTCGGCATTATGAACCCGGCGCTCGAACGTCTCGGCGGCCTGCGAGTGGATCACGCACCCCAATTGTGTATCGTCGGACATCGGGTCGCCGTGGCGCATCGCCTTGGCCTTCTCCAGGATCAGGGGCACCAGCCGGTCGGCGATGCTCTCCTGCGCAAGAATGCGTTTGACCGCAGTGCAACGCTGGCCGGAATTGCCCGTAGCACCGGCGACGGCGACGGTCGCGGCCTTGTCCAGATCCGCATCGCTGAGGTCATTCAGGACGATCAAAGGATCGTTGCCGCCAAGCTCAAGCGCCGTACGCTTGTAGGCGGCTTTTGAAGCGATCAGCTTGCCCACCGGGACACCGCCGGTGAAGGTAATGATATCGGCGTGGGGGTCGGTCACCATCGCCTCGCCGATATCGCCAGGCAACCCGGTCACCACCTGGAACATCTCCGGCGGCAACCCGGCCTCGTAGAGAATATCCGCCAGAGTGATCGCGGTCAGCGGCGTCAACTCGGTCGGCTTGCACACCATGCAGTTGTTGGTGGCAATCGATGGGGCAATCTTGTGCGCCACCATGTTGAGTGGATGGTTGAACGGCGTGATCGCCGAGATCGCGCCCACAGGCTCGCGCTTGGTATAGATCTTCCGGTCCTTGCCATGGGGCGTCAGATCGCAGGAGAAGATTTGCCCATCATCCAGGATCGCCAACTGGCCGGCCAGGGTGAACACGTCATAGGAGCGCCCCGTCTCGTAAAGCGCATGGGCCTTGCAGATCCCCAGTTCCAGCGTCAGCCAATAGGCGATATCCTCGCGCCGCTCACGGATCAGTTCGGCTGTGCGGAACAGGATCTGCTGGCGTTCATAGCGGGTCAGCTTGGGTTGATACTTCGCCGCTATCTCAAAAGCCTGCGCCGCATGCGCGGCCTGACCCGCGGGCACCGTGCCGATCACCTGGTCGGTATGGGGATAGCGAACCTCGACCACATCCTGGGTCGTCACCTTCTCGCCACCGATGCGCATCGCCTCGTGCCGGACGGTCTGATTGATCGCGTTCATGGGGTAGGTTCCTTCAAACTGTCTGCGGCAGGGCCGCGGCCTCGACCGCATGATAGAGCGCATCGAAATTTCGTAAATCGGGCGCATGGCCCAGATCCGGCAAGGCACGGTTGCAGATGAACGGCACTTCCTGCTCCGTCAGTCCGCCATGGCTGCGCAGCGGCGCGTCGAGGCCACTGAGATCATGCTCCGCTTCGGACGTGCCGATGGTCATGTTTTCGGTGGAGGTTATGACCAGATCGCCCATCCGGTCCGGCGGAAGCTGGTAGGTCGCACAAGCCTCGGCCTTGTCGAGCGCGGTCAGAATACCCGGCACCTCGCGCAATCGCGCCGACATTGCTGCCGCATCGGCACCATCGGGCAGATAGATCGTGGCAAACGATCCCAGCGCGCCATGATGCACCACTTATGGGTCGGTGATCGGCAGGATCACCCGGGCCGCCCCCTGCCCGAGCCAGTCATCCATCAGATCCTGGACATATATAACGGCGGGCGAGCCATCTGCATTGTGCTTGGGTTTCATCCCATGATCCGCCGTGACCACGATGGCGGCACCCAGTGCATCCAACTCACCCAGATACCGGTCGAAATTGGCGTAGAAGTCATTGGCCACCGGGTCGCCCGGCGCGTGCTTGTGCTGGATGTAATCGGTGGTGGTCAGATACATCAGATCAGGCTTCCATTCCGCCAGCAACTTGACCCCTGCGGCGAAGACGAACTCGCTGAGGGCGGCGGAATAAACCTCCGGAACCGGGGCGCCCAACCAGGCGCTGGCATTGTCGATGCCATTGACCTCCATGGTCGTCTGGTCGGCGCGTTCGGAGGAGAAGCAGATCGACCTGTCCTGATCGAAGCCCATCCCGTGGCCCAGCAGCGCGCGTAGTTTGTCCTTGGCGGTGACAACCGCGACCCGCTTGCCGGCGGCATAGAATGCCGAGAATACAGTCGGCGCGCGCAGCCATTTCGCATCGTTCATCATCACCGCGTCGCCGGTCTCGGGATCGATCAGGAAATTCCCGCAGATCCCATGTACCGCCGGTGGCTGGCCCGTCGCGATCGACATGTTGTTCGGATTGGTGAACGAAGGGATCACCGAATGCGCGATCCGGTCGGTCCCCTCCGCCTTCATCCGCGATAAGTTCGGCATCAACCCTGCGGAGATGGCTGCATCCAGATAGGCGGGTTCGCAGCCATCCAGGCAGATGGCGATCGCCGGCGTGCGGGTTGCGCGATAGCGCCGCTCATTGGCGGTGATATCGATGGGGGAAATCTGGTTCATCTGTTCAAGGCTCTCTCAGGCAGCGAGTTTTTCACGTTCGATCAGGGCGGCAGCGGGTGGGGCGGCGCTCGCCACACCCATTTCGGCCAGGCACTCCCCAGCAGCGGCAGCAACCTGGCGCATCACATCCGCATCCATACGCCCGATGCAGCCAATGCGAAAGCTGTCCACCACGGTCAGCTTGCCGGGATAGATGATGAAGCCCCTGGCTTTCATCAGATCGTAGAATTGGCCGAAGCGGAACGCCGGGTCCGCCGGGAAAAAGAAGGTGACGATGATCGGCGACAGCCAGCGGTCGCGCAGCAACGTCTCGAAACCCAGCGCCCGCATCTCGCCCACCAGGGTGTCGCGATTGGCGGTGTAGCGCGCACCGCGACCGGCCACCCCGCCCTCAGCTTCATGCAGGCGCAGGGCCTCGGCGAAGGCGGCGATGGTATGGGTCGGGGGCGTGAAACGCCATTGGCCGGTCTTTTCCATATTGTCCCACTGCGCATGTAGATCCAGGCTGAGCGAGTGACTGTTGCTCTTCGACGTCTCCAGCACCGGCTTGCGCACCAGGACAAAGCCAAAGCCCGGTACGCCCTCGATGCATTTGTTGGCCGAGGAGACCAGTGCATCGAACCGGATCCCCGTAAGGTCGATTGCGCCGAAGGCACTCATCGCATCGATCATCAGACTGCGGCCCGCTTCGGCGACCACATCCGAGATTTCGCCCAGCGGGTTCAAAATGCCAGAGGATGTCTCGCATTGCACAGCGATCACATGGCTGATTGCGGGATCGGCAGCCAATGCTTCCGCTACCTCGGCCCCGCGCGGCGGCAGGTAATCGCCCTTGTCTATCACCGTGTGCGCCCGGCCCAGATATCCCAGCGTCTCGGCGATCCGTTTGCCGTAGGCGCCGTTGATCAACACAAGAGCTTTTGCGTCGCGCGGCAGCAGGCTGCCCAGCATCGCCTCAACCACAAAAGTGCCGCTGCCCTGCATGGGCACACATTCGAACCCCTCCTGCCCCAACATCGCCAGAAGTTGCGTCCGGATATGAGCCGTGAGCGAACGAAAGTCGCCGTCCCACGAGCCCCAGTCACGCAGCATCTCCTGCTTCACGGACCAGGCCGTGCTCAGTGGGCCCGGCGTCAGCAGAAACGGTTCCCCCAGCCGGGGCGGTTCAAAAGTTGCGGGATCGGACATCGGGAGACTCCGGCGCGTCTGTGGTGTTGCGCAGCCTAGCCTTACCGATGCCATTTGGAAAATCGATAATTTTGATTGATCTATCGATATTGATGATATTTCTGGCGCGGCTTTTATTCAGCCTCTAGCCGCGCACTTTCCCAGGCCATCATCGCCCGTTTGAGCGGCAGGCCCCAATGATAGCCGCCCAACGCCCCATCGCGACGCATCGCGCGGTGACAGGGGATCAGCCAACTCACCGGATTGCGCCCGACAGCCGACCCTACGGCCCGGACCGCGCGCGGTTTGCCGATGTGACGCGCGATCTCGGAATAGGTGGTCACATGGCCCGAGGGGATCTGCAGCAGCGCCTGCCAGACATGGATCTGAAACGGCGCGCCGCACAGCAGCAGCGAAACCTCGCCCTTGCCGCCGAACGCCGCCTCGACCCAAGCACGCATCGGCCCGCCGTTTTGTTCGTAGACAGCAGCGGGCCAGCGTCCGCGCATATCTGCCAACGCCAAGTCGCGCCCGGTTTCGGCGGTGAAGGCCATTCCGCAGATGCCGCGATCTGTCGCCATCACCAACGCCTCGCCAAAGGGCGTATCGAACCAGTCCCAGCGGATCGTCAGACCTTTGCCGTTGCGGGCATACTCGCCGGGTGTCATCGCCTCCCACCGCACGAACAGGTCATGCAGCCTCCCGGGCGAGGACAGCCCTGTTTCCAGCGCGGCGTCCAGAACGGTGAACCGCTCCTCCAGCAGATGCCGCGCGTGATCCAGGGTCAGATATTGCAGGTATCGTTTGGGGCTGACGCCCACCCACTGGCTGAACACCTTCTGGAAATGCGCTGTCGAGAGGCCAATCGCCTCGGCCACCTCATCTAGCGAGGGCTGATCGGCCGCGTGCTCCTCGATATGACGCAGAGCCGCCGCCATCAGGTCATATTGAAACTGATCATGGCTTGCCAAGTCGTTCATCGCTTCTCTCCTGATCAACTGGCCCTCTTTTAGCCGATGGATCGGCACGCTCCCACCCGGTTCTTGCGACGCCTGCGCGCCGATGTTATGGCCGCGAAATGTCCCGCCAGCTTGACTATCACGCTCTTACCGAGATTTTTCGCCGCTTCGAAGCCCACGAGGCCGAGCCGGAGGGTGAACTGAAGCATGTCAACGCCTACACCCTGCTGGTCGCGGTGGCGCTGAGCGCACAGGCAACCGATAAAGGTGTCAACCGCGCGACCGAGGCGCTTTTCAAATTCGCCGACACACCCGAAAAGATGCTGCAGCTGGGCGAAGAGGGCCTGATCGAGCATATCAGGACCATCGGCCTCTACCGCAACAAGGCCAAGAACGTCATGAAGCTCAGCCGCATCTTGGTGGAGGAGTATGGCGGCCAGGTCCCCTCCTCGCGCGCGGCGCTGTCCTCGCTGCCCGGGGTCGGACGCAAGACCGCCAATGTCGTGCTGAACATGTGGTGGCACTTTCCTGCGCAGGCGGTCGACACGCACATCTTTCGCCTGGGCAATCGCAGCGGCATCGCGCCCGGCAAAGACGTCAATGTCGTGGAGAGGGCAATCGAGGACAACATCCCCGCGCCCTATCAGCTTCACGCCCACCACTGGATGATCCTGCACGGGCGCTATGTCTGCGTCGCGCGCAAACCGAAATGCGCGGAATGTATGATCCGCGACCTTTGCCTGTTCGAGGAGAAGATTGAATGACGACCCAGAAGGATGTTGTGGCCATCGGAAATGCGCTGGTCGACGTGGTGGCGCAGATCAATGATACGTTTCTGGCCGAGAACGGGGTCGAGAAGGGCGTGATGACCCTGATCGACGACGAACGGGCGGTCGCGCTCTATGCCGCCATGCCCCCTTCTCGCGAGATCTCTGGGGGGTCTGGCGCCAACACCGCGGCGGGTCTGGCGGCCCTCGGGGCCAGAACCGGCTATATAGGCAAGGTGAAGGATGACCAGCTCGGCACCATCTTTACCCATGATATCCGCGCCATCGGCGTGGATTTCGGCGGACCCATGGTGGCTAGCGATACGACAGGCGAAACAGGGCGATCGCTGATCCTGGTCAGCCCGGATGGCGAGCGATCGATGAACACGGCCCTCGGCGTTTCGGTCACCCTGCAGGCCGCGGATATCGACCCAGCGATGATTGCAAACACGCGCTGGCTCTATCTCGAGGGCTATCTGTTCGATACCGACGCCGCGAAGGCCGCTTATGCCAAGGCGATCCAGGGTGTGAAGGACGGCGGCGGCAAGATATCCTTTACCATCTCCGATCCGTTCTGCGTGGATCGCCACCGGGGCGACATGCGCCGGATGATCCGCGAGGATGTCGACCTGCTGTTCGCCAACGAGGCCGAGATCATGTCGCTCTACGAGACATCCAGTCTGGAAGTCGCCGTTGGCACTGTTGCCCGCGAGGTTGAATGCGCGGCGATTACGCTGGGCAGCGAGGGTGCGATGGTGGTGCGCGGCGATGCGCGCACCAGGGTTCTGCCGCAGGGCGTGGATGTGGTGGACACAACGGGCGCGGGCGATCTCTTTGCCAGTGGCTTCCTGGCCGGGCAGGTTCGCGGACATTCGGACGAGATCTCTGGCCATATGGGTTGCATCGCGGCAGGCGAGGTGATCAGCCATCTGGGCGCGCGCCCCGAAGCCGATCTGGCCGAACTTGTGGCTCGCCAGGGATTCTGAACGGCCCGTTATCTTGATAGGAATCATCGGACGAATTTGACTCGGATCGGGAAGATCCTAATTTGTACAATCTTGCAGATTTCAAATTTCTACAGCGAAATACTGCACGATCACGCGCTGAATCAGGCGAATGGTAAAGAATCTCTTAATCTTCCTGCAGAGTCGGCGAGGCTTTTCCGATCATGCGCCGGGTTTGTCACTTGGCGGTTCCCATAACGCATAGTACACTAATCGCGTAAATGTGACGCAGGTTGAAGCGTCATCAAGCATCGCAAGTACCTGCGTCCTTCGGGGGAGGGGCGTCCTGTTGGGGGAGGGAAGCATGAAGTTTCGGCTGTTTGCAGCATTTGGTTTTGCTGCGCTGGTTGGGGGAGTACTAACAGCACCGAACGCGGCTCTTGCACAATCCGACGAAGTATATTCCGGCGTTACGACCTGCGCTAATTCGCAATGTCATGGGGCAGCGACAGTCAATCCTGACAGCCGCGTCAACCGGAATGAGTTCACGGTCTGGCACGACAAGGATCCCCATTCGAAATCCTATAAGAGCCTGCAAAGCGACCGTGCGAAGCGGATCGCCAGTAATCTCAATCTGGGCGAGGCGACCCAGGCGCCGCTCTGCCTCTCCTGTCACGCCAACAACGTAGCGCCGGAGAATCGCGCGCCCGACTTTGACATCACCGAGGGCGTGACCTGCGAGGTTTGTCACGGTTCTTCCGTCCTCTGGCTCGGCCCGCACCGGCTGCCGGACCGCTTCAGCCATACGCAATTGGTGGATTTGGGACTGTTCCCGACGAACGACCCCGCGAAACGCGCGGATATGTGTCTGGACTGCCATTTCGGAGCCGAGGATCAGTTCGCTAATCACCGGATCTTCGGCGCAGGTCATCCCCGGATCACCTTCGAACTCGACAGCTATACCTGGATCAACGCGCATCACACCGCCGATCAGGACTATTTCGAGCGCAAGGACGTGGCTGACGGTGTGCGCACCTGGGCCGTCGGTGCGGCGAAGATGATCGAGCGTCGGATGACGCTGCTCGCTAACGATCAGACCGGCACAAACGGGTTTTTCCCGGAATTTGCCTTCTTCGACTGCAACACCTGCCACCACCGGATGAGCGACCTGCGCTACAAGCCGCGCAATACCGGGGTAGCCCCCGGCACGCCCAAACTGGATGACAGTCACATGACTGTGCTGATGGTGGCGCTGGGCAGGGCCGATCCCGCATTGGCAGACAGCCTGCGAAGCCAAATGCTGGCTCTGCACAAAAGCTCGACCGTCGGACGCGGTCAACTGGTCGCCGAGACCAACCGGATGAAGGAACTGGCCGCACAAGCAGCCGCCTCCATCGGCTCCTACGAGATGACCGGTGACGACATGCGCGCGGTTCTTGGCGCGCTGGTCGATAAGGGATCTTCCGGCAATGTGATCGACTTCGCCTCGGCCGAGCAGACGGCGCTTGTGGTCGGCGCCACCATCGATGCGCTGGAACAGGGTGGCCACATCTCGGGCGCCGAGGGCGAGGCGCTGTTTGCCGAGCTTGGGAAGGCCTATGACGCGATCAACGATGACGAGAAGTTCCGGCCGGATCAGTTTGCTTCCGCAATGAAATCGCTGAAGGCCGCTATTCGGTAAGCGCCTGTTGAACGGGGGAGGTTCGCGGGTCCGGCATAACGCACCGGGCCACTGGTAAGGAAGGACGCTGAGGGTGGCAGAATACAAAGTCGCGATTGTCGGTTCGGGGCCAGCGGGGACAAGTGCTGCGACCCGGGCGGCGGCGCTGGGACTGAGCCACGTGCTGCTCGAGCGCGCTGGCAATCTCAACAACACGCTGTTCAAATTCCAGAAGGGCAAGCCGGTCATGGCGACGCCCGACAGCCTGCCATTGCGTGCCGAAGTCGTCTTCGAAGCCGATGTGCGCGAAACCATCCTGCAGAACTGGGAGGACAGAGTCGCCGAGTCTGGCGTCAATGTCCGCCTGAACTCCGAAGTCAGTGCGATTGAGGGCGAGAAGGGAAACTTCACCGTCAAAATCGCCGATGGATCCGAAGTGACCGCGGAAACCGTCGTCATCGCCATCGGGCTGCAGGGCAATCTGCGCAAGATGGGCGTGCCGGGCGAAGAGAACGGACTGACCCATTACCAACTCGACGATCCGGCGGATTACTGGGACAAGGATGTGGTGGTTATCGGCGCGGGCGATGCGGCTATCGAGAACGCGATCGGCCTCGCTAACAACGAAAACCGCGTGACCATCGTCAACCGGAAACGTGAGTTTGCCCGCGCAAAACCCGGAAATATCAGCCAGATTCTCTCTGCCATTAAGGACGAGCGGATCACCTGTGCCTATAATGCTAACCCGGTTTCGGTGCAGGACAACGCAATCACGCTGAAGGACCCGGATGGCGAACAGATCGTGCGTGCCGACCGGGTGATCGCCCGTCTTGGGGCCATCGCTCCACGCAAATTCGTAGAGGATGTGGGTGGTGTCTTCGAGGAGGGCGCGCAGTTTCCCCGCGTGAACGAACAATACGAATGCGACCGCCCCGGTGTCTATTTCGTCGGCGCGCTGGCAGGCTATCCCTTGATCAAACACTGCCTCAACCAGGGTTACGAGGTCATCCAGACCATCGCAGGTGACCCTGTTGAAGGCGCGGATATTGACGTGCTGCGCGAGACTTTCGCGCCGATCATCGCCGGGCGTCCGATGCAGGACGTGCTGGAGGATGTGAAAGCCTCGATCCCGCTCTTCGGCGATCTGACGATCCTGCAGTTGCGGGAATTCCTGTTGGAGGCCAGTGTTCACGCGCCCAAACTTGGCGCGCATATCATACGCAAAGGCGATGCGGGGGCCACGCTGTTCCTGGTGCTGCGCGGCTCGGTCGATATCCCGATCTCGGCCGAAACCCAGTTCACTTTGCCTCAGGGTGCGTTCTTTGGCGAGATGGGCTTGGTGATGGGGCGGCGACGCTCCTCCGACGCCATCGCGGGGGCCAATTGTGTGGTGATCGAAATCCCGCGCATGGCCGCGCTGAAACTGCTCGCAAGCTCGGAGGGTGCGCGCCGGACGCTGAACGACACGTTGGTGCTGCGCAAGTTCCAGACTTTCCTTGCCCCAACGATCACGGCGGAGGATGTGCAGGAGATCCTCGCGACCTACGAAATCATTAAGTTCTCACGCGGGGAGATCCTGATCCAGGAAGGCGACCGCGAGGCGGATGCCTGCTTCCTGATCCAGTCGGGATCCTGCGCGGTCAGCCGCATGGTCGGCGATCAGGAAACGGTGATCAACTACGTGCCTGCCGGTGCCCTGCTTGGGGAAAGCGCGCTGCTGACCGGCGCCCCACGTAATGCAACCGTGCGTGCAGCCGTGGGCGTCGAGGCGATCAAGATCGATGGCGCCCTTTTCCGTCAGTTGATGGACAAGAAACCCAAGCTGAAGGAAAAAGTCACCGAGATGTCGGAGCTGCGAGGCGCGCAAGCCGCACGACGCTCGGTCGAGAGCCGCGATAAAACCGCGGCTATCGATTTCCTGCTCGCCAACGGAATCGGCGAGGCGACGAACGCGATCATCATTGACAACACGCTCTGCGTGAATTGCGATTATTGCGAGAAAGCCTGCGCGGAGACGCATGACGGCGTCACCCGCTTGCACCGGGCGCAGGGGCCGACGGTTGGTGATTTGCACATCCCGATCTCGTGCCGGCATTGCGAACATCCGCATTGCATGGCGGATTGCCCGCCCAACGCGCTGCACCGCACCCCCTCCGGCGCCGTGGCGGTGGATGAAAGCTGCATAGGCTGTGGCAATTGCGTGCGCAACTGCCCCTACAACGCGATTGAACTCAGCGCCCTGCCCGTCAAACGCGGCAATCTGCTGACGCAGCTTCTGTTCGGCTATGGCGACGCGCCGGGCCAGCGCGCGGCGCCCGTGAAGTCCAAGACCAATAAAGAAACCGCCCGGAAATGCGACCTCTGCGAGGATGTGACGGGCGGCCCCGCCTGTGTGCGCGCCTGCCCCACGGGGGCGGTGCTGCGGGTCGGGCCCGAAACGCTGTTCGAGCGTATTCAGGAGGCCCGCTGATGCGCATCCATCAGGGTTTTCTCGCCACCCGCTCCTGGCCCATGCTGGCGCTGATGCTCTGCCTGGCAGCGGCGGCGATGTTCATCTTCTATGCCCCGGAGGGGCGGCGCGACGGCTCCACCATAACCGGCTATGCGCTTGGTGGGCTGTCAGCGGCAATCGTAGTTTGGCTGGCATGGCTGGGCATCGCGAAACGGCGGTTTGCGTCCTCTGCCAGACGGCGCCGCGATAAGGTCTCGGCCCATGTTTGGCTCGGGCTCAGCCTGATTGTTCTGGTGGGTTTGCACAGCGGGTTTGTTTTCGACTGGTCCATCCACTCGCTCGCCTATGTGCTTCTGATCATCGTTGTTCTCTCGGGCATTTTCGGGATCTGGTGCTATGCCAGCGTACCGCGGCTGATGAACGCGAATGTCTCCTCGGCGATCGTCGAAAAGAAGCGCCCGGATATTTCGGATGTTGAACAACTCGAAATGGATATCGAGGAGATCGACCAGCGGATCGGTCGTGCCCTGCAGTTCCTGCCGGATGCTTTCCGCGCGCCCGTCAAGCTGAGTCTGGAACGCACGCGTATCGGTGGCGGTCTGTTCTCAATCCTGTCGGGCTCATCGCGCGGATGCGCCTCGGCCCGTGCGCTCGACCAGGTTAAGGCATTGCAGGAGGGTCAGACTGCAGATGGCGAGGATGCGGCTCGCATTTCCGATCTGATCGCGGATCTGAACCGCAAGGCCGAGGTTGCCGCGTGCCTGCGCCGTGACACCCGGTACCGCGCCCTGCTCACCCTGTGGCTTTGGCTGCATGTGCCGATCACGCTGGCCCTGGTGGTCACGCTGATCGCGCATATCACTCTCGTATTTTATTACTGGTAGGCCCATGCGGATCCTCCTCGTAACACAACGAACCCGGGCCGGCAGCGACGAGACTTCGCAACGTGAAACGGTGCTGGATCACGACCCGATCCGGATCGGGCGCGGCAGCCCGATGGAGATCAACCTCCCCGAAATCGATGTCGATTATCACCACGCAACGCTGAGCAACGAAGGCGGCGATCTGACCCTTGCCGCCGTCGGTGAAAACGGCCTGACGGTCGGCAAGAAACGCCAGCAATCGGTGGTTCTGAGCCCCGGCGCCAGCGTGGATATCGGGCGTTACCGCTTCACCACCGAAGCCGGACGCGATGGGGCCGATCATGTGCTGGTCATGCAGGTCATGCCGCCCCAGCCGTTGAAGACACGGCGCGAGAAGCGCGCGCTGGCGGATGTGCTGCCCGGACGCCGCGCCATGGCATGGGTGTTCTGCTTGGCCATTCTGGGCGCGCTGATCGCCTGGCCGCTGCTTAACTCTCTCACCCGCGAAGCGCCAGCCGATGGCGAGATAGTGGTCACCCAGATCGAGGAGGGCGAGGTACGCGCGCCTCATCCGACCGAGGCGCTGTGGTCCTCGGGCCCAATGTCGGAGGCCCATGCCGGGATCGGCGGCGATTGCGGTGCCTGCCACCAGCGGCCGTTCGAGAAAACCCAGAACACCGCTTGCCTGAGTTGCCATGCGACCACCACCAATCACGCAGCCCCGGCAGATCACCCGCTGGCGAGCCTGGAGGGCGCGCGCTGCGCCGATTGCCATAAAGAACATAACGGCGGCAAACGCCCGGTGGTGGCGGCTTCGACCGGCTGCACCAATTGCCACGCGGACATCGCGAGCGTCGCGCCGACCACCAACCTGCGCCCGATCAGCGGCTTTGTCGCCGATCATCCCAATTTCGAGCCTGCAATCATCACCGAGGTTGCACGCGGCGAGGACGGTAGGTTGAAGCCCGTTCTGATCCCGCGCCCCTTCCCCAAGGACGCGGTGTTGCAAGAGCTTTCGGGCCTGCGCTTCCCGCATGACAAGCACCTGGCCGAAGATGGCGTGGCGCTTCTGACCGGCAAGCAACCGCTCGCCTGCAAGGACTGTCACCAAACCGAGGCGGACGGCAACCTGATGCGTCCGATCAAGATGGAGCGTGATTGCGGTGGCTGCCATGTGATGGAATTTGCGCCCGCAGGCACTGCCATCGCCCTGCCTCACGCGGACGAGGCCGGGATTGCAGAGATCGTCCTCGGCTATTTCCAGGCGCGGGTCGCGGAAGGATCGGCGCAGGTCGCAGCCGAACGTTCCAGCGGCCGACGCCGCCTGGGTGGCAAGGCGACCCGTGTCGCGGGCACCGCGTTGACCGACGCCTGGGCCGAAGAGGAGACCCAGCGGCAGCTCGACGCGATCTTCGGCGTAAGGCTGTGCGCCACGTGCCACGAAGCGCAGAAAGTCGAGGACATCTCCATAGCCTCCGGCTGGCTTGTCCAGCCCGCACTGTTGCAGCGTCACTGGATGCAGCGAGCCGAGTTTTCGCACAAGCGCCATGAGGAGATGGATTGCGCAGGCTGCCACGCGGCGGAGCAGTCGAAATCCGCGACCGATGTGCTGATGCCGGAGATCTCGGTATGCGTGGAGTGCCACAATGTGGAGGGCGCGGGTGACCCACTGCTCGAATTCTTCAAGGGGCTGGCCGCTGGCGAGGCGAACGCGCAGACGGCCCCTGCCCCGGCCAATGTCAAAGCAAAGCCCGCCCCCGCGGAATGCGTGACCTGTCACGGTTTCCATCTGGAGGGTCAGGAACCGATGTCGCCGGCCCATGCCGCTGCCTATCGCGAGCTGGTGGGGACGGGCGGGCAGTAGAGCCCGGTGACGAATGGTACATACGCGCCCGACACCCGGTGATAGGCCGGAGATCAGGCGCAGTGGGGTGAAAACCCCAGGCGCAACAGGCCCTTGACGGGCCGGAACAGGGAGACAGGCATGCGCGGACGGATGGGCGCTATCCTGAGACCAAGTCTGATAATCGGCTTCATCGCCGCTGCGATTGCAGGACTTCCCGGCGAGACCGAGGCACGACCAGCCAAGGCGGTCGGTGCCATGACCTGCGGCAGCGCAACCTGCCATTCAGCGGACAAACCCTGGCCGAACTCCTCGGTCACACAGCGCGAATTCGTCGTCTGGAAGGAAAAAGATCCTCATGCGAAAGCTTGGCAGACACTGACCACCCCCAAGGCGCAGGGGATCTCGCGCAAACTGGGGATGGGCGATGCCAGCCAGGCCCCGCTTTGCCTGTCCTGCCATTCCTACAAACCCGAGCCGCACGAGATCGAGACGACTTTCGACCATACCTTGGGTGTGAGTTGCGAGGGATGTCATGGCCCGGCCTCCAATTGGTTGGGGGTGCATCAGACGGGCCTCTATTTCTATCAACGCAATATCGACGAGGGGATGTATCCCACCACCGATCCGCGCAAACGGGCCGAGCTTTGCCTCTCATGCCATGTCGGCACGACCGAGAAATTCGTCAGCCACAAAATGCTGGCCGTGGGCCATCCGCGCCTGCCGTTCGAGTTGGGCTTCTACAGCTGGTTCAGCGAAGGCACGCCGGGCAACGTCTCGAATTACTCGCACTTCAAGGTGGACGACGACTATCTGCAGCGCAAACCCTGGCCCTTTGGTGTACGGGTTTGGGCAGTAGGACAGGCGATCCAAGCGCGTCAGTTGCTTAATCTGCTCGTGCATCCCGAGGTTGGCGACAAGGGGCTGTTCCCCGAATTCGCATTCTTTGAATGCCATTCCTGCCACAACAAGGAACTGGACGGCACGGGTTCGGCCGGCACGCTGGGTTTGCCGCGCCTGAATGACGCCAATCTCTATTTCGTCGAAGTGGCTGCCAGCCTGGTGGATCGCAGGCTCGCCAGCTCGATCCGGCAGGAGATCCAGGCACTCCGCTCGGCCGAAGGCCAGGGCTGGCCCGCGATCCGTGCCGTGTCGCGACGCCTGAACGGACGTTTGGAGCAACTGATCTCGAAGCTGGAGAGCCACCGCTACACCGTGCGCGATACCGAACGTGCGATCCGGGCCATCGCCAAGGGGTCCGAACGCGGTGTCTTCAACAGCTATGCCGCCGCCGAGCAGGCGGTCCTCGCCGCCGGATCCTTGGTGGACGAGCTCGATAAACTCGAGGAGCTGAGCCCAAGCGAGGTTCAAGCTGCTCAATCCGCGATCTCCCGGGGCCTCGCCGCCTTCGTTTCGGTGGATCAATACCGTTCGGGGGAATTGCGAGCCGCGCTTCGTGATGTCGCGCGGATCACGACCCAATGACCCGCCCCGCAGGCGGGCAGATCGATAGGAGCAGACCGATGGCCCCGAAGATGGCCCCGAAAACGATACCTGGGAAATCCTTTATGACCAGAACGCTGATCGGCGTCGGCACAGCGGCGCTGAGCACCCTGTTGATCGCATCCCCGGCGGCTGCCCAGTTCCAATGGGAAAGCGCGCCGCAGGAGTCGTCGGCAGGCGATAGCGTAATCACATTCGAGGCGGATCCCGCGCTCAAACAACAGGTTCTGGACTATCTGGAGGGCCGCGCATCGGACAGCCCGCGCCAGGCAGGACAGGCCGCGATCCCGGCTGCGAACGCGGCTGCGGGCGGTTACTTGCCGCCGGGAAGCGACACGTTGCAGGCCACGGCACTGGCGCTGGAGCCAGTGGATACCGTGCCCCTGTCAGTGGCCGAGCAGAACGAACTGGTGGTCCCCCGCGATCCCCATGTCGCGGCATACAAAACCTCACCCTTCCCCTCGGCGGTGCAATGCGCCGAATGTCACCAGAAAATCTTCTGGGAATGGGCGTCTTCGAACCACGCCTATGCCTCGGTCAGCCCGATGTTCCATAAGTTCGAACAGCGGCTGAACACGCTGGCATCCGGCACGGTCGGCACTTTCTGTGTGCGGTGCCACCAGCAGATCGGCACCCAGTTGGGCGAACAGCGCGAGACCCCGTTGTGGGAGCGCAGCCAGATTGCCCGCGAGGGCATTACCTGTGTGACCTGCCACCGCGTCGGCGCCTCCTTTGCCAAGGTGAATGGCGAACGTCACGTCCGCCCCGGCACCATTTACGAACCGATGATCGGTGCGGGAAATGCGCCTGGCATTGCGGAGGTTCTGGCGGATCAGGATCGCTATCGCGTCTCGAAAAATCTCGACGAAGAAGGTTCGCCGATCCACACGGCGGCCATCGAGTTCGAAGATATCAGCCGCTCGGAATTTTGTATCTCGTGCCACCAGGTGGCGGTGCATCCCGGCATCAAGCTTGAGGTTGTGTATGAGCAATACCGCGCCTCCCCCGCCGCAGCCGAGGGCATCACCTGCCAGGCCTGCCATATGGGCAAGAAACAGGGTGTGGCGCTGGAGCATGACAACTACGAGAAATGGCCTGTGGCCATCGTGAACGGCCGCATCGTCGGCGACCCGAACCGGGATCATCACAACCACGCCTTCTATGGCCCGGGCTATCCGATTGCCCATCCCGGCGTCTTCCCTTTCAATCCGCGCGGTCTGAAATGGAAGATCACCGAATGGCTTCAGTTCAACCACCGCGAACCCTGGGGCGTGCCGGATTGGGAGGATCAACTGGCCGAGGGCCTGATCCCCGCCCCGGACTTCCCGGAGGTCTGGTCCAAGCGTGTGGATCGCGAAACCGCACGCTATGTCGTCGATCAGAACACCCGCCTGCTGGAACTGAAACGCCAGGACCGCATCGCGGTGATGGAGAACGGCAGCCGCATCGACGGTCCGTTCTTCGAAAACGGTCCGCCGAAAGTGGGCAAGAGGTTCAAGTTCCGCTATCGCATCACCAACACGGATGAGGGGCACAACCTGCCCTCGGGCTCGCTCGGCGCTCAGCCCGAGATCTGGGCGAACGTGGTACTGACCGACCCGGATGGCGAGATCGTCTTCGAGTCGGGCTACACGGACAGCATCGGCGACATGGTTGACCTGCACTCGACCGACCTCGCCGCCGGCAAGATCGAACATGACGATCAGCTTGTGAACCTGCAGACCAAGTTCCTGGTGACCAGCCTCAAAGGGCCGGATCGCGAGATGTATCTGCCGGTCAACTTCGATGTCGACCAGATCCCGCATATCCGTCCTTCGGGCGTGCCAAGCTCGGTCCTGAACCACCCGCCGCTGATCCGGATGGAGGGGCGCTCGATCCCGCCGCTGGGCTGGCGCGATGCGGATTACGTGGTGGACGGGGATCTTCTGACCAAGCCCGGCACTTACCGCCTGAGCTTCCGGATGCGCAGCCGGGCCGAGCCGATGTATTTCATGCGCTTCGTGCTCGCGACCGCCGAGATGGAGCGCACGATGAACGAATGGATGCTCGACTTCCACAGTTCCGCGGTCGAGTTCGAGGTGACGGAGTGAGGGGGATGAGGATGACGGTGAAACCGTTACTGCTTGCCGGGGCAGCCGCCCTGCTGCTGTCCAGCCCTGCCCGGCCGGCCAGCGAAGACTGGGGGCCCGTCCAGCGCGATGAGCGTGTGCGCGAGATCCCCTATGACAATGAGGTGTTCTCCGACGATCCGGAATACACCATCACCTACGACCCCCAGGCCGAGATCGATATCTACGGCGGTAAATCCGCCATCGAGACGCCGCGTCCGCCGGTCGAGATCTTCCGCGACCTCTATGACGAGGGTCCGCTGGGCGAGGGGTTCACGCTGCTGGGCGACAAGAACCGCATCTATCCGCAGATCCTGCTGTTCGGCGATATCCGCAGCGCTGTCGCCTTCAACGACAACGGCGCGCAAGAGATCGCGCAGATCGCCGCAAGGGCCAATATCAATATCGACTTCAAGCTAACGGCGACGGAACGGATCCATGTCTTCTTCCAGCCTCTGCAAAACGGGGCGGAGTTCACCCGCTTCGAGTTCGGTGGCGATGACAAAGACCCGAACCGCGCAGGCCGGTTCGAGACCACCGAGCAGCCGACGACCGCGTTTTTGGAGGGCGATCTGGGCGCGATCGTCGCGGGCCTGACGGATGAGTACAACGCCTATGACATCCCCTTCGCGGTCGGGCGCGTGCCGCTCTTTCTGCAAAACGGGATCTGGCTCGAGGATGCATTCCTGGGACTGGCGGTCACTCCGCTGGTCGCACAGAACTCGCGCACGCTGGACATCACCAACTATGACATCACTTTCTTCGCAGGCTTCGACGAGGTCACGACCCCCGCTGTGATCGGCGCCGACGGCAAGGTCGCAGACCACGAAGCACATATCTACGGTGTCACCGGATTCTTCGATGTAAACGAGGGGTATCTGGAGACGGGCTATGCCTACATCAACGACCGCGACGAAGGGAACGGCGATTTCAGCTATCACAACTTCACGCTGGCCTTCTCGAAACGCTACTTCGCCACTGTGTCGAACGCGACGCGGATCATCGTCAATGTAGGGCAGGATCCGGGCAATGGTCTGCAGGAAACGGCCGAGGGCGTGCTCCTGATCTCGGAAAACGCGTTTATCACCCACCTGCCGCTGACCCTGATCCCCTATGCCAACTTCTGGTTCGGGGTGGACGCCACGCAATCGGCGGCGCGGAATGCCGCTGCGGGCGGGGTGCTGCGCAATGTCGGTATCAACTTCGAAACCGATGGTTTGACCGGGTTCCCGACTCTCGATGCCACCGGTATCGACACCTTCGGTGGCGCGCTGGGTGTCGAGTACCTCTTTGGCTTCGACCAGCAACTCGTCGGCGAATTCGCAGCGGTATTTCCCTACGACGACCGTCAAGGGCCGGCGCAGGATCCGCAATTTGCCTTTGGCATGCGCTACCAACGTCCCCTCACCAATCGGTTGATCTTCCGTGCCGATGCGATGTACGGAATGCTGCTAGACGCGCCGAACCTGGCCGGTGTCCGGGCGGAGTTGCGGCTGAAACTCTGAAAGTCACCCGGGATACCGCCAAGGAGTGCCGGGCTGAATTCTGCGGAAAAGGGGCAAACCAATGGCAGATCAAGTGAACCTGAGCGACTTCATGGACTGGGTTGTCGCGCGCAACCCGGCCGAAGAAGTCTTCCATCAGGCTGTCCACGAGGTCGCCGAGACGGTGATCCCGTTCATCAACGACAACCCCGTCTATGCCAAAATCAAGGTGCTGGAACGGATGGCCGAGCCCGACCGCACAGTCAGCTTTCGCGTGAGCTGGGCCGACGACAACGGCGAAGTGCAGGTGAATCGCGGCTACCGCGTCCAATTCAACAACTCGATCGGCCCCTACAAGGGCGGCATCCGCTTCCACCCCAGCGTCAATCAGGGTGTGCTCAAGTTTCTGGGTTTCGAGCAGACCTTCAAGAACTCCCTCACCGGTCTGCCCATGGGCGGCGGCAAGGGCGGGGCGGATTTCGATCCCAAGGGCAAGTCCCAACACGAGATCATGCGCTTCTGCCAAAGTTTCATGACCGAACTCTACCGCCATATCGGCGCGGATATCGATGTCCCGGCGGGCGATATCGGCGTCGGCGGCCGCGAGATCGGCTATATGTTCGGCCAGTTCAAACGCATCACCAACAGCTTCGAGGGTGTCCTGACCGGCAAGGGCCTGGAATATGGCGGCAGCCTGATGCGGCCCGAGGCGACAGGCTATGGCGCGGTCTACTTCCTCGAGAACATGCTGCACCACCGCCAAAACGCGATCGACGGCAAGACCGCGGTGATCTCCGGCTCCGGCAACGTGGCCACCCACGCAGCCGAGAAGATCATGCATCGCGGTGGCAAGCCGATCACGCTCAGCGACAGCGCAGGCTTCATCCATGATCCCGATGGCTTCACGCAGGACAAGCTGGATTGGGTGAAGAACCACAAGAAACAGCGCGGCGCGCGCATATCGGCCTATGTCGATGAATTCGGCGGCACCTATCACGAAGGCGAACGCCCCTGGGGCGTGCCCTGCGACATGGCCCTGCCCTGCGCCACGCAGAATGAACTGAATGGCGAGGAGGCCAAGACGCTGCTGTCCAACGGCTGCATGGCTGTCAGCGAGGGCGCCAACATGCCCTGCGACCTGGACGCGATCGGCGCCTTTACCGAAGCCAAGATCCCCTATGCGCCAGGCAAGGCTTCGAATGCCGGCGGCGTCGGCATGTCTGGGCTCGAGATGAGCCAGAACTCCGCCCGCCTGCACCGTGACGAGGAGGATCTGCGCGAGGCACTTAAAAAGATCATGTCCGACATTCACAGTGCCTGTGTCGAACAAGGCGATATGGGCGGCCATGTCGATTATGTGCGCGGCGCGAATATCGCAGGCTTCAAGAAAGTCGCCGACGCGATGCTGGCTTTCGGCGTCGTCTGACCGATCTGGCCTTTCCCGTTGGGGAGGGGCCAACCAAATGCCTATCCCCGGATCACCAGGCGAGAGCTTGGCTGCCAGCGCGCTAAAATCCATTCCGCATCAGACCGGCGAAACGCCACGCAGCCCGCTGTCGGATGCCGCGGCTTGCGCCATATATGAACAAAGATTGCGCTGCCCGCCCCCGGCACACACGCCGCGTTCTGGTCCGTGACCGCGCATATATCATAGAGGCCATCCCCTCGCGCCATGCAATCCGCCGGAAACGGATGAGGGTGACAGATCGGGCGATTGTAGCACGGATCCCCCGGCGTCTCGGCCCACCCCTGTTGCGGTCCCAGCACATCAGCCGCCAAATTCGTAATCGGCCGCCTAAGGCGATCGGCGCGCCAATAGACCCATCGCAGATGATAGACGCCCACCGGCGTAACGCCATCGCCCTCGCGCTTGTCGGATCTGATCCCGCCACGCCCTACGGCACACGGCATTTGGCGCCCCAGAAACCGCGCGCCCCAGCACCCCACCACCAGGTCGCCCGCTTTCAAGGGAGCCGCTACCGAGCGCGGGTGGGCGGGTGGAGGGAGGTGGCGGCTCACTTGAAAGCGGATCTAGAGCAGATGTCCACTCTTAGCGGCCTTGGTCGCCAGATAGGCGCGATTATGATCCGTCTCGCCGACTTTTAACGGCACCCGCTCCTGTACCGCAACACCGGAGGCTTCCATCATCGCAGTCTTGTTCGGATTATTGGTCATCAGCCGGACCGAGGAAAAGCCCATGGCCTTCAGGATCTCCGCTCCCAGCCGGAAATCCCGCTCGTCATCCTCGAACCCCAACCGGTGGTTGGCCTCGACCGTGTCGAAACCCTGATCCTGCAGCGCATAGGCGCGCATCTTGTTGGCGAGCCCGATCCCGCGGCCTTCCTGGTTCATGTAGAGGAGCACCCCCGCCCCCTCCTCGGCGATCTGCGCCATGGCAGCGGCCAATTGCGGTCCACAATCGCATTTCAACGAGCCGATTACATCGCCGGTGAAACAGGCCGAATGCAGTCGCGACAGGACGGGCGCCGACCGGGCCGGCTTTCCGACTTCCACGGCGTAATGTTCCTCGCCCCCATCGTCCGGGCGGAACACATGGCAGCGGCCAGCTTCGGCAAAACGCGTCGGAACCCGCGCACCGGAGACACGGGTCATCCGGATCGCTGCGGCCCCGGCCCTGTGGACCATGATCTCGGACAACAGCGAAAGCCCCGCATCAGCCGCGATGCGCTCGACTTCGGCAGTATCTTCCCAGACGGCAACGACGGCAGCGGGCAGCAGACGCGCTTGTTTGGCAAGCACCAATGCCAGCGCATGCAAGTCCGAAGGTCCCTCGCGGCGCGTCCGGTATGGTCCCTTCATAGGATGGGCCAGATCGACCGATGGATCGGCGGTCGCCTGGACGAAGCCCGCATCCGCATCCTCGTCCAGGACGACGCGGGCGAGCTGGCCGTCATAGGCCCGTGCCCGCAGCGTCTCTGCCCTGCGGTTCGAGATCGCGATATCCATCGCCGACGGCCCCAGGTCGCGCAAAGCATCCAAGCGCGTGCTCGAGATCGTCTCCGCCGCCAGAACCAGCGCCCCGCCCGAGGCCGATACCAGCGCGATGGGCGCCCCCATTCGCATATCCGCACGGGCGCGTGAGACGATTTCCTCGACAGTCAGGGACAGGTTCATCGCAATCCTCCGGTCACTCGCCCCCCGTATATGCTGTTAAAACCCTCTAAAGGAAGCCATTCATTGAAACATTCTACCCGGTATGTACACGCTTCGGTGAAAAGCTGACAGAATCACTCGTACCTAAAATTGTGATGACCATCTGAACGCCAGCCGCATTAAGAATGCATCAAAAGACGGAGAGGAGAAGAATTGTGACCGTATCCAAAAAGATCTTGCTGGTGGATGATGACGAGGACCTCCGCGAAGCGCTCGCCGATCAGCTGGTTATGATCGACGAGTTTGACGTGTTCGAGGCGGGCACGGGTCACGATGGCATCGATCGGGCAAAGTCCGAAATGCATGACCTGGTGATCCTGGATGTGGGTCTGCCCGATCTGGATGGCCGTGAAGTGTGCCGGATGATGCGCAAACAGGGCGTGAAATGCCCGATCATCATGCTGACCGGCCACGCAACCGATGCCGACGCGATTCTTGGCCTGGATTCCGGCGCGAATGATTATGTCGCAAAGCCGTTCAAATTTCCGGTCCTGCTGGCGCGTATTCGCGCGCAGTTGCGTCAGCACGAACAATCCGAAGATGCCGTCTTTCAGATCGGCGATTACAGCTTCCGCCCCGGTGCGAAGATGCTGATCGACGAGAATGAACGGCGCATCCGTTTGACGGAAAAAGAGACCAATATACTCAAATTCCTGTACCGCGCGGGCGGGCGGATGGTGGAGCGCGATGTTCTGCTGCGCGAGGTCTGGGGCTATAACGCCGGGGTCACCACTCATACCCTGGAGACCCATATCTATCGCCTGCGCCAGAAAATCGAGCCTGAACCTTCGAACGCGCGGATCCTGCTCACGGAAACAGGAGGATATCGGTTGGGAATGTGAACGCCCAGCCCTTGAAGCTGCCTTGGGGGCGCCATAAGTTAATGATGTGGAAGCGGCTCCCCCCAATAGCTTGCTTCCTGATGCAGCCGTTCTCCCCCCTCGACGGCGCATCGCAGGGTCCAGTTTAGGACCAGCGCCCGGTGTTTCCCCACGCCGGGCGCTTTCTTGTTGCGGGCGTCGATCTTTGCAAGGCATGTTGGGCACCCGCCGTAAATTCTCCGCGAAGGCCCGCCAATGCCCCTCACCATCGCCACATGGAATATCAACTCGGTTCGCCTGCGGATCGACCTCGTCACCCAGTTCCTGAACGAGGTCGGACCCGATGTGCTGTGCCTGCAGGAGACGAAATCGCCTGTCGAGATGATTCCGGCTGCAGCGCTAGCCGCCGCAGGCTACCCCCATCTGATCGCGCGCGGACAAAAGGGTTATAACGGCGTCGCGATCATCAGCCGAGTGCCGTTAGAGGATGCAGGCCATATCGACTGGTGCGCCAAAGGGGATGCCCGCCACGTCGCAGCGGCCTTGCCCGGTGATGCTGTTCTGCATAACTTCTATGTTCCTGCCGGTGGCGATGAGCCGGATCGCGACAAGAATGAAAAATTCGGCCACAAACTTGATTTCGTTCAAGAGATGACCGAGTGGAGCGCGAGGGAAAAGCATCCCGGAATCCTGGTTGGCGACCTGAACATCGCACCGCTGGAGACCGATGTCTGGTCGCACAAGCAGCTTTTGAAAGTTGTCAGCCATACCCCTGTCGAGGTCGACGCCCTGAACGGTGCGATGCAGGCTGGCGGTTGGAAGGATGTCATTCGCAGCGACATTCCAGAGCCGGAACGCCTCTATTCCTGGTGGTCATACCGCTCCAAGGACTGGGCGGCGGCGGACAAGGGGCGCCGGTTGGATCATGTCTGGGCGCGTGGCGTCAGCCATATGGCAGGCTCGTCGCGCGTGCTAAAAGACTGGCGCGGGATGGAAAAGCCATCGGACCATTGCCCGGTATTGGTGGATTTCGATCTGGGGTGAGCCACGTCGGTGGCGTTCCTGCGTAAGTGCCTCACCAACACCCTGAAAGATGTCCCGGATCAAGTCCGGGACAGCACAGGAATATCTGCGGGATCGCGCCTTAGCGTTCGCAGTTTTCGTCACCGATATAGAAGAGCTCGCCGCCCAGCTTCACGTTTGCACGGGTCTCGCTGAGCGCTACGGTTGTGGTGAGGCCCTGATTGTCCACCACGATCCATTGGCGCAGCTCAAGCGGACTGTCGGCGAAAACCATGGTGATGGAGCCCTGATCCGGTGCGTCCGGGTCAATCGCCTTCACGCGAAGCTGCCCGGCGGATCGTTCGATGCTTTGCACCGCATCGTCCGAGCGCAGATCGACGCGATCGCGCAGCAGCAGGTCAAGTGGCGTCTCGCTAAGCGGGAAGCGGTCCACGGTCTGAATCTGGGGGTCGCAGACCCCAACCCAAACCCCATCGGCGATGATCAAGGCCCGGTTCGGTGGCGCGTACTCGAACCGCATCCGCCCGGGACGGCGCATATAGAACAGGCCCTCGCTGAGGTCGCCATCGGGGCCGACCTGGACGAAATTGCCCTCCAACGTTCCGATCCCGTTGAGATAATTGGAAATCCGTAAGAGATCGGCGGGGCTGGCGTCCTGCGCCACCGCCTGGTTGGTGAAGCCTGCCAACCCGGCAAGCGCCAGGCCCACAAAGGCAGTAACGATACGTGATTTGGTCATAAGCACCATCTGGGGTCCGATCAGGGCGAAACAACGGCATTCCGTTGCATTTGTCTATCACGAAGTTCGACGCTCGCGCTGGCGCAATCCTTGGCTCACCGCTCCTCGATCAGGATATCGCGTTTGCCGACAGCATTGGCGGGGGTGACGACGCCCTGTTCCTCCATCTCCTCGACCAGGCGCGCCGCCTTGTTGTAGCCGATGGCGAGTTTGCGTTGGATGTAAGAGGTCGAACACTTGCGGTCGCGCGCCACCACGGCGACGGCTTTGTCGTAAAGCTCGTCCCCCGTATCTCCCGCCTGGGCGAGGCCCAGTTTCTCGTCGATCAGCGCTTGGGATTCATCATCCACGCCCTCGGTTACGGCACCCACATAGTCGGGCGGGCCGAGGGTTTTCAGGTGGCGCACAACCTCCTCGACTTCCTCGTCGCTGACGAACGGGCCATGGACCCGGCGGATACGCCCGCCACCGGCCATGTAGAGCATGTCGCCCATGCCCAGCAATTGCTCGGCCCCCTGCTCGCCCAGGATCGTGCGGCTATCGATTTTCGAGGTGACCTGGAACGAGATCCGCGTCGGGAAGTTCGCCTTGATCGTTCCGGTGATGACATCGACCGAAGGACGCTGCGTTGCCATGATCAGGTGGATGCCGGAAGCCCGTGCCATCTGCGCCAGACGCTGGATGCAGGCCTCGATCTCCTTCCCCGCCACCATCATCAGATCGGCCATCTCATCGACGATGACGACGATCAGGGGCATCTCCTCCGGCTCGAAGGTTTCGGTCTCGTAGACGGGCTCGCCCGTCGTGTCGTCGAATCCCGTCTGAACGGTGCGGCTGAAATCCTCACCCTTGGTGATCGCGTCGCGGACACGTGCGTTATAGCCGTCGATATTCCGCACACCCATCTTGGACATCTTGCGATAGCGCTCCTCCATCTCGGCGACGACCCATTTTAGGGCTACGACGGCTTTCTTGGGGTCAGTCACCACCGGAGACATCAGATGAGGGATGTTGTCGTAGACGCTGAGCTCCAGCATCTTCGGGTCGATCATGATCAGCCGGCACTGTTTGGGGCTGAGCCGATAGAGCAGACTGAGTATCATGGTGTTGATCGCGACCGATTTGCCCGACCCCGTGGTCCCGGCGATCAGCAAGTGGGGCATCTTGGCGAGGTTGGCGACAACCGGCGATCCCTCGATATCCTTGCCCAGCGCCAGCGCCAGCGGATAGGCGCTGTCGCCATAGGACGTGTGCTCCAGCGTCTCGCGCAGCAGCACCTTCTCACGGTCGGAATTGGGAAGCTCGATCCCGATGACCGAGCGTCCCGGCACCGTTGAAACACGGGCCGCAAGCGCAGACATCGACCGCGCGATATCGTCGGCCAGACCGATCACCCGACTGGCTTTGAGGCCAGGGGCGGGTTCCAGTTCATAAAGCGTCACGACAGGGCCAGGTTTGACGGCCACGATTTCGCCGCGCACGCCATAGTCTTCCAGCACCGTTTCGAGCATCCGCGCATTTTCTTCCAGCGCGATATCGGACATCTGAATCCGCTGGATCGGGATCGGGCGCGCCAATATGTCGAGCGGGGGCGCGTCATAAGGCGCATCATCCTCCAACCCGTCCAGGGCCAGCATCGGTTCCTGCTCGCGGCGGGCGCGACGGCTCTTGGCCTGAGCCCGGCCTGTCGGATGGCTGACGGTGCTGCCTGGAACGCTTTCATCAGAGCGCATCTCCGCGCGAGGCGACGCGACCGGAGCATCGGGCGAGCCCATCGGACCATCGTCTTCCATCAGGTTCTGCATGGCATTGCGCAGCGTGCTGCCGGGCGCGGTTTGATCCGTCTGCGCCTGCGGTTCAACCCGGGCCACTGGCGCATGCAGCGGTGGTTCATCCGCGATGCCGGTCATCCTTCCCATCGGCAGGTCGTCGCGTGCTTCCAGCCGGTTCACCTTCGGCATGGCGACGCCAGGCAAGCGCGGCATTCGCTGGCGCCAGGATCCGGTAGGTTCCGCTGGCCCCAATTTCTGGGCGCGTGTGCGGCTGGCGGCGCGGCGCTCGCGCAGGGTGCTGACGCCGCTGGCGACGCCGCGGCCCGCTGCGATTGCCCCGATGCGGGCACCGACACCCAGCAGCGCCAGAACGCGGCCGCCGACATCGCGGAAGGACCGCGAGAGCCACCGCCAGATCGTCGAGGTCTCTCCCTTGTCCAAGCCAAGGGCCGCGCCGCCCAGAACCAGTAGCAGCGCCCCACGCGCGAGCGACAGCAGCACCAGCGCCTGCGCATCGCCAACAGGGATCAGATCCAGCAGCAGACGCGCACCCCGGTCGCCGAAAAGCCCGCCCAAACCGACACTAAGCTGCCAGTTCGGGCCGACCGCATGGGTCGCGGCAAAGGCAGCCGCCACCACCAGCGCAAGCGGCATGACAGGCAAGCGGCCCCAAACCCGCTCGACCCCGCGATGCAACAGGCACCGCAGGCCCCAGACACCGAGGAGCATCACAAACCCCCAGGACGCAAACCCCGTGAATTGCATCAGCGGGTCTGCAATGAAGGCACCGGCCGCCCCCAGAAGGTTCTGCGCGTCGCGAGAGGTCGCGTTCCACAGACTGGGATCGTCGGGATGATAGCTCCAGAGGATCGCGCCCAGCACCACGGCGAATGTGACAAGACCGAGACCCCAGATCTCGGTCATTCGGCGGCGCAGCGCGAGCGAGGTCGTGCTGTCCACTAGTGGAGTGCCCCCGCTCTCTCCCGTGAATAATGCCATTCAGGCCTCGCTCTCCCCAGCCGCAGTGCGGCCTCAGTTCATCTGCTCGGTCAGCACATCCCTGACCTGTTCCAGTCCCCGTCGTACTTCCTCGGCCGGCGCCACCAGCGCCAGGCGCAGGTATCCCTCGCCAGGATTACCTCCACCGAATTCAGGCGATACGTCACGCGACAGATAGCTCCCAGGCAGCGACTTCACCCCCGCCCGGCGCCAGAGGGTTCGGGCCGCTTCCTCGTCATCCGCCACACGCAACCACAGGAAGAACCCCGCCTCCGGTGACATATAGCCCGGCAGATTTGTCAAAATTTGGTCGGCCAGATCGAATTTCTCGCGATAGAGCGCCCGGTTCGCTTCGACATGCGCCTCATCCGCCCAGCAGGCGGCAGCGGCGATCTGCGCCGGGATTGGCATCGGCGCCCCGGCATAGGAGCGTAGTTGCAGCATTCGCTGCCGGTTCTGCGCCCCCGTACAGGCAAATCCCGAGCGCAGCCCGGCGAGGTTCGAGCGTTTGGAGAGCGAATGGAAGACCACCAGCCGCTCCGGATCCGCCCCAATATCCGAAGCGACCTGCAGCGCACCGGTCGGCGCCTTATCGCGATAAATCTCGGAATAACACTCATCCGCAAAGACGCGGAAATCGTGGCGCTCCGCCAACTCCAACAGGGTCCGCCAGTAGGCAAAATCCGCAATCGCGCCCTGCGGATTGGCGGGCGAGCAGAGATAGGCGACCGTCGTTCGATCCAGCAACGCTTTTGGAAGGTTTGCAAAATCGGGCAGATGCCCGGTTTCCGCGGTACAGGGCAGATACACCGGCTCTGCCCCCGCGGTCATCGCGGCGACTGCATAGCATTGATAGAACGGGTTCGGCAGCAGGACCGCTGGGCGCTGGCCGTGCTTCTCCTCCGGACTCAGTGCGATGCAGGTGGCGAACAGGCCCTCGCGCGTGCCGTTGAGCGGCAGGATCTGCGTTTCCGGATCGCAATAGTCCTCGCCAACGCCATAACGCAGCGCGAGCCAGGCCGAGACCGCCTCGCGCAGCTCCGGCAATCCCTCATTCGGTGGGTATTTTGAAAGCTTGGCTGAGTGCTCCAGCATGATCGGACCGACGAAATCGGGCACCGCATGCTGAGGCTCGCCAATAGACATGGCGATTTCTTCGCCACCCGGTGCCACGCCGTCCAACAGGCGGCGCAAACGCGGAAAAGCATATTCCGGCAAACCGGCAAACCGGGTTGGGAAATCCATCTCTCAGCCTCGTTAACGGACCTCTAGCGGGCCCTGTTGATTGAACAATACAGGCACAGGCCCGGAACGTCCAGTCAACCTCGCAAAACCGGCTCCAAGGCCTGACCGATGGCCAGCAGCGTCTGTTCCTGATGGGCGCCTGCGACCAGCATGATCCCGACCATCGGCGTTTCTGTCGGCAATGTCAGGGCCGAGAGGCCCAGCAAGTTCGCCTGGCGCGTGTTGCGCAGGCCCAGCAGGTTGCGTTTGGTGTAATAGTCGTTATCGGCGGCCAGGCGGCTGACCAGCGGCGGCAGGATGGGGCTGCTTGACATGATGATCACCCCCTCCTGGGCGATCCGCGCCTGGATCGAAGTCGAGAGCCGCGTCTGGACGGCGCTCGCATGATCCGCCATGGTTCGCGGGAACGCGGCGCCGCCGCGAAAGCGTTGTTCGATCTGATGGTACATCGTGTCGGGATTGGCCTCGATCACCTCACCCCATTCCTCCCAGGCGTCGGTGAGGATCACGCCACCGTGGGAGGTGAGTACGTCCGCGCTTTCGTCGAATTCCGGCGCCTGCCCGCGGGTGATCGCGACGCCTGCATCGGCGATCCGGCCGAGGGCCGCGTCGAAGGCGCTCGCTACCTCCGGATCCATGTCTGCCATCACATGGTTTTCGGCGAGGAACAGGGTCGCGGGCAGCGAGGGCGCAGGGATCGACGGCGTCTCGCCCCGCAGTGCAGCGAAGATCAGCCCCGCATCCTCCACCGTGCGGCAAAGCGGACCGGGCGTATCGAAGGTGGTCGAGAGCGGCACAATCCCGTCGCAAGAAATCGCCCCGATGGTCGTCTTCAACCCCACCAGATCGTTCCAGGCCGCCGGGATACGCACAGATCCACCAGTGTCCGAACCGATGCCCGCAGCAGCCAGTCCCTTAGCAACCGAAACTCCGGCGCCGGAAGAGGACCCCCCTGGCACACGGCGCCGGTCAATCGCATTGGGCGGTGTCGCGGTCATCGGGTTGAACCCGAGGCCGGAGAACGCAAGCTCCGACATATGGGTTTTACCCAGACAGACCAGACCAGCCGCAGTCGCGTGGCTCAGCGCGGGCGCATCCGCCTGGGGTATGCGACCCGCCAGCAGGCGCGACCCCGCTTCGGTCGCCACGCCCGCCATGTCGACATTGTCTTTCCAACTGATCGGAACGCCGTCTAGCGGGCCAAGACGCCCACTCTGCTGCTGGCGTTGATGGGCGGCGGCGGCCTCGGCCCGCGCCCGGTCGGGTGTTGTTCGGGCATAGATCAACGAAGCATCGGGATCCGCTGCGATCGCGGCAAGGAATCTCTCAGTCAATTCGCGCGGGTCCAGGCCCGCCTCGATTGCCCGTCCGAGCGCCGCCGCGCCCGCAGTCTGCCAATCATCCATGTTGGTTCCTCCCCATTTGCCGCATCTCTGCCGCGCGTCGAGGATTGGACATTCGCCCGCGCCAACCCAATAGTAAAGTCATGGAACGTGCAGAGATTGTGATCATCGGCGGCGGCCTGATCGGCCCTGCCATCGCCCTGGCGCTGACGGGTGGGGGGCTGCGACCGGTCCTGATCGACGCGCAAGCGGTCGAGGTCCGAAAGGACCCGGAATTCGACGGCCGCGCTTACGCGGTGACGCTGGCCTCGCAACGCCTGCTCAACCGGATCGGCGTGTGGGAGGATATTGCCCCCAACGCCCAACCCATCTCGGATATTCATGTCAGCGAAGGCGGTGCACCGGCACCTCTACTGCATTTCGACCCTGCGGAGCTGGATGAGGGCGCGTTCGGCTGGATTGTTGAAGATCGCTGGCTACGAAATGCGCTGCTTAACCAGATGCAGGATGCCGACATTCCCCATTATGCATCGATGGAGGTCGGCGGGATCGAGCGCGGCACGGCCTCCGCCGAAATCGCGTTGCCCGATGGACAAGTTCTGCATGCTGATCTGGTCATTGCGGCGGATGGCCGACGCTCTCGCCTGGCGCGGTCTGCGGGAATCCGGCGGATTGGCTGGTCCTACGATCAGACCGGGCTGGTCAACGCCATCGCCCATACCGAGCCGCATGACGGCGTCGCGCATCAGAGCTTCTTCCCCGGCGGACCCTTCGCGGTTCTGCCGCTGCCGGGCAATCGATCCTCTCTCGTTTGGTCCGAGCGCCGCGAGGCCGCCTCGCGGCTGGCGGGTCTGGAGGATGAGGCCTTCATTGCGGAGGTCGCGCGGCGCATTGGCGGGCGGCTTGGCGAGATCTCACTGATCGGGCGCCGCTGGGCCTATCCGCTCGATCTGACACTGGCCACGCGCTTTGTCGATCACAGACTGGCGCTGATCGGGGATGCGGCGCATGGGGTCCACCCGATCGCGGGCCAGGGCATGAATCTGGGCCTGCGCGACGTGGCTGCGCTGGCGGAGACGCTGGCGGATGCAAGCCGGTTAGGGGAGGATCTGGGCAGCCTGCCGGTGCTGGAACGCTATCAGCGCTGGCGCCGGTTCGACACCACCGCCATGGCCTTGGGGATGGACGGTTTAAACAGGCTTTTCTCGAACAATAACAGTGCACTTTCGGCCGTTCGGCAAGCAGGACTTAGGGTAATCAATGGCCTCGCCACCCCCCGTCAAACCCTGATGCGCGAGGCTATCGGGGCGCAAGGCACGGTTCCGAAACTGCTGAAGGGCCGCCCCTTGTGAGCGGCGTCCGATGACCGCGGTTGGGGCGCTGTTCGACAAGGCCGCGACCACATATGACGCCGAGCGCCGCCTTCTGGTGCCGCGCTTTGACGACTTCTACGGTGCCGCAATCGAGGCCATTGGCATGCCCACACCGGGGGCAAAGGTATTGGATATCGGGGCAGGCACCGGGCTCCTATCGGCGCTCGTCGCAGCACGGTTTCCGGATTGCCGCCTAACTCTATTCGATATCGCGCCCGCCATGCTGGCCAGGGCGCGCGAACGTTTTGCCGCGATGGGCGCTGCCGAGCCAGACCTGATCGTAGGCGACACGGGCTATGGCCTGCCGGACGGGCCATTCGACGCGGTCATCTCCGCGCTCTCGATCCATCATCTGACCGATGCAGCGAAACAGCGCTGTTTTGGCGACATCGCCCGCCTACTCCACCCCGGCGGGGTTTTCGTGAACGCCGAACAGATCGCAGGCGATACGCCCGAAGAAAGCAAACAGCTCGACCGGGACTGGGAAGCGGAAGCGATCCGCCTTGGCGCAACGCCGCAGATGATTGCTGCCGCAAGGGATCGGATGGCCCATGACATCTGCGCCCCGCAGGATAAACAACTGCGATGGATGGCGGAGGCGGGACTGACATCGCCCGAATGCTGTTGGCGCGGCGGGCGCTTCGCGGTGCTGAAGGCTCGCTCCCGCCCAGGCAACTCATGAAGAAACCATCCGCTGCAAACGATGCTGTCCCGGATCAAGTCCGGGACAGCAAAGTCATGAACGGCGATTGAAAGGCCAGGAGATCAGGTCTCGAGCTTGCGCGCCTCGCTGACCAGCATGATCGGAATGCCCGAGCGGATCGGATATGCCAAAGCGGCACGGCGCGAGATCAGCTCCCCCGCCTCGCGATCGTAGTCCAGCTTGCCGCCAGAGATAGGGCAGATCAACGATTCCAGCAGCTTCGGGCTCACCCAGTCGGGGTCCTCGACCTTTGGCTGCTCACTCACTGTTTGGCCTCACCACCATCGCCACCCGAGGCGATCGAGAAGCGCATCAATGCCACCAGCGTCTCGCGCCGGTCGGTCAGGTTAGGTGCTTCTAGCAGGGCCTGACGATCCTCCGTCGAGAACGGGCACATCATCGAAAGCGACGTGATCAGCAACTCGGTCTCTGCATCTTCCAGGCTGTCCCAGTCCGACGAGAGATTGCAGACATCGAAATAACGGCGCAGGAGGTCGAAGAATCCACCACGATCAAAGCCTGCATCCTGTTCGACCGCGCCCAGATCACTGTGGAAGTTCTGCCAGTCCGGCGTCACGCGTCGATACGGTGTGAAACCGTCCGGTTCCCCTCGGATGCGAAACCGCGACACACCGCTGAGGACGATCAGATAGCGTCCATCCTCGGTCTCGCTCAACGACGTCACGCGGCCGGCACAGCCGATCTGGTGCAACCGCGAGGGGGTTTCGCCCGTCTCCATCGGCTGGACCATGCCGATCAGACGATGCTCGGTCTTCAGGGCATCGTCGAGCATCGCCAGATAGCGCGGCTCGAATATATTCAGTGGCAGGCGCCCCCGCGGCAGAAGCAGAGCCCCCGGCAGCGGAAAGATCGGCAGGATCTCGGGCAGGTCAGCGGGGGAAAAACGGCGCGCCAAGGGACCTCTCAGGCAAAAATCATCGAAGACAGGCGCCGACGACCGCTGAGGGTCAGCGGATCCTTCGGACCAAGTGTGTCAAACAGTTTGAAGAGCTGTTCTTTCGCCGCGCCCTCGTTCCACTCCGCATCGCGGCGGAAGAGTTCGAGCAGTTCGTTGATCGCGCCCTCATTGTCGCCTGATCCCATCAGGGCCAGCGCCAGATCGAACCGTTTCTGATGATCCTCGGGTGCCGCCTCGACCTCCGCCCGCAGGGCATCGGCTTCGCCTGCGCCTGCGGCCTGCTCGGTCAGTTCTATCGCAGAGCCGGCAGCCTGGATGGCCTGGTCTTCGGCGATTTCAGCCGGCACCTGCTCCAGCAAGGCCTTCGCCTGGTCCAGATCGCCGCCAATGATGTGCACACGGATCAGTCCGGCATAGGCGCGGGCATTGTTCGCATCCTCAGCCAGCACGGCGCCGAAAGTCTGGGCTGCGTCCGCCAGTGCGCCCTGCTCCAGCATTTCCTCCGCCGCATCGAGGGCCGCGTCCAGCCCACCGCCACCGGCCATATCGCCGAGACGCTTGACGAAATCCTGTGCTTCCGCCGGGGTCACTGCACCCATGAAACCATCGACCGGCTGTCCATCGAAAAACCCAAAGACCGCCGGGATGGACTGGACCCGCAACTGGCCGGCAATCATCTGGTTTTCGTCGATATTCACTTTGACCAGCTTTACCGCGCCTTTGGCCGCGGTCACCGCAGCTTCCAGCACCGGTGTGAGTTGTTTGCAGGGACCGCACCAGGGCGCCCAGAAATCGACAATCACTGGGGTTTCGCGCGACGCCTCGATCACGTCGGCCATGAAGCTCTGATCTGTCGCGTCCTTGACGAGATCCTGATCGGGGCCATCGGCGGGGGCAGCAGCAAGGTCAATCATGGTAGGTCATCCCTGAACAGTCGCCCCGGGGTGCAGGGGCATCGCGCCTGCCATAAGGGTTTAGCGCCCCCGCTGCAATGCCGGGCGGGCGCCTTGCTCACGCCTGCGCCCCGGCTTCAGCCTCGCGAGCGGCCTGCAGGGCTTCGAGAGCATCGAAGTCCACGACAAGAGGCTCGTGGCCGGTCGTCTCGGCAAAGCGCAGCAGATCCACGCCCTCGATCGCCAGGGTCGCCTCGTTGTGCAACGGATGAGCGTTGAAGGGCGAGAGCTCCAGCATCTGCCGGTCCAGCACCAGGCGTACCGTGTGATCGGTGTCGTTGATCAAACCAAAGGGCGAGACGGCACCGGGACGCAGGCCTAACGCCTTCCAAAGTGCTTCCGGCTTGCCAAAGCTGCATTTCTGTGCGCCGATCTGCCTCTCCAGATCGCGGATGCGGATCTTGCGATGCTCAAAGCAGGTGACCAGCCAAAGCTGCGCTTTCTTGTCCTTCAGGAACATGTTCTTGCAATGCGCCCCCGGAAGATCGCCGCGCAGCGCAACGGATTCCTCGACCGTGAAAAGCGGTGGATGTGTGTGCCGGGTCCATGCGATGCCGTGCGCGCGAAAATGCACGAGCAGATCGTCTTCCCCCTTCATGTGCCGCCCTGCGTCGTTCATGCCGGAAACCTAATCCCGATGGATCGAAGGGCAAGCGCAAACAGATCTCACCCCCAGGCGATCCGGTCGAAAATCGCGCGTAGCTTGAGACCACGGTGCGGGTTGAGGGTCTCGGCCCACTGGATCCGCCCCTCCAGATGCGCCCGCAGATTGGGATGGCCTGCCCGGTTCTGGGTCGAGGGGCCATGCCGCATGCAATTGTTCAGGATCGCCTTCAAAGTGTCGTACTGATCGCGCGGCAGATTGAGGTGCCGGTTGACGACGACCCCGGTGACCTGTTGCCGCCGCCCCTGGCGCATCAGGCGCGTCTTCCCGGGGTTGAGCCGGAATGCACAATCCCTGACGATCCGCTCGATTGCCTCGAACAAACCCGGATCGGCGAGATGTCGCCCACCGGAAAACACCATGTCGTCCGCATAGCGTGAGTAGTTTGCCTGCCATGATCGGGCCAGCGCGGTCAGACGGATATCCATCCCCCGGCTCGACAGATTGGCCAGCGCCGGGCTGGTCGGCGCACCCTGCGGCAGATGCGGTTGACGCCAGGCGCCACGGTCGCTGGCCGGCAACGTGGCGAGACAGTCGGGCGGTGTTCGCACCGTGACCAACCCGGTCAGCAGGCGCGCCACGGGGTGAGTATAACCTAAACAGCGAAAAACCGCGTGAACCCGGCTCGCGCGGACAGAGGCGAAGTAATCCTTCAGGTCGCAGCGCAGCACAACCGCCTCGCCTGCATGTCGCGCGGCGGCCTGGACGCAGTTGCGTCCCGCGACGAACCCAAACGCATTTGCATGGGCCGGAACACGATCGAGGATGTCATGCAGAATACGCCGCTGCAGGGCCTTCAGACGCGGCAAGGGCGCCTCGACCAGACGTCGCCCGCCGGAGCGTTTGCGCAACCAGATCTGCGAATAATGCCCGAGGCGGTGTCCCTGCCCCCGCGCCAGCCGCCCATCGCAATCCGCAAACCAATGAAGCTCCGCATCGCTGAGGTTCAGCCACTCCGCCAATCCGGCGGTGCCATCGATCCGCGGCAGCCCGGCCGCGACGAGCGGTTTCAGCGGCGCGAATCCAGGCGAGTCGAGCGCCACATGATCCCGCAGCAGCAACGGCGATGCTTCGGCCACGAGAGCTGCGAGATCTTTCTCTGCCGGTGGATAGGGGCGCTGCCAGCCAGTCATGGCCCTCTCGACCAGCCCCGTTGCCCGGACGGTCCTGCGCGACCGCCAGCCATACAGCAGCCCTGAGATCCGCTCGACCATCGCGGATCTGTCGGGCCAGACTGCCAGCATTTCTGCTGCGATCAGGCGTTCAGGCGGGACAGCGGACATGGATGGCGGCTCCAACTTTCCTTTGTGAGGCGCGGCGTCCCGGGGATGCAATCCCCCGACCGCCGTGCCACGCGATGCCGTCTCGTCGTCATGCGCCGGGGTAGCCCCGGCGAGGTCTGGCTCGACCAACTTGAAGACCGCCATCCGGAGGAAAGGGTCGCGTGCAATGTCACGCCGGTCAAGGCCCCGTTCAAACTTGGCGCCGTGTCTCGGACGGGCGCTCGCCATGCCAGCGGCGATAGGCCCGCGCAAATCCGGCGGGCGAGGCAAAGCCGGTGGCCGCCGCGACATCCAGCACCTTGTGCTGCCCTTCCAGCAGCAGGCGCCGCGCCTCGGTCATGCGCAGCCCCATGTAATGCGCCTGGGGCGCCGCCCCCAAAGCCGCCACGAAACGCGATTGCAGATGCCGGGTGCTGAGGCCCGCCAGCCGCGCAATCTGCGCGATGCTAAGGGGATCGTCCAGATGCCGCTGCATCAGATCCGTCGCCCGCGCGACAGCCGGATCACGCAAACCCTGACGCGGCGTGCCCCGGCCCGGCGCTGAGAATTGGTAGTTTAGCAGCCTCGCCACATCCAGCGCCCGTGCCGGTCCCTGGCGGCTGGCGATCAACTCCAACATCAGATCCAGCGTGGGGGCAGAGCCCGCAGTGGTCACCCGCCCGCGATCGCGCACGACGCGTTCTTCCACCACCTCCACTTCCTGAAAGCGGGCAGCGAAGGCGTTCAGATCCTCCCAATGCGCTGTGGCACGATATCCGTTGAGCAGGCCCGCGAGCCCCAGCAGCCAGCCCCCGGCCTCGACCCCGCCGATGATCCCACGGTTGCGGCCCGCCTGCGCTAGCAAGCGCACCAGTTTCGGGCTGGCGTGGTCCAGAATGTTGTAACTGCCGGTCACCAGTAGGGGGCGCGTACCGGATGGATCGAACGTTTCATCCACCGGCACAGGCACCCCCGCCGCCGTCTGCACCGACCCGCCGTCGATCGAGGTCACGCGCCAGCGATAGTGCTGGCGCCCCGTGACCCGATTGGCCGCGCGCAAGGGCTCCACAATCGCCGCAAACAGGATCAGCGTGGTCTCGGGCGTGACCAACACCTCCAGCTCCAAGGGATGGGGGTCGGGCTCAAACATTTTCCGATCCTGCACAGATTACTTCCGATTTAGCAAAGCATTTGCAGCGCAGCATCCGCGACCCTTGGTCCAGCAACAAATGCGGGAGGGAACCGACATGCCGCTCGAAATGAACCGCGAGGTCTTCATCACCTGCGCCGTCACCGGATCGGGCGGCACGCAGGACAAGAGCCCGCATGTCCCCCGCTCCCCCGCCCAAATCGCAGAGAGCGCCATCGAGGCGGCGAGAGCCGGGGCAGCCGTGGTCCACTGCCATGTTCGCGATCCGGAAACCGGGGCACCTGCCCGCGACCTCGCGCTCTATCGCGAGGTGACCGAGCGCATCCGGGATGCTGAAGTCGACGCTGTGTTGAACCTGACAGCCGGTATGGGGGGCGACATTATCCTAGGCCCGGCCTCGGCCCCGCTGCCGCTCGCCGACAGCACCGATCTGATCCCTGCGGCCGAGCGCGTTCAGCATGTGGTCGACTGTCGGCCCGAGATCTGCACGCTGGATTGCGGTACGATGAACTTCGCTGAGGCCGATTACATCATGGCAAACACCCCCGGCATGCTGCGCGACTGCGCCCGCCTGATGACCGAGAGCGGTGTCCGGATCGAGATCGAAGCCTTCGACACCGGCCATCTCTGGCTCGCCAAGCAACTGGTCAGCGAGGGGCTGATCGATGACCCGGTCCTCGTCCAGCTTTGCATGGGCATCCCCTGGGGTGCGCCGGATGACCTGAACACGTTCATGGCGATGGTGAACAATGTGCCGAAAGACTGGATCTTCAGCGCCTTTTCCATCGGCCGTAACGAAATGCCCTATGCCGCCGCCGCCGTGCTGGCAGGTGGCAATGTCCGCGTGGGGCTCGAAGACAACCTCTATCTCGACCGGGGCGTGCTGGCCACCAACGCCCAACTCGTAAACCGAGCGGTCAACATCGTGGAGAATTTGGGCGCGCGGGTCATCGGCCCGGATGAGGTGCGCAAAAGGCTGAACGTCGAAAAACGTGCTCCGCTGACGTGAGGGTCTGATGCGCCGAAATATTAAAACGACCGTTCTTCGCTTCGGCGCGCTGACAGTCCTGCTCGCATTATCGGCTTGCGCCAGCCCAGAATATCGCGACCGATCCGTGCCGATGACAACGACGGGGCAGGTCGATCTGACCCGCTATCAGGGCCGATGGTTCGAAATCGCGCGCTTCCCCAACAGCTTCGAGGAAGGCTGTGTCGGCGTCACCGCCGATTACAGCCTGAATGAGGACGGTACAGTGCGTGTACTGAACACCTGCATCGAAGGCTCATTGGATGGTGAGGTTTCGACGGCGGAGGGGATTGCCACCACCACGACGCCGGACAAAGACCGGCTGGAAGTGACCTTCGTTCCCTGGCTGCCATTCGCCAAGGGCGACTACTGGATTTTGGATCTGACGCCGGACTACTCCGTTGCCGTGGTCGGCACCCCGTCGGGTTCGGTCGGCTGGATCCTGGCCCGCGCACCGCGATTGGACGCGCCGACGCTGGAGGCGGCGAAGGCAGTGCTGGCGGCGAACGGCTACGATCTCTCACAACTCACCTTGACGCCACAGGAGGGCGGAGCATGAAGGCAGCGATCCTCGGCGGGGGTGTGATCGGCGGTGGATGGGTCGCCCGGCTGATTGAGAACGGCATCGCGTGTCGGGTGTTCGACCCGGACCCGCAAGCCGCACGTAAGGTCGAGGCGGTTTTGGCGGGGGCCGACCGGGCCTACGGCAAACTGACCCTGGCGCCCCGTGGCGAGAAGGCCGATTGGGCGATGGCCAACACGGTGGCGGAGGCCTGCGAGGGCGCCGATCTGATCGTCGAGGCGGTGCCGGAGCGGATCGACATCAAGCGCCGCGTTTATGCCGAAGCCGAGAGCGTGAACCAGACGGCGGTCATCGCCTCCAGCACCTCCGGCATCATGCCGACCGAGTTACAGGCCGAGATGGCGCATCCCGGCCGCCTGATCGTCGCGCATCCTTTCAACCCGGTCTATCTTCTGCCGCTGGTCGAGCTTGTGGCCGGTGAGAAGACCGACCCTGCCCATATCGAATGGGCCAAGGGGTTTTACGCCAAGATCGGCATGCACCCCCTGCATTGCCGGGTGGAGATCGAGGGCTTTCTCAGCGACCGCTTGCAGGAGGCGCTGTGGCGCGAGGCTCTTTGGCTGCTGCATGACAAAGTGGCCACTGCCGAGGAACTGGACGCCGCCATCCGCTATGGCCCCGGCCTGCGCTGGGCGCAGATGGGCACGATGCAGACCTTCCACCTCGCGGGTGGCGAAGCAGGGATGCGCGGCATGCTGGCGATGTTCGGCCCCTGCCTCAAATGGCCCTGGACCAAGCTGATGGATGTGCCGGAGCTGACAGACGAATTCGTCGATATGGTCGGCGATCAATGCGACGACCAGGCCGGCAATCTGGGCCCGCGCGAACTGGAGGCGATCCGCGACGACAATCTGATCGCCATCATGCAGGCCTTGAAAGTCAACGGCTGGGGCGCGGGCGAAACCCTGGCGGCCTATGAGAAAAAGCTGTTCGATGCGGGCGCCCATACACCGCAGACCACCGATGGCCCGATCCGCACGGTCGAGCGCCGGGTGCCGCCGGATTGGACCGACTACAACAACCACATGAACGAGGCCCGATATCTACAATGTTTTGCGGATGCGACCGATGCCTTCATGCGCCTGATCGGCGCGGATGCGCAGTATATCGCCTCCGGCCTCAGCTATTTCACCGTAGAGACCCATATCCGGCATCTGGACGAGGTTGCGGCGCTGGAGCCGATCACCGTCGACACCCAGGTGCTAGCGGGCAATGGCAAGAAAATGCACCTCTTCCACACAATGCGTCATGGCGATGGCCGCATTCTCGCCACCGGCGAGCATATGCTGCTGCATGTCTCGCTCGAGACCCGCGCCACCTGCCTACCAGGGAAAGCCGTTGCCGGAAAACTCGCCGAAATCGCTGAAGCCCATGCCGCCCTCCCCCAACCGGACGGCGCCGGACGGGCCATCGGAGTCCCGGCATAATGCGGCCAGTTCCTCAAAGCGCTCTTGGGCATGGAGGATCGGCCAATGGGTCTTGACGGTCCTCGCGTTGCACAGTTTGGCGATCATCCCGGCCCTGGCATTTCTCCTGACCACGGATGGCGTAAGCTGGTCGAGCAGGATCCAAGCCGAGGGGATCTGGGTCCTGTTGCTGCCGATCTATGTCGTTTGGCTGTACGGCCTGACCCTGACGGCCATCCCTGCAACGGTCGTGGCAGGCGCGATCGCGCTTCTCACAGTGGCGCGGAGACCGCTTCGTCTGTGGCCCGATACCTTCGCGATCGTTTGCGTTGGCACCGTGATGGGAAGCGGCGCCTCGGCCATCGCACTCGGCTTCGGCGCCTGGCCGTTCCTTCTGCTGGGCATGTCAGGCGGTGCGCTCAGCAGTCTCGTCGTCTCGCTTGTCTGGGTTCGTCTGGGCCGTTGAGGTCTGACACCCGCACGACCACACGCACACCCACCGCGCACTCGGACGGCCCTGCCCGCCGCCGAACCTTTGGAAATGGAGAGCCCCGATGCAGTTCGGCCTGACCGACGAACAGGAGATGATCGTCTCCACCGTCCGCAGCTTCGTCGAGAACGAGATCTATCCCCACGAGGAGGAAGTGGAGCGCACGGGCGAAGTGCGCCGCGAGGTGGCCGAGGCGATCAAGCAGAAGACCATCGATCTGGGTTTCTATGCCTGCAATTTCCCCGAAAGCGTGGGCGGCGCGGGGCTCACCCATCTGGAATTCGCTCTGGTGGAGCGTGAACTCGGCCGCGGCTCGATGGCGCTCAACCACTTCTTCGGGCGCCCCCAGAACATCCTGATGGCGTGCAAGGGCGAGCAGGTGGAACGCTACCTTCTTCCCGCCGTGCGCGGCGAGCGGATGGACGCCTTGGCAATGACCGAGCCGGATGCGGGCTCGGACATCCGCTCGATGAAATGCACGGCGCGGCGCGACGGCGGCGATTGGGTGGTCAATGGGACCAAGCACTTCATTTCCGGTGCTGACCACGCTGATTTCCTTATCGTTTTCATCGCAACGGGCGAAGACGACACCCCTAAGGGCCTGAAGAAACGCATCACCTGTTTCCTGGTGGATCGCGGACATCCGGGTTTCTCCATCCGCGATGGCTATACCTCCGTCTCGCATCGCGGCTACAAGAATATGGTGCTGGAGTTCGACGATTGCCGCCTGCCAGATACGGCGGTTCTGGGCGAGGTCGATGGCGGCTTTGCGGTGATGAATGAGTGGCTCTACGCAACCCGCATCACCGTCGCAACGATGAGCGTGGGCCGCGCCAGGCGGGTCTTCGACTATGCCCTGAGCTACTCCGCCGAGCGCAAGCAGTTCGGCCAGCAGATAGGCAAATTCCAGGGGATCAGCTTCCAGCTCGCCGATATGATCACCGAGATCGACGCAGCCGACTGGTTAACGCTGGCCGCGGCCTGGCGGTTGGACCAGGGCCTGCCCGCAAACCGCGAGATCGCCTCCGCCAAGCTCTATGCCTCCGAAATGTTGGCCCGGATCACCGATGCCGCCATTCAAATCCACGGCGGTATGGGCCTGATGGATGATTTGCCGCTTGCAAGGTTCTGGCGGGATGCGAGAGTGGAACGGATCTGGGACGGAACCTCCGAGATCCAACGCCACATTATCAGCCGCGATTTGCTGCGCCCTCTCGGAGCCTGACCATGAAGAAGATCCTTCTGCTATTGCCCCTCGCCGCCTGCGCGTCTAATGATCCTTTCGCGGTGCCGGAGCAGGACCGGGTGCTGCGCATCGCGGAACCCGCGGGCGGCTCTTGCATCTCGCGCACGGCCTCCGGCGACGTGGTGCTGGAGCGCGTGCCGGGAGAACTGGTGCTGCCCGCCCGCAATGCCCGCACGGCGGTGGAATGCACGGCGCCCGATGGCACGGTCTCGACCATCACCGTGCATCAGTTCGCTGGGCCAGATCAGGTGATCCTAGAGCTTTACGACAACAACAAGCGCTATAACGCGGTCGCGGAGTGACACGCGACTTATCGCGCCTGTTCCGCCCCAAATCCATCGCCGTCGTTGGCGGCGGTTGGGGGGTGGAGGTTGTCGCGCAATGCCTGAAGATGGGCTTCGACGGGCCGGTCTGGCCGGTGCATCCGAGCCGGGGCGAGATCCATGGGCTGGGATGTTTTCCGACCATCGCAGACCTGCCGGGCGTGCCGGATGCGGTATTTCTGGCCGTGAACCGCCATGCGACGGTGGAAGCGCTGGAGAAGCTTGCCGCCATGGGAGCCGGCGGTGCTGTATGTTTCGCATCCGGCTTTGCCGAGGCCGAGGATGATCGCGAAGCCGGGGCCGACTTGCAGGCGCACCTTGTCGCTGCGGCAGGCGAGATGCCGGTTTTGGGGCCCAATTGCTATGGCTTCATCAATTATCTCGACGGCGCGCTGCTCTGGCCCGATCAGCATGGCGGGGTCCGGCGGGACCGCGGCGTTGCGATCCTCACGCAATCCTCCAACATCCTGATCAATTTCACCATGGCGGCGCGGGGCCTGCCCATCGCTTATGTCATGGCCGCGGGCAATCAGGCGCAGACCGGGCTGGCGGAGATGGCAATGGCCTGTCTGGAGGACAGTCGTGTCACCGCCATCGGCCTGCATATCGAGGGCATAGCCGATATCCGCGCCTTCGAAGCGCTGGCGCTTGCAGCCCGCGAGAAGCAGATCCCGGTCGTCGCACTGAAGGTGGGGCGTTCGGCGGAGGCACAGCGCGCGACGCTCAGCCATACTGCGTCGCTGGCGGGGTCGGATGCAGCCAGCCGGGCGTTTCTGGCGCGCCTCGGCATTCCGGTGCTTGGCAATATTCCGGAGTTCCTCGAAACACTCAAACTGCTGCACCTGCTAGGCGCGCTGCAGGGGCGCGACGTGATCACGGTGAGCTGTTCGGGGGGCGAGGCCGCGCTGGCCGCAGATGCCGCATCCGGGCGCGATCTGCGGTTGCGCCCGCTGAGCGAGACACAGAGTGAGGCGATCCAGGCGACGCTCAACCCCCTCGTCACCGTCTGCAACCCGCTGGACTACCATACCTTCATCTGGGGCAATGCCGCGAAGATGACGGCTTGCTTCACGGCGGTTTTGTCTTGTGGCTTCGACCTCGCAATCTTCATCTTTGACTTTCCACGCAGCGATCGGTGCAACGATGCGCTCTGGCAGGTCGCCGTGGACGCGATGGAGGCCGCTGCGAAGACCACCCGCGCGCGGGTCGCTGTCGCGGCGACGATGGCGGAAACCATGCCCGAAGCCTGTGCCGAGGATCTGGCGGCAAGAGGCCTGGCGCCGATGATCGGCATCGATGACACCTTCGCGGCCGCTGAAGCCGCCGCCACGGTGGCCGAGGGCTGGGCCAACCCTGCCCCAGCGCCCATGCTGCGGCAAGAGGGCGGCGCTGCGCCGGGACCAGTGTTGGACGAGCGTCTGGCGAAACTCTCCCTCGCAGCGCACGGTGTCGGCGTGCCTGCAGGGCGCATCGCTGGTACGCCGGAGGAAGCGGAACTCGCGGCCCGCGATCTCGCAGCCCCGCTGGCACTGAAGGGTTTGGGGATTGCACATAAGACCGAACACGGGGCGGTCCGCCTCGACCTCTCGGCCGATCAGATCAGCGTTGCCGCCCAGTCGATGGCGGCCCCGGGTGGATATCTGGTCGAGGAGATGGTCGAAAGCGCGATTGCCGAGCTTATCCTGGGCGTCGTGCATGAGCCGCCTTATGGATTTGCCCTGACCATCGGCGCGGGCGGTGTGCTGACAGAGGTGATGCGCGACAGCGAGACCCTGCTGATCCCCGCGACGGCACCGGAGGTGAAGGCCGCGATTAGGCGACTGCGCATCGCGCCACTTCTGGCTGGCTTCAGAGGCCGGCCCCCAGCGGATCTAGACCTCATCGTCGCTTCGGTCATGGCCGTGCAAGCCTATGTTGAGGCAGAGGCGGCGCGGCTGGCGGAGCTTGACATCAACCCGCTGATCGTGACCCCGAATGGCGCCATCGCGGCGGACGCGCTGATCCGGTTGCTGGAGGATTAGGATGGCGAGACAACGCCTCGCAACGCTACTGTTTCCGGAATTCGAACTTCTGGACGTCTTCGGCCCGCTGGAGATGTTCGGGATGTTTCCCGAGGAGTTCGACCTGCGCATGATTGCGGAGGGCGCAGAGCCGGTTGCAAGCACTCAGGGCCCACGCTCGACCATCGACAGCGTGTTGGAAAAAACTCCGGCGCCCGATATCCTGCTAGTCCCAGGCGGGCGCGGCACAAGACGCGAGGTGGACAATCCCGCGCTGATCGGCTGGTTGCGGGAAGTCGGCATGCGCTCCGGGCTGATCACGAGCGTCTGCACCGGGTCCGCCCTATTGGCGCGGGCCGGTGTGCTGGATGGTAGAAGGGCCACGACGAACAAGCTGGCCTTTGACGAAATCACACCTTTCGGCCCGAACACCGACTGGGTGAGCAGGGCGCGCTGGGTCGAGGATGGTCCGGTGATCACGGCATCCGGCGTCTCGGCCGGGATCGATATGAGCCTGGCCGTGATCGCCCAAGTGCTGGGACCGGAAGCGGCCCGCGACGCGGCCCTCTGGGCGGAATACGAAGCCAATACCGACCCCGATAACGACCCGTTCGCATTACAGGAGGCAACGCCATGAGCGACCCGATCAAGACCCGCCGCGATGGCCATGTGCTGGAAGTCACGCTCGACCGGCCTAAGGCCAATGCGATCGACCTGGCTACCAGCCGGATCATGGGCGAAGTTTTCATGGATTTCCGTGACGACCCGGATCTGCGCGTCGCCATCGTTACCGGCGCGGGCGAGAAATTCTTTTGCCCCGGCTGGGACCTGAAGGCGGCTGCCGATGGCGACGCAGTGGATGGCGATTACGGGATCGGCGGCTTTGCTGGACTGCAGGAACTTGGCAATCTCAACAAGCCGGTGATCGCGGCGGTGAACGGGATCTGTTGCGGCGGCGGGTTGGAATTGGCGCTGTCCGCCGACATAATCCTAGCAGCGGAGCATGCGAGTTTTGCGCTGCCGGAAATCCGCTCCGGCACGGTGGCGGATGCGGCCTCGATCAAGCTGCCCAAGCGTATTCCCTATCACATCGCGATGGAACTTCTGCTCACCGGGCGCTGGCTGGATGCCGAGGAAGCGCATCGTTGGGGGATGATCAATGCGATACATCCGGCAGCGGATCTGCTGACGGAGGCGCGCAAGATGGCGGCAGATATCGCCTCGGGTCCGCCGCTGGTAATGGCCGCGATCAAGGAGGTGGTGCGCGAAGCCGAGGATATGCGGTTTCAGGACATGCTGAACCGGATCTCGAAACGCCAATTGATGACGGTCGACCGGCTTTATGGCAGCGAGGATCAACTGGAGGGCGCGCGGGCCTTTGCCGAGAAGCGCGATCCGGTCTGGAAGGGGCGCTGACCGGCGCGGAAAGCCTCCGCTGGCGACTGCGTGCGCCCCTGCGGGGCACACGACACCCGCCCACCCGGAGCCTTTCCTGGAAGATGCCGCAGGCAGGCTGGCCAGGCTGGGTTTGATGCCCTACCTTTTCGCGTGAGGGTGGCATGAGACGAGGTTGAAATGCGTCTGATTGCCTTGCTGATCGTCGGTTGTCTTCTGCCGGGGGCGGCCCTGGCCTCACCCTGCCAGGCCTTTGTGAAGACCTGGCCCGGCCAGGTGCGATATGCCCAGCTCGGCGATCAGGTCGCCAGGGCTGCGCAAGTCCGGATCGCCTATGTCGCACATTCGACCTTTCGGATCGAAACGCCTGCCGGTATCTCCATCGCGACGGATTATTTCGGTGCGGCGGGCGGTGACGCCCCCGATGTAGTCACCATGAACCACGCGCATTCGACCCATTTTACCGACTACCCAGACCCTGCGATCACCCATGTCCTGCGTGGCTGGAAAACCGGTGGGCGGGCCGAGCACTATCTGGAAGTCGACGATGTCTTGATCCGCAACGTGCCCACCGATCTGCGCAGTTTCGGATTCGAGGCCGATGGCAATTCGATCTTCATCTTCGAGATTGGCGAGCTTTGCATCGGACATCTGGGGCATCTGCATCACGAACCCTCGGAAGCGCATTACGCCGCCATCGGACGGCTGGATGTGGTGATGGCGCCGGTCGATGGAACCTATACCCTGAATATCGGGCAGATGATCGCAATCCTGAAGCGGATGAAGGCGCGGATCGTTTTGCCGATGCATGCGTTCGGACCCAGCGGATTGGCGCGGTTTCTGAATGGAATGCAGGATGAGTTTGCGATCCGGCACGAGCCATCGGGCCGCATAACCGTCTCGTCCGATAACCTGCCTGCGGAGCCTACCGTGATCGTCTTGCCCGCCCAGGGCTCGGCGCCATTGGACGAGTGAAACGGTGCGGGATCGCCTGATCTTTCAATTCCGGCTGCGAATCGCTAGGTTGCACCTCGCCAGCGTCCCGCTCCGCCGAGGCGCATCAATGTATCGGAAGCCCCGCAATCTGGGGTGCTACTCAGGAGGCTGACATAGCCAGAAGACCGCATCACGCGCCGCCGACCCGCGATACCGGCCCGCGCGTCAATGACAAAATCCGTGCCCACGAAATCCGCCTCATCGGCCATGATGGAGATAATGTCGGCGTCGTCACGCCCGAGAGGGCGATGGAGATGGCCGCAGATGTGGGCCTCGACCTGGTCGAGATCTCTCCCAACGCCAACCCGCCTGTCTGCAAGATCATGGACTTCGGCAAGTTCAAGTATGAACAGCAGAAGAAGGCCAACGAGGCGAAAAAGAAACAGAAAATCATCGAGATCAAGGAGGTCAAGTTCCGCCCGAACATCGACACCCATGACTACGATGTGAAGATGCGCTCGGTACACAAGTTCCTGGGCGAAGGTGACAAGGTGAAGGTTACCATGCGCTTTCGCGGCCGCGAGATGGCGCACCAGGATCTTGGCCGCGATCTGTTGCAGCGGATCGCCGGAGACGTGGAGGAGCTGGGCAAGATCGAGTCGATGCCCAAGCTCGAGGGTCGACAGATGACCATGGTGGTCGCGCCGGCCAAGACCTGAATGACGACCGACGCGTCGGACAAGGACGATCCGGCGCGTCTGTTCTCTCCCAGTTTCGAGCGGAATTTCGAACCGATCCGCGATGCCCTTGCACGCATTCTAGGGCCTGGCGATCAGGGATCGCGGAGGAAGCTTCTGGAGATCGGTGCCGGCACGGGCCAGCACGCGGCCCATCTGGCGCTGTCCATGCCGGGCTGGGACTGGCAGCCGTCGGACCCGGACCCACAGAACCGGCGAAGTATCGCCGCCTGGGCTGAATATCTATCGCCCGACAACCTGCAACCGCCGCTGGATCTGGATGCGCGCGCGGATTGGGGTACCGCGCTGCCAAAGCTGCATGCGGTCTTTTCAGCCAATGTGATCCACATCTCGCCCTGGCCGGTTACCGAGGGTATTGTGATCGGTGCCGGAAAAGCGCTGAGCGCCGATGGCACTTTGATCTTTTATGGTCCGTTTCGCGAAAAGGGCGACCATACCGGCGAAGGCAATGCAAGGTTCGATGTCAGTCTGCGTGCGCAGAACCCGGACTGGGGCATCCGCGATCTGGACGATGTGGAGGCACTGGCCCATGGCGAGGGGTTTGGCCCGGCCATGGTGCATCTCATGCCGGCAAACAACCGGCTGGTGGTGTTTCAGCGCAGAACCGACCCTGCCTGAGCCCTAGTTCTTTTCGAACACCAGACGCAGCGACACTGGGGAGACGCGACTGATCGACGGTAGATCTGCCAGCTTTTTCAGCTCGTCGATCCCAGGCTCAACGCCCAGATCCGCCGTGCTGAGCATGATCATCTCGTCGGTCGTCACCAATACCTTGTTCTTGCCCAGAACGGCGATGAAGAGATCAGCCTCGACCGGGACTTCCTTACCAAGGAAGCTGAGATTGGCGGTGGTGGTCATCGTGGTGGTCTCACCGGCAGCCAGGCCCGACACTTCGGCCATGTCGATATTCGTGGCAATCGTGACCTTCGGAAAATTTTCGGACGCGAAGACATGTTCTAGCATCCGCTCGTTGCGGATATCGATCCAGGTTTCGACGCTGGCCACATCAATATCGACCGTGGCAGCGCCATCCTCGCCCACTGTACCGCTGAGGCCGCTGAAGTGATGTGCCTCGCCCACGGCGTTCTTCTTGATCGACCCGAAGGTGATTTTAGATTCATCAGGTGACAGGTTCCATCCACCCGCGAATGCCGGGCCCGCTGCCAAGAATGTTGCGATAGCAGCGGTTTGCAGTGCTTGTTTGATCATTGGTCCCTCCCAGGTGGACAAAGGCTGTGAACGCGTTTCTGATGCGCGATAATAATAGAACACCACGCGAGAGAAAAAATTCACAGCCATTCGAGAAAGAGTGAACAGGAGGTCCGCGCAGGCCTGCCCGCGCTGATGCCCAGGCTCTGGCGTTACGCCCTCGTGATGACAGGCAATCGGGCCGAGGCGCAGGACCTGGCCCAGGCCACCGCGCTGCGTGCGTTGGAACGGGTAGAGCAGTTCCGGCCGGGCACCCGCCTCGATGCCTGGTGCTTCACAATCTTGGGTTCGATCTGGCGTAACGAGTTGCGTGCCCGGAAGGTTCGGCTGGGCACCGGGCATATCGCCGTGGAGGATGTGGGCCTGGCCGATCCCACGCCGGGGGTGGAGGTGAATATTCTGGCGCGTCAGGTGTTATCTCACATGGCATCGCTGCCAGAGGCGCAACGCCAGACGCTGTATCTGGTCTATGTCGAGGGATTTTCCTATGCCGAAGCCGCAGCGCAACTCGACATCCCGATCGGCACGGTGATGAGCCGGCTGGCCAATGGACGAAAACGGTTGAAACAGGTGATGAGCGATGACGCAGCCGATTGAGAGGGAACCGGTCAGCGACGAGGCGATCCTGCGCTATCTCGACGGCCATCTACCCGGTGGCGAGCGGGAGGCGTTCGAGGCTACGATGGCCTCGGATGGCGACCTGAAAGCACGGGTGGCGGAGATGGATTTGGACTTCGCCCCCCTGCAAACAGGGATGGCTGCATTGCTTTCGGGAGCACCGACGTTTGCACTGCCCGCGCGCAGGGCTCCGATCTGGCACTATGTTGCGGCCGCCATCGTGATCTTCGCGCTTGGCGTGGGCGCAGGCCGGTTGCTGCCCGGCGCCACTGATTCAGCCGGCTGGCATCAGGCGGTCGCGGACTATCAGGCGCTTTACACCACCGACACCGTGGCTGCCGTGCCCATGGCGCCCGAAACGCGGCTGGCAGGGCTCGACCGCACGGGCGCTGCGCTGGGCTTGGATCTCAGCGGCGCGGCGGAGGGTGCAAAGGGTCTGATCTTCCAGCGCGCCCAAATCCTGCAAATCGACGGCAAACCGCTGGCACAGCTCGTCTATCTTGATGCGACCGGGGCGCCAATTGCCTTCTGCATCACCCGGCGCGAAGGCGCCGACAGCGCGCCGAAGGATGGGCGGTTGAGCGGCCTGAACGCGCGGACCTGGCGCGATGCCGGATATGGGTTCATCCTGATCGGCGATGCGGCACCGGATGCTCTGCGCGCCGCCACCGAGGAACTGCGCGGCAAGATCCAACTGTGATCATCGGCCCCCTTGGCCTCCGCCCGCCGGGGGGCTAGGCTCGATCGCATGACAGACAGTATTATACCGACCGGGCGCCGCTGGCACGATATGGGCGGACAGGACGCGGAGGGCATCGACCCCGAAACCCACGACTACGCTTTGTGGGAAAAACGGGTGGATGCGCTGATGGTGCTTGCCTCCTCCAAGGGCCTGATGAATGTCGACGGCCTGCGCCGGGTGCTGGAGGATATGGGCGAAGACGCCTTCGAGACGATGACCTACTACGAACGCTGGATCGCCAGCGTGACCCAGAACATGCTGGAGGCCGGTGCCTTCACCATCGAGGAACTGAACGCGAAGATGGAGGCCGTGGCCGCCCGTGGCACGACCTACGGCGATGCTCAGGGGGATGGCGAATGATCCCGGATGTGACTCCGCCCGATTTTGCGCCGCCCTATCCGGTGGGCGCGACCCGGTTCAAGCCCGGCGATGTGGTGCAGGTGCGCAAGGGCCCTGCCCCCGGCCATATCCGAACCCCCTGGTATCTGCGTGGCAAAACCGGTCGAGTAGAGCGCATCTGCGGCGCCTTCGGCAACCCGGAGGAGCTGGCCTATCGCCGGCCGGGCGGCGAAGTTCCGCTTTATCGCGTGCGCTTCTCGATGGCCGAGATCTGGGGCGAGGAAACCGATACTCCTGGCGGCACCCTGGATGCCGAGATTTTCGAACATTGGCTGGAGGGCGCGTGATGCCCCACGATCATCCCCATACCCATCGCGACTTTCGGCCTGACAACGATACGCCGCTGACCTATTGGCAGCAGATGGAGATCTCGGTGCGCGAGCTTCTGGTCGAGAAAGGCGTCACATCCGCCGCCGAGATCAACGCCCAGATCGCCCGGATGGATGCGCGCAACCCCTCAATGGGGGCCGCCGTGGTCGCCCGTGCCTGGACCGACCCCGACTTCAAGGCGCGCCTGCTGTCCGATGGCTCGGCCGCGATCCAGGAAATAGGGGTGGAGGTCGAAGCGATGAAGCTGGTGGTGGTCGAGAACACTGCCCAAGAGCATAACGTGATCGTCTGTACCCTCTGCTCCTGCTATCCGCGCAACCTGCTGGGCCTGCCGCCGGACTGGTACAAGACCCGCGCCTATCGCAGCCGCACGGTGCGCGAACCCCGCAAGGTGCTGGCGGAGTTTGGGCTGGAGCTGCCGGATAGCGTGCAGATCCGCGTTCACGACAGCACGGCGGATATGCGCTATCTGGTTCTGCCCAGCCAACCCGATGGGACCCAGGGTTGGAGCGCCGAGGCCCTGGCGAAGACCGTAAATCGCGACTGCATGATCGGTGTCGCCGTCCCCAGCCTTCCATGATCGCCGCGCTGCGCCGGCGCCGCGACGCGCTGGCCCCCACCACCAGGGGCATGCTGGCCATCCTGCTCGCGATGTTCCTATTCGTCTGCATGGACGCGACCGCCAAGGCACTGATGCAGCGCCTGCCGGTCGCCGAGGTGATCTGGGCCCGCTTCGCCAGTCAGACCCTGCTGATGGTACTGATCTTCCTGCCGAGCCTGCGCGAGCGTCTGCGCACTCGCCATCTCGGCCTGCAGATCTCACGCTCGGCCATGCTGTTCTGTGCCACCTGCTTTTTCTTCACCAGTCTCAACTTCATGGAACTGGCCGAGACGGTCGCGATCTTCGAGATTGCCCCCCTGCTGATCACCGTGCTGGGTGCGATCGTGCTGCGAGAGCATGTCGGCCCGCGCCGGTGGGCGGCTGTCATTGTCGGTTTGATCGGTGCGCTGATCATCATTCGCCCGGGGCTCGACGTGTTCCAGTTGGCCTCACTGCTTCCGATGGCGGCAGCGTTCTGCTTTGCCTCCTACCAGATCGCCACGCGTTATCTAGGCGCCGACGAACCGATCTGGACAACAATGCTCTACACCACCGGGGTGGGCACATTGCTGGCCAGCCTCGCCCTGCCCTTCGTATGGCAAACGCCCAGCCTGGGCGATCTGGGAATGATGACCATATTTGGCGTGTTCGGCATGACCGGACATTTCTGCCTGGTCTACGCGCTCAGCCAGGCACCAGCCTCGGTGCTTGCGCCGTTCAACTATGCCGGTTTCGTCTGGGCCGCACTAATGGGCTTTGTCGTCTTCGCCGAGGTGCCGGATGCCATAACCCTGCTGGGCGCAAGCATCATCATCGGCGCCGGCGTCTATGTCTGGCACCGCGAGCAGGTGCGGGAGGCTGCATGACACGGCGTCTCTGGCTGGATGTCGCGGATCTCTTGCGTCTGGCCTGGCCGGTGATGCTGTCGCGCGCAGGGATTCTGCTGATGGCATTCTGCGACATCGTCATGCTGGGGCGGTATGGCGAAGGGGCGGTCGGGGTCTCTAATCTCGGCCTCTCGATCTTCGTGCCGGTTTTGGTGCTCGGGATTGGCCTCTGCTCCGGCATGGTCCCGGTGATCAGCCAGGCCTTCGGTGCGGGCAACTGGAACGAATGCGGACGCGCTTGGCGCCGCGCATTGATCTGGGGCGCTTGGCTGTCGCTGGTCGGGTCGTGGATCGTCTGGCAGGGTGAGAGCCTGCTGCTGCTCTTTGGCCAAAACCCCGATCTGGCGGCGCGCGGTGGGGATGTCGCCATCGCGCTCGCCCCCGGCCTTTTCGCCCAGGTCATGTTCGCTGTCTGCGCGTTCTATCTGGAGGCCACTCGCAGGCCGAATTTCGCAATGTTGGCAATGCTCTTTGCCAATCTGATCAATCTGGGTCTCAACTGGGTTTTCATCTTCGGCAATCTTGGTGTGCCCGAGATGGGGGCGATTGGTGCCGCCATCGCCTCCACCCTCGCGCGGTTCGCGGCTTTTGGGGCGATGCTGGCCTTTATCCTCTGGCAACCTAATCCGATGGCCGCGGGCGTGCGCGGCCCTTGGGAAACATTCTGGGGTCCGGGCGGCTGGCGCGCAGGTTGGCCAATGCGCAAACTTGGCCTCTCCGGCGGGCTTTCCGGCGGGTTCGAAACCATCGGCTTTGCCGCCATGACCATGTTCGCCGGGCGGTTGGGCAGCGAGGCGTTGGACGCCTATTCCATTTCGCACAATCTGGTTTCGACGCTGTTCATGGTGGGACTGGGGCTGGCCATAGCAACCGGCGTGCGCGTCGGCATCGCCCAAGGCCGCGGCGATCCGCGCGACGCCGCCTTGGCGGGATGGGTGGGTTTCGGCACGGCCCTTGGCCTGATGAGCCTGCTGGGATTGGCAACCTATCTGGGCCGCGACTGGCTCGCCTGGATCTATACCGATGACCCAGTGATACAGGCCCGCGCGGCGGGGTTGTTCGTCTTCGCTGCCCTCGTGTTCGTGCCCGACACGGCACAGATCGTAATGGGTCAGGCAGTGCGGGCACTTGGCGATGCCTGGATCCCGATCCTTTGCTATATCGCGGCTTTCACCCTGCTTATGATTCCAATGGGCTGGGCCATGGTGAACATATTCGGTTTTGACGAACGGGGCCTAGTCATCGCGGTGATCGCGGCCTGTATGCTGGCGACGGTCTCGCTCGCTTGGCGGTTCCACATACTGACGGCACGGACAAGATGAGCCATTTCAGCACAAAGGACAGATTGCGCAATCTGCTGATCGAACGGGCGTCTTATGTCGGGGCCTATGCGGTTTGGATGGTGCTGCAACCCTTCCCCTCCTGGTGGCTGAAACGCTATTTCGCCCCGCTCGGGGGATGGCTGGCGCTGAAGATCCCCAGTTTTCGCAAGCGGGCCGAGGATGGGCTGATCCATATCTGGCCCGACATGGCGGAGGAGCGCCGGACCGAGATCATTCGCAACGCCGGGCGCCATTTCCTCTGCCAGATCATTGAGTATGTTCATTTCTCGCGAATGATCGCCCGCGATCCGATCATCGTGAATGATGAGGGCAATCTGCGCGACCGTCTGCCGAAAACCGGCGCGATCCTAGTGACAGCCCATTTCGGCAATTGGGAGGCGATTCGCCTGGCTGCCCGGATGATGGGGCAGGAGAGCGGCATCATCTATCGCAATTTCAACAATCGTCTGATTGACCGCTTTGCCCATCGCACCATAGGTGCCGCAGGTCAGCCGGTACTCAACAAGGGCGGCGGCTTGCGCGATCTGCTGCGCCACGTCGCTGACGGGGGCACGGTGATGATCCTGGTGGATCAGCGCAATTCCGGTGCGCCATTCATCGATTTTCTGGGAAAACCCGCAGAGACCGTTACGATTGCAGCGGAAATGGCCGCACGCTCGAATGTTCCTTTGGTGCCCGCCATTGCGCGTCGCGATCTGCAGGGGCGTTGCTTCCATGTCACCTTCGCGCCACCGGTGCCGGTCGGCGAACCGCTGAAGATGATGGAGGAGGTCAATGCCCGCCTCAGCACCTGGATCGAGCAATATCCCGAGCAATGGTTCTGGTTCCATAGGCGCTGGCGCACCACCAGCCGCTCGCGCTCTCAATCCGAGGAGGAAAGCGCATGACCGAGCAAACCGGGCGCTGCCTGTGCGGCGCCGTTCGTTTCGCCCTCTCGGGACCGTTCAACTGGCAGGGTCATTGCCATTGCGAGAGCTGCCGCCGTGCCACCGCCTCACCTATGACCAGCTTTCTGGGGGTTCCAAACGCGCAATGGCGATGGACCGGCGCCCAGCCGCAGATGTACGAAAGCTCGCCTGGTGTGCGGCGCTGGTTTTGCGGGCGTTGCGGCAGCCCCATGGCCTATGACGCTGACCAGTTTCCTGGCGAGACGCATTTTTTCGCGGCGACTCTCGATCAGCCTGAAAACTATGCGCCGACATTCCACGTCTTTGCAGGCGAACAACTCGGCTGGATGAAACTGGCGGACGAATTACCCCGTTTCGAAGGGATGGTCGGAACCGCGCGGCTGGACCGCGCGACGCCTAAAGACCGACTTATTGCTCGAACTTCGCGGCACCCAGGATGGGGCCGGTGACCCCGTCTTGCAGCCAGATCGCGATACCCTCCCCTGGTCCAGGACGGGGCAGCTCAACCTCGGCCGCTTCCCTGCCGTCCCATTCGGTCAGCGGGCTCAGCATGTCGACCACATTATGATAGGTCAGAGTTTTCCCGCCATTCTCGCCGCGAGCAATGTCGACTATCTGATTGCGCGTGTATTTCGCCACGAACAGCGTGCCTCCCTGGGCCTGATCGGTCGCCAATGGTGCGATACGCCCGGTCAGCGCGGCACCCGTCTCTGTAATTTCCAGGGTCGATGTCCGTTGCTGCCCACGCGCCTGGAGGATTGCATCTTTCACCGACATCGAACGCGAGCCGGTGACCGGGCTCACGCCCTGAATGATCATCTGAGGAGTGTAGACCACGCGCTCGCCCATCGTATCGCGATAGGAATACTGGCGTTGGGTGAAACCGCGTTGCGCAAATGTATCACGCCATCCCAGATAGTCCCAGTAATCGACATGCATCGCCAGTGCGACGATGTCGTCATGTTCGGCCAGCTTGCCGAGCACCTCATCCGCCGGCGGGCATGAATAACAGCCCTGGCTTGTGAAAAGCTCAACAACTACAGCGGGTTCCGCCTGAGCATCGCGAAGCGGAGCGAGAATGGCAGCCGAAGCGAACAGCCCCAGCGCGGTTTTGATCAGCAGCTTTTTCATGCGCCCAAAATACTCTGGACCGCACGCGAAGCCAAGATCGCACCTGTCACTCCTGCGTGACGGGGCGTGTGCTGAGGATCACAGGGGCGAGAGGTGCCCTCGCTCTATGCCCAGATTTTACCCATGGCGGGCTAATGCAGCACCAGTTCGTGATCGACGACGCGAAAGCTCGCCGGGCCGATGAGATGTGCATGGTTCAGTTCGACGGAATGGATCGGCCCATCCAACTCTCGCCCCCAGAAGTCGAGAAACTTGTGGAGCTGCGGAAACTCCGGGGCTAGGTCATAGTCTTGCCAGATGAACGTCTGCAGCAGCGATCGGGCATCCGGCATATGGTAGAAGATTTGTGCGGTTGCGAGGGAATACCCCTCCAACTGGCAGCGAAAAGCAGCATCTGCGGTCGTCATGTCTTGGGTCTCGCTCTCCTTTTCTGGTTCGCGCAGGCCCCGCCGCGTGCGTCCCGGCACAGGCCGACAGGATGCGGTGAAGAAATGATGACAGACAGGTCTTGCGATTCGGTAGCTTGAAAATAGTGCGATGCAGCGGCAGACTCTCGCCGGTGATTCAGACGGTTCCGCACGTATGGCGCGCGTTTGATCTGCCGCAAGGAATTCTTATCGCGGCGCTGGCACGGTCTCCCCAGACTCAGGAGGCCAATCATGGATCAGATCACGCAAGCGCCGTTCGCCGAACTCCCCGCTACACCGACCGAACCCGCAACCAGGCACGACCCCGGCGCGACGCGCGCGGCGTTCGAGAGCAGCCGCTATCCCTATTCCAAGAAGATCTCACGGCAGCGCTACGAGGCGGAAAAGGCGAAATTGCAGGCAGAGCTTCTGAAGGTCCAGCGCTGGGCCAAGGATACCGGGCAGAAATTCGTCCTGTTGTTCGAGGGGCGCGACGCCGCAGGCAAGGGCGGCACGATCAAACGATTCATGGAGCATCTGAACCCGCGCAGCGCACGGGTGATCGCGCTCGAAAAACCCACCGAGACAGAACGCGGCCAGTGGTTCTTCCAACGCTATATCGACCATCTGCCGACCTCCGGCGAAATCGTGTTGTTCGATCGCTCTTGGTACAACCGCGCCGGGGTCGAGCGGGTGATGGGCTTCTGCTCGCCGAATGAATATTTGGAATTCATGCGCCAGACCCCGGAACTGGAGAGGATGCTGACCCGCTCGGGCATCCGGCTCTACAAATACTGGTTCTCGGTCACGCAGAAGGAACAACGCCGCCGCTTCAAGGCGCGTGAGACCGATCCGCTGAAGCAATGGAAGCTCAGCCCGATCGATCTGGCTAGTCTGAAGAAGTGGGAGGATTATACCGAGGCCAAGGAAGCGATGTTCTTTTATACCGACACCGCCGATGCGCCCTGGACGATCATCAAATCGGACGACAAGAAACGCGCGCGACTGGGATGTCTGCGCCACTTCCTGGCGTCACTGAATTATCCCGGCAAGGACCCAGAGGTCGTGGGGGCGCCCGACCCGCTGATCGTCGGCGGCGCGGGGCATCTGATCCATCGGTCGGAGCATATTTTGGGAACTGCCCTGCACCCGAAACAGCGCAAGACCTGATGGCGGTCAACCGGCAGAATATGCAGCATCGAAGAATGCGCGTTCCAACGTGACGGCACGGCCAAACGCCTGTTCCATCTCGGCGCGGGAGGGGACTTCGGCCTCCTCCCAAGCGCGGTCGAGTTGTTCGCGCAGATAGCTGACCACGCCCTCGAAATCCGTTCCCGAATGCAGGGTGATCCACTCCGCGAAATAGAACGGCAGGTCGGCGGCGGGCGGATTGAACGGCGTGGCCCATGCCAGATAGGTCCATTCCGCCACGGTCAGCACGGCAACCATATCACCATACCGGCCGGAGGCTGCAGCCTCCGCCATCAACTCCTGAAACGTGCGCGTCTCAGGGGCCAGCATCGGGGCGGTTCGGTCAGCACGGACCACGCCCAGCGCCTCGAAGGATCGCTGGAAATATGTGTTCTCCGGCCCCGTGATCACAGCCAGGAACTGCGCCAGTGGGATCGAGTCTCGCAGGCTGGGCGCGTGGGCGATGGCGCTGGCTGCGAGGCGAACAAAGCCGTCGATGAAGCAGTAATCCTGCACCAGATACCAGCGCATCTTGTCGAGCGGCAGGGTGCCATCGGCCAATTCCGCACAGAACGCGTGACGTGTGGCGGCCTGCCAATCGGTTTGGTTCGACTGGCGCAGCATCTCGCTGGGTCGCATCAGGCCTTCTCCATCAGCGAAGGGCCCGGCGGGGTTCGCCGGGCCGTTTCGGTCACGCCGCTAGGTTGCGCAACACGTAGTGCAGCACACCGCCGTTGCGGACGTAGTCGATTTCGACCTCGGTATCGATCCGGCAAAGGAGCGTGATCTCCTTCGTGCTACCATCGGCGAAGGTGATCGTCGCCGGGCAGTTCTGGCGCGGCGTGATTTCGCCTGCCAGGCCGGTGATCGACACCGTCTCTTCCCCGGTAAGACCCAGCGACTCCCGGCTGTCACCCCCCGTGAACTCGAACGGTATCACCCCCATGCCAACCAGGTTGGAGCGGTGGATCCGCTCGAAGCTTTCCGCCACAACCGCCTTCACGCCCAGAAGCGCCGTGCCCTTGGCCGCCCAGTCGCGAGAGGAACCCGCGCCGTATTGCTCGCCCGCGAAGATCACCAGCGGCGTGCCGTCGGCCTTATGGGCCATCGCCGCCTCGAAGATCGAGGTCTGATCGCCATCCGGGCCCTTGGTGTAGCCGCCCTCGACCCCGTCCAGCATCTCGTTCTTGATCCGGATATTGGCGAAAGTACCGCGCATCATGACTTGATGATTGCCGCGCCGCGAGCCGTAGGAGTTGAACTCACGCGGTGCCACCTGGCGTTCGACCAGATACTGGCCAGCAGGTGTCGTGTCCTTGAAGGACCCGGCGGGCGAGATGTGGTCGGTCGTGACCATATCGCCCAGGATTGCCAGCACTTTCGCACCCTCGATATCGGTGATCACCCCCGGCTCGTGCCCCATCCCCTGGAAGTAGGGCGGGTTCTGCACGTAGGTCGAGGTCGAGGGCCAGTCATAGGTCAGGCTGTCGGTGGTCTCCACCCCCTGCCATTTCTCATCGCCCTTGAACACATCGGCATATTTTGACTGGAACGCCTCGCGGGTGACGGTCTGCTCGACCAGTTCGGCGATCTCGGCCTGGCTTGGCCAGACGTCTTTCAAAAAGACGTCGTTGCCATCCTTGTCCTGACCCAATGGCTCAGAGGTCAAATCGATATCCATAGTACCCGCCAGCGCATAGGCCACCACCAGCGGCGGCGAGGCGAGGTAGTTCGCCCGGACATCCGGGCTGATCCGCCCCTCGAAGTTCCGGTTGCCGGAGAGGACCGAGGTTGCCACCAGATCGCCCTCGGCAATCGCCTCGGAGATCTCAGCCTGCAGCGGGCCGGAGTTGCCGATGCAGGTGGTGCAACCGTAGCCAACGAGATTGAAGCCGATGGCATCGAGGTCGTCCTGCAGATCAGCCGCCTCCAGATACGCACTCACCACCTGGCTGCCGGGTGCTAGCGAGGTCTTCACCCACGGCTTTCGGTCCAGCCCCAGGGCGCGCGCCTTGCGGGCCACCAAACCGGCGCCGATCATCACATAGGGGTTCGAGGTGTTTGTGCAGGAGGTGATCGAGGCAATCACCACTTTGCCCGACGACATCGCATAATCCTCGCCCTTCACCGGCACCTGCTTGTCCATCGGGCGTTTAAAGGTCTCAGCCATCTCCTTGTTAAAGGCCGATTTCGCATCGGTCAGCGCCACGAAATCCTGCGGACGCTTGGGGCCGGAGATCGCGGGAACGATGGTGCCCATGTCCAGGCTCAGCGTATCGGTATAGACCGGATCGTAATCCGCACCGCGCCACATGCCGTTTTCCTTGGCATAGGTCTCGACCAGCGCGATCCGGCCCTCATCGCGACCGGTCGTACGCAGATAGCGCAGTGTCTCGTTGTCGATTGGGAAGAACCCGCATGTCGCGCCGTATTCCGGCGCCATATTGCCGATGGTCGCCCGGTCGGCAAGCGGTAAGCGGTCGAGCCCGTCGCCATAGAATTCCACAAACTTGCCGACCACGCCCTTCTCGCGCAGCATCTGCACGACTTTCAGGACCAGGTCGGTGGCGGTGGTGCCTTCGACCATCTCGCCCGTCAGCTTGAAACCCACGACCTCCGGGATCAGCATCGACACCGGCTGGCCCAGCATCGCGGCTTCGGCCTCGATCCCGCCAACGCCCCAGCCCAGCACAGCCGCACCATTGACCATGGTGGTGTGGCTGTCCGTGCCGACCAATGTGTCGGGATAGGCGACCTCGACCCCATCCTGATCCTTATCTGTCCAGACGGTCTGCGCCAGATATTCCAGGTTCACCTGATGGCAGATGCCCGTACCCGGCGGAACGACGCGGAAATTATCGAATGCGCTCTGCCCCCATTTCAGGAAGGTGTACCGCTCCATGTTGCGCTCATATTCGCGATCCACGTTCAACTGAAATGCGCGCGGATTGCCGAATTCATCGATCATGACCGAGTGATCGATCACAAGATCCACCGGATTGAGCGGATTGATCTTCTCCGGATCGCCACCCAGCGCCACCATCGCATCGCGCATCGCCGCGAGGTCGACAACCGCCGGAACACCGGTGAAATCCTGCATCAGGACGCGGGCCGGGCGATAGGCGATCTCGCGCTCGGTCTTGCCGCCGTTGGCAGCCCAGTCGCCAAAGGCTTTGATGTCATCGACCGTGACGGTCTTGCCATCTTCGAACCGCAGCATGTTCTCCAGCACCACCTTAAGAACCGCGGGGAGCTTGGAGAAACTGCCAAGCCCCGCCGCCTCCGCCGCCGGGATCGAGTAATAGGCAATGGTCGAGCCCCCCGCGCTCAACTCGCGGCGCGTCTTGGCAGTGTCGGTTCCTACGGTGATGGACATGGCGCATGTTCCTTTGGCTAGTCGACTGCGGGCGCAAGCTAGCAGATTGCGAAAAGGCAATCGGTCACATCCTGCACACGCGGAAAAGAAAAATCTAAAGAGCTATTAAGAAAAACTTTCGCACCATTCAAGCCGACATGCTGTCGCATTTGCGTGACCGGCGCATTCCGAACCGAGCCCAACGAACCATGCCGACTTTGCAATACGACCGGAAATGTCTACCAAGCAGCGATGGAGCTTGTCATCGACAATCTGGCCTGCCGGCGGTCCGGGCGAGAGGTCTTGCGCGGGGTGAGTTTCCGCCTTGCGACGGGCCAGGCAGCGGCCTTACGAGGGCCGAACGGGGTCGGCAAATCGACCCTGTTACGTGTGCTCGCCGGACTGGTGCCCATGACCGGGGGCTCGGTGCGGTTGGGAGAGATCTCGCTGCGCAAGGATCAATCCGCGTTTCAGGAGCGTCTGGCCTATGCCGGCCATCTGGATGCGGTGAAACCGGCGCTGAGCGTGCGCGAGAACCTGGCCCTCTGGTCCAGGATCCACGACGCGGATGCGGGCAAGGCGGATGGCGCGCTAGCCCATTTCGGACTTGCTGCCATCGCAAGTCGGTCGGCGGGGGAATGTTCCGCCGGGCAGAAGCGCCGGTTGGGTCTGGCGCGCCTCGCCGTGCTCGACAAACCCCTTTGGCTGCTGGACGAACCAACGGTTTCGCTGGATACGGCGGCAGTCGCGCTGCTGGCGGAACTGGTGCGCGCACATTTATCCGCCGGGGGCATGGCGCTGATCGCCACTCATGCCGATCTGGGCTTGGGAGAGCTCCCTACACTGACGCTCGACCCGCTCACGGCGGATGAAACAACCGCAGATCCCTTTCTGGAGGGCGCCTGGTAGTGGGCGCATGGCGCGCATTGCTCGCCCGCGACGTGGCCCTGGCCCTGCGGCTTGGTGGCGGGGGAGGCATCGCGGTCGCGTTCTTCGTGCTCGCCGTATTGTTGATTCCGCTGGGCGTAGGGCGAGACGCCGGCGTCCTGGCCAAGGTGGCGGGTGGGGTTCTGTGGATCGCGGCGCTTCTTGCGGCCCTTCTCAGCCTCGACCGGATGTTCCAGGCGGATCACGAGGACGGCACACTGGACCAATTGATGCTGGCGCCGGTGCCGCTGGAGCAGATCGTCTTGGCAAAGGCCCTGGCCCATTGGCTGACCACGGGCCTGCCGATGACCGCGATTGCGCCGCTGCTGGGTCTGATGCTGGCCCTGCCTGTCGATGCCCTGCCCGCCCTGATGATAGGCATGGCGCTGGGCACTCCAGGGCTGAGCCTGATCGGGGCGATCGGGGCTGCTGTGACAGTCGGCGTACGACGGGGGGGGTTGCTGCTCTCGATCCTGGTCCTGCCGCTCTATATCCCGACGCTGATTTTCGGTGCGCGGGCAGTTGAAAATGCCCTTGTCGCGATCGATCCCTGGCCGCCGCTGCTCTTGACGGGGGCGATTACGCTCTTCGCCGCGGCGCTCGCCCCCTTCGCCGCAGCGGCGGCCTTGCGGATTAACCTGCGCTAGAGCACGAAGTCCTCGACGCCAAGCGTCTTGATTCCGCTGAGCTCGATCTGAAAGTCCGAAAGCCCATCGCCATTGGTGTCGCCGTGGATCAGAGTCAGATCCTTCGAGATGGATTGCCCGTAGCGCAGTTCGCCCGCGGTGCCGGTGAATTCGGCGGCGAGGCCCAGGAAGGTGAAATCCTGCAGGCCTGCTACGCCTTCGACCGCGTCGATGGCGCTCAGATCGATCGTGTCATCGGTGTCGAAGTCAAGGATGATGTCCCGGTTACCTGGATGCGAGCGGGTGTCCAGCGCCGAGGAAAAGACGAAAGAATCAGCACCCGCACCGCCCTGCAACCGATCGGCACCGGCGCCACCGTTCAGCAGATCCGCTCCATCGCCGCCGGAGAGCATGTTGCCACCCGCATCGCCATAGAGCGCATCGTCGAAGGCGCTGCCGGAGAGGTTCTCGATATCCTGGTAGATATCGCCAGCCGCATCACCCGTGGCCGTCACATCGCCCGAAAGATCGGCAGTCACGCCCGCACCAGCGCTGCCGTAGCTGGCAGTGTCGATCCCCGCACCGCCATCCAGCGTATCGCCCGCGGAACCGCCATCCAGCAGATCATCGCCATCCTCACCCTGGATTACATCCGCATCACCCCCGCCGAAGAGCCGGTCATCGCCTGCACCGCCAAAGAATAGATCAAGGCCCAGCCCGCCTGACGCAAAGTCATTGCCGTCCAGCAGCGTGAATGTGTCGATCAGAGCAGTTCCCGTAAGGCTGTCGTCGTTCTGCGTTCCGATATGCAAGACCATTTCATATTCTCCGTACAATGTTGAACCGAGGCATCCGGGAGGCCATCCCCGACGCGTATCAATCGACGGCCGAAGCCGCTCGCATTGCAGGATCACGCGCGCCAATTACAAAAATTGTAAGGCTCGTGGTTAAAATGAGATGACACTCAACTATATCCGAATAATGCATGTCGAATAGCAGACAAAAATCTCGATATATTGTTTGATATAGGAGATGTGTTTGCGGCTTTTTCTGTGGAGATTGTTCAGTGAGAGATCTGCAAGGCAACCTGCCGGCTATACCAGTACGTGACTACCGGGATGGCGGACTGCTACAGTACGCGCTCGACTGGCGCGAGGATGCGCATATCCTGATGACGACCGTTCTGGACGGGCTAGGCCCTGCAGGACGGCTGTTGCGCCCGCTGCTGCCCATCGGCGACCGGATTGCCAAGCGACGGTTGCGCGCCATGAATGATCCCTATTGCGACGAAATCCTGCAGATCCGCGAGGCTTTGGGGGTGCCGGGTCCGGTTGCGTTTTCGCTGTCCTATGAGTTCGGCTGCACCGCGCGGGGATTCGGCGAAACGCCGGCACCCAGCCTGTTCCGGACCCTCGACTGGCCGTTTCGCGGCCTTGGCAAGCTGGTGGAGATCGTTCGCCTTGGTGGTCCGGCGGGGGAGTGGGTGACCGCCACCTGGCCCGGCCTCGCAGGCGTCCTGCATGGGGCGGCGCCAGGGCGCTTTGCCATTGCCCTCAACCAGGCGCCGGAGCGTCGGTCCACGCTGGGCCGAGGAGCGGCCTGGTTGACTGCAAAACTACGCTTCATGCGGGCGACGGGCCTACCGCCGCCGCATCTGCTGCGCCAAGTGTTCGAGACGGCGCCGAACTATGCCGCCGCCAAGGCCATGCTGGCCGAGACGCCGGTTGCCGTGCCGGTCATCTATACCCTGATTGGACCGGGCGGCGAGGGCTGCACGATCGAGCGCACGGAAAACGCCGCCGAGGTCCATCCCATGCCCGCCGCCGCCAATCACTTCACCGGCTCGCATCCGGGGCGCTGGCGCCCACGCGGATACGACAGCGAGGGACGCCATGCCGCCGCATGCCTGCTTTCGGATACGCCCGAGGTCGATGCCCTCAGCCCGCCAATTCTTAACCCGCTGACACGCCTGTCGATGGTTCTGTGTCCCGATGGCGCGCTGTCGATTGCTGGATACGAAGGCGAGCGCCGCGTGACCGAGGCCGTGCATTTCACACCCTCTGCCTAAGAACATCTTTCGCCGCAGTGCCCGGGCGTCCGCAAACAGTTGTATGCCCCGCTGCGTCGGATTACGTTCCAGCCATGTCGATATGGAAATACGCCAACCCCGCCGAGTTTATGCGCCTGACAGCGCGCCTGTTGCTGCCTATCTGGGTTGCGACGGTTGCCGTTCTGGGCGTCGGCCTATTCTGGGGTCTCAGCGTGCCCGATGACTATCAACAGGGCTCGACCGTCAAGATCATGTTCATCCATGTTCCCGCGGCGATGCTGGCGATCAACACCTATGCCCTGATGGCGGTTGCGTCGATCATTGGGCTGATCCGGCGACA
>JBCCDU010000010.1:0-73587 GCA_039030715.1 Pseudomonadota bacterium
CCGTCAGTTCAAGGCCCCGGCGCCGAACATGCTGTGGGTCAGCGACTTTACCTATGTGGCGACGTGGCAGGGTTTCGTTCACGTGGCCTTCGTCATAGACGCTTTCGCGCGCCGCATTGTGGGATGGCGGGTCAGTCGGACGGCTCATGCCGGGTTTGTGCTCGACGCCCTCGAACAGGCCGTTCATCAGCGACAACCCGGATCGGGCCTGGTCCATCATTCGGACCGCGGATCGCAATATCTGTCCATTCGCTACACCGAGCGCCTGGCAGAGGCGGGGATCGAACCTTCCGTCGGCAGCTTGGGCGACAGTTATGACAATGCCCTGGCCGAGACGATCAACGGCCTGTTCAAAGCCGAAGTCATCCACCGGCGTGGGTCATGGCGCAGCTTCGACGCTGTGGAATACGCCACCCTCGAATGGATCGAATGGTTCAACAACCGCCGCCTGCTGGAACCCATCGGGAATATCCCGCCGGCAGAGGCCGAGGCAAACTTCTACGCAGCGCTGGATAGATCAGACATAGCCGCGTAACTAAGATCAATCAGCCTCCGGCAAACCCGGCGCGGTTCACGATGACTTTGCTGGTCCTTCGTTGCGGGTTTTGGCGAAGCGGTGCCGGAATGGCCCGCATGCCCGCCGGTTGCTTGCGCTTGCAGCGATCCATGACGGCGCCCATCGCAGCGATACCGCACGTCTTGCCCAAGCCGGTCTGCAAATCATCCACGGCAGGGCGACCCGATTCTACCCCGAAGGTCCCGACGGAATGATCGACCGCCAAGGCTCCGGCCCGCCGTCCCGGTTGACTTATGCTCGAAGTGCAGCCCTCAAGCGGGCAGTCGAGGATGGGTCGACGCCGTATATGGATGGTGTTGTGATCGACCTCGTACAGCGGGTCTGGGTCCAATTCGCCGTCAGCGTCATCCGGCAGACCTTGGGACGGGAACTGCGCCCGGCGGGGTTTCGCGAGCTCTCGGCACGGCCCCGGCATTTCGCCCAGGGTCCCCATGCCATCGAGACGCTCAAAAAAACTTCCCAGCTATGGTGCGCGACATCCGTGTCCAGAATGGATGGTCGCCAGCAGAGGTATGGTGGCAGGATGAGGCGAGGTTAGGGCAAAAGAACAAGATCACGCGCGGATGGACCAAGCGTCCCCAGCGCACCCGCGCGCCGCACGATCAGCGCACGAAGTGGGCGTGTATCTGCAGTGCGAACTGCCCTGCGACAGGCAAAGGCGCTGGCCTGGTCATGTCGTAGGCCGACACCCATGCAATGGGCGAGCATCTGAAGTTGATCAGCGCCGAGGTTGCCCCTGATGCGCACGCGATCCTGATTGTCGATCAAGCCGGATGGCATACGTCGCTGAAGTTCGAAATGCCGCACAACATCGCTTTGCTGTCTCTGCCGCCACGGTCGCCGGAACCGGGCCCGGTGGAAAATGTCTGTCAGCTCATCCGCGAGAATTGGGTTCTGATTTGTCAGAGTTGGTATCACGCCTTCTGGATCAGCGGGGCGGGTTGGGCTTCGATCGCATCTTCCGGCGCTTCGAAGTCGAAGGCCTCCAGCCGGTCGGCCCGGGTTCCGGCCTTTTGTGCGGAAATCTTGATCTTCTCGATATCGCCGGCTGCGAGCGTGAAGTGGCGGTCGAGGTTGCCGACCCGTTCTACCAGACGGTCCATGTCCTTGGCCAGCAGGCCCAGCTCGCGGCGGATCCGTCCGGCCTCCTTGCGCATGCGGGCGTCTTTCATCACGCCGCGCATGGTATTGAGGACCGCCATGGCCGTCGTGGGAGAGACGATCCAGACCCGGGCCTGAAAGCCAGTGCGCACCACATCGGCGAAATTGGCGTGAAGTTCGGCATAGACCGCTTCGGAGGGCAGGAAGAGCAGCGCGCTGTCGGCGGTTTCGCCCTCGATGATGTAGCGTTCGGCAATATGCTGGATATGGGTTGTGACAGCGCTGCGCAGGGCGCGGGCGGCGCGTTTGGCCTCGTCGTCAGTGTTGGCGGCGCGCAGCGCCTCGTAGGCTTCAAGCGGGAATTTCGAGTCGATCACGATCGGGCCCGGCGGGTTCGGCAGGTCGATCAGGCAATCGGCGCGGCGGCCGTTCGAGAGCGTTTCCTGAAAGCGATAGGCGCTGGGCGGCAGGGCGTGGCCGACGATCTCCTGCAACTGGATCTCGCCGAAGGCGCCGCGGGTCTGTTTGTTCGAGAGGATGTCCTGCAGCGTCAGCACATCGCCCGAGAGCTTTTCGATATTGCCCTGGGCCTTGTCGATCGCCTCCAGCCGCTGCTGCAGATCGCCCAGCGAGCGCGCTGTGCGGGTGGCGGAGGCGGTCAGGCTCTCGCCCATCCTGGCGGAGACTTGTTCGAGCCGGTGGTTGACGGTCTCCATCAGCCGCGACTGGGCGGCGATCTGGGCCTCGTTCACTTGGGTGAGCCCGCCCTGGAGTTGCTGCTGGTTCTGACCCAGCACGGCCAGGGACTGGCCGAGTTCATGGACATTATGGGCCAGTGGCTCGACAGCGCGTGCGGTGCGGCGCCCGGCGCTGAAGGCGAGGATCGCCAGAACCAGCATCAGAAGCGCCAGCAGAACTGCTCCCGCCAGCAGGATCACCAGCGGATCGGACCAGTCCGGCGGCCAGGTCAGTGCATCGTTCATCTTCGCGCGAAAAGCCGTTCGATATCGGCGAGGCCGAGGCTGACCCAGGTGGGTCGCCCGTGATTGCACTGCCCGGAATTCGGCGTTTCCTCCATCTCGCGCAGGAGGGCGTTCATCTCCTCGCCCGAGAGGCGCCTGCCGGAACGGACCGAGCCATGACAGGCGATGCGGCTGAGAATGGCGTTCAGCCGGGCGGTCAGCGTTTCGGAGGCGCCGAGATCGCGGAGCTCGTCGGCGATGTCGCGGATCATGCCCGCGATATCGGCCTGGCCGAGCAGGGCGGGGATCTCTCGCACGCAGATCGCACCCTCGCCGAAGGCTTCGATGACGAGGCCCATGGTTTCGAGCGCGTCGCCATGATCGAGGAGGAGCGCCGCCTCCGGCCCAAGTTCCACGATCTCCGGGATCAGCAGGCCCTGGCGCTTGACACCGGCCTCGGCCATCTGGCTCTTGAGCCGTTCATAGACCAGCCGCTCATGGGCCGCGTGCTGGTCTACGATCACGATGCCCTCGGCGGTCTGGGCGATCACGTAGTTCTCATGGATCTGCGCCCTGGCCGCGCCCAAGGGGGCGTTGGCGGTCTCCTCGACCGCGGGCTCGATCCGGGCGGAGACCGCGGCCTCGGCGAATCCGGGCTGCGGGTCGGTCGGTGGATCGGGCCAAGAAGCGGGCCGCTGCGATAAAAGCGCCGCCTGCAACGAGCCCTCCGAGGGACGGGAGAGAGGCGTTGCAGGCGACAAGCTGCCGGGGCGAAACGATCCCAGCGCAGCATTCGATAAGGTGGTGGGCGAGCGGTGGCCCGCTTCGGCCAGAGCATGGCGCAGGCCCGAGACGATCAGCCCGCGCACCGTGCCGGCGTCGCGAAAGCGCACTTAGGTTTTGGCGGGATGGACGTTCACATCCAGCCGGTCCACCGGGCAGTTCAGGAACAGCGCCACCACCGGATGCCGATCGCGCGGCATCACATCCATATAGGCCGCGCGCAGGGCGCCGCTCAGCAATTTGTCGCGCACCGGGCGACCGTTGACGAAGAAATACTGCGCCACGGCAGCGCCGCGCGAGTAAGTCGGCAGGCCGGCCAGGCCACCCAGATGCAGGCCCTCACGCTCCACATCGATCGCCACCGCGTTCTGGGAAAAGTCTTGGCCCAGGATCTGCGCAATCCGGGCGGCGCGGCTGTCGAAAAGATCGCCGCTCTCTGCCGCCAGGCGTGCGAGATAGCGTCCGGTTCCTCCGCTCGATGTATCGCGGAGGGTGAAGCCGGTGCCTGGTTCGGCCAGGGCAAGGCGACGGATCACATCGTGAATCGCCTGCGTCTCGGCCCGGTCGGTCTTTAGAAATTTCAGCCGCGCGGGCGTGGCGCAGAAGAGATCGCGCACCTCCACCGTCGTGCCCTGGCCATGGGCCGCAGGACGGGGGGCGGAGAGGGCGCGTGCCCGTGCCTCTACCAACCAGGCCTCCGCGCCCATGCGCGAGGTCAGGGTAAGCCGCGCGACCGAGGCGATGGAGGGCAGGGCCTCGCCCCGGAACCCGAAAGTGTGGATGTTGACCAGATCCTGCCCGTCGATCTTGGAGGTCGCATGACGCTCCAGCGCCAGGGCCAGGTCCCGTTTCGCAATCCCGCAGCCATTGTCCGACACCTGGATCAGCGTCTTGCCGCCATCGGCGACGGTCACGTCGATCTGGCTGGCGCCTGCATCGATGGCGTTTTCGACCAGTTCCTTGATGGCGGAACTCGGCCTCTCGATCACCTCACCCGCCGCAATACGGTTCGCCGCCGCCTCGGAAAGACGTCGGATCTGGGGCCTTTCCCCCATCATATTGCGGTCGAGAGCGTTCATCACACAAGCGATAGCATGATGCTGGCCGATTCTGCCACCCAGAACCTGCCATTTGGGCGGCGAAAAATACGCGGCTGTCACGGTGCGATTTGCTGAGAGCCGCGGCAAAATCCGGCGACGCTCTTAGAAGTTACCGATTTCCACCAGGTGGAAGTTGTCAAAAGGAAAAAAGTTTCCTATAGGAAACACGACTCATGCCGACACCCCGATCCGGCGATCTCGAAAACGCAGGAACGTCATTTGCAGATTCGCGACAGGACTGGTTTGATCGGTCAGTCTTTCGCAGCGCCCCAACCCAGAAGCGGTGAAAGGAAAACGGCCATGGCTCATGCAGCGGACAACGTGCCCCGGCAGACGCCTCTTTACGATCTGCATGTTGAGCTTGGCGCGAAAGTCGTCGACTTCGCGGGCTGGGCGATGCCGGTTCAATACCCGATGGGCATTCTGGGCGAGCATGCGCAGTGCCGCGAGAAGGCGGCGCTGTTCGATGTCTCTCACATGGGACAGGTCGAGCTGCGCGGCGCTGGCGCTGCGGCGGCGATGGAGGCGCTTGTGCCGAGCGCGCTGACCGGCCTGAAGCCCGGCAAGGCGCGCTATACCGTCTTCACCAACGATACAGGCGGGATCCGCGACGATCTGATCGTCTCGAATGCGGGCGATCATCTGTTCGTGGTGGTCAATGCCTCGATGCGCGATCAGGACATCGCGCATATGCGTGCGCATCTGGGCGATGTCGACTTGCGCGAACTGACCGATCGCGCGTTGGTCGCGGTGCAGGGACCAGCGGCCGAAAGCGTGGTCGCAGCCCTTGCGCCCGCCGCCGCCGATCTGCGTTTCATGGAAACGGCGGAGATGGCGTTGATGGGCGCGCCCTGCCGGATCTCTCGCTTGGGATATACCGGTGAGGACGGATACGAGATTTCGATCCCGGAGGATCGGGCGGTCGAGATATCTCTTGCGCTGCTCGATCACCCGGATTGCGCGCCCGCGGGTCTGGGCGCCCGCGACAGTCTGCGGCTGGAGGCCGGGCTCTGCCTCTATGGCAACGATATCGACGAGGGCACCTCGCCGGTCGAGGCGCAGATCCAATGGCTTATCCAGAAACGCCGCCGTGAGGAGGGTGGCTTCCCCGGCGCCGAGCGTATCCTGCGCGAACTGGCCGATGGCCCGGCACGCAAGCTGGTCGGGCTGCGACCCGAGGCGCGCGCCCCCGCGCGCCAGGGGGTGGAGATCGCATCGGCGGGCGAGGTCATCGGCCAGGTCACCAGCGGCGGGTTCTCGCCCACGCTGCAGGCGCCGATCTCGATCGGGTATGTCGCCGCTGCCCATGCGGAACCGGGCGACCGGGTCGATCTGATGATCCGCGGCAAGGCCAATCCGGCCGAAGTGGTCGCGCTGCCATTCGTTCAACAAAACTACAAGCGCTGAAGGGAAGATACATCATGAGCACCTATTTCACCGAAGATCACGAGTGGCTGACGGTCGAAGGCGATACCGCCACCATCGGGATCACCACCCATGCCGCCGAACAACTGGGCGAGATCGTCTTCATCGAGCTTCAGGACGCCGGCGAAAGTTTTGCCAAGGGCGACGAGATGGGCGTGATCGAGAGCGTGAAGGCCGCCAGCGAGATCTACGCCCCCGTGGCGGGCGAGATTGTCGAGGCGAACGGCGCCGTGGTCGAAACCCCTGCCGATGTGAACGCCGACCCGGAAGGCAAGGCCTGGCTCTACAAGATCAGGATCGCGGATGCGGGCGAGCTAGACGGTCTGATGGATGCCGATGCCTACAAAGCGATGATTGGATAAGGGCCACCGCGATGAGTTTCGAGCTGACAGACTATCTGCCCTATGACTTCGCAAACCGGCGCCATATCGGGCCCTCTCCATCGGAAATGGCCGAGATGCTGGAGACCATCGGGGTCGAGAGCCTGGACGCGCTGATCGACGACACGGTGCCCAAGGCGATCCGCCAGCAGACCCCGCTGGACTGGGGCCCGGCGCTGTCGGAACGCGATGCCCTGCATCACATGCGCCAGATCGCGGGCAAGAACCGGGTGCTGACCTCGCTGATCGGGCAGGGCTATTACGGCACCACCACGCCGCCGGTGATCCAGCGCAATATTCTGGAGAACCCGGCCTGGTACACCGCCTATACCCCCTACCAGCCCGAAATCAGCCAGGGCCGCCTGGAGGCTTTGCTGAACTTCCAGACCATGATCAGCGACCTGACGGGGCTGGAAATCGCCAATGCCTCGCTGCTCGACGAGGCGACCGCGGCGGCCGAAGCGATGACCATGGCCAAGCGCGTGGCGAAATCCAAGGCGGCGGCATTCTTTGTGGATGAAAACGCCCATCCTCAGACCATCGAGGTGGTCCAGACCCGTGCCGCCCCGCTGGGGGTCGAGGTGATCGTCGCTCAGCCCGACGAACTGCTGGCGGATCAGGTTTTTGGCGCGCTCTTCCAATATCCGGGCACCTATGGCCATGTCCGCGATTTTTCGGAACAGATCGCGGCGCTGCACGGGGCAAAGGCGGTGGCGATCATGGCCGCCGACCCGTTGGCGCTCTGCCTTCTGCGTTCGCCGGGAGAGGTCGGGGCGGATATCGCCATCGGCTCGACCCAGCGCTTTGGGGTGCCGATGGGCTATGGCGGCCCGCACGCCGCCTATATGGCGACCCACGATGCCTTCAAGCGCGCGATGCCGGGACGGATCATCGGGGTTTCCATCGACAGCCGGGGCAACAAGCCTATCGCCTGGCGCTACAAACGCGCGAACAGCATATCCGGCGCGAGAAGGCCAATTCCAATGTCTGCACGGCCCAGGCTCTGCTGGCCGTCATGGCCTCGATGTACGCGGTGTTCCACGGGCCCGAGGGGCTGAAGGCGATTGCGCAGAGCGTTCACCGCAAGACCGTGCGCCTGGCCATGGGGCTGGAGCAACTCGGCTATGACGTCCAGCCCAAGGCGTTCTTCGACACCATCACGGTCGAGGTCGGCGCGCTGCAGGGCGTGATCCTGAACGCCGCCGTCGCCAACGGCGTGAACCTGCGCAAGATTGGCGACACGCGGATCGGGATCAGTCTGGACGAGAAGACCTATCCCGAGACCATCGAGGCCGTCTGGCGTGCCTTCGGCGGCGAGATGAAGGATGACAGCGCCGCCACCCGCGCCTATCGCCTGCCAGAGGCGGCGCTGCGCGATACCCCCTATCTGACCCACCCCATCTTCCACTTGAACCGGTCCGAGGCCGAGATGACCCGCTATATGCGCCGTCTCGCCGACCGGGACCTGGCGCTGGACCGGGCGATGATCCCGCTCGGCTCCTGCACCATGAAGCTGAACGCGACGGTCGAGATGATCCCGGTCACGTGGCCCGAGTTCGGCGATCTGCACCCCTTTGTGCCAGCGGACCAGGCGGCGGGGTATCATGCACTGATCGAGGATCTGGCCGACAAGCTTTGCCAGATCACCGGCTACGACGCGATGTCGATGCAGCCCAACTCCGGCGCGCAGGGGGAATATGCGGGCCTGCTGGCGATCCGCGGCTACCACGAAGCGCGCGGCGACGGGCACCGCAATATCTGCCTGATCCCGACCTCGGCCCATGGCACCAACCCGGCCTCGGCCCAGATGGTCGGCTGGAAGGTGGTCGCTGTGAAATCGGCCGAGAACGGCGATATCGATCTGGAGGATTTCCGCGCGAAGGCCGAAGAACATGGCGACGCGCTGGCGGGCTGCATGATCACCTATCCCTCGACCCATGGGGTCTTCGAAGAAACCGTGCGCGAGGTCTGCCGGATCACCCATGACCATGGTGGTCAGGTCTATATCGACGGCGCGAACATGAACGCGATGGTGGGGCTGGCGCAACCCGGCAAGATCGGCGGCGATGTCAGCCACCTGAACCTGCACAAGACCTTCTGCATTCCCCATGGCGGCGGGGGGCCGGGCATGGGCCCGATCGGCGTCGGCGCGCATCTGGCGCCCTATCTGCCGGGCGCAGAATGCGGTGCGGTATCTGCGGCGCCCTATGGCTCGGCCTCGATCCTGCCGATCTCCTGGGCCTATTGCCTGCTGATGGCGGGCGACGGGCTGACCCAGGCGACCAAGGTGGCGATCCTGAACGCCAACTATATCGCCCGGCGGTTGGAGGGGGCCTATGACGTCCTCTACAAATCCGCCAATGGCCGGGTCGCGCATGAATGCATCATCGACACCCGCCCCCTGAACGAGACGGCCCATGTCACCGTGGACGATGTCGCCAAGCGCCTGATCGATTGCGGCTTCCACGCCCCGACCATGAGCTGGCCGGTCGCCGGCACGCTGATGATCGAGCCGACGGAGTCCGAACCCAAGGCCGAACTCGACCGTTTCTGCGACGCCATGCTGGCGATCCGCGAGGAGGCCCGCGATATCGAGGAAGGCCGGATCGACGCCGAGAACAATCCGCTGAAGAATGCCCCGCACACGGTCGAGGATCTGGTGGGCGAATGGGACCGCCCCTATACGCGCGAGCAGGCGTGCTATCCCCCGGGCTCGTTCCGGGTCGACAAGTACTGGGCGCCGGTCAACCGGGTTGACAATGTCTATGGCGACCGCAATCTGGTCTGCTCGTGCCCGCCGGTGGAGGCCTATGCGGATGCCGCTGAATAAGGGGCGGTCTGCCGCCGTTATTTGATCTCGATCAGGGAATTGCCTCCGCCATCGGTTCAGGATCCACCGGACTGCCGTTGCCGGAGGCCCCGATGAACCAGATCCTGCAGACCTACGCCACCCGCGCGGTGCCGCGTTACACCAGCTATCCGACCGCGCCGCATTTTTCCGATGCGGTGGGCGCGCGCGACTATGCCGCCTGGCTGGCTGATCTGGACCCCGCCGAGCCGGTCTCGCTCTACCTCCATGTCCCGTTCTGTCGGCAGCTCTGCTGGTATTGCGGCTGCAACATGAAGCTGGCCTCGCGCGAGGCGCCGATTGCGCGATATGCCGAAACGCTGGGGCGCGAGGTCGATCTGCTGGCCTATCACCTGCCCGGTCGCATGACGCTCGGCCATCTGCACTGGGGTGGGGGCACGCCGACGGCGCTGGCGCCAGGGGATCTGGAGGCGCTGATGCACCGCGTCCTGGCGCGCTTCGATCTGGCGACAGGCGCCGAACTGGCGATCGAGAGCGATCCGCGCAGCCTGAACACCCCGATGATCGCCAGCATCGGGCGCCTGGGCTTCACCCGCGCCAGCTTCGGCGTGCAGGAATTCGACCCCGCCGTGCAGCGCGCGATCAACCGCGTCCAGCCGCCCGAAATGGTGCGTCAGGCGGTCGACGGCTTGCGCGATGTGGGGGTGAACGGGATCAATTTCGACCTGATTTACGGCCTGCCGTATCAGACGGTGGATACGCTGGTCGAAACCATTCGCCTCTCGCTGGAGATGGCGCCGGACCGCATCGCGCTCTTCGGCTATGCCCACGTGCCCTGGATGGCCAAGAAACAGCGCCTGATCGACCCGGCGGCCCTGCCCGGTGCCGCCGCGCGTATGGAACAGGCCAAGGCGGCGGAGGAGGCGATCCTGGCCGCAGGCTATGTCGCCATCGGCCTCGACCATTTTGCCCACCCGCATGACCCGCTTGCTGTTGCCGCCGCATCGGGGCGGCTGCGCCGGAACTTTCAGGGCTATACCACCGATGATGCGCCCGCTCTGCTGGGCCTCGGGGCCAGCTCCATCGGGCGCACCCCATTGGGCTATGTCCAGAACCTCACGGAGACCGGCGCCTGGGCGCGGGCCGTGGAAAGCGGCAAATTGCCGGTCGCGAAGGGCATCGGTCTGACCGCCGAGGATCGCCTGCGCGGCGAGGTGATCGAGGCACTAATGTGCATGGCGGAGGTCGACTTGCGCGATGCCGCCCTCCGCCACGATCTGCAGCCGGATTGGTTCGAAGATGCGGTCCCTGGGCTTGGGCGTCTGGCGCGCGATGGCCTGATCCGCTGGGATGGATCAAGGGTCGCCATAACGCACGACGGCAGGCCGCTGATGCGCGTGGTGGCCGCGGCGTTCGACGCCTATCTCCAGCCCGAAGCGGCGCGCCATTCGGTTGCGGTCTGATGGCAGCCGCTAGAAGACCGCGTGCTCGCCCCGCTCGACCTGGGCCTGGCCAGCGAGAACCCGTGCGTAATAGTCGAACAGCGTCTCGGTGCCGGTAGAGGGCGTGGCATCCGCGTCATAGCGCCCGCTTACGGGGTCCAGCACCAGCATCGACTCGGTGGCGTAATAGCGCCCGATCCGCGCCAATTCCGCCTTGGTCGCCAGCGCGGGTGAAAGCGGCCCCAGAACGCCCAGCGTGCCCGCGATCGCGTTCAGCAGGCCCACGGGCACCTGGCGGAACCGGGCAGGGCGGCCCAGCAAAGCGAACAGCGCCTCACCCTGTTCGCGCGGCGTGATCGCAGGGCCGGGGCCGCCGATGGGCAGGACCCTGTTCCAGCGGCTCTCCTGCTCCACGCATTCCGCCAGATACGTGCCCAAATCGCCATCGCTGATCGGCTTGCACGCGGTCAGGCGCCCGTCGCCGAAGATCAGATAGGGCTTGCCCTGCCGCACCCGCTCGATCTGGCCGGAGAGGGATTTGAAGAACGCGGTCGGCCGCAAGATGGAATAGGTGATGCCCGAGGCGATCAGCGCCTGCTCGAAGGCCAGCTTGGCGTGCTGGAACGCCAGAACCGGCTTTTGCACGCAGATCGCCGACAGCAAAACCATCCGCTGGACGCCAGCCGCCTTGGCCGCCTGCAAGGCGTGCAAATTCGCCTGATGGTCGATGGCCCAGGCATCCGCGGCCACTCCGGTCCGCGAGGCGAGACACGAGAGCACGGCATCGAAGCGCTCTCCAGCGAACCCGTCACGCGCTGTCGAGGCGGCATCGGTCACGTCGCCGAACCGGATCTCGGCCCCTGGCAGATCGGGCTGGGTGGTGGAGGGGCGCAGCAGGCAAACCACCTGATGCCCGCGCGCAACCAGCGCTCGCACCGTCGCACGCCCGATGGTTCCGCTGCCCCCCAGGACCAGCACGCGGGAGGGGCCGTTCATGCCCATCCCAGCGCTGCGCCATGTCTCTCGCCGTTCATCCCGCGCGTCTTGCCTGATTGCTTCATGCGACCACACTAGCGGTCCGGGATTGGCGCGGGTAGCCCGTGATGCCGTCGAGTCCAATCGTTCAATTTCATTCAACCAACCGTCCAAATCTTTTCGATTTTCGCAAATGCACGTCTCGATCAAGCTGCTCGTGGTCGGCTTCGATGCGCCCAAGCCATTCACAGGTCCAACCAGCATGAACGACATATTGGACGCGAAACCAAGCGGCCCGGCCACACCGCGGCGCGGGCGTGCGCGCCGCAGGGCAGTGCAACGGGATGTCCCGACCGCACCCGGCGCTGCACTGCGGCGGATTCCCGCCTACGCCCTGCTCGAGGAGGAGGCGCTGGCTCGGATCGAGGCCCATGCCGACTGGATCCTCGCTGAAATCGGCGTTGAGTTTCGCGGCGATGACACGGCGCTCGCGCTCTTCCGCGCTGCCGGGGCCACGGTGGACGGCGCCCGTGTCCGCTTCGATCCCGGTCATGCGCGCGCGCTTTGCGCCACGGCACCGGCAAGCCACCGGTTGCATGGCCGCGACCCGGCGCGCAGCGTGACCCTGGGCGGCGATTATCTGGTGCTGATGCCCGGCTATGGCTCGCCTTTCGTCACCGATCTGGATCGGGGCCGGCGCTATGCCGCGTTGGAGGATTTCCGGAACTTCGTAAAGCTCGGCTACCTCTCGCCCTGGCTTCACCATTCCGGCGGCACGGTGTGCGAGCCCGTGGATCTGCCGGTCAACAAGCGCCATCTCGAGATGGTCTATGCCCATCTTCGCCTCTCGACCAAACCCTTCATGGGCAGCGTGACAGCGCCGGGACGGGCGCGGGATACCCTGGATATGGCGGGGCTGGTGTTTGGCACTGCCTTCATGCAGCGCAATGCGGTCGTGCAGGCGAACATCAACGTGAACTCGCCGCTGGTCTATGACCACACCATGTCCACGGCGCTGCGGATCTATGCTGCGGCCAATCAGTCGGTCGCGGTCTCGCCTGCGGTGTTCGGCGGTGCGATGGGCCCGGTGACTCAGCCAGCCGTGATCGCGCAGACCCTGGCGGAGGGCATGGTCGGCATCGCGTTGGCGCAACTGGTGCGCCCCGGCTGCCCGGTGGTTCTGGGCAGTTTCCACACCACGATGAACCTCAAGACCGGCGCGCTGACCTTTGGTACGCCCGAATCGAACCTGACCACCTTCGCGATGGCTCAGCTTGGGCGCAGGTTGGGGGTGCCCGTGCGCTCCGGTGGGGGGCAGGTGACCGCGGCCAACGCGGCGGACGGCCAGGCGATGCAGGACAGCGCCATGGCGATGGCAACGGCCGTGCTGTCGGGCGCCCATCAGATCTGGCACGCGGCGGGCTGGCTCGAGGGCGGGCTGACCATGGGCTACGAGAAATTCGTCATGGATCTGGACCATTGCGGCATGTTGCTGCGGATGATCGCCGGCTTGGAGGCGGGGCCCGAGAGCCTGGCGCACGAAGCCTATCGCGAGGCCGGACCGGGCCAGACGTTTCTGGCCACGCACCACACGCTGCGTCATGTCGCGACTGCCAATTATGTCTCGGAACTGCCGGAGGCCGGTCCCTACGAGACATGGGTGGAGGATGGGCGCCCCACGGCCGAACAGCGGGCGCATGGCCGCTGGCAGACCATGCTCGCAGACTACGAGGCGCCGCCGATGGACGAAGCCATCGACGAGGCGCTGCGCGACTTCATCGACCGCAAGACGGCATCCATGCCCGATCAGTGGCATTAGGACAGGGGAAAGATCATGACCGAAGAACTCAGCCGCACCTCCGCACTCGCCACGCGCCACCTTGCGCTCGGATCGGGGCTGGAGGATTGGAACGGGATGGGCACTGCCTGGACCTATGACACCGACCCGAATGACGAGCATGACGCGGTGCGCGAGCGGGCCGGCATGTTCGACATGTCGCCGCTGAAGAAGGTGATGCTGCGCGGCGCCGATGCGGCTGCGGTTCTGGACCATCTGACCACCCGGGATGTCGCCCGGATCGCGCCGGGCCAGGCGGCCTATCTCTCGGTCCTGACCGGGCAGGGTACGATGGCCGACGATGCCATCGTCTCGAACAACGGCGATGACGAGTGGATGATCGTCCATGGCTCGGGCGACACCATGGCACTGCTCGAAACCTCGGCCGAGGGCAGGTCGGTCGAGATCGCCTTCACCGACGATCTGCACGACATCTCGGTGCAGGGCCCCCAGGCGTTGGCGATCCTGAATGCCGCCTGTGCGATGGATCTGACCGCGATGGCCTATTTCCACCATGCGCCCACGGTGCTGTTCGGGCATCCCTGCCGGATCTCGCGCACCGGGTATTCCGGTGAACGCGGATACGAGATCTTTGCCGATGCCGCTGTGGTGGGGGAGATCTGGGATGCGCTGGGCGACGCGGGTGTCATGCCCTGCTCCTTCACCGCGCTCGACAAGGTCCGGGTCGAGGCCGGGCTGCTCTTCTACGGCTACGACATGACGGTGGAGCACACGCCCTGGGAGGTCGGGCTCGGTTTCACCATCAGCCTCAGCAAGGGCGCGTTCCGGGGGAGGGAGGCGCTCTTCGCCGCGGAAGGCCACCAGAAGATCCGCAATGTGTGTCTGGAAATCGACCACCCGGACATGGTTGCTGGCGGCGAGGTGCTGAGCCTAGACGGGGCCCCGATGGGCACGGTCAACAGCCCCGCCTATTCGCATCGCCTCGGCAAATCCCTTGCGCTGGCCCATGTCACGCCGGACGCGGCGGCCCCCGGTACCAGGCTGGGCCTCGCCGGCGGCGACATCGAAACCAGCGCCAGAGTTGTCGCATCGCCCGTCCATGACCCGCAAAAGTTGCTTACGCATGCTTGAGGGTCGAAAACCGTTCCTGCACGCGACTTCTGATGCTACGCTGTTTCAAAGAGTGCCCGTCGAGTTCCATAGAGGCGCTGTGAGTTCCGGGGGGAACAGTGCCTGAGCCTAGCGCATCCCCTATTTGGGGAGAAGACTATGGCCGTACTGACTGTCACCACATCCGACGATATCGTTGACGCTTTTGACGGCGAAACCTCGCTACGCGAAGCGCTGGCAATTGCCGAGGGCACCGCGGGGCTGGATATCATCGAATTCGAGGAGTTCCTCGGCGCCATCACCCTGACCGGCGGTGCACTGACGATCACCGACGATGTGTTGATCGACGGGGCGCGCGAGGATGGCGGAACGCAGGCGATCAGCGGCAACAATGCAAGCCGTGTGTTCGAGGTGGAGAGCGGTGAGGTCACCTTCACTGATATCAACGTCTTCTACGGGATGAGCAACGACGCGGGCGGCGGGCTCCATGTCGGCTCGGCCGCCGATGTCACGGTGCTGAACAGCTCGTTCGACAACAACAACGCGGCCCTGGGCGGCGCGATCGCCAATGAGGGCACGCTGCGGATCGAGCGCAGCGAGTTCTTCAGCAACGGCGCGACCTTAGCCGGGGGCGCGATCGACTCCTCCGGCACGCTGAGCATCGTGGACAGCCTGATCCGCGACAACAGCGCCGACAGTGGGGGCAGTACCGACGCGGGTGGCGGGATCAACACCGACGGGACGACTATCATCGCCAACACGCTGATCAGCAACAATACCGGCTCGCTTGGCGGCGGGATCTTTCAGAGCGGTGGCGACCTGACCCTGCTGGGCACGACGCTGCACGGCAACAACGGTCTTCTCGGCGGTGGGCTGAACCTGCGCGATGGCGACCTACAGGTCATCAGTTCGACCATCACCGGGAACCAGGCGACGCTGGGCGGCGGCGGGTTGTATCTGGAGGGTGGATTGCAATCGCCAACTCTGCAGAACTCGATCATCTCGGGCAATCTGGGCGGGTCGGGTGAGGCGGAAATCGATGGCAGCACGACAGGTGGCGCGACCGAGCCCGATCTGGTGGGGCGCAACATCATCGGCTCGAACGGTTATCTTTTGGACACCACCGCCTATACCGGGATCGCGCCCACGGATATCTTCTTCGAGGTCGATGCCAATGGCAGTGGCCTCTTGGGCGACAATGGCGGCTTCGCCTCGACCGTTGCGCTGAACCCTTTCTTCACACCGGCCAATCTGCTGCGTGCCTTTGGCGGCAACTATGGCGAGCTGTTCCCGCAGGATCTGGCGGATATCGACGGCGACGGCGTCACCAACGAGGCGCTGCCGCGCGATGCCAATGGCGGCTATCGCGAGCAGGGCGGCGATATCGAGATCGGCGCGGTCGAGGCGGGCGGCCTAGTGGTCAACACGCTCAGCAGCGGCAGCGCCGATGACGGCCTCCTCTCGCTGGCCGAGGCGGTGGCTTTGGCCGAAGCGAATGACGGCGCCGACACGATCACCTTCAGCGCGACGCTGCTGGACAACCGGCAGCCCGGCGACCCGCGGCTCGAGATTGCCTTGACCGGGGAACTGGCCATCACCACAGACATCACCATCCTGGGCGATATCGACGGCGACGGGCGGGGCGATGTCCGGCTGGATGGGCAGGACAGCACACGGCATTTCCTGGTCGACGCCACCGGCGATCTGAGCATCGACGGGCTGGTGCTTGCGAACGGGAACAGCTCGGGCCTCTCGACATTATTCGGCGATGGCGGCGCGGTCGGCAATGAGGGCAGCTTCACGGCCACCAATACCAGTTTCGAGGGAAATAATGGCGGCGCTTATGGCGGCGCATTCTATAATGCCGGAGGCACCGCCGATCTGGGCAATGTGACCTTCTTGAACAACAGCGCAACCACTACTGGCGGGGCCATCGACAACGAGGGCACGCTGACGGTGGTCAACGGTACCTTTGTCGGCAATACCGCTGGCAACAACGGTGGGGCGATCCAGAACAATTCGGGCGACACCGCGACGATCCTGCATTCGACCTTCACCGGCAACACGGCGACAAGTGGCGATGGCGGCGGCCTCTACGACAACTCCAATGGCGGGTTGACGCTGGAGAGCTCCATCGTCACCGGCAATACGGCGGGCAACAGCTCGGCCGACAATGTCGGCGGGACGATCACACAGGTCGGCTATAACATCATCGGCGGCACGCTGACGCTGGAGGGCGCCTATGACAGCACGGTCAACACCGCGCAGTTGTTCGATGGTGCGGCCTCGGGCGTCGGGGTTGCCGCCGATCATGGCGGCCCGGTCCAGACCGTGGCGCTGGGGCCTGCGATCTATTTCGGCAATGCGATCACGCAGACCGACGATCTGGACTTGGACCGCGACGGTGACACGGCCGAGGTCGTCGACATCGCTGCGAATGGCGAGGCACGCGCGCCCGGCAGCGGCAGCGATCTGGGCGCCCATGTGAACAGCACACGGCTGGTGGTCACGACGCTGAGCAATGACGCCTTCGACATGGGCTCGCTGACCGACGAGATCAACGATGGCGGGGGCCTCAGCCTGCGCGAGGCGCTGGCGATTGCCAACACGACCGTGGCGGAGGAGGAGATCGTCTTCGCGGCAGAGCTCGCCGGCGGCACGATCAACACCAACGGCTCGACGCTTCTCATCACCAGCTCGCTCTCGATCGATGGCGACATCGACGGCGATGGCAGCGCGGATATCACCATCGACAATGGCGGGCATACGCGGGTGGTCGATATCGACAATGCCAATGTCGGGCTGAACGGCCTGGTCATCACCGGCGGCAATGCCGATCTCGGGGCCGGCATCCATGCCAGCGACGTGCTGCTGACGATCAGCAATTCGCAGATCACAGGCAACAGCGCCATCGAGAGCGGCGCGGGCCTCTACCTCACCCTCAGCGATACCACGATCACCTCCAGCACCATCTCGGACAACGACCTGCGCCGGGATGGAGAGGCCCGCGGCGCCGGGATCTTCAACGACGACCTCCTGACCATCGACAACAGCACGATCAGTGGCAACACGTCAGCTACCTCGGAGGGGAAAGGCGCGGGGCTCTACAACTCCGGCACGGCCGATCTGATTAACACGACGATCTACGGCAATATGACCGAGGCCTTCTTCCGCGACTCGGCCAATGGCAGTGGAGGCGGGATCTACAATACCGGCACGCTGTCGCTGCTGCAAAGCACGGTGACCGGCAACGCCGTCGAAGCTGCGTTCGAAACGGTATCCTATGGCGGTGGTATCTTCCAGAGCGAGACGACCGGATCCACGACGTTGACCAACAGCATCGTCAGCGGCAACTCCGCCGGCGGCTATGGCTATGTGTTCAATGACGACGTGACGGGGGCCTATGCGCAGTCGGGCACGAATATCGTTGGATCGCAGCTTCTAAGCGCAGGGCAGACGCCAACGGCCATCGATCCGGGTCAGATCTTTGCCGGTGGCCTGGCGGATAACGGCGGCGATGTTCAGACAGTCGCCCTGCTGCGCGGTGGTGCGGCGATCGATGTGGGCGATGCTTCGCTGCTGCCGATGAACCTTGCCAACGATGCGCGCGGCGAAGGCTTCTCGCGCATCGTGGGGCCCACCGACGATGGGACCGAGCTGGATCTGGGCGCCTATGAGGAGCAGATCCCGGATCAGCCCTCGGTCGCGACCTTCGACAACTTCCTGCGTATCAACGAGGATGGCGTGAGCGTCACCGGCGCCATCGCCATCGACGACCCCGATGCGGGCGACACCCCGACCTTCTCGGGTGCCATCGGCACCGCACTGGACGAGGATATCGGCGACCTCTTCGTCAATCATGACGGCGATACGGTGATCTTCGAGCTTGACGCCCCCACAGTGCAGAACCTCGATGCAGGGGATGTCCAAAATGTCCGCTACAGGGTCGAGGCGGATGACGGTACCCAGGCCACCATCACCATCAATGTGCGTGGCGCCGATGACGGCACCAACTTCTCCGAGACGCTGAACGGCAGCTTCATCGGAGATTTCATCGACGGGTTGCGCGGTGCCGATACGATCAACGGCTTTGGCGGCGACGATACCCTGGTCGGCGGCACGGCTGGCGACACGCTGAACGGCGGCGGCGGATCGGACACGGCCTCCTTCCAGGGCTCGACCATCCGCAACGTGGCCGACCTGCAGGGCCTGCAGACCAATGTCGGCGACGCGGCGGGCGACGTCTATAACTCGATCGAGAATCTCGAGGGCGGCAATTTCATCGATGTCCTGTTCGGCGATCAGGGCGCCAATGTCATCTCCGGCGGGCGCGGCTCGGACCGGGTCACCGGCCGGGCGGGGGACGATACGTTGGATGGCGGGCTGGGCTTCGACAAGCTCTATGGCAATGCCGGGGTCGATGTGATGACCGGCGGCGGCGGCAATGACCGCTTCATCTATTTCCAGGTCAGCGATACGGGCGTGGGGTCGGGCAATCGCGACATCATCACCGACTTCAACGCCAGCGGATCGGACCGGATCGAGATCAGCCGCTTCGACGCCGACGAGACCACGGGCGGCAACCAGACCTTCCAGTTCATCTCGACCAGCCAGTTCTCGGATGCCGGTCAGCTGCGCTTTTTCCAGGCGACGGCCCAGGGCATCACGGTGATCCTTGGCAATACCGACAACGACGCTGCGGCGGAGTTCCAGATCGAGTTGCAGGGTCTGGTGGACCTGGAGGCGGGCGACTTCGTGCTCTGACAACCGTACCCCGCCATCGGTGCGATGGCGGGGATGTTTGCCGGTATCTTCACGCCGTCAGAGGTCTTCCGACAGCTCCGCCCCACTGACATGGCGCAGCCACCAGTCATTGGGCTGCACCGGGGCGCCATCGCGGTCCATGACCGACAGGGAGGGGCACGAGCCGCCCTCGCCCGAGATCGTGACCAGATCGCCGTCGAAGGATTTGAACGTGCTCTCAACCGTCTCGCCATAGGTCGGCGCCTGCTCCAGCAGGATCCCCGTGGCGATCCGCTCTCCCATCCGCAGGCTGTCGTAATAGTCCGAGTAATAGTGGACCCCGGCCATGTTCCGCCCGATGGAGATATTGGCCGCCAGCTTGTCCAGTTCTCCCTGGACGGTCAGCTTGTCCTTGAACTTCCTGTCCTTGGTCAGCTTGCTGCCATCCGCGGTGGGCACATAGACGATCGGCTTGCCGTCGCCATCGCAGAGCGGGCGTTCCACATGGCTGTCGCAATCCTCGAACATCTCGAAGAACGCCTTCAGCATGGTGACGCAGCCGCCCGCTACCGTCGCATGTCCCGCGCCATAGGCTGGATGCATGGGCGAGCCTTCGGGGAAGGCCATCGGCAACAGCAGGTTGCAGGTGTTGAACGCATCCGGCTTGACGCCCTTGGGCAGGCAGCCCTTGCCATCGCATTTTACGTTGCGCATATCGACCATCGCCGCGCCGTTCTGACCGGCATTGTGCTTGATGATCGCCTCCTGTATCTCCTTGGGGATCTCGCCCAGCGACTTGTGGAAGGCGGGACCGGCACAGCCCAGCTTCTCGCTGATGCCGAGGCACGAGAGGGTGAAACGCCCGCCCATTACCTCGGGCCGCGCCCGGCGGTGATAGTTGAACTTCTGCCGGCGCACCGCCTTCAGGCACCGCGTCGCGACCTCGCAGACCAGGCTGAGGATATGCGGCCCGCCAAAGGTGGCAAACGCATCCCGGTTGCCCGACGGGCTGGGCTCCGGAAAGCCTTTCGAGGCCGGTATCCCCATCGCCAGCATGATCAGGCAGGCATTCAGATAGGCTTCGTACAGCGCATCGAAATGCACATAGGTCGCCAGATCGCGCGGCGTGGTGATGAAGCGGCGCTGCTCCTCGAACTGATCCGCCCCCCTGGTGTTCGCCCCGTTCTGCACATCCAGCCAGGAACACCAGTCGGTCATGTAGTCCAGGCAGTTCTTGTGGCTGAGCGTACGCTGATCGATGATCAGCGAGCCATAGGGGATGAACCCGTCCTGAAGGTCGAAGCTGGCCTGTTTCTGCGGGAAGTTGGATTTGTTGTTGCCCTTGCAGGCCAGCGAATCCGCACCGATCAGCATGAATTGCGAGATATAGGGCCCGACCAGCGCCCCCTTGGTCGATCCCCTGAACGCCGTCGCGGGCGTCAGCTTGCCGTCGGGCGAAAGGGTCCGCCCAAAGCGACGGTTCCGCTCGAACTGGTTGAGGCCCGTCTCGTCCGTCATATGCGGGGTCGAGGAGCAGACCTCCTTGCCCGAATAGAACGGCATCTTGTTCAGCGCATCGACGACCTGCTTGGCCGACAGGATCGCCTCGCCCGGTTTCTCGGTCGAGGGGCAGAGCTTCTTGCCGCCCCCCTGGCAAATCTCGGTGAACGGGACATCGCGCAGCAGGGCCAGGCCATAGACCTCGGCCATCTCGGCGGCCAGTTCGGACGAGCCGACACGCGGGGCGGGCGCCATGCCCACGGCGCCGGCATCCGGCCCCTGAAGCTCATAAATATGCCCCGCACGCGGGCTTTCCCAGGACCGCCACGCAACCTTCTGCTTGCCGCCGCAGGTGATCTTGGTCGGGCAGTTGAACTTCACATCGCGGTCTTTAGCGGTGCGGACGCCCTTCTCGAACCGGGTCCGGTCGGGCGCGTTGATCGCCTCGACGAAACACCTGTAGTCGTCCGCATCGTCCAATACACCGCATTCGTCATGCAGCAGGCCCTTGGTGAAATTCGCGGGGTATTGAGGACCGTGATCGTTCTCTTCCTGATTGGTGCGCGTCTGTGCCTGGGGCGAAAGGCGCGAGATCTCGGTGGCCAGGTCCCGGACCCGTTTGGCCTCGCGGGCACGTTCCGAACCCGCAGGATCAGGCTCTGCAAAAGGCAGTTTCATAACAGTCTCCATCGCAACTGAACTCGGTGCCATCCGGGACTGCGCCTGCCTCAGCATCGCTTGGGGGAGTGTCCCGGAATGGCACAGAAATGCTCCGCTAAAGGTGATGGATTCGCTGTAAGAAGCCGCACAGCCAAAACCCGCAATCCGTGCTGTGGTCCGAGTCGCCTGCCATGTGGTGAAAATGCCGGCCAGGCCGCTGGAATGTCTGAAGATCCGTTGCGCCGGGGCTGGAAAACAGAACGATCGCGCCAGCCGGTGGACTGGCGCGATCCGGATCGGGTGATCGCGGCTCAGGCGTTCGGTGTCGGGGGCGGGGTTTCGGCCTCGCCCGAGGTTTCGGGGTCCGCGGCAAGGCCTTCCTGCGTGGCGACGATCCCGGCCAGGCCGCTTTCCAGGCTGATGCCGACTTCCTCGCCCAGCTTCTTCAGCGCGGGCAACTGCACGGCCATGGCGCCGATCGCATCGACCGCCTGGGTCACCGGGCTGCCGCCAGGGCCGGATGCCGCACCGGGCGTGCCGCCCCCGCCCAGGCCGGAGACCTGGTGGATCTTGATCGAGTCGATCTTCTCCGCCGGTTTGACCATCTGGGCCACGATATCGGGCAGCGCATCCAGGCGCGCGAGTTGCACTTTCATCGCGGCGATTTCGGCCGAGATCGCGTTTTCCGCGTCTACCAGCGCCCGGGTGCCCTCGGCTTCGGCCAGCTTGTCGGCCTTTTTCGCCTCGGCCTGGATCTTGATCGCGTCGGCCTTCGCGGTGGCTTCCTCTCGCACCGCTTCGGCGCGGTCTGCGGCGGCGTCTTTCTCGGCGGTGGCTTCCAGCCGGATGCGGGTCGCCAGTCGCTCCGCCTCGCGCTGGGCGTCGATCAGGGCGATCTGCTTGGTCCGCTCGGCCTCGGCCACTTCGCGGGCAGTGGCGATCGCCTCGGCGGACTTGGCGGCTTCGGCGCGCGCGGTATCGGCCGAGGCGCGGGCGCGGCTCTCCTCCTCCGACTTGGTTGCAATGACGATCTGGCGTTCCTGATCGGCCACCTCGATCTGGCGCTCCTTGGCGATCTCGGCGGCGCGGATCGTTTCTTCGCGCGCAATTTCCGAGGCGCGGATCTCGCGTTCCTTGGCGATCCGTGCCTGTTCGGCTTCCTGCTCTGCCTGGGCGCGGCGTCTTGCGATCTCGGCCTCCTGCGCCGCTCGCAGGGTCTCGATCTCCTGGGTCTGCGCGATTTCCGCCTCGCGTTCCTCGCGATCGATCTGCAGCTTGCGCTTGGCGGCCTCCATCGCGGCCTGGCGCACCGCGGTGTCGGCTTCGGCATCGATCAACGCGCGCTTCTTCTTGGAATCCGCGATCACTTAGGCCAGTTGGCGCATCCCCACCGCGTTGAAGGCGTTATTCTCGTACAGGCTCTCGAACGGCGTCTGGTCCAGCCCAAAATCTCCATCGCCCCCCATCAGCGAGCCACCGACCATCGTCAGCGCCAGTTCGATGGCCAGCATGCCTGCCACGATGCCCAGAGCGATGGCGAAAGGCAGCGATTGCGGGGCGAGCAGAATGTCCAGTGGTGTCAAATAGCCTCTCCAAAAACGCGGCATATTGCCAAATAAGCCATATTTCGCGTGATAATGTCAATTTCGACATATATAGTGTTAGATAACGAGAACTTTAAGAGTGTTGGGGTCGATTTTGATCCGAAGACAACAGATCTCCGCCGCCCGCGCGCTGCTCGGCTGGTCCCGTCAGGACCTGGCCGACCGTACCGGCGTATCGCTGCGTACCGTCGCACGATACGAGAGTGGCGAGGGCGATATCACAACCTCCAAACTCGACCGGTTGGAGGACGCCCTGCTCGGCGAGGGCATCGATTTCATCAATGGCGGCGTGACGTTGGAGCGGTTGAAGCGCCAGCGGCGCCCCGCACCGCCCGAGGCGTGAAAATGCGACCGACTGCATAGACGCGCCCCCTCCCATCCGTTAACTTTTCTCCGAATGCCGCAGGCGCGTGAGTTGCGTAGAAGGAGAATATTGTGCCCCAGATTTCAGCCAATCAGTCCGTTTCATTCGATCGCGACACGTTTCGACTGATCCTTGAAGAGAATACCACCTACACGCTCACGCTGAATTCCGGCGGCAATATCATCAGCCAGGAGCTTTTGCTCTTCAGCCAGGACGAGCGGGGCCTCAGCGAGTTCTTCCTGCCCTATATCGGCCTGGGGGATGCGGGGTTCGACCGGGGCACGATCACGACGACATTCACCACCGTGCCGGGGCGCGACTATTTCGTCTCGTTCACCGGCGACAGTTTCGGCGATGCCGACTATACGATCGAGCTGACCGAGATCGAGGACGACGCGCCGGACAACGAAACGACGACCCTGTCGCTCGCCCTCGGCGAAAGCCTGTCCGGCCTGTTCGAGACGGTCAGCGACCGCGACTGGATCCGCCTCGACACCGCACCGAACCAGAGCTTCCTGCTGAGTTCGAATTTCGGGTTCTTCAATGCCGGCCTGGCGGTGATCGGGATCGACGATGCGACCGGCGAGCTGGTCTCGGGCCCCGATTTCGGCTTCGGCACCGGCGGGACCGACGATGCGCTCGCGTTTTCCACTCTTCCCGGGGTGACCTATTACGCGGTCGTCAACAATCTCGGTCAATTGCTGCCCTTCAACGACGATCTCGACTGGGTGCTGAACCTGACCGCGCTGCCGAACGATGCGCCGAACAACGCGACGACGACGCTGGAGGTCGCCGATGGCGAGACCCTGACCGTCCCGTTCGAGGCGCGCTCGGACACCGATTGGGTGCGCCTGGATGTAACCGCCGGTGACAGCTACGCGTTTTCGGTCGATCCCACCAACCCGCTGGTGCCGGGTATCCCTTCGCATCAGTTGCTGAAGGTCGATCCGGCGACCGGGCAGATCGTGGACTCCAACGACCCGGTCGTGCCGGGCGCCTCGATCCTGGTCGGATCGCGCACATTCACGGCCGAGGCCGGGTTCGACTATTACGTCCGCCTGTTCGGCGATGCGTCCGGGGGCCTCTATGAAGTCTCGCTGTCGAGTTTCGCCGATGACGCGCCGGACAACATCTCCACCCCGCTCACCCTGACGCTGGACAACGATGTCAGCGGTCAGACGGACAGCGATTTCGAGCTGGACTATGTGCGCTTGGATCTGTCGCCCGGCGCCTCCTACATCATCGAGGGGTTCCGCGCCGTCGATGGCGAGGCGATCACCACTGTCGCCGATGTCAGCTTCTCGATTGTGTCGAGCGCCGAGCCCTCTGGCGAGGCCTTCGGGCGCCCCGCCCAATTCGGCCTGTTCAGCAACGTGCTGCAGGGCTTCGGCGATGTCGGCGATGGCCGGCTGGACTATACCGTCGATGCGACGGGCGAGCTGATCCTCTCGCCCGAGGCAGGCGTCGACTATTTCGCCGTGGTCGAACGGCGCAGCAGCTTCAACGGCGAATACCTGCTGACTGCACGCGAGGCGCCGACCGACACGCCGGACAACGCCAATACCCAGGTCGCGATCGTGCCCAACAGCACCATCCTGGGCCTGTTCGAGAGCAGGGAAGACCAGGACTGGGTGCGCATCGATGTCGAACCGGGCGAGACGGTGATGCTGCAACTGCGCGACTCGCTCGGCACTTCGCTCAGCGTCTATGCGGTGGACAACGAGGATGGTTCGGTCGAGCAGGTGTTTACCGGTGGCTTGAACCCGTTCAGTGACCGCACCGCCGCCGCCCAGGCCGTGGTCACGGGGCGGGAGGATGCGACCCTCTACATCCAGGTCACCAACAATCGCGGCGTCCAGACCACGACCTACACGCTGTCCTCGACCCCGATCGAGGACGACGTACCCGATGCGCCGAACGATGACTTCGTGCTGTTCGCGGCCGACAGCACGGAGGGCACCAACGATGTGGACTCTCTGACCGGGTCCAGCGCCGCGGATGTCCTCAACGGGCAGGGCGGCAATGACCGGATCTCGGGCCTCGGCGGTGATGACACGCTGGCGGGCGGCGCGGGGGACGACCGGCTGATCGGCGGCGGGGGCAATGACGACCTGATCGGCGGATCGGGCGATGATGTGCTGCTGGGCGGCATCGGCGGGGACCTGCTGGATGGCGGCGCCGGGCGCGACACGGCCAGCTATGCCGGCTCCTCGAGGCGCAATGTGGCCGATCTGCAGGGCAGCAATGCGGGCGAAGGCGACGCGGCAGGCGACCGTTTTCGCCGTGTCGAGGATCTGGAGGGCGGCAATTTCATCGACGTCCTGTTCGGCGATGCAGGCGACAATCTGGTGCGCGGCGGGCGCGGGGCCGACCGGGTGGCCGGACGCGCGGGCGACGACACGCTGGATGGCGGGGTCGGCTTCGACAAGCTCTATGGCAATGCGGGCCAGGACATCATGACCGGCGGCGGCGGCAATGACCGCTTCATCTATTTCCGCGAGAGCGATAGCCGCGCGGGCAGCGCGACCCGCGACCGCATCACCGATTTCGACGCGGGCGACCGGATCGAGCTCAGCCGCCTGGATGCGGATACGACCTCGGGCGGGAACCAGGCTTTCGACTTCATCGAACGCGCCGGGTTCTCCGGCACGGCGGGCGAGCTGCGGTTCTTCACCTCCGCCGGCAGCAATCTCACGCTGATCCAGGCGGATACCGATGGCGATGCCAGCAGCGATTTCGAGATCCAGTTGACCGGCCTGGTCGATCTGGTTGCGGGTGACTTCGTGCTCTGAGCGGGGTCTTCAGTCCTTGCGGCTGAACAGGTCCTTGCGCAGCGTGTTCAGCGCGGTCGGGTCGATCTTCACATGGATCAGGCCCGGGCCGTCGCCCTGCAACGCCTGCGCGAGGGCGTCGCGCAGCGCCTCCGGGGTTTCGGCCCGCCATCCCTGGGCACCGCAAAGCCGGGCGAACTCGTCCAGCGGAAGGCCGTCGATCTCGGCCCCGATCAGACGGCCGCCAAAGAACTCCTGCTGATAGGCTTTCTCGGCCCCCCAGGCGCAATTATCCAGAACCACGGCGATCACGCCCAGCCCGTGCTGCACGGCGGTCTTGACCTCGGCCATGGTATACCCGAAGGCGCCATCGCCCATCACAGCTACCACCGGGCGCCCCGGCGCCGCCGCCTTGGCACCCAGGGCAGCGGCATAGCCAAAGCCGACCAACCCGAAATCCAGCGGCGTGATCAGGCCCGGGCTTTCGTAATGCGCCAGCCGGTCGGCGGCCTGCAGGCAGGCATTGCCGGTATCCAGCGTGACGATTGCGGTCCTGGGCAGGGCCGCGCGAATCTCGGCCAGCGCGCGGCGCGGATGCATCGGCTGGGCCTCGTCCGCCGCCTCGCCCTGACGTTCGGCGGCCAGGCTTTGCAGATCCTGTTGGAACTGCGCCCGCCAATCGGCCCAGCGCGCCGGGTCCAGACCGTCCAGGTCGGCAATGGCGCGCGCGCTCTCGACCGCATCGGCCTGCATCGCGACCTCGACCGGGAAGTAGCGCCCCACGGCGGAGGCTTCGATATCGATCTGCGCGATCCGGGCATCGGCCGAGATATAGTCGTGGCTGAGGAAGGTGGAGTTAAAGGCCAGCCGCGCGCCGATGGCCAGGATCGCGTCCGCATCGCGCGTCAGGCCGCTTGCCACGCGATTGCCGCGCGGCCCGCCCTGACCCGCGAACAGCGCATGGCCATGGGGCATCACATCCGCATGGCCGGTGGAGGCGACGACGGGGATCTGCAACCGCTCTGCCAGGTCCACCAGCGCGGTCGAGCCCGCGGCGGATTTCAGCCCGCCGCCCGCGATGATCACGGGACGCTCCGCACGGCCCAGCATCGCGGCCAGCGCCTCCAGATCCGCAAGGCCGGGCGGGCCCGCGCGGGCGATGCGGATCGGGCCTGCCTGCGGCACCGCGCACGCCGCCGCGAACAGATCGCGCGGCACGTGCAGCACCACCGGCCCGCGCCGCCCGCTCATCGCCAGACGGATCGCATCGCGCAGCATCTCCGCCAGCCGCGCGGGCTCGGTCACCAGGATCGAGCGTTTGCAGATCGGCGCGAACAGTGCGACCTGATCGATCTCCTGAAACGTGTCCTTGCCCAGATCCGCCCGGCTGATCGCCCCGGCGATGACCACCAGCGGGGCGTAGGCCAGATGCGCCTCGGCCACCGCGGTCACCAGATTGACGACGCCGGGTCCGGCCTGTGCGCCCAGAACGATGCCGGGGCCGCCGGTGACACGGGCATGGGCATCGGCCATATGCCCCGCCGCCCGTTCGTCGCGCGCGCCGATATAGGCGATGTCGCCGTCCCGGTGGATGGCATCGTAAAGCTCCAGCATCGAGCCGCCCAGCAGCCCGAAAACCGTCTTGACCCCCGCACCCTTCAGGACGCGATAGACCGCCTCGCCGCCCGTGATCGTCTCACTCATATCTCGCTCCCCGCCAACAGGCCCTCGTATATCGCTTCTTCCGCCGTGCGCGGCACCACGCAATCGCCGATCGCGCGGGCGGGGATGCCGAGGCGGCCGAGCGGCGCCTCCAACGCGTCCTGTGGCGCGTGGCCGAGCGACAGCACCAGCGTATCGACATCCTCGAACACAATCGGCTCGCCGGTCAGCGTGTCCTGGAAATAGGCCACCCCGCCATCCGCCCCGAACAGTCGCGCATGGGTCCGGATCGTCACACCCAGACGATGCAGCCGCGCGACATAGTGGTTGCGGGTATAGATCTGCAGCACCTCGCCCGCCATGGCCGCATTGGTGCAGAGCGTGACAGTCGAGCCATTGGCCGCCAGCCGCTCGGCCAGGCCCAGCCCGATCCAATCCGCCCGCCAATCGGCGATCACCACGGTCTTCCCGACATTCGCGCGGTTCTGCAACACATCCCAGGCGGTGATCGCCATGGGGCTGTCGAGACCTTCGAGCCGGGGCAGATAGGGCAGGGCGCCGGTGGCGATCAGGACGGTGTCCGGCGCATCCCTGGCGATCAGATCCGCGGTGACCTCGGTGCGGGTGCGGATCTCGACGCCCGCCGCGGTCATCTCGCGTTCCAGATTGCCGGCCATGCCGCCGAATTCCTCGCGCCCCGGCAGCGCCTGGGCCAGATGCACCTGGCCGCCCAGCCGCGCCTCGCGTTCGTAGAGTGTCACCCGATGCCCCCGCGCCGCCGCCACGGCCGCGGCCTTCATGCCCGCCGGACCGCCGCCGATGACCGCGACGCGTTTCGGGCTGTCCGCAGGCGCCAGCGTGCCAAAGTCGATCTCGCGCCCCGTCTCGGGATGCTGGATACACGAGATGCCGAGGCCCTTATGCGCCCGCCCGATACAGGCCTGATTGCACCCGATGCAGGCGCGGATATCATCCAGCCACCCGGCGCGCGCCTTGCCCGGCATCGCCGGGTCGCAGATCATCGCGCGCGTCATTCCGCAGAGATCGGCCTGACCCGCCGCCAGGATCCGCTCCGCAACTTGCGGCTGGTTGACCCGCCCCGTCACGATCACCGGTTTGCCCGACGCTTGCCGGATCGCGGCGGCCAGCGGCGCGGTATAGCCATGCGCCAGGCCCATCGGCGGCACGATATGCACCGAGCCGCCAAGGCTGGCGGATGTCCCTGCGACGACGCTGAGATAATCCAGATCGGGCGCCAGGGCGATGCAGGCCTCGCGGGTCTCGTCTTCCGTCAGACCCGCCTCGTCCATCTCGGCGCCGGAAAGGCGCAGGCCCAGCGCCCGTCCGGGCGTCTCCGCGCGGATGGCTGCGATCACCTCGCGCAGGAACCGCAACCTGCGCGCTGCGTCGCCGCCATAGGCATCGTCGCGCAGATTGACCCGCGGGTTCAGGAACTGCGCGGGCAGATAGCCGTGGCTGCCAACGATCTCGAACCCGTCGAACCCGGCCTCCGCCAGGATCGCCGCCGTCCGACCAAAGCCTTCGACGATCTCCGCGATCAGCCCGGCGGGCATGGGTTTGGGCATGATGTGAAACCGCTCGTTCGGCACCGCCGAAGGTGCCCAGGCGACCGGGGCCATACCGTCCCGGGCCGACAGGATCTCGCGCCCCGGATGGAACAATTGCGCGAAGATCCGGGTGCCATGGCGGTGACACGCCTCGGCCAGACGGCGATAGGCGGGGATCGCCTCGCGGTCCTCCGCTACCAGCAGATCCTGCGAGAAGCCCGCGGTCCGGTGCACCGCCACGATTTCCGAGACGATCAGCCCCGCCCCGCCCCGTGCCCGCGCCTCGTGATAGGCCACCAGCCGATCATCCGGCACGCGGTCGGACAGATAGGTGTGGTGCCCGGTCGAGACGATGCGGTTCGCCAGCGTCACGTCGCCGAGCCGGATCTCGCGGAACAAATGGGTAAATCCGGTCATCCGTGCGCCATCCGGTCGCGCGGCAGGCGGATCGGGAACGCCGTGCGCAGGCGCGCGTCGGTCTCGCGGTCGATCGCCTGCGGGAAATGGCCGGCCAACAGTTCCGCGGTTCGTGCGCGTGCGCGCGCGCGCTGGTCCTGCGCGCCCGCGGCTTCCCAATCGCGGGGCGGCTGGCGGTCGCCGATGGCGGGATAGACGTAATCGCTGACCATCCGCTCCAGCGTCTGAGCATGGCCCAGATAATGCCCCTCGCCGCGGCAGACCTCGGCGATCACGTCGGCGCCCAGGGTCTCGGTCGAAACCTCGACCCCACGGATCGTGCGCATGATGTTGCCCAGCATGTCGTTGTCGGCGACATAGGCCTCCAGCGAGACGCCCAGCAGGCTGGCCTGCATCCCGCAGGCCTGGGTGACCAGGTTCGACCCCGCATGGGCCGCCAGGGTGACGGCCAGCGTCTTCTCCGCCCCGTGCTGCGCATCCACGGTCTTGGCATCGGTGATCCCGGCGATGGAGCTTGTGGGCAGGTCGTAGAACCGGCCCATTTGTGCCGCACCGGCCATCAGCACCGCCTGCTCGCCGCCGCCCCCGCTCATCGCGCCGGTGCGCAGATCCGCGACCAGGGGTTTGGGGGCAAAGATCGCGCGGGCCCCGGGATCGACCAGCCGGGCAAAGACCAGGCCCGCCAGCGTCTCGGCCACCGCCTGCACCAGCGAACCTGCGATGGTGGCAGGGCTGGTCGCACCGGCCTGACCGGCCGAGATCAACTGCACAGGAAAGCCCGCGCGGACTGCGGCTTCCAGCGTCTCGCAGGCCTCCTCGGCAAACCGCATCGGGGGGACCACATGGCAGACCATCACGGTCAGAAAGGGGCGTGCGCGAAACGCGGCCTCGCCGCCCGCGATGGCATAGCAGATCTCGGCAATCGGTCCGACGGTCTCGCGTTCGGTGATGCTGATCGAGACCGGCTTGGCTGTGCCCGCCAGGCAGGCATAGGCGGTGTTGATGTCCATGCTGGCGGCATCCGGCAGATCGCGCGCCACCAGCGAACGGCTGAAATGGTGGACATGCTCCAGCGCATCGCAGATCCGCGCGGCATCGTAGAGGTCGGCCAGCGTCGAGTCGCGATAGATCCCAGTCTCGAAATCCAGAAGGCTGGGCGCCGCCCCGCCCGAGCTGAAATAGCTTCGGCTGCCCGACAGCATGACATCCAGTCCCGGCACCCGGCCATGCAGCGTGATCTCCCGCCGCGCCCCCGCGATTGTGTCCAGAACCAGCTTTTCGGGGAAGAGCAGCCGCCCGTCATCACCGAGGCGCCCGCCAGCGCGGGTCACCCGATCGATCATCGAGGGGATCGGCTGGCCCAAGCCCAGCGTCGCCAGCAACTCCAGCGCGGTTTCGTGGACCTGCTGTTCCTCGGCATCGCTGAGAGGTCGATACCGGCCCGCATATTGCCCGCCGGGCGCGGCGGCGACTGCAACCGCAGCCGGGTTCTTGCGCGCCTGACGGCCACGGCGGGAAGCGGGAGCGGCCATGGATATCCTCAGCATCATTCACCAATGCGCCCAGCTTTCCCCCACGAAAGACCTGTGACAAGGGGTGCATCACTCACCTATAGATGAGCAGGACTCACTTATGGGAGGTTCCATGCACCCGCCGCCACTGCATGCCCTGCGCGCGTTCGAGGCCGCCGCCCGCCTTGGCGCCTTCAACCGCGCGGCGGAGGAGCTGCAGGTCTCGCCCACCGCGATCAGCCATCACATCCGCGCGTTGGAGGCGGATCTGGGCCAACCGCTGTTCCACCGGGTGGCGCGCGGCGTATCCCTGACGGCGCCCGGGCATGCGCTCGCCGAGGCCTGCACGAGCGCCTTCACCGGGTTGCGGCAGGCAGTCGACGCGGCACGGGTAAAGGCGCCCGCGCGCCCGGTTCTGACCCTGGCGCTGGGGCCGGTTCTGGCCGCGCGCTGGCTCAGCCCCAAACTCTCCGCCCTGTTCGAGGAGTTCTCGGATGTGGAACTGCGTCTGATCCCGGTCGCCCATGGCGCTGCCGCAGACGCGCACTCCGCCGATCTGCAGATCCTGTGGGGCGACGGGCGCTGGCCCGGTCTGCAGGCTGTCCCGTTTCTGGAGATGTCGGTGGTCCCCGTCGCCGCCCCCACCTTGCTGCGCCAGACGGGGACTGAGGATGTGGCAACCCTGATCCAATCCGCCCCCCTCCTGCACTACAAAACCGATGCGGAGTGGGAGGACTGGCTGCGAAGCGCCGGCATGGCGCAGGCGAAGCCGCGCGCCGGCATCCGGATCGACGATGCGAACGTGCTGCTGAAAAGCTGTCTGGAGGGGCAGGGCGTCGCCCTCGGCTGGCTGCCGCTGCTGGCCCCGGAACTGGCGGAGGGGCGGCTGGTCCGGCTCTCCCCCCACCTGATCGCCAGCCCGAACGCCTATTTCCTCTGCCTGGCAGAGCGATCGCGGACCAATCCCACAGCCATGGCGCTGATGCATTGGCTGCTGGACCGGAAACAGGCCTGAGGGGCGGTGCGCGGGCATACCAACCGCGCGTCCCGCGATCCGGTTGCGCGCTGCCACCGAACGCTCAACCTCGACGGCAGCGCAATGTGTGGTTACTGTCGGGTCGTGTCGTGCCCGGCGCCCGCGCGTGTTGCAGCGGTCATGCCCGGCATCAAACACACGCGGTTGCGCGGGGTGCTCCCCACGACGACCGCCCAATCGACGGGGCGTCTGACCCCGCAATGACGGTGATCACATGGGAGGACACCAATGACCGCACGCAAAATCGCCGGCCTTCTCGCAGCCGCCGCGATGATCGGAACCATTACGACAGCGCCAGCCAAGGCCGAGGTCGACTTTTCCGGCAAGACCATCGAATGGGTGATCCCGTTCTCGGAGACCGGCGGCTCGGCCAAATGGGCGAACTTCTTCGCGCCGCTCCTGGCCGAGGAACTGCCCGGCAATCCGACTGTGGTGGTCAAGTTCATGCCGGGTGCGGGCTCGACCAAGGGCGCCAACTGGTTCCAGAAGCAGGAGCATGAAGACGGCACCCTGATGTTCGGCACCTCGGGCTCGACCCAGTTCCCGTTTCTGCTGGGCGATCCCCGCGTGCGCTATGAATATGGCGACTGGACGCCGGTGATGGCGTCGGGAACCGGCGGTGTCGCCTATCTGAACCCCGAGGACGGGGCAAAGTTCGACGGGACGGCAAACAATCTGAAGGACACCGACTTCATCTATGGCAGCCAGGGCGCGACCCGGCTGGATCTGGTGCCACTGCTCGCCTGGCAGATGCTGGGCATGAATGTCGAGCCGGTCTTCGGCATCAAGGGCCGCGGCGACGGGCGGCTGATGTTCGAACGGGGCGAGGCGAATATCGATTACCAGACCTCCTCGGGCTATCTGGGCGCCTCTGCCGATCTGGTGGCAGCGGGCAAGGCGGTGCCAATGATGACCTGGGGCTCGCTGGACGCGGACGGCAACATCGTGCGCGATCCGACCTTCCCCGACCTGCCGACCTTCAAGGAGGTCTGCGAGGCGACCGAGGGCTGCGAAACCTCCGGCGAGGCCTGGGAGGCTTGGAAAGCGTTCTTCGTCGCCGGCTTCCCGGTGCAGAAGATCGCCTTCCTGCCCGCGGGCACCCCGCAGGAGGTGGCCGACACCTATACCGCCGCCTTCGACGCCGTGCGCAATCGGGCGGATTTCGCCGAGATCTCCTCCAAACGCGTCGGCAAGTATTCGGTCTTTGTGGGCGAGGGGGCCAAGCAGGCGACCGAAACCGGCACCACGGTTTCGGACGAGGCCAAGGCCTTCGTCATCAACTGGCTGAAGGAAGCCTACGGTGTTTCGCTGGAGTAACCCGAGACACGGCGGCCCGGGCATAGGCCCGGGCCGCTGATTTTCCAAGAGCCGAGGGGGCGGTGCTATGGACATTCTGGCAACCGCGCTGCCTGCGCTAAGCGACGCCTGGACCCTGATCCTGGACCCGGTGGTCCTGGGTTACCTGGTGCTGGGTGTGGTGATGGGCCTAGCGGTCGGGGTTTTCCCCGGGCTGGGCGGCATCGCCGGGTTGTCGCTGTTGTTGCCCTTCATGTTCGGGATGGAGCCTGTTTTGGGCCTCGCCCTGATGATCGGCATGGTGGCCGTCGTGCCGACCTCCGACACGTTCGCCTCGGTCCTGATGGGGATCCCCGGCTCGTCGGCCTCGCAGGCGACGGTGCTGGACGGGTTCCCGATGGCGAAACGGGGGCAGGCGGCGCGGGCGCTCTCGGCGGCGTTCTCCTCCTCGCTGTTCGGCGGGCTGGCGGGCGCGATGTTCCTGACCATGTTCATCCTGGTCGCGCGGCCCATCGTGCTGGCCTTCGGCCTGCCCGAGATGCTGATGATCACCGTCCTCGGCCTTTCCATGGTCGCGGTCCTGGCCGGGCGCGTGGCGCTGAAGGGCCTGGCGGCGGCGGGCCTCGGCCTGATGGTCGGCACGATCGGCGAGGCGGATGCGGGCGGCAGCCTGCGCATGGCGACCTACGACATCCCCTATCTCACCGACGGGCTGAAACTGGTGATCGTCGGCCTCGGCATCTTCGCGGTGCCCGAGATCGTGTCGCTGCTCCGCCAGGACCGCTCCATCGCCAAGGATGCCAGCTTGGGCGCGGGCTGGATGGACGGGGTGCGCGACTGGTTCGCCAATATCTGGCTGTCGGTGCGCTGCTCGGTCATCGGGGTGCTGGTGGGCGTGATCCCGGGGCTCGGCGGCTCGGTGGTGGATTGGATCGCCTATGGCCACTCGGTCCAGACCACGCCCGACAAGTCGAATTTCGGCAAGGGCGAAGTGCGCGGCGTGATCGGGCCGGAAAGCTCGAACAACGCGAAAGAGGGCGGCGGGTTGGTCCCGACGCTGCTCTTCGGTATCCCCGGCTCTGGCTCGATGGCGATCTTCATCGGGGCGATCGCGCTGCTCGGCTCGGGCGATATCGAGGTCGGGCCCTCGATGCTGCGGGACAATCTCGACATCACCTATTCCATCGTCTGGCTGCTCGCGCTTGCCAATGTGGTGGGCACGCTGCTCTGCATCGCGGCGTCCGGCGGGATCGCGAAGCTCACCACGATCCGCTTCACCCTGCTTGCGCCCTTCCTCTTCATGCTGATCAGCTTCGCCGCCTTCCAGTCTGGCCAGAATTTCGAGGATCTGCTGGCGCTCTTCGCCATTGGGCTGATCGGGATCTTCCTGCGCCGCTTCGACTGGTCGCGGCCCGCCTTCCTGATCGGCTTCGTGCTCTCCAACCCGGTCGAGAAGTTTTCGAACCAGGCGTTCCAGATCGCCTCCTTCCGGTTCCGCAAGAGTTTCGAGGAGGGGATGGAGTATGTCTTCAGCCCCATCGTGATCGTGCTGATCGTCGTCACCGTGGTCTCGGTCGTGCTCGGCATCCGCCAGGCCAAGAGCATCATGGCCGAGGGCGAGGTCGAATCCGGCTCGAAACGCGCGCCGCTGGTGTTTTTGGCTGTCATCATCGCCTATCTGGTGGCGGCGCTGATCAACGCGCATCTGATCCCGGACTTCAACCTCACCGACAAGATCGTGCCGCTGGTCGTGGGCGGCATCGCGCTCCTCTGCTGCCTGATCCTGCTGGCCCAGATGATCATGCGCCCCGAAACCGACCCGGTCTTTGCGGACAAGGAGGTGGCGGGCGAGGACGCGAATGCCCCCTATGGCCTGTGGTCCACACTGGCCTGGTTCGCGGCGCTGATCGCGGCCACGTTCGTCGTCGGGTTCATCCTGGCTCTGGTCGGCTTCCTGACCGCTTTCCTGCGCGTGCGTGCGGGCGCGGGATGGGGCCGCGTCGCGCTCTTGACCGCTTGTGGGATCGCTTTCATCTGCCTGATGGCGGGCGCGCTCAACCGGGATTTCCCGCCGGGCCTGCTGCAGGACGCGGTCGACCTGCCCTGGCCGCTCAAATGAGCCCGATGAGATGAGCCAGACCGGCATTCCGTTCCTGTTCCTGCGCGGTGGCACTTCGCGCGGCCCCTATTTCAACCGCGCCGACCTGCCACCGGACCGCGAGACATTGGAGCGGGTTCTGATCGCCGCCCTCGGCTCGGGTCACAGCTTGAACATCGACGGGATCGGCGGGGGCGCCGCGGTGACGACCAAGGTCGCGATGCTCTCGCGCTCGGATGACGAATGGGCCGAGATCGATTACTTCTTCGCCCAAGTCTCGGTCGAGGACCGGCTGGTCGATTTCAAACCGACCTGCGGCAATATCCTCTCGGGCGTCGGCCCGGCGGCGATCGAGATGGGCCTGGTCCAGCCCCAGGGCGAGGAAACCGAGATTCGCATCCGCGCGGTCAATACCGGCGCCCAGGTGCTGGCGCGGGTGCAGACGCCGGGCGGGGCGCTGACCTATGATGGCGGGTCCGAGATTGCCGGTGTCCCCGGCAGCGCGGCGCCGATCACGCTGGCCTTCATGGGCGTTGTCGGCTCCGCCACCGGGGCCTTTCTGCCGACAGGACATCTGCGCGACCGGATCGACGGTGTCGAGGTCACCTGCATGGATGTCGCCATGCCGCTCGTGATCGCGCGCGCCCGGGATTTTGGCCTGACCGGGTATGAGAGTGCGGCGGAACTCGACGCCAACCGCGATTTCTTCGCCCGGATGGAGGCTGTGCGCCTGAAGGCGGGCGCGCAGATGGGCCTCGGCGATGTCAGCCAATCCGTCATCCCGAAGTTCGGCCTGCTGGCCCGCGCGCGTGCGGGTGGGACGCTGGCTTCGCGCTACTTCATGCCCTGGAAAACCCATCCCAGTACGGCGGTCACCGGGGCGCAATGCGTCGCCTCCTGTGCGCTGACGCCGGGGACCGTGGCCGACGGCCTGCTGGAACGCCCCAGCGAAAGCCCGGCCAATGTGGTTCTGGAACACCCCTCCGGCACCATCGATGTCCTGGTGAATTTCGAGGCCGATAACGGCTTCAGCCTCAAATCGGCGGGGTTGATGCGCACCGCGCGCAAGTTGGCGGAGGGGCGCGTCTTTGTCCCCGGCAGCATCTGGGGCGGCCCCTGATCCCTCACGATGGAGGCGGCCATGAAGGTCCATATCCTCGACGATTGGTTCGACACCCTGCGGGGGCTGCCCTGTTTTGCGCGTCTGGCGGGCCACGATGTGACCGTCTGGACCGATCACGCCCCGGATGTGACGGTACTGGCCGACCGGTTGCGAGAGGCCGAGGCGCTGGTGCTGTTCCGCGAGCGCACGCCGGTCACCCGCGCGTTGTTGCAGCATCTGCCAAATCTGAAGCTCATCAGCCAGCGCAGCGTCTACCCGCACGTGGATGTGGCCGCCTGCACCGATCACGGCGTGCTGCTTTGCTCGAACATGCACAGCGACACGCCGAGTTACGCGGCGGCGGAACTGACCTTCGGCCTGATCCTGGCGGGTATGCGCCAGATCCCGCAGCAGATGGCCTCGACCAAGGCGGGGGGCTGGCAGATCGGTGTCGGCAAGACCCTGCGTGGGCGCATGCTGGGCCTCTACGGCTACGGCCGGATCGCGAAGGCGGTGGCGGACTATGCCCGGGCCTTCGGTATGCAGGTGCAGTGGTGGTCCTCCGAGGAGGGCCGCGCCCGGGCTCTGGCAGATGGCGAGATGGTCGCCCGAAACCGCGAAGCGTTCTTCGCGACAAGCGATGTCGTCTCGATCCATGTGCGCCTAAAGCCCACCACGCTGGGGATTGTCACCGGCGCCGATCTGGCGGCGATGCAGCGCGGTGCGCTCTTCGTCAACACCTCGCGCGCCGGGCTGGTCGCACCCGGGGCGCTGCTGGCGGCGCTGCAGGCCGGGCGCCCCGGCATGGCGGCGGTGGATGTGTTCGAGACCGAGCCTCTGACCGACCCCAAGGACCCCCTGCTGGCCCATCCCAACCTGATCGCGACACCTCACATCGGCTATGTCACCGAGGACGAGTTCGATCTGCAATTCGCCGATATTTTCGACCAGGTGAATGCCTTTGCCGGGGGCGCACCGATCCACATGATCAATCCGGAGGTTCTGACCGCTTGACGCTGATTGTATACGATTGTATGCGGTTGTATCCAATCGTATACAGTTAATATCGCACTGGATGGCCACGTTGGACGACACTCCGCCACAGGGCAGCGCCGCCTATCGACAGTTGCTGGCGCAGATCAAGATGGGCGATCTTGCCCCCGGCGATCGCCTGCGCGAGGAGGATCTGGCCGTTCGTCTGGGGGTCAGCCGCACGCCGATCCGCGAAGCCATTCGCCAACTGGAGGCCGACGGTCTGGTCGTCCACGCGCCCCGCCAGGGCGCCGTGATCCGCAGCCTGGATTATACGGAGGCGATGGAGCTTTACGAGATGCGCGCGGTTCTGGAGGGGATGGCGGCGCGCCTGGCCGCCCGCGCGGCGTCCGAGATCGAGCTAGAAGAACTGACCAGCGTGAACGAGGCCCTGGCCGCCGCCGGACCGGGCAGCATGGCCACCCATCTCAACCGCGTCTTCCACGCGACCCTGCTTGATGCGGCGAAGAACCGGTTCCTGCACCGCTCTGTCTCGACGTTGCGCAAGGCGATGATGATCCTCGGTCCCTCGATGCTGATGGATCGCGCGCGGGCCGATGCGGCGGTGGCGGAGCATCGCCAGGTTCTGGCTGCATTGCGCACCCGCGACGGGGCCGGGGCCGAGGCCGCCATGCGCGCCCATATCGAAGCCTCGCAACGCCTGCGTATCCGCAAGATGCAGGGCCGGCAGTGACGGCCGGTCCCTGGGATATCGCAGTGATCGGTGGTGGCAACGCGGCGCTCTGCGCAGCGATCACAGCGGCGGAGGCCGGTGCGCGCGTCGTCATTTTGGAAGCTGCGCCAAAGGCTTATCGCGGCGGCAACTCGCGCCACACCCGCAATTTTCGCTGCATGCATGACGGGCCGCTGGGCCCGTTAGTCGAGAGTTACGGCGAGGACGAATACCTCGCCGATCTGATGAAGGTTACGGACGGGCAGACCGATGAGGGGCTGGCCCGCCTGGCGATCCGCGCCTCGCAGGACTGCCTGCCGTGGATGCAGGCCAATGGGGTGCGGTTCCAGCCCTCGCTTTCCGGCACGCTGTCGCTGGCACGCACCAATGCGTTCTTTCTGGGTGGGGGCAAGGCGTTGGTAAATGCCTATTACCGCACGGCGGAGGCGCTGGGGGTCGATGTCCTCTACGACACCCCTGTGACCCATCTGGAGCGGGATGGGGACGCGATAGCCCATGTCGAGTTCACTCACCAGGGAGAGATTCGGCGCATTATGCCGAAGGCGGTCGTCGTCGCGTCCGGCGGCTTCCAGGCCGATACCGATTGGCTGGCCCGGGCCTGGGGGCCCGCAGCGAAGAACTTTCTGATCCGCGGCACGCCCTATAATCGCGGCACCGTGCTTGCTAACCTGTTGGACCAGAACGTGGAAAGCGTCGGCGACCCGACCCAGTGCCATGCGGTGGCAATCGACGGGCGCGCGCCGAAATTCGACGGCGGCATCGTGACCCGGCTGGATTGCGTGCCCTTCTCCATCGTCGTCAACAAGCACGGCCAGCGCTTCTATGACGAGGGCGAGGATGTCTGGCCAAAACGCTATGCCATCTGGGGCCGCCTGGTGGCGGCGGAACCCGATCAGATCGGCTATGCCATTATAGACGCTCGATCTTTGCCGCTCTTCATGCCCTCGGTCTTCCCGCCGGTCGAGGCTGCGACGCTGGAAGACCTGGCAGGAAAAATGGGCCTGCCCGCCGACCGCCTGCGCGAAACGGTGGAGGCCTTCAATGCCGCCTGCGGCGATACCTCGGCCTTCAATCCGACCGAGCTGGACGGGGTCGCGACCACCGGGCTGACCCCGCCCAAGACCAACTGGGCACGCCCGATCGTGGAGCCGCCGTTCTATGGCTACAGCCTGCGCACCGGCGTCACCTTCACCTATCTGGGCCTCAAAGTGGATGAGCGCGCGCAATGCAGCAGCGGCAACCGGCCCATCGCCAATCTGTGGGCGGCGGGCGAGACAATGGCAGGCTCGATCCTGGGGCAGGGCTATCTGGCCGGCTTCGGGATGACCATCGGCACGGTCTTCGGGCGCATCGCGGGGCGGGAGGCTGCGGCCCATGTCGCCTGAGACCGTCACCGAGGCCCGGCGTCAGGTCGAGATCTGCAATGCGTGCCGCTATTGCGAGGGCTACTGCGCCGTCTTCCCCGCGCTGCATCGCGCGCGGGCGTTCAGCGCGGGGGATCTGACCCAGCTCGCCAATCTCTGTCACAACTGCCGGGGGTGCTACTACGCCTGCCAGTACACTGCGCCCCACGAGTTCGACCTGAACCTGCCGCGCGCCCTGGCCGATCTGCGCCACGAGAGTTGGGAGGAGTTCGCCTGGCCACGCGGCCTCGCCCGGGCGTTCCAGCGCAGCGGAGGGACGATTGCGCTGGCCACGCTGATCGGCTTTGCCCTGCTTCTGGGGGCGGTCCGCGCCCTGCCGCCCGCTGGGGGCGAGGGGTTCTATGCGGTCCTGTCGCATAACGCGATGGTGGCGATCTTCCTGCCCGCCTTCCTGCTGCCGCTGCTGAGTGTCGGGGTCGGTCTGCGCCGCTATTGGCGGGCCACGGGTGGCGGCGATGTCCGGCTGGCGGATCTGGCGCAGGCTCTGCGCGCGGCCGCCCTGATGAAAAACCTGAAAGGCGGCCATGGCGAGGGGTGCAATTTCGAAGATGAAGACCGCTTCACGCCCGCGCGCCGGGCGGCGCATCATGCTGTGATGTATGGGTTTTTGCTCTGCTTTGCCTCCACCAGCGTGGCCACCGTCATGCATTACGGGCTGGGAATGCCCGCGCCCTATGGGTTGGTCTCGCTGCCGAAGCTGTTCGGGATCAGCGGCGGGCTGCTGATGACCTGGGGGGCAGTGTGGCTGATCCAGTTGAAATTGCGCGCCGACCGGGACCTGGGCGCGCGCCAAGCCTGGGGCGCGGAGGTCGGATTCACCGCCCTGCTGGGCTTTGTCGGCTTCAGCGGACTGGTCCTGTACGCCGGCGGGCAGACGGCGGCGATGCCCGCGCTGCTGGTGGTGCATCTGGGGGCTGTGCTGGCGTTCTTCATCCTGACCCCCTTCACCAAGATGGCCCACGGCTTTTACCGCCTCGCGGCTCTGATGAACGAGGCCGGGATCGCGCGCCGTCAAAGGTAAGGCGAAGGTGCCCTGCCCAATGCCGTATCTGGACGGACGCGCCATCGGCGCCTAGGCTAGAGGCGGAATTCAAGGCATCGATGTAACCCTCAGATCGCCGATATCGCGGCTGAGCTTCGACAGGATATTTCATGAACCTGATTTGCAAAGCCGTATCCCTCACCCTGTTCGCAGGGTTTTTCAGCTTCGCCGCAGCCAATCCGCCCGCGATCTATTTCGAAGTGCTGGAGCTTGGCAAACGGGGCAATGTCGACGGGCTGCAGGCGCTGTTCGAGTGGGTCGAGAAGGGGCGAGAGGCATCCGGCGACAGCGAACAGCACCTCGACGCGTTCGGAGCATTTCACACCACTCACCCCGATGTCGAGGCGACGGTTCTGGCCTGGATCGAAGCCCATCCCAACAGCGCGCACGGATACGCCGCCCGTGCCGGTCGCCTGATGCACGAGGCACTGATTGTGCGTGGGGAGCACACCATTCGCGAGACCCCGAGCGCAAGCTTGGATCGCATGCGTGCGCTGATGAGTGAAGCGCGCGAAGTTGCCGAGACAGCGTTAGAGCACGACCCAACCCATCATTTTGCCGCCAGTAAGCTCGCCGAGGTCGGGCGATGGGGTGGCGAACGCGATCTGCGCGACCGCGCGGTAAGGATTGCCAGCCGCTATCGCAAACCCGAAGACAGCTTCTGGTCGGAGCTCTATCGCTTCCAGCCGCAATGGGGCGGATGGCCGGGCGCGACCGACGCCTATTGCGAGCGCGGTGCGGAGGAGTTTGACAGCGTGGATGTGGCGGAATGCAAGTTGATCGCCGCGATCGACAGGCGTCCACGCGAAATCGACGCGCGCGAGGCGCTTGAGCGCCTGCAAGCCGAGTATCCCGGCCGCTGGCGCGGCACTGTTATCGGGCTGATGATGGATTCCTGGCGGTATGAGGAGGCCGCAGAGCTTCTGCTCGAGAACTATTTTCAGGATGTCGGATATGTCGAGCGGATTGCACGCGCGACCGAGGACAGCGACATAATCGGCAGATTGATCAGTCGTCGATTGGCGGACACTCCACGACATCCGAGACTGCTGCGCCTAATGTCGATGAACCGTCAGGGTGTCGGAGATCATGATGGCGCGATCGATCTGATCGAGCGTGCGCTGGAACTGGGCAGCACGATCCCCGAGGTCCGCGCGCAGCACATCGCCGTTAACTGGCATGCCGGGAAATCCGATGAAGAGATCATGGCGATGGCGGAAAGCGCTTTGCGCGATACGGAATTCCACCCAAAAGTTTATCACATGGTTGATAGCTATAGCAGAAGTGGCATTCCGGTCCGCGTCACTTCCGAGCCAAGGGACGACTTGCCAGAGCTTGCGCCGCTGCCGGAGAACGCCTGTTGGCGCAAATCGATTCTGGAATTGGAACCTTGGATGTGCGCGACCTATCCCGACGCAGGGTTTTGTAATCCTGGAACGTCGAGCATGCGACAGCGAACGCTGGAGCGGTTGACGACCGAGGCGGAGTGCGGCTAGCGCGTTCTTTCAACTAGGCCGAAAGTCTTGGTGATGCGGTACCTATCAGGGCTCGGGCAAGGCTGCCGATCTCTTGCCAGGGCATCTCGAGGGCTTCGGTGAAGCTGTCGCGTTCCGCCTCGCAGAGCCGCAGGAACATGGGCAGGCGTTCCTCGGCGGCCGCACCATCGATTGCGGGTTCGACATAGGGTTTGCCGACCCGTGTGCCCATCAGGCGCAGGATGGCCGCGGCCCAGATCAGGCGTTTCTCGGCCGCGGGGGCGTCGATGCCGAGCGCGATGCCGGCCATGTCGCGGCAATGGACGCACCAGGCGTGGAGGCGCTTTTCGACCGGCCATTTCGCCCATTTGGTATGGATGTTGTCCTGGTGATAGCGCTTGGCGTAGAGCAGCCGGGGCACGCGCACCAGGGGCCCCGCACGGGCGATGGCCGACATCCAGACGGTCTCTGCCGCGAAGTCATCGGCCTCGTTCGCATAGAGCGCGCCGTGGCTGCGCAAGGCTGCGACCCGGGTCAGGCCGCGAAAGGCGACGCCGTTGAAATGGTCGGTCATCAGGGTCAACTGCCGCGCCAGATCCGATCCCGTGACCGGGGCCTGGGTGATCTTCCAGTCGACCGCGCCAAAGCATTGGATATCGCTAAATGCCACGGCGACCCGGGGCCGCTTTGCCATGGTGGCGTGCAGGGCCTGGATGTAATCCGGCTTCAGAATATCGTCCTGCTGATGGTAGCACCAATAGGTCCCGGCCGCCTGATCCATTAGCGCGCCGATGTTCCCGACCCAGCCCAGCCGTTCCGGCTGTACGATCAGGCGAAACCGCGGGTCGTCGAGGAAAGGCTCGCAGGCCGCGATGTCGTTGGGATCGCCGCCATCGACCGAAATCAGCACTTCCAGCTCGCGATGGGTCTGGTCGCGGATCGAGCCGAGTGCCTCGGCAATGAACGCGCCGCCGCGATAGACCGGCACGCCGATGGTTACCAGATCAGGCATAACGCCGGTTTCCCGCCCGGATCCGCCCGGCCAGTTCAGCGGCGAAGTAAGGGATCGTCGTGAGCTTGCCGGAGCTGAAGGAGTGATAGTTGCCGCGCGACTGGATCCCGACCCCGGCGGTGCGGTCGTGCAAGGCGCTGTCCGGATCGTCCACGTCGCGCCGCCCGATGGCGCAGATGACGCCGCCTCGGACCGTTGCGTGCTCTCCGGTCACATCGACCCCGGCGACGGCGGGCACGACACCGGCCAGACCGGCGCGGATCGCGTGTGACAGATCCTCGGCCTCGCGGCCGTCCAGATGCGTGGGCCAGGCGGGCGGCGCGGGATCGAAGGACCAGTGGCGCATGCCCGCAGGATACCAGGAAAGATAGGTGGAGCCGCCATAGCGCGCGATGTCGCCGAACGGTCCCAGAACGAAGGAGACCGTGGGCAGATCGCAATCGCCCTCGAGCCGCAGGTAATATTTCATGCGGTGCGACCATCGCGGCGGCGCCGGCAGGCCCATTTGCTGATCGAGGGGCAAACGCCCCTCCCACGCCGCGTTGACGACATGGTCGAATTCCAGCCGGTCGCCCGATGAGGTGAGGAGGGCAAGGCGGTTGCCCCGTTGCGCGACCTCGGCAATCTCGCATTCGGTGTGCAGCGCGATCTGAGATGTGGCGAGCACGCGTTGCTCCAACGCGTCGCAGAGCGCACCGGGGTCGATGCTGACCTCGTCGGTCCGGAAGGCGGCGAGGACGGCATCGCTGGCAAAGGTCTGCTCGCGTTCGGCCTCGGTCAGGCGCTGCGGCGCGCGGACCGGGCTCGCAAAGGGGCCATCCAGTCCCGGGGCGTATTTCTGCAGAATCCCGTTGCAGGCGTTCAGATGCGCCTCGCAGTCGGCTGGCGAAACCAGGCTGTCGCGATGGACGGCGTAGAGGAACCCGGGCGAGACCGGCAGGCGGCCTGCGTCCTCACCCAACCAGCGGTAGAGGGCATCCTGGAACACCGCGGCACCCCGGGCCATCAGATCCGCCGTGCGAAGGCTGCGGTCCTGGGCGTAGATATAGCCGAGATGGATCTTGCCCTCGTTGTGCCGCGAGGCGCCGCTGAGCGCCCGCTCGGCCCGCTCGAAGATGTGTATCTCGGTGCCCCGGTCGGCCAGTTCCAGCGCCGTGGCCACCCCGGCAAAGCCGCCGCCGATGATCGCTATGCGCATCGCTGCGCCTGACCTGGCGCCATTTCAGGTGCCAGCCACTTACCTTGGTGATGAGGCATGCGCGCGCTCCGCAGATGGTCGGCCGCCGCTTGGGACGAACGGCTTGATCGCAATGTTTAATATTGAGACAGGGTTCGGCAAGCCAAAGGGCGATCTGGCGGGGCTTTCACGAGCGTTTTCTCCGGCATGGTTGTGTTGGGGAAAAATAATCGCGCCATGGGTGTTCTTTGCGCCATGTGCTGCGCCCAATCCATGGCTTGACCCGCGTCGTGGAGGGCGCGCAACTGGGCGGGCGCTTTGATGGCAGAGATGGGCACGCCGTGGCTGACATATCACCGGCATTGCTGAGCGATCTGGAAACGGCCCTGGGTTCCGATGCGGTCCGTGGGGCGGCGCAGGTCGCGCTGCTCGACCCCGGGGCCGAGCAGGGCAATCTGGCTGCGGGTCTGGCCGTGCGGCCCGCGACGGCGGACGACGTCGCGCAGATCCTGCGACTGTGCGCCGCCGCCGGGGTTGGCGTGGTGGCGCAAGGTGGGCGTACCGGGCTGTCGGGTGCGGCGCTGACCTCGCCAGGTCAGATCATTCTTTTGTCCGACCGCCTGGGTGGCGGGGTCGAGATCGATCCGCTGGATCGGACGGCGCTGGTCGGCGCGGGCGTCACGCTGGAGGCGTTGCAGGAGGCGGCGGCGCTGCATGGTCTCTCATCGGGCATCGACCTCGCTGCGCGGGGGACGGCGACGGTCGGCGGCATGATCGCCACCAATGCGGGAGGTATGGAGGCGTTCCGTTTCGGCATGATGCGTCAGCGCCTGCTCGGGCTGGAAGGCGTGCTGGCCGATGGCACAGTGGTCAGCGACCTGACCCGCGTCGCCAAGGCCAATGAAGGCTATGATCTGAAGCAGCTCTTCTGCGGATCGGAAGGGACGCTTGGCATCGTGACGCGGGCGGTGTTGCGTCTGGAGCAACGCGATCCGCCCGGGCAGACCGCGCTGCTGGCCGTGCGCTCGGCCGCGGATGCGGTGGAGGTCATGCGCGACGTCCAGAATCGCGGCGCGTTGCTGTTGGCCGAGATCATGTGGCGTGCCTATGCCCATGCGGCGGCCGAGGCGCTGGGCCTCGCGCGGGTGATCGGGTTCTGCGATGCGCCGGTCTATCTGGTGCTGTCGCTGGCGGGGGGCAGCGATGAGGCCGTCGAGGCGTTCGCCCCAGCGATGGAGGCCGGTCTGATCCACGATGCGATCCTGGCGCAGAACGACCGCGAGGCTGCCGATATCTGGCGCATCCGCGAGGACAGTTTCGCGGCAGAGCGGGGCATCGCCCATCGGCTTTGGTTCGATATCTCGGTGCCGCTCTCTGGCCTGGACGCCTATGTCTCCGGGCTCGAGGCGCGGCTGGCCGGGATAGATCCGCATTTGCAGGTCTTCATCCTCGGCCATCTGGGTGACGGCAATCTGCATCTGACCATTGCCCGGGATGCGCCCCTGGATGCACCGGGCAAACTGGCGGTCGAGCGCGCCGTCGAGGCGGGGCTGCGCGACGCGGGCGGGGCGATTTCGGCGGAACACGGGATCGGGACCGAGAAGCGCGCCAGCCTGGCCCGCTGCCTGCCACCGGGCAAATTGCACGCGATGCGTCTGCTGAAACAGGCCCTTGACCCCAAGGGCATCCTGAATCCCGGGAAGATCTTCGCGCCCGGATGAGGTTAACCCGCCATTATCCTCGCCATAGGATCATTTGCCGCCGCATCGCAATGGAACCAGCACCGCAATGAGTCGACCGCTTCGACCCGATCCGCCGCTGCAAAGCCTGATCGAGGGTGCGGGCGATCAACTGAACAGCCTGATGCAGGCGATGCCCGGCTGGATGTGGGAGACGGATGCCTCTCATCATTTCACCTATGTTTCCGACAATCGCGCGTTGATCCGGGGCGGGCCGAATGACAGCCCCGGCAATTCGCGGCTCGAAAACTTTCGCGCGCTGGCCGATCATGGCGAGCCCTTGAACGGCCACATCCAGGACATGCTGGACCATCGGCCCTTCCGAAACTTCGTTTATCGGCTGGAGGCGGAGGACGGCAAAACCCCTTGGATGTGTACCAGCGGTGATCCCTGTTACACGCCGGACGGCACGTTCGTGGGCTATCAGGGCTTTGCCATGCTGGTCACGCCGATCATGGACGCGGCGGAACGCTCGATCGAGGCCGAGCGGGAGCTTCTGCGCCGCAATGCCATGCTGGAACGGAAGGTTGCGGAGCGGACGCGGGAACTGGAAGCCGCCAATGCCCTGCTGGCCCATGTGGTGGAGGGCATGGATCACGGCGTTCTCGCTTTCAACGGCGGCCCGCTGGAGGATCAGCGCGTGATGCTCGCCAACAAGCGGCTGGCCGACATGATCGAGGTGCCGGAGGATCTGGTCCGCGTCGGCGCACGCCGCGAGGCACTGCATCTGTTCTGCAAGGCGCGCGGCGATTTCGACTCGATCCCGCCTGACGAAGTGGCCTTGCTGCTGGCGCCAAGGGGCGAGGCGCGGATGTCGAAATTCAGGCGCTTTCTGCCCTCGGGTCGGGCTGTTCACTCGCTGGCGACCCACGCCGACAGCGGGACCATCGTCGCGACCTTCACCGATGTTTCGGATCTGAACGCGCGGGAGCAGGAGTTGGAGGCAGCCCGTGCCGCCGCGGTTGCCGCCGACCGCGCGAAATCCGAATTCCTCGCGAATATGAGCCACGAGATCCGCACGCCGATGAACGGGGTATTGGGCATCGCCGAATTGATGCGGACCACCGATCTGGACGAGCGGCAGCAATCCTATGCCGATGTGATCGTGCAGTCCGGTGCGACGCTGATGACGATCCTCAACGACATCCTGGATTTCTCCAAGATCGATGCGGGTCACCTGACGCTGGAGGCCGCCCCGTTTCGGCTGGACAAGACGGTGATGGATGTGACCGAGTTGATGCAGGCCGCGGCGGGCGAGAAGGGGCTGAAGCTGTGCGTCGGAATGCCGGCCGATCTGCCAGGGGAATTGATCGGCGACCGCGCGCGCATCCGCCAGATTCTGACCAACCTCATCGGCAACGCGGTCAAGTTCACCGACCGGGGCGAGGTCCGGGTCGAGGTCAGCCGCGAGGTGTCGCGCGACGATGCCGAACAGATCCTTGTCCAAGTCATCGACACGGGTATCGGGATCCCCGCGGACAAGATCGAGACGATCTTCGAAAACTTCACCCAGGTCGACAGCACCTCCACCCGCCGCCACAAGGGCACCGGGCTGGGCCTTGCGATCTCGCGCCGCCTGGTCACGCTGATGGGTGGCGAGATCGGGGCCCGGAGCGCGCTGGGTCAGGGCTCCACCGTCTGGTTCCGCCTGACGCTGCCGCTGTCATGTTCCAGCACCGCGTCGCCATCGGCGGCCAGCGCCTGATCAGCCGACGGCCAGGCGCTCCAGGCTCGCCCAATCGAACGCCATCCCGTGGCCCGGACGTTCCGGCGCCATGGCGAAGCCGTCGCGGATCTCCAGCGGATGCGCGATATGGGCGTCCAGGCCAAAGCCATGGGCCTCCAGATACGACGCGTTCGGGCAGGCCGCCAGCAGATGCACCGTGATGTCATGGGCACCGTGCGAGGTGACCGGCAGGCCGAAAGCCTCGGCCAGGCGAGCGATCTTCATGAACGGCGTCACGCCACCGCAATTGGTGACATCGGGTTCGGGAAAGCTGACCGCGTCGGCCGCGAGGTAGTTCTTGAAGTCCCAGAGCGTGCGCAAATTTTCGCCCGTGGCGACCGGAACGCCGCCGTCGCGCAGTACCCGTGCATGGCCCGCGATATCGTCGGGCGAGACCGGCTCCTCCAGCCAGAACGGATCATGGGGCGCGAAGGCGCGCGCCGCCCGGATCGCCTGATCGGCGGTGTAGATCATATTGGCGTCCAGCATCAGCGGAAACCCATCGCCCAGATGCGCGCGCATGGCGGCGACCTTGGCGACATCCTCGGCCAAATTGGGGCGGCCGACCTTCATCTTGATGGCGCGGAAGCCCTTGGTCAGGTTCTCCTCGGTTTGGGCGATCAGCTCCTCCGCGCTCAGCATCAGGTCGATCCCGCCGACATAGCATTTAACCGCCGGGTCATAGCCGCCGAGCAGGCGCCAGAGCGGCAGGCCCGCCTTCTTCGCCTTCAGATCCCAGAGCGCGATGTCGAAGGCCGACATCGCCAGCACCACCGGCCCGCCGCGCCCGCCGTAATGCGTGGCCCACCAGAGCTTCTGCCATATCTTCTCGATCCGGCCGGGATCCTCGCCGGTGACCAACTCCGCGATCTCGCGTGACAGGATGTCATGCACCGCACCCCCGTTGCGCCCGACAGTGAAGGTATAGCCCACCCCCTCGGCCCCATCGCTGTCGAAGACCCGGGCGGTGACGATCTCGAAGCCCTTCATCTCGCCATGGGTGCTGTCGGTCAGAACCACTGGCAGGGGGATCATGTAATGGCCGCTCTCGACCCGCGCGATCTTGGTCATAGGAACACCGTGGTAATCTCCGGCACGCAGAGGATCAGCGCCAGGATCAGAAGCTGAATGCCGATGAAGGGAAGGAAGCCGCGGAAAATATCCGGCAGCGTGATATGCGGCGGTGCCACCGATTTCAGATAGAAGGCGGCCGGCCCGAACGGGGGCGACAGGAAACTGACCTGCATGTTCACGCAGAACAGGATGCCGAACCAGACCCGCACCATGGTCTGACTGTCGAGCCCGCCGGTGAGGCCCAACTCCTCGATCGGCAGTTTCAGCACGATCGGCAGGAAGACCGGCATCACCAGCAACACGATCCCGGTCCAGTCCATGAAAGCGCCCAGGAACAGGAAGATCACCATCATCACCAGTAGCACGCCCATGGTCGGCAGGTCGTATCCGATGATCAGATTGGCGACATAGGTGGGCCCGCCCGCGATGGTGTAGGCCCCCGCCAATGCGGTAGCGCCGAACGTCACCCAGATGATCGTGCCGGTGGACTTGAAGGTGCGCATCGAGGCTTCGCGCAGCAGCGTCATCGAAAACTCGCCGCGCAGGATGATCAGGATCAGGACCGCGACGGCACCCATGCCCGCAGCCTCGGTAATGCCGGTGATGCCGCCATAGATCGAGCCGAGCACGACGAAGACGATCAGCAGGGGAGCGACCAGGCCCTTGCCCTTCTGCCAGGCCTCGCCTGCGGTCTGTAGACCGACGCCGAAGAGCAGGAAGGCGCCGCAGGCCAGCGCAATGGCCCCGAAGAGATAGAGCGTGGGCCGGTCGACCATCGCCGTGCGCTCCTCGATCCCGTCCATCGCGTGCAGAAAGCCCCAGCGCACGCAGATCATCGCGGCGGCAAAGCCCACCACCAGCGCGATCAGGCTGGTCCCGTATCGCAGTTTGTCCGAGCCCGTCATATCATCTGGCGAAGGCTCGGGCAGGGGCGCCTGCTCCGGGTGCAGCCGGGTGCGGATCAGGATGTAGATGATATAGCAGCCCGCCAGCAGGAAGCCCGGCAGGAACGCCGCCTGAAACAGCGCATGGATCGAGGTTTCGGTGATCAGGCCATAGAAGATCAGCACGATCGAGGGCGGGATCATCGTCCCGAGCGAGCCGGAGGCGCAAATCGTCCCGATGGCCAGGTTCTGATCGTATCCCAACCGCAGCATCTGCGGCAGCGCGATCAGGCCCAGGAGCACGACCTCGCCCCCGATGATGCCTGACATCGCCGCCATCACGATGGCCATCACCGCAGTCACCACGGCAATCCCGCCGCGGGTCCGGCTGAGCCACATATTGAGCGAGGTATACATATCCCGCGCGATGCCGGAGCGTTCCAGCAATGTCGCCATGAAGATGAAAAGCGGGACCGAGACGAGCACGTAATTCGTGGTGATCCCGTATAATCGCTGTGCCAGAATGTTCAGCGGCCCGGTGCCGAAGCTGGAAAACAGCAGATCCGGGCCGAATTTCAGCACCATGACGACGACCGCCAGGAAGCCGGAGGCAAATCCCAGCGGCATGCCGATGGCCAGCAGGAACAGCATGCCCAGAAGCAGGATCAGCGAAATCGTCCCGATATCCATCAGCGACCCATCCGCTTCGCACTTCGCTGTCCCGGACTTGATCCGGGACCGCTGGGGCGGCGGCTGAACAAGAGGTCCCGGATCAAGTCCGGGACGCCAAAGCGCCGGAGGATGGCGTGCCCTGCAATCATCGAGCGTCAGCCCCGGCCATCGCCGTCGCCTTTGAGGTTGGCGCTGTCGTCGTCATCGAGATCCAGTTCCTCGGCGGGATTGTGGCTTTCGGGCTCGCGGTTCCAGTCATGGATCAGATTGGACACCGATTGGATCGCCAGCAGCACCAGTGTGATCAGGATCAGAGGTTTTACCGTCGCCGGGATCGGCGGATCGAAGGCAGTTCCGAAGGTCTCCCACCGCAGGAGCTTGGCCTTGGCCTCGCCATAGCCGCCCCAGACCACGGCGAAGGCGAACACGCAGACGCAAAAGACCGACAGGCAGTCGAACAGCTTGCGCAGCCATCTGGGCGCCATGTCGTAGAGGATGAAAATCCGGATATGGCTGCGCTGCTGCAGGGCGTAGAGCCCCGCGGTGAGATAGATCCCGCCGGCGATCCAAAGCGACATCTCGTTCACCCACAGCGTGGGCGCCAGGAAGACATAGCGCAGCACGACCTCGTAGAAGATGATCCCCACGATCACCGCCGGCGCCCACATGGCGACGCGGCTGACGCTCCAGGTGATCAGATCGACAATGCCGGTGCGTTCATGCTCGACCATGCCTGGTCCCCCGATCCGGTTGGGGCGGCCCGCGATGGGGCCGCCCGCAGTTTTCGTTACTGCACGAGGCCAAGCTGGGTCAGATAGGCGAGGTGGCTTTCGACCAGCGCCTTCGCTTCCGGGGTGGTCGCGAACTCGCCCCACGAGGCCTGCGCGGCGTTGCGGAAAGCCTGCAGGTCTTCCTCGGACCAGGCGTAGAGGTTGACGCCCTGCTCTTTCAGAAGCGCCGCCGCTTCGGCGTTCTTCTTCTCGAAGGTCAGGGCCGTGCGCAGCGCCAGCGCCTCCATCGCCACCGACATGATGCGTCTATGCGCATCGGGCATCGCATCCCATTTTGCCTTGTTGCAGGCCAGGTGATCCGACGGCATCGAGTGGAAGCCAGGATAGTTTGCATGTTTGACGATGTCGTAGAGGCCGAGCCCGACATTATTGGCCAGGCCCGAAGCATCGGCCCCGTCGATGATGCCGGATTCCAGCGCAGTGAAGATCTCGGTGAAATCCATCTCGATCGGCTTGGCGCCTAGTTTCTCGAAGATCTTGGTCTCCATGCCCGGGGGCGAGCGGAACTTCCAATCCTTGAAGTCGTCGGCATTGCGGATCGGGCGCGAGGAGGCCAGGCTCTCCTGTCCATAGATCCACCATCCCACCAGGTGCATGTCGAATTTGTGGTAAAGTTCCTGCGCCGCGTCCAGCCCGCCGCCGTAATAAAGCCACGAGAGCTGCTGATAGGGCGTCGAATACCCGCCCATGATGTCGCCCACGAACTGGAAGGCCGGGTTCTTGCCGGTCTGATAGGCGCCGCCGGTCATGTCGCAATCCAGAATACCCGTGGCTGCGGCGTCGAAGGTTTCGACCGACTTCACGACCGAAGAGGAATAGAACATCTCGATCTGGATATCGCCGCCGGACATGGTCTGAACGTCTTCGACATATTGCGCCGCCAGCTTGCCGGAGACTGTCTCGGGCGCGTAATGGGTCTGGATCCGCAGCGATGTCGTCTGGGCCGCGGCCCCGGCGGTCAAACCGGCCGACATGGTTGCCGCAAGGGCCGTGCCAGCCAATGCCTTCAGAAGACCTTTTTGGGTCATCATAGTTTCTCTCCCTTGTGACCGACTTGCCGGTTCGGGCCCGGGAATCGGCATCTATTGGTTGTTTGTACTAAATTGGTAGCCCGCATAACGGTCGCTGTCAGCCCACTATGGGCAAGCGGTTCGCATATCAGTCGGCGGACAATGTCAGGGTCACGCGGTCGCCGGCGAACCAGCTTTGGCCGAATTCGATCGGCGCGCCGGCTTCGTCGTCGTTGATTGCAACGCTGCGCAGGATCGGCGCGCCCGGATCGATCCGAAGGTGAAGCGCCTGGGTTGCGGTAGCGAGCTTCGCGGTCAGCCGGGTCGAACTGCGCGTATAATCCGCGATCCCGTGGCGTTCGAGCGCTGCGGTGACCGAGCGTGTCTCCACCAGATCCTCCAGCAAGCCGGGAAACCTCGCGGCGGGAAAGACGCTGCGAAAAATCGCGATGGGCTGTTCATCGGCCAGCGACAGTCCCTCGTAGACATGGACCGCGTCTTCCGCGTTCAGCCGCAGCGCTTCCTGTTCGCGCGGACCGGCGGGGCGAGTGGACATCGACAGGATTTCCTTGGCCGGGTTGCGGCCAGCGGCCAGCAGGTTCTGGTGGAACCGCACCCGGCGCCCGATGGGATAGTCCGTCGGTTTCTGCATGACGAAGACGCCCGATCCCCGGCGGGCATGGACCAGTCCCTCGCCGGACATATGGGCCAATGCGCGGCGCACCGTATGGCGATTGACGCCAAAGCGCGCGGCCAGCTTCGCCTCGGTCGGCAATCTGGCGCCGGTCGGGTATCGGCCATCGGCAATCTCGCCCGTGAGGATGCGGGCGATGGCCTTCCATATCGGGCTTTGCGCCATGGGAGCCTCCCATTTTTGCGATGCCGGGATTGCGTGTTCGGTGCAATACGGCTATAATTTATCTAGTTGTATAGTGTCTTGGAAAGATGTCTAGATGACCCCGGATCAAACCGCGCGCAAGGCCTGGATGGGCCTGTTGGCCAAGGCCCCGCCAGAGCGGCTGGCGACGCTCTGGCAGGCGTTCACGCCGCAGCCCGACCATCACCTGCTGCGCCCTGCGGAGGTTGGGGCCGTGATGGTCCAAGGCCGCACCGGTGCCCTGGGGGCGGCCTTCAATCTGGGCGAGATGAGCGTCACCCGATGCTCGGTCAGGCTGGCGACCGGCGAGGTCGGCCATGCCTATGTCCAGGGCCGTGATAAGGCGAAGGCGCTGCAAGCTGCGCTGATCGATGCGCTGATGCAGACCGGTCGCGCCGTGCGGGTAGAAGCCGAGATCCTGGCCCCGCTGCGCGACGAACGGCAGGTGGAAATGGCCGCCCGCGCGGCAAAAGCGGCCTCCACCAAGGTCGAGTTTTTTACGTTGTCGCGGGGGGATGGTTGATGGCCGCCAGCCTGGAAGGCGGGTTCGCCGATACCCCGATCGATGCTGCCCACGCGTTCCGCGCGATCATGACCGCGCTGGCGCGTCCGGGGCAGATCGAGCGGGTGGTTGGCGCTCGACCGCCCGCGCCCCTGTCGGCGGCGGCGGGGGCCGTTCTGCTGACCCTCTGCGGGCCGGAGACGCCGGTGTTCCTCGCGCCGTCGCACGACAATCAGGCGGTGCGCGGATGGATCGGGTTTTACACCGGCGCGCCCATCTCGGAACCCGTCTTGGCAGAGTTCGCCGTCGGGGAGTGGGCGGATCTGCCGCTGGAGCGTTTTCGTGCCGGCACGCCCGACTATCCCGACCGCTCCGCCACATTGATTGTTGAGATGGAGGCGCTTGCCGCCGAGGGAGTGGTGCTGACCGGGCCGGGGATCGAGAGCGAAGCCCGGCTCTCGTTGCCGGATCGCGCGGCGTTTCAGGCCAATGCGGCGAACTATCCGCTTGGGCTGGATTTCTTCTTCACCTGCGGGGATCGGATCGCCGGTCTGCCGCGCAGCACGCGGGTCGCCTGATGTATGTCGCTGTCAAGGGCGGCGAGCGCGCCATCGACAACGCCCATGCCTGGCTGGCGGAGGAGCGCAGGGGCGATCCGTCCATTGCCGAACTGACACTGGCTCAGATCCGCGGGCAACTGAGTCTCGCAGTCAACCGGGTGATGGCAGAAGGCTCGCTCTATGACCCCGATTTGGCGGCGCTGGCGATCAAACAGGCGCGGGGCGATTTGATCGAGGCGATCTTCCTGATCCGCGCCTATCGCACAACGCTGCCACGGTTCGGCGCGACCCTGCCGGTCGAGACCGGCGAGATGGCTTGCGACCGCCGGATCTCCGCCACCTTCAAGGACGCGCCGGGCGGCCAGGTGCTGGGCCCAACTTTCGACTACACGCACCGGTTGCTGGATTTCAAACTGGCGGCGGAGGGAGAGGCGCCGCCACCCGCGCCCGACGGACAAGCCTCTCCGGCGCCGACCCCGCATATCATGTCCTTCCTGGAGCGCGAGGAATTGGTCCAGTCAGAGCAACCGGGGCACGCGACGCCCCCCGATCTGACCCGCGAGCCGATGACCCTGCCCGCCGGGCGCGCCCAGCGCTTGCAGTCGCTGGCGCGGGGCGACGAGGGGTTCATCCTCGGCCTCGCCTATTCTACCCAGCGCGGCTATGCCCGCAGCCATGCCTTCGTGGCGGAACTGCGCATCGGCACGGTCGCCGTGGAATGCGAGATCCCGGAACTGGGCTTCAGCATCGAGATCGGCGAGGTCGAGCTGACTGAATGCGAAACCGTCAACCAGTTCAAGGGCTCGAAAACCCAGCCGCCGCAATTCACCCGCGGCTATGGTCTGGTCTTCGGCATGAGCGAGCGCAAGGCGATCTCGATGGCCCTGGTCGACCGGGCGCTGCGCTGGGAGGAACTGGGCGAAGATTTCACCGGCGCGCCCGCCCAGGACGAGGAATTCGTCCTCAGCCATGCCGACAACATCCAGGCGACGGGCTTTCTGGAGCATATCAAGCTGCCCCACTATGTCGATTTCCAGTCAGAACTGGAACTGATCCGCAACCTGCGCGCCGAGGCGATGGCAGCCCAAGAGGCGGCGGAATGACTGGCGACAGCAGCGGCGCAGACCTCACTTTGTTCAAGCTGTTGGTCGATATGGGCAACCAGCCGGGTGCGTCTGCCTTGCTGTTCCATCCTGCTGATGACCAAAATTCCGATAGCTTTTGGGCAACCGCGTGTGTCTGCGCGCCAAACGCCAAGGCTGCCCGATCGTCTCTCGAGATCTTCGTGACTTCGAACGGTGCGATACTCAACGAAATCGCTGAGATCGGTCCCATCGAGGACGCCGAAGACCTTCCCGATGATCCGTGCATGGCCGTGGCGTTGGAGGCCGCCGCATATCGCCCGTCAAGACCGGTGTTCGGGACCCGCGCGTACTATGGCTGAGCAACGCTGCAACATATCCTGCAGAACCGAGCCCGCGCTCATCGGCCGGTTCGTCCGCCTGTGGTCACCTGAGCGGTGGGCGATTTCATTCGCCCCCGCCGCCGCCATCTCCACCATCTGGGCCGGAGCCGTCGCCCCAATAGGTGCCGGTCGATCCGGCATCTTCTTTTCTTTGGCGCCGTCTCTCGATGTTCAGTCTCACGATCAGGATCACAAAGCCCAGCATCATCGCGGCGCCGATGCCGAAGAGGATGTAGAGAAACCAATTCACGCCCCATACTCCCGTGGCGCAAATGTCTGACTACAATTTTGCATATCTCGACGAGCAGACCAAGCGGATGATCCGGCGCGCGATCCTGAAGGGGCTGGCGATCCCCGGCTATCAGGTGCCGTTCGCCAGCCGCGAGATGCCGATGCCCTATGGCTGGGGGACGGGGGGCGTTCAGGTGACCGCCTCGATCCTGACGCCCGATGATGTGCTCAAGGTGATCGATCAGGGGGCGGATGACACGACCAATGCCGTCTCGATCCGCCGCTTCTTCGCCAAGACGGCGGGTGTCGGGGTGACCGAGGCGACGGGGGATGCCAGCGTCATCCAGACCCGCCACCGCATTCCGGAGCAGCCGCTGACCCGCGACCAGATCCTGGTCTATCAGGTGCCGATCCCGGAGCCCCTGCGGTTCCTCGAGCCGCGCGAGACCGAGACCCGCAAGATGCATGGGCTGGAGGAGTATGGGCTGATGCATGTGAAGCTCTACGAGGACATCTCGGCCCATGGCGAGATCTCGACGGCCTATGCCTATCCGGTGAAGGTCGAGGGGCGCTATGTCATGGATCCCTCGCCGATCCCGAAATTCGACAATCCCAAGATGGAGATGCCGGCGATCCAGCTCTTCGGCGCGGGGCGCGAGCAGCGGATCTATGCCCTGCCGCCGCATACCAGGGTGGTGAGCCTGGATTTCGAGGATTACCCCTTCGAGCCGTTGCGCGCGGATGGGGTCTGCGCGCTTTGCGGGGCCGATGGCAGTTATCTGGACGAGGTCATCGTGGATGACCGGGGCGGACGGATGTTCGTCTGCTCGGACACCGATTACTGCAACAGACGGCGCGCGGCGGCTCCTGATAGTGATGACGCCTCACCACAAGGGCAGGCTCCGAAATGAGGACCTCACTTAAACAGTCGCCTGAGTATGCTCCAAAAGCTTGTAGTGGATCGGCTATAGTCGCGATTGTAGGCTGCTTTCTTAGGGTTGGTCAGCCATCCCAATCCACGAGGCGCCTTGAGCCCCATATTATGCCGAACCACTCGCTTCATCGGATGTGCGAGCGGCAAGACTTTTTTGATGCTTGGTTTGCGAACACCAAAACCCAAAGGCGATCTACGTCGGGGCATGATAATCCTTTCGTCAATCAAGATGACCAATGCCTGCCAATCAATCCAGGCTTGAGGTGAGATCATGACGCCTCTTCTAAGGGCTTGCAATGTAACAAAACGCTATGGTGCGCGGATCGGGTGTGTGGATGTGACCTTCGATTTGTACCCCGGCGAGGTGCTTGGCGTCGTCGGTGAAAGCGGGTCGGGCAAGTCGACCCTGCTCGGCTGTCTCGCCGGGCAGATTGCGCCTGACCGGGGCGAGGTGATCTTCGACACCCGCGCTGAGGGGCCGCGCGATACGCTGACCATGTCCGAGCCTGAACGCCGCATGCTGGCGCGCACCGATTGGGCCTTTGTCCATCAGAACCCGCGCGACGGGCTGCGGATGGGCGTCTCGGCCGGCGGCAATATCGGCGAGCGGCTGATGGCGGTCGGCACGCGCCATTATGGCGAGATCCGGGGGAACGCGGTGGATTGGCTGGGCCAGGTCGAGATCGCGGAGGACCGGATCGATGACCGTCCTTCGGCCTTCTCTGGCGGTATGCAGCAGCGCCTTCAGATCGCGCGTAATCTGGTGACTAGGCCAAGGCTGATCTTCATGGACGAGCCGACGGGGGGCCTGGATGTCAGCGTGCAGGCCAGGTTACTGGATCTCTTGCGCGGCTTGGTGCGCGGCATGGGGCTGAGCGCGATCATCGTCACCCATGACCTGGCTGTCGTGCGGCTGCTGGCGGACCGGTTGATCGTGATGAAGCAGGGGCGGGTCGTGGAAAGCGGCCTGACCGATCAGGTGCTTGACGACCCGCAGCATGGCTATACCCAACTGCTGGTCGCCTCGGTTTTGCAGGTGTGAGCATGATCTCCGTCGAAAACGTCACGAAGTCCTTCACACTGCACAATCAGGGGGGCGCGGTGATCCCGGTCCTTGCGGGGGCGAGCCTGCAGGTGATGCCCGGCGCATGCGCGGCGCTGGTCGGCGCTTCGGGGTCGGGCAAGTCGACCCTGATGCGGATGATCTATGGCAACTATCTCTGCAGCGGGGGTGAGATCCGCGTGGGCGATGTCGTTGTCTCCGCCGCGACGCCGCATCAGATCCTGGCGCTGCGGCGCCAGACGCTCGGCTATGTCAGCCAGTTCCTGCGCGTCGTGCCCCGGGTTGCGACCCGCGATGTGGTGGCGGAACCGCTGCTGGCGAATGGCGTCGTCGAGGAGGTGGCTTTGGCGTGCGCCGAGGCGATGCTGACCCGTTTGCGCATTCCCGAACGGCTGTGGTCCCTTAGCCCCACGACATTTTCGGGGGGCGAGCAGCAGCGGGTGAACATCGCCCGTGGCTTCATCCATAACTATGCCGTCTTGCTTCTGGACGAACCGACCGCCAGCTTGGACCCCGCCAACCGCGACACCGTGCTGTCCCTGATCGAGGAGGCCAAGACCCGCGGGGCGGCCATCCTGGGCATCTTCCATGACGCGGCCGCGCGCGACCGGGTCTGCGATCAAGAAATCGATGCAACCGGGTTTGGCGCGGTGGGCGCGCCATGAGCGGGCGCTTCATCGCGGTGGTCGGCCCCTCGGGCGTCGGCAAGGACAGTGTGATGCGGGCGCTGGCGGCGGAGGAGCCACGACTGCATCTGACCCGGCGCATCATCACCCGACCAGCCGATGCAGGCGGCGAGAACCACCGTGCGGTCACTGTGGCCGAGTTCGAGAAGCTGCGCGCCGAGGGGGCCTTCGCGCTCGCCTGGTCGGCGCATGGTCATGCCTACGCCATTCCAGCCAGCGTCGATCATGTGCTGGGCAATGGCCAAGACCTCTTGGCCAACCTGTCGCGCGGGGCGCTGGTTGAAGCCCGTGCAAGGTTTCGGCGGGTGGAGGTGCTGTGGCTCAGCGCCCGGGCGGAGGTTCTGGCCGCCCGCCTCGCCGAACGGGGTCGCGAAAGCCGCGAGCAGATCGCCGGTCGCCTGGCCCGCAACGTCGAAGCCAAGCGCGATGCCGGCGCCATCGCCCTCGACAACAGTGGCTGCCTGGCCCATACGGTGGCCCGTGCCAGGGCGGCGCTTTACCCCGATATGGCGAGGGACGGCTGATGGAAACGATCCTCGCCAATGCCAAGCTGATTTTGCCGGAAGAGATCGTTTATGGCAGTTTGCGCCTCGAAAACGGGCTGATCGCGGATATGGCAACCGGCGCGTCAGTGCCGAAAGGCGCCGTGGATTGCGATGGCGATTATCTCGCGCCCGGTCTTATCGAACTGCACACCGACAATCTGGAGCGGCATATGACGCCGCGCCCGAGGGTCGACTGGCCGCATCGCGCCGCCATCGTCGCTCATGACCGGGAACTGGCGGGGACTGGGATCACCACGGTTTTCGATGCGATCCGCGTGGGCTCGATCACCTCGCAGAGGCCCGAAAGGTTCCGTCGATACGCCCGGCCGATGGCGGACGAGATCCTGGCGATGCGCCGCGCGGGTGCCCTTAGGATCAGCCATCACATTCACTTGCGGGCCGAGCTCTGCTCGGAAACGCTGGTCGAGGAACTGGCCGAGTTCGGGCCGCAGGATCGCGTGGGCATCGTCTCGCTGATGGACCATACGCCGGGGCAGCGACAGTTCCGCGACATCGCGAAGTTCGAGGATTATGTCTGCGGGCGCAACGGCATGCCGCGCGATGGTTTTCCGGCCTATGTCGCCTTTCTGCACGACCTGCAGGCACGGGTAAGAGGCCCTTTCCAACAGGCTGCGGTGGAGGCCGCGGCGCGTATGGGGGCTGTGCTTGCCAGCCATGATGACACGACGCCCGATCACGTGGCGCAGAGCGCGGCGAATGGCGTGTCGATCGCGGAATTTCCGACGACCCGCGAGGCGGCGCAAGCCTGCGGTCAGGCCGGGATCGCGACAATGATGGGTGCGCCCAATCTGGTGCGCGGCGCCTCGCATTCCGGCAATGTCGCGGCTGCGGATCTGGCCCAGATCGATTGTCTGGATATCCTCTCGTCGGACTACATCCCAGCGGCGCTTCTGATGGGTGCTGTGCGCCTGGGTGATGTCTGGGGCAACCTGGCTCGCGGCATGGCCACCGTGACCGTGGCTCCGGCGGAGCGGGTTGCGTTGCGCGATCGTGGCAGGCTGCAGATCGGACTACGCGCCGATGTTATCCGTTTCGCTTGTCTCTCCGGCCAACCGCTGATCCGTGAAGTCTGGTGTTGCGGTTGATCCGGTTCTGGCCGAACGTCTCAACAAGGACCCCTGCAGGGCCAGCCATCATGCGTAACGGCGCGGAGCGGGGAACCAGGCGGCCATCTGCGTGCAGGCACGCAGGGGAGATGCGTGCATCTCCCGCCCGTTCGTAGAACGGGTATGGCCGCCTGGTTCCCCGCTCCGCAGGTTCTGCTCCACGGCTGGCGGCAGGAGCCGCTAGCGGTTAGCCTTGCTCTTCCAGGCGATCCGTTGCGGGGGGAGGCGATGGGGAGAGTGCCGCGATCCTCGCGTGGAGATCTCCGGACATCTCGATCTCAGCTGCCGCCAGCGACGGCCGCAACTGCTCGAGCGATCTTGCCCCGATGATCGGGCAGGTGACCGCCGGATGCGCCGCCGCCCATGCCACGGCGAGGCTGACCGGATGGTGGCCCAGATCCGCTGCCAGTGCCGTAAACTTGCCCGCGACCTCCAGCATCCAGTCCGGAGCGTAGCGTGCGCTGTATTCCGGGTTCTCGAGGATCCGCCCGGCATCGGGCGCCTCGCCTGGCCCGTATTTGCCGCTCAGCAGACCGCCGCCGACCGGGGAATAGGATATAACACCCAGCCCCTCGCTCTCGGCCATCGGCAGGATCTCCACTTCGGCCTGGCGTTTGACCAGGGAATACATCGGCTGGATGACGTCGATCCGGCTCCAGCTTTGCCTCTCGGCAATCCCCAGCGCCTTGGCGAATTGCCAGGCGGCCCAGTTCGACGCGCCAAGATAGAGGACCTTGCCGCAGCGCACCAGGTCCTCCGCCTCGCGCAGGGTCTCCTCCAGCGGGGTCATCGGGTCCCAGCGGTGAAAGAAGAACACATCCAGCCGGTCGGTGCCGAGGCGTTTCAGGGATTTCTCCACCTCCGCCACCATATGGCGCCGGCTGTTGCCGCGGTCGAGTCCCGTCGGCCCGGTGACATGCCCGGATTTGGAGGTGAGGATCAGCTCGTCCCGATGGCCTGCGGTCAGGCGGCCCAGGATCTCCTCGGCGCGGCCCTTGTTATAGGCATTTGCGCAGTCGAAGAAATTGATCCCGGCGTCCCGGCAGGCGGCGAACATCGCTTTCGCCTCGGCCTCGTCCGCGTCGCCGCCATAGGACATGGTGCCGGCACAGAGCGCCGAGACCTCGACGCCCGTGCGCCCCAGATATGTTGTCTTCATGAGGTCCCCAGCATGCCCGCCAGATAGGTCGCGAAATCGTAATTCGGGCGCTCGAGATGGCTGAGATGCCCCGGCAGCGCAAGATCCGAGCAGAGACCGCGATAGACTTTCTCGGTGCAGCCCTTGTCTTCGGCATTCACATCGTCCAGCAGGGATTTGGCCTGGGCGAACAGGCCCTCGGCTTCGGGATCCGCCATGAAGTCGGGGCTGAGCCCGCCGCCATAGGTGATATGGACCTGGCCCACACCCTTGGGATGCAGGCTGAGATACCAGAAATAGCCCGGCGTCAGCGTGATCATCAGGCTGGGATAGATCGAGAGCAGAATGGTCGTCCGCCGCCAATCGCCGGTGAGCCGCGTGTTCGAGGGATGGGCGACCGCCAGCCGGAAGTCCGCCGCTTTCAGAATATAGTGATAGTTGAAGGTCGGCAGGCCCGGCGGGCAATCCATCTCCTCCAGCTTCGAGACGCCGCCCACGGTGCCGGAGTGGCAGACCGGCAGGTGATAGCTCTCCATGAAATTCTCGGCCAGGACCTTCCAGTTGGTGTCCCAGACATGGGTCTCCTGGAAAAGCTGCGTGTAGCCCTCCATCGCGAAATCGCCGATCATGTCGGTGACCTCGGCGTAATGCTCGGCCACCCGCGGTGCATCGGGGTTCAGCGAGATCATGATCCAGCCGAGCCATTCCTCGCAGCGGATCTGTGGCAGGCAGTAGTCGCGGCGGTCAAAGTCCTGATTCTGATCCATCGCGGGTGCGCCGCGCAGGCTGCCATCCAGATTGTAGGTCCAGGCGTGATAGGGGCAGACGATCGTCTTGGCGTTGCCCGACCCTTCCAGGAGCGTCGACATCCGGTGCAGGCATACATTGGACATCGCGCGCAGCGCACCGGTCTGATCGCGCAGCACGATCACCGGCTGGCCGGCGAGTTCGTATGTCAGATAATCGCCGGGTTTGGCCAACTGATCCGCGCGACCGACGCAGATCCATTCGCGGCGGAACAGATGCTGCAACTCCGCCTCCAGAAACCGTTCGGACGTATAGACCGACTTCGGCATTGCGCGGGCCTTGCCGAAGGGTAGGGCAATATTGGCTTTCAGTTCGACCACCGGGTCGATCGGGTCGTGGCGGGTCATCCGGCGCGGCTCCGTGTTGCTTGATCGCTGCGGTGGAGTATAGCCAGCATGATCCGCGCTTCGCCAGTGCATTGGTGGGGGCGGCGGGTGGTCCCGCCGCTCCTGACCTCAGGCCGCCTGACGCAGACCGGCAAAGCTAGGACGCGCGCGCATCGTGGCTTCCCATCGCTTTGCGTTCTTCAGATCGGCGGGGATCGGATGATCGAACAGATCGCAGACGAAAAGCACCGCTATCCCGGTGATATCCGCGACTGTCAGGTGATCGGCGGCGATAAAAGTCCGCCCATCGGACATCTCGCGGTCGAACCAGGCCAGCTTCTCGCCGAACAGGCGCCGCTGGCTTGCGGCGTATTCGGGGATCTGCTCGATCTTGTCCGCGAAGAAGTCGAAGCTGTGACGAGCGACTGAGCCGATCACATCGAAGAGCTGGATCTCGACCCGCCGGTTCCAGCGTTCGATCTGTGCCTGTTCCAGCGGAGATGCGCCCATAAGGTTCGGCTTGGGATGCAGCCCTTCGAAATAGCGGCAGATCGCGATGCTCTCGGTCAGGATCGTGCCGTCATCCAGTTCGATGGTTGGCAATTCCCCCAGTGAGTTGAGCGCGAGGAAGGCGGGCGTGCGTGTGCCCCCGCCCAGAACGTCGACTTTCTGACGGGGGACGTCGATGCCTTTCTCGGCCAGAAAGACGTTCAGGCGCAGGCTGTTGGGGGTCATGGCGTCATAGAGTTTCATTGTGGGGAGTCCCTTTTGGCGATTTAATTAACCATTGAGTTAATAAATAGAGCAGTTGGATTTGTAAACCCTTGGGTTAATGATTTTAGACTATCCGCGTGGTTCGGTGGCCTGCAAATGCAGCCGGAAGGCATCGGTCAGATATTCGGCGGTGTTCTGGCCCGCCAGCACCTCGCGCATCGTGCCGTCGCCATCGAACAGCAGCAGCGTGACATGGCCGACGCCGTGGCGCGCGGCCAGGCGGCGCCCGTCGGTTTGCCGGATATTGGCCACTACATATTGCAACTCTTCTTCCTCGAAGTTCTCGAGCGCCGCCCGGGCTTCGATCTGCAGGGCCAGGCAGAGCTGGCACTGTGGATCGTGGATCTGCACGACTGTCGGCGTGCCATTGCCGATGCGCGAAAGATCGCTCTCCACCGCGCTGGCGTGAACATCGCTGACCAGATACCAGGCGCCACCGCCGAGGGCGACGGCTCCGCCACCGATGATCCCGATATTCGCGAACAGCCGCATCGTTTCGCGCCGGGTCTTGGGCCGGGTGGCTTTCGTGGCGGCCTTTGGCGCCGATTTCGGCGTCTCCTGCGGTGCTGCGGCTTTCGCGGATTTCGACTTGCGGCGCTGCTTTTTCATCTGGCCCCCATAAGGATCGGTGCCGGATCAGCAGAGCATCGATCACGGCACAGAGCCAGCCGCCCTGGATAACAGATTGGTGAGTGGTCTACTCCGCCGCCTTCTTCATCGGATCGGGATTGGCGAAATATCGGCTTACCGCGCCATCGCCTGCCGGTCGGGTGGAGGAAGGGCGGACGGCATCGCTGAGGTCCGCCGATTTCTTCACGAAATCCAGCGGCCCGTCCCAGTCGAAATTGCGGTAGACGGCCGCCATCTGGTTGAAGCGCGGGCTCTGCGCGAACATCTGGAAGGCCAGCCTGTGACCCGCATAGTCGGAGGAGATCAGATCGCGGGCGAAGGCCAGCAGCTTGCGCCGATCCTCCGCATCCCAATCGTCGTTGAGGGTGTAGAATTTCGAGAGCCAGGCCTTGGTGTCGTCGCCCTCGAAATCCGCGACATTTGGGGTGACGCAGATCTGCCCGCCGCAAAGATCGCGCGCCGTGTTCATCGCATCGTAAAGGCCCGAGCAGGCATGGACGCGCCCCGCCATCAGCAGCGACTGATTGGGCATCAAGAGGCCTGCGGGCGAACGCTCCGCCAGGGTGATCGCCGCCGTCAGGTGGGCATTGATCGTCTCGCGATAGATCGCAAGTTCGGCCAGCTTCTCCTGCACCGCGGGCTGTTTGTCCAAACCGGTCTGACGCGCGTTGAAGAGCGCCGCCCCGATCAGCATATCCGCCACTTTCAGATTGCGTTGCACGAAGGCAAAGGCGGAGTAGCGATGCAGTGTCGCCCGGATGAAGGTCGCCGCCTTGGTATGGCGGTAGAACAGCACATTTTCCCACGGGATCAGCACGTTGTCGAAGATCACCAGGCTCTCGACCTCGTCGAAGCGGTTGGCGAGCGGATAGTCGCGGTGATCCGCCCGGGAACAGCCGCCCCGTGCGCCCGCGAAGCCACTGCGGCTAATGAATTTCAGATTGGGTGAGTTCAGATCGCAGATGAAGCCGACGGCATAGTCCGAAAGCTCCGCATCGCCCCAATTGGCGATGGTGGGTTTGGTGAAGGCCTGGTTGGCATAGGCCGCGGCGGTCTCGTATTTGGCGCCGCGCACGATGATACCGGCATCGGTCTCGCCCGTGACGTGCAACAGCATGTCCGGGTCCTGATCCTGCGGGCGCTTCGAACGGTCGCCCTTGGGATCGGTATTGGCCGAAACGTGGAACGGGTCGTCGCGCAGCACCTGGAAAATGTGGCGTTCGATGTTCTTGGCCCATTGCGGATCGATCTCGGCCAGTACGTCCTGCCCGTCATAGAGCGACCACATCTCGCCCACCGTCTCGTCGCCAACCCGGGTGACGACGCCCGCGACCTCCTCCATCACGTGATCGGTCGCGCGGCGCTTGGCCCACCAATCGTCCTGGGTATATGGCAGGGCGTTGCCGATGGCGTTGACCTCGCCTTCCTGTTCCACGGTCATGATCGGGGCATGGGCATCCTCGTGCGCCATGTCATAGATCCGCGCGCGGATATCGACGATGGGTTTGAAGGCGGGATGGCTGGTGATGTCCGCCACGCGCTCTCCATCTATGAACACCTCACGGGTGCCACGGATCGAGTCGCGGTATTCTGCGCCGGTTCGGATCATATGGGGACCTCGTCTGGCAGTTGTCTGACTTTGGCATAGCGCCGGGCCGATGCTTTGCTGTCAACTTGTTTCCCAACAGGCGGATATGCCGAAGGCCCGATCTCGCCCCCGGCATCGCTTGCAAAAAGACGGGGCCTGTGCGGATATCGCAGAGTATTCGGCGGTGCGCGCGGAAGGGGTTCGTCATGCCATTCGACCTTGTGATCCGACATGGACGCGCGGTGACGCCGGACGGTGTGATTCGGGCCGATATCGGCATCGAAGGCGGTGAAATCACCGCGATTGCCGAGGGGTTGAGCGGCGGCCCGGTCCTCGATGCGACCGATCGGCTGGTCCTGCCGGGCGGTGTCGATCCGCATGCGCATATCGAGCAGATGTCCGGCATGGGCCTGATGAACGCGGATACGTTCGAGAGCGCGACCCGCTCCGCCGCCATGGGGGGCACGACTTCGGTGATCAGTTTCGCCGCGCAGCATAAGGGCCAGGCGTTGGGTCGCGTGGTGGAGGAGTATGCAGCCCTCGCGCGGCGCGGCGCGATGATCGACTATGCGTTTCATCTCAGCGTATCGGATATCGCAGCGCCGGATTTCGACGCGGATCTGGCGCGGCTGGTTGCTGCCGGGCATCGTTCCATCAAGGTGTTCACCACATACAATATCAAGCTGGAGGATCGCGAGATTCTGGAGGTTCTGGCCGCCGCCCGGCGCCACGGCGCGCTGGTCTGTGTCCATGCGGAAAACGACGGGCTGATCGGTTGGGCAAAGCAGGCGCTGCTGGCGGCGGGGATGACCCGGCCCGCCCATCACGCGATCTCGCATCCCCGGCTGGCGGAGGTCGAGGCGGTCTCACGCCTTTGCCACTTCGCCGAGTTCTTTGGCCATCCGGTGATGCTCTTTCACATCTCGACCCGCGAGGGCGCGGAGGTTCTACGCAACGCTCAGGCGCGGGGCGTGCCGGTCTGGGGTGAGACCTGCCCGCATTATCTGCTGATGACCAGCGAGGTGCTGGATCGCGAGGGAATCGAAGGCGCGAAGTGGATGTGCTCTCCCCCGCAGCGCGAGGCGACCGACCAACAGGCGCTTTGGGCGGCGCTGGAGGAGGGGGTGTTGCAGATAATCTCCTCCGACCACGCCCCCTATCGTTTCGACGAAACGGGCAAGCTCAGCGCCGGACCGGATGCAGATTTTACGCTCATCGCCAATGGGTTGCCGGGGTTGGAGACGCGCCTGCCGTTGATCTTCGCGGCGATGGTCTCGCCAGATGGTGCGGGGGTGGAGCGGTTTGTGGAGCTGACCTCCGCCGCACCTGCGCGGGTCTATGGCCTCGCGGCCAAGGGCAGTATCGAGATCGGCAAGGATGCGGATTTGGCTATCTGGGATCCAGGCGTACGGCGACAGTACGGGGCAGACGATCTGCATGACAATGTGGGCTATAACCCGTGGGAGGGCCGTGAGGCCGCAGCACCGCCGCAGCATGTCCTCTCGCGCGGTAAACCAATTGTCGAGGACGGGCGCTGTGTTGCCCGCCCGGGGCAGGGCCGATGGATCGCACGCGACGCGATGGGCGTTCAGACCAGCACTGGCCCCGCACCGGAATTGCACCTGATCGAGGGCACGCCATGAGTGCCGAACGCGCATTGATCGTGATCAACCCAAATTCCTCGACCCATGTGACCGAGGGGATAGACCGGGCGATTGCGCCGCTGCGCCCCCTCGGTATCCCGATCCGATGCGTAACGCTGGCGGAGGGTCCGTCCGGCATCGAGAGCCAGGCCCAGGCGGACGAGACCATAGCCCCCATGCTTGCGCTCGCCGCCGGTTTGGAGGCCGAGGCGCGATGCTTTGTGATCGCCTGTTTCGGCGATCCGGGCCTGCATGCCCTGCGCGACCGGACCGATCTGCCAGTGCTCGGCATTCAGGAAAGCGCTGTGATGACCGCGCTGACCCTGGGCCAGCGTTTTGGCGTGATCGCGATCCTGGACCGTTCCATCCCCCGCCATCTGCGTGCCTTCGGTGCGATGGGCGTGATGCAACGTTTTGCCGGAGACCGGGCCATCGGTCGTGGTGTGGGCGATCTGGCCGAACCAGGCGAAACCCTGGCCCGGATGACCGAGATCGGCCGCGATCTGCGCGACCGCGACAGTGCCGATGTACTTATCCTGGGATGCGCGGGCATGGCCGATTATCGGCCCGCGCTGCAGGATGCGCTGGGCATTCCGGTGGTGGAGCCTTGCCAGGCCGCCGCTGCCATGGCAATCGGCCAGATAACGCTGCGCGAGGCGGCCCTGACGACGGAGAGCTGAACATGACCCTGCTGGACGAGAGCGCCGCTGGCGTCTTCACCATTGCCTGCACGCCCTTCCTGCCCGAAGGCGCGCTGGATCTGGAGAGCGTCGACCGGATGGTCGATTTCTATGTCGAGCAGGGCGCGACCGGGCTGACCATCCTGGGCATCATGGGCGAGGCGGGGAAGCTGTCGACCGCCGAGTCGCTGGAAGTGGTGCGTCGGGTCGTTGCGCGCACCGATCTGCCGGTGATCGTAGGCGTCTCGATGCCGGGCCTGGCGCAGATGCAGGCGCTGGCCCGCGATGCGATGGACGCGGGCGCGGTCGGCGTGATGGTGGCGCCTCCATGGACGCTGAAGACCGACGATCAGATCGTGAGCTACTATCGCAACGTGGCCGAGGCGCTGAGCCCTATCCCGTTCGTTCTGCAGGATTTTCCACTGGTTACCGATGTTGTCGTGCCGGTTGGCGTGATTCTGAAGATCGTCGAGGACTGCCCCAATTGCGTGATGTTGAAGCACGAGGACTGGCCGGGGCTCGACAAGATCTCGGCTCTGCGCGCGGCCTCCGATGCGGGCGCGCGGCGGATCTCGATCCTCTGCGGCAATGGCGGGCTTTATTTGCCCGAGGAGATGGTGCGCGGCGCTGACGGGGCGATGACCGGCTTTGCCTATCCCGAGATGATGGCGGGCGTGGTTGCCGCCCATCGCGCGGGCGATCTGGAGCGGATGCGCGATATCTTCGACGCTTATCTGCCGCTGGTGCGCTACGAGGCGCAGCCGGGCATGGGGCTGGCCGCGCGGAAATATATTCTCTCCAGGCGGGGCGCGATTGCGCATCCAATGGTGCGCAAGCCCGGCGGCGGCCTGAGCGATGCAAGCATTGCGGATATCGAGGCGCTGATCGCCCGGCAGACGGCGCGGCTGGCGGCGCTGGGCTGAGCGACCGGGATGGCAGAGCGGCCCTGGGTGGCCCATCTGATCGTCGCGGCCGCCCTCTTGGTGGTTGTGGCCTATCAGTTCGCGCATCGGGGTGCTGCAGCGGATATCGACACCCGCTATCTCTACGCTGCTGGGCGGTGTCTGGCGCAGGGCGCCTCGCCCTACAATCTCGACGCGTTTGCCGGATGCTGGCGGGCGGCCACGGGGGCGGAGTATCAATCCTCCTTCGTCTTTTTGCCCGTGGCGTTGCTGCTCGCATGGCCGATGGGTCTGATGGAGTGGGCAGAGGCGCGGACCTTCCTTCAGGCGGTGCAGGTCGCGGCGGTCGGTCTGCTGGCGTTGTGCCTGATCCGGATTGCGCGGCCGCTTGGCGTGATCGCGGCGCTTTGGGTGGCGTTCGGGTTGACCAATACCGGTGTGCTGGGCACGATTTTCGTGGGGCAGGTCGGGGTTGTCGCAACGCTGGGCGCTGCCCTTTGCGCGGTCGCAGCGTTGGGTGGGCGGGGCTGGTGGCTGGTGCCGGGGACGGTTCTTGCAACGGCAAAACCGCATCTGACGGTTCTGGTCGTGGCTCTGTGCTGGCTCTGGCGGGTTCGGCGGCATGTGGCGGCAAAGCTGGTGGCTTTGGGCGCGCTCGCGGTCCTTGCACTGGCCCTCTGGACGTGCGATCCGCAGATTGTCGCCAACTACCAAGCCTCGTTCGCCGAGCATGTTGCCAATCCAGCCTCGCGGATTGGTCGCGCGGATGAGCTTTACGGGGTCAACGGGCTGATGAAGCTCATGACGGGGACACAGTGGGTCATCGCTGCTGTCCTCTTGATCGCGGCTGGCATTGCCTCGGCCTTGCCGCTGAGCGGGCACGGTGGCCGTCTGGTGGCGCTGATCGGCCTGGCCTCGGTGATCGGTGTGATGGCGTTTCCGCACAAGGGCTATGACTTCGTGGCCTATGCGCTGACCTTCTCCGCTGCCGCGCGTCTGCCCTGGGCGTTTCAGGCTGCAGCGGTGCTGCCGATGTTGGTGGTCTGGCGCCCGCAGCTTGTGGTGAAGCTGGGCTGGCCCGTGATCGAATTCACGGATCTCTGCCTGATCGCGGTGGCTGTGCTCTTCGCTGGCGCGGCGCTGCGGGTGCCGGGGATCAGGCGGGCTTAGACAGCACTGCGCCGCTTTCCAGGAGGTTGGCGATTTCGGTGTCGGAGAACCCGGCCTCAGCCAGCACTTCGCGGGAGTGCTCGCCGAAACGCGGGGGTTTGCGTTTGGCGCTTTCCGGCGGGGTACGGCCCATCTTGATCGGGTTGGCCACCGATTTGAAGCCGTCGATATCCACGACCATATCGCGATGGGTTGTATGGGGGGCTGTCAGCACTTGGCCCGTGTCCAGCACAGGCCCTGCGGGGGCACCAGCGGCCATGAAGGCATGGGCAAGCTCTTCGCCGTCCCACTCGGCCATCAGGGGTTCGAACAGGGCGCGCAGTTCTGGCTGATGCTGGATCCGATCGGAGTTGTGCTTGAAGCGTGGGTCCTCGGCCGCCTGCTCGACCCCCAGCACGCGGCAGATTTTGGCGAACTGGCTGTCATTGCCGCCCGCGACATAGATATCGCAGGTCTTGGTCGGATAGACGTCATAGGGCGCCAGATTAGGATGCTGATTGCCCATGATCGCGGGCTTCTTCCCGCTGAGGAAGTAGTTCGCGTAATGCGGATAAAGGATCGACAGTGCCGAGTCGTAGAGCGTCATGTCGATATACTGCCCCTGGCCGGATGCATGGCGCTCATGCAGCGCCATTGCGATGCCAAAGGCCGCCGCCATGCCCGCTGAAATGTCGACCAAACTGACCCCGATCCGCGTGGCGGGACCTCCAGCGGGACCGTTGACGCTCATCAGACCCGCCTGCGCCTGGATCACGGCGTCGTAGCCTGGCAGGCCACCCAAGGGCCCGTCCGAGCCGAAACCCGAGATGCGGCAATGGATCAGGCGCGGGAAGCGGGTCTTCAGCACCTCCTCATAGCCGAGCCCCCATTTTTCCATCGACCCGGGCTTGTAGTTCTCGATCAGCACATCGGCGTCTTCGAGCAGTCGGAGCAGCACCTCGCGCCCCTCCTGCATCCGCAGGTTCAGGGCCATGCCGCGCTTGTTGCGGTTGACGCCAAGGAAGTAGCTTGCGGCGCCAATCTCCTCGTCGAACGGAGGGCCCCAGTGGCGCACATCGTCGCCTTGAGGGGGTTCGATCTTGATCACGTCGGCGCCGTGATCGCCCAGCCATTGGGTGCAGAAAGGTCCACCCAGCACACGGGTGAGATCGATCACCTTGATGCCGTCGAGTGCGCCCATGGCCTTGTCCTCCGCCGCTGCTATCGCATTTTCATTTGCTACGATGCGAGGGGTTCCCTGACAATGGCCGTGCGATCAGATGCCCCAGACGCGGGCTGCGAACTCCGGGTAGAAGGCGGCGACCTTCGGGGCCACGACCTCACGGATCAGATCTTGGCGCACCGGGTTCGGTGGCGCGGTCTCGGTTGGATTGCCGGGGTCGAAGGCAAAACCGGTTTGGGCGGTGACGGTCTCGACCGTCTCGCCCGGATGCAGTCTGTCTAGACGGAACCGATCCTCGGCAAAGCCGAAGACGCAACGCCCGGTGACCAGGGCATGGCAGCCGCCGGGGCGCCAGACTGCCGGCGCGCTGGAGCCTGGAGCGGAGATGAAATCGACCGTCTCGACCAGCGTGCGCGGGCTGTGCTCCTCGCGGAACAGGATCACCTTGGGCACCGCGAAATACATCAGTGCCGAGCCGAAGGAGCCGGAGAAGCGCTTCTTCATCGCCGGATATGCACCGACACCGACCAGGTTGATATTGGCCTGCCCGTCGATCTGCACGCCGCCCAGGAAGAACGTGTCGATCCGACCCTGGCAGGCGGCATCGAACAGCTCACGCGAGCCATCGGTAAAGGGGTTCTCCGTCTCTGAATGCAGGATGGTGACATGCATGCGATCACCCTGGGCTCGCGCCTCCGCCTGTGCCAGCAAGGCAGCGGCCCCGGGAATGGGCGAAGCCGCGCCGATGGCGACATGCCGGTCGCCCGCCAGCATATCGGCGATGGCGGCGATCAGAAGTTCGGGCGGTGCGTTCATGCGGCGAGGTCTTTTGCCAGCCAGTCGCGGAACCCGTCCTCGGTCCGCGCGGCCTGGGCATAGGCGGCGAGCGCTGCGCCATCCGGCGCGTAGCAACCGGTCAGACCGCAGGGCCAGGCGCCATTAGGGGCCAGCGCGATGGCGTCGACATAGAAGGCGGGCAGGGCGCCGGGGGCGGTCTCCTCCGAAGCGAAGAAATCCGTCTCCACCACTTCCTCCACTGTCACGAAGACCCGCGCCGCGCCATGCGCGAGAGTGGCCAGCTCGCGCCGTCGCCCGATCCAGATATTGCCCTGACAGTCCGCCTTGGCGGCGTGGAACACCGCCACGTCCAGCCTGACGGCGGGGACCAGCACCACCGGGTCGGGGGCGTTGCCCATGGGGCTGTCAATCACCGTCCAGTCCGGGCGATGGGCCAGGATGTCCGAGCCGATCAGGCCGCGTTGTGCCATGAAGGGTACGCCGCGTTCGGTCGCCTGCAATTGCGCATGCAGCGCGGGGCAGGTGCTGTCGCGCATTTCGATTTTGCCGCCTTCGATCGCGGCACAGAAGCGTGGCGCCAGGCCGTATTCGCCAAGCGTCATCGCCGCCGCCTCGACCCGGCCGACGCATCCCGCCCCGATCAGCATGTCGCCCTGCAAGGTCGAGTAGGGCAGGCAATAGAGCGCAAGCTCGCGCGCGCCGCGCCGGATCAGCGCCCGTGTGAACGCCATCGGTACGCCTGAATAATCGGCGGGCAAGCCAAGCAGCCCGCCATTAGGCACCTGGGCGGCCAGCTGGGAGAGGTTGTGCAGGTCAATAGCGCTCATCCCCGGACGATAGCGGCGGTGCTTTCACATGAGAAGCACCGTTCATTTCCCTGTTGCAGCACGCCATTCAGCGGCTAGAGTTTGCGAAAAGAATATGCGCCGTGCGGGTCAGACCAGCGTGGCGGCCAGTGTGGTGGATCAGGAGAGGACCGCAAACATGACCAAGAAGACCCCGTTTCGGATGAACCGGCGCCAGGCGCTGACCGGCATCGCCGCCGTTGGCGTGTCGTTGAACATTCCCAAGGAGCTGCTCGCTGCCGGTGGTAAGGTGAACTTCTACAACTGGGACACCTATATCGGCGAGACCACGCTAGAGGATTTCACCAAGGCGACCGGGATCGAGGTGCAATACGATTTGTTCGCCGACAATGATGAGTTGTTCGCCAAGCTGAAGAACGGCAATCCCGGCTACGATCTGATCGTGCCGACCAACGATTTCGTCGAGCGGATGATCCAGGCCGACATGCTGATGACGCTGGATCACTCGAAAATCCCCAACATCGCGAATATCGATCCGGGCTTTACCGACCCGGCTTTCGATCCGGGGCGGAAATACTCGCTGCCCTATATGTGGGGCTCGATCGGGATCGGGTATCGCAAGTCGGC
>JBCCDU010000011.1:0-73072 GCA_039030715.1 Pseudomonadota bacterium
CACCAAGGAAGGCTCGATCGAGGATACGGCGCTCAAGACCAACCTAGAGGCCGCGGAGGAGGTCGCCCGCCAGGCGCGTCTGCGCGACCTCGCCGGGCTGATCGTGATCGACTTCATCGATATGGAGGAGAATCGCAACAACCGTGCCGTCGAGAAGCGCATGAAGGACCGTTTGAAGAACGACCGGGCGCGGATCCAGATCGGGCGGATCTCCAGCTTTGGCCTGATGGAAATGTCGCGTCAGCGGCTGCGCCCCGGCCTGTTGGAGGCGACGACGCAGGCTTGTCCGGCCTGCCAGGGCACTGGGATCGTACGCTCGGACGACAATATGGCACTGTCGATCCTGCGCGAGGTCGAGGAGGAAGCGGTGCGCGGCCGTGCCCCCGAGATTGCCGTCAATGCGCCGGTCGAGATCACCAATTTCTTGATCAACCAGAAGCGCGAGCACATCGCGGGCATCGAGGAGCGCTGCGGCGTCGCCATCACCTTGATGGGCGATCCGTCGCTGACCAGCCCGGATTTCTCGATCGAACGGTTGAAGACGCCAAGCCGGAAACCGGCGAAGCCGTCGCCGGTTGTCACGGCAGGTTCGGTGATTACCGAGGCGGATCTGATCGAAGACGCCGAGACGATCACGGATGCCGACGAAGAAACTGCAGCCGAGGAACGGCCGGAGCGCGAGGGCAAATCGCGCCGCCGCCGGGGCAAACGCGGTGGGCGCCGTCGGCGCGGTGGAGACACTGCGGACGCGCGATCAGAGGATCAGAGCGAAGCCGGCAACAGTGATACCTCGGAACCGGCCGAAAGCGAGGCTGCAGAGGAAGCCTCGCCTGAAGCCGTAGAACCCGCAGAAACCCCAGAACCGGAGACCGTAGAAGCGGAGGCGCCGAAACCCAAACGCGCGCGCCGCAGCCGAAAGAAGGCCGAGCCTGCGCCGGAAGAAGCAGCACCCGAGGCTGCGGAACCCGCCGATGCAGACGCCCCCTTAAAAGAGGCCACGGCAGAAGCACCTGCATCCGAGCCGGTGGAAGATCCAGCTCCAGCCGAGGAAGCACCCGCGCCTGCGGACCCTGAGCCGGTTGTAGAGGCAGAGGTAGAAGCCGCCGCTGAACCACAGAAGCCCGCCAAACCGAAACGGCGCGGATGGTGGTCGCTGGGCGGATAACTTTACGCGCCGGCTCTCAGGAACCGGCCCTCAAGAACCGGCGGAGACGCTCCATCGCCTCCGCCACCAGATTCGGATGTTGCGCATACGAGAATCGCACCGTTTGCGCTCCGCGAACGGGATCGAAGTCCAGCCCCGGCGTGATTGCAATGCCAGCCTCATGCAACAGACGGCTGCAAAAGCTCTGCGCATCCTCCGCCAGACCGCTGATATCGGCATACGCGTAGAACGCGCCATCGCTTGGGGCGATCCTGGTGAAGCCAAGTAGCGGCAGGGTCTCTGCCAGCAACGCACGGTTGGCGGCATAGCCGTTGATGTGCTGGTTCACCTCGGCTTCGCCAGCCTCGCTTAGCGCGCCCAACGCCGCGATCTGACTGACATGAGGCGCGCAGATAAAGAAGTTCTGCGCCAGATTCTGGACCGTGCGAACAAAACGCTGTGGAACCACCATCCAGCCGATCCGCCAGCCTGTCATCGACCAGTATTTCGAGAAGGAGTTGATGATGAACACATCATCGGTGAATTCCAGGGCGGAAGCGGCAGGTTCGGTATAGGTAAGTCCATGATAGATCTCGTCTGAGATCAACGCGATATCGCGGTCGGCGCAATGCGTGACCAAGGCGCCGAGCGCCTCTCGATCCAGCATGCTGCCGGTGGGATTGGCCGGGCTGGCCACCAGCAGGCCGTCCAGTTCGCCTGCAGCGTCGAGCAAGGCGGGCGTGGGTTGGTATCCGCTGTCCAACCCGGCCTCGATCCTCACAGGTTCCAGCCCCAGACTGCGCGAGACGTTGCGATAGCAGGGATATCCCGGATCGGCGAGGGCCAGTCGGTCACCAGGTTCGAAGAGCGTCAGGAAGGTCAGGCTGAACCCGGCGGAGGAGCCGGCGGTGACCACCACACGTTCCGGATCCACCGAGATGCCATGGCGGGTGGCGTAGAGCGCGGCAATCCCCTCGCGCAGCTCCGGTATCCCCAGGCCGCTGGTATAGCCCATGACCGCGCCGTCGGTCATTGCCCGCGAAACCGCCTGCTGCGCCGCAAGCGGTGCGGGATGCGATGGCTCTCCCACCTCCATATGGAGGATATCGCGGCCCGACCGGGCCAGCGCCTTGGCATCGGCCAGCACATCCATCGCGAAAAACGGCGGGGTCTGCGCGCGGGTGGAGATTTTCACGGTTAAGTTCCTTCTCTGCTTCGACAAAAGGCCTTATGTTATGCGTTACGATTGTGGAGAGCCCGGGACAACCCCGGGATGAGCATGAGGTGGCGATGAGCAGGTCCGGACGGTCCCGTATCTTCCTGCAACGTTTGTTCGCGCCGATCGCTCTTGGCCTGATCGTCGTTTTCACAGCCTTGCCGGTGCGCGCGCAGGGTCTGATCCGGGATGCTGAGATCGAACGCACGCTGCGGATGCTGTCGGACCCGTTGTTTCAGGCCGCTGGCCTAAATCCGCGCTCGGTCGAGATTTTCATCGTCAATGATCGCAATCTCAACGCCTTTGTTGCGGGCGGTCGTCGCATATTCCTGAATACAGGACTGCTGATCAGGCTGGAGACCCCTGCAGAGCTACAGGGCGTCATCGCGCACGAGATCGGGCATATCACTGGTGGCCACGCAGCGCGGCGCGCGATCAAGGCGCGGAACGCGCAGGGCCCCGCCCTACTTGGGTTGCTCCTCGGAATCGCCGCCGCCGCTGCCGGCGGCGGTGAAGCTGCCGGTGCGATCATCGCGGGGTCTCAAGGGGCGTTGGTGCGCGACTTTCTGCGCCATACGCGGGGCGAGGAAGCCTCCGCCGATCAGGCGGCTCTCACCTATATGGACCGCGCCGGGATCGACCCTAGCGGCCTGCGCAAAGTGTTCGAGCGCTTTCGTGGCCAGGAATTGTTCACGGTCGGCAATATCGATCCCTATGCCGTGACCCACCCGCTTTCCAGCCAGCGCATCCAACTCATCGAACGCAAGATCAGTGAGATAGATCCGCAGAAATTGCAGCCGAGCAATGAAACCGTTTACTGGCACGCCCGGATGCGGGCCAAGCTTATCGGCTTTCTCAACAATCCCGAAACCGTGCTGAACAAGCTGGAACAGGGCGCTTCAGGCGAAGATGCGCTCTATGCCAAATCGGTGGCGCTCCACAGGGTACCTTCGCCGGGGGAGGCCATTGCCGCCATCAACGAGCTGATCGCGCAGCGACCCAGCGATCCTTTTTACATCGAGCTCAAGGGACAGATCCTGCACGAGTCCGGTAGATCGGCCGAGGCGGCACCCTATTATCGCAAGGCCAGCCAATTGGCGCCCGAGGAGCCGCTGCTGAAATCCGGCCTGGGCCGCGTCTTGCTTGCCCTGGATGACCCGGCTGCGGATCGAGAGGCGCTGGAGGCGCTGCAGGCTGCGCGACGGGCCGACTTCTATGACGCCGACGGATTGCGTGACCTGGCGACCGCCTATGCCCGCTCGGGTGATAATGCTATGGCGACCCTGGCGACCGCGGAACGTCTCGCATTGCGAGGCAGCCGCGACGCCATACTGCAAGCCAAGCGGGCGATGCGCCTGTTGCCGGAGGGGTCGCCCGGCTGGTTGCGGGCGCAGGACATCTTGAGCCTGGCACAGCAATAGGACCGCGAGACGTGAGAAGGAACATCATGGCCAGATTTGCAGCTTCGATATCGCTTTCGCTGGCGTTGGGGCTGGCCGCAGTCTTCACGGACGCTATGGCGCAGGAGCAATCGAGCGCGCCCGTCTCCGGCCTTACCGACGGGCAGCGCATTCAGCTCCGCGCCGAGATCCGGGCTTATATCCTGGAGAACCCCGAGATCATTCTGGAGGCAATCCAGATCCTGGAGGAACGGCGCAATCAGGCCGAGATCAACGCCGACCAGCAATTGGTGGCGCGACACCAAGACACGATCTTCAATGACGGATTTTCCTATGTCGGCGGCAATCCCGATGGCGATGTCACTGTGGTCGAGTTTTCCGATTACCGCTGCGGCTTTTGCAAGCGTGCGCATCCCGAGATCAAAGCCTTGCTGGAGAGTGACCCGAATATTCGTCTGATCGTGAAAGAGTATCCGATCCTGGGGCCGGATTCGGTCGTCGCCGGGCGCATGGCCCTGGCGGCCTTGCAGATAGATCCGGATAAATTTGGCGAGTTGAACGACAAGCTGATGGCCTATCCCGGTAATCTGACCGAGGCGGTCGCCTATCGGATTGCGAAGGATGTCGGGTACGAGTTGACCGAGCTGAAGCAGCTTGCCGCCGAGGATGAAATCGCTCGCAGGCTTGGCGCGAACTACGCCCTGGCCGAGCAACTGGGTCTGCAAGGGACACCCAGCTTCATCATCGGGGACGAGATCATCCGTGGCTATCTGCCGCTGCGCGAAATGCAGGCCGCGGTTGCCGAGGCCCGCACAGCGTCACAAGCCGCAGCGAACTAACCCTGCCGCGCGGCGAGCATCAATTCGACCCGTTTGATCTCGCGCATCACCCGATCTGCCTGCATTTGCGGTGCGAGGCTTAGCTTGGCCTGGATCGCCATCAGGGCCAGAACGGCGCCCGAGATCCCCCATTTGACGGCCGCGAGCACATCCGTGGCCCCGAAGAAATGCACACCGCACCAGACGGCGCCCGCAAACATCAGGGTTTGAACCACCATCAGCACCCAGGTGACCCATCCCAGCTTGCCACCGAACTGGCTGAGGCCCAGCGCGAAGAAGCCCAGCTCCTGGGTCTCTTCGAAGATTTCACGATCCTGATCGCTCAGCGCGTCTTCGATCATCTTGTCCAGCTTGCTGATGTCTTTCTCAGTCATCTTTCTCTCCTTCCAAGGCTTGCTTGAGTTTGACGCGCGCATGCATCAGGCGCGTTTTCACGGTTCCAACGGGGATATCGAGCGCAGTCGCGACTTCGGCCACGCTCATATCCTCGAGGTAAAACAGGGCAATGGCGGATGAATGATCTGGTCCCAGCGATCGGATCGCGCGACGGATCTGCGCGGCTTCAGCGCGCGCGGGCCCCTCTGGCTCGGCCCAATGATCTATTGTCTGAGCGAGGTCGGCGCTGGCTGCCCGATCCGCCTGGCGCGCCCGGATCGTGCGGGCACAGCGTCGCGTTACGATCCGGGTGGCCCAGGCCGGGAACGCGCGAGGGTCACGCAACTGGTCGAGCCCCTTCAGGATGTCGATCCAGGCCTCTTGCACAGCATCGCGCGCATCCTCGCGATCTCCCAGCAAACGCATCGCATGCGCCAGAAGACGCGGCCCCCGCAGATCGACCAACCGCATTTGCGCATCGCCATCGCCCAGTCGGGCGGAGAGCACCAGATATTCCTCGAATATGCGCGCGCGTGTCGTCAATTGATGCACTCACCGTCCTCGCGCCCCGCTGGCGCATTCGTATAAAGGTGCCCTGCCTGCGCCATCCGGTTCACCGATTGCGAAAATTTAGTTCGGCACCACCAAGAAAACTTTATGTGAGAGCCCGACCGCGAAGGACGCATTCTTTTGACCTGCTGGTGGTTTGGCGTATAACCCACCGGTTGCCGGATCTGGTCAGGCAACGCAAATCAGGCGGCCAGGATCCCGGCCGACCCATACAACAAGACCGGTTGAAGACCGAGAGGGGTTGATGAGCAAGAATACCGATGCCGATGTGGCCTTCATCAAGGCGCTTGCAGACCTGCTGCGCGAATCGGATCTGACAGAGCTGGAGGTCGAGCGTGCCTATGGCGAGGGTGATGAGTTGCGGGTTCACCTCTCTCGCGCCACCGCGCCCGCCGCTGCAGTATTACAGCCCGCACCTGCACCGGTCGCTGCCGCCAGCCCCGCCCCCACAGCAGCACCTGCACCAACGCCGGCCTCGACCAGCAGCCCGGATCTGAGCGGGGCCCTGACCTCACCCATGGTCGGTACAGCGTATCTGGCGCCCGAGCCCGAGGCCCCCAACTTCGTCAAGCCTGGCGACAAGGTGTCCGAAGGCGACACCGTGCTGATCATCGAGGCGATGAAGACCATGAATCAGATCCCGGCGCCGCGCTCGGGCACCATCAAGCAAATCCTGGTTGCGAATGGCGAGCCGGTGGAATTCGGCGCGCCGCTCATGATCATCGCCTGAGGCGAGGGCTCCATGTTCAACAAAATTCTGATCGCCAACCGGGGCGAGATCGCATTGCGCGTGATCCGTGCCGCGCGCGAGATGGGCATACCGACCGTAGCGATCCACTCCACCGCCGATGCCGACGCGATGCATGTGCGCATGGCGGATGAAAGCATCTGTGTCGGCCCTGCCCCCTCGGCGCAATCCTATTTGAACCAGCCGGCGATCCTGTCGGCCTGCGAAATCGTAGGCGTGGATGCGATCCATCCCGGCTATGGCTTCCTCAGCGAAAACCAGACATTCGCGCGGATCGTCGAGGAGCATGAGATCGCCTTCATTGGCCCGACCGCCGATCATATCTCGATCATGGGCGACAAGATCGCGGCGAAGGAGACGATGAAGCGCTTGGGTGTGCCCTGCGTTCCCGGCTCGGAAGGTGGCGTGACCACGGTGGACGAGGCGAAAAAGGTTTCCGCCGAGATCGGCTATCCGGTGCTGGTCAAAGCTGCCGCAGGTGGCGGTGGGCGCGGCATGAAGGTCGCCAAGACCGCCGACGATCTGCCGGTTGCCTTTGCCTCTGCTCGGACCGAGGCCAAGGCGGCTTTCGGTGACGACGCCGTCTATATCGAGAAATATCTGGGCCAGCCCCGACATATCGAAATCCAGGTGATCGCCGACACCCACGGCAATGCCTGCCATCTGGGAGAGCGCGACTGCTCGCTTCAGCGCCGCCACCAGAAAGTTCTGGAGGAAGCGCCAGGCCCTGCGATCGACGAGAAGACCCGTGCGGAGATCGGCAAAACCTGCGCCGATGCGATCCGTGACATGGGTTATCGCGGCGTTGGCACGGTCGAGTTCCTCTACGAGAATGGAGAGTTCTATTTCATCGAGATGAACACCCGCCTCCAGGTTGAGCATCCGGTGACCGAAACCATCTATGGTGTCGATTTGGTGGCCGAACAGATCCGCATCGCCTCTGGCATGCCGTTGAGCTTCACACAGGAAGAGCTGATCCCCAACGGCCATGCCATCGAGTGTCGGATCAATGCGGAGCGTCTGCCTGACTTCGCCCCCTGCCCCGGGAAAGTGACCGCCTACCACGCGCCCGGCGGTCTTGGCGTGCGGATGGATAGCGCGCTTTACGCCGGTTATACCGTGCCGCCCTATTATGACAGCCTCATCGCCAAGCTGATCGTCCATGGCGCGGATCGTGAGGCCTGCCTGATGCGTCTCGAGCGTGCTTTGGGGGAACTGATCGTCGATGGCATCGACACTTCGGTTCCGCTTTTCGCCGCGCTGTTGAAGGAGCCGGATGTTCGCAAGGGCGACTACAACATCCACTGGCTCGAAAAATGGCTCGAGACGAACATGCAGTAAAGCCGTGCTAGGCTGCGCGCCATGAAAGACGCAGAATCACCGGAGCTTGAACTCACCCCCGAACTGCTCTTGCGCGCCTATGGCGCCGGTGTCTTTCCGATGGCCGAAAGCGCCGATGCCGACAAGATCTTCTGGGTGGATCCCAGGTTGCGCGGGGTGCTGCCGCTGGATAGATTTCATCTTTCGCGATCTCTGCGCAAGCGTGTGATGCGCAAAGACTACTCGATCAGCACAGATCGTGCCTTTGACCGCGTAGTCCATGCCTGCGCCGACCGAGAGGAAACCTGGATCAACCCCCAGATCATGGCGCTTTACAGCGGCCTTCACCGCCTGGGTTTTGCGCATTCACTGGAGGTATGGCGGGAGAACGAGCTGATCGGTGGGCTTTACGGCGTGCGCATAGGTGCGGCATTCTTTGGCGAGAGCATGTTTTCCGCCGCACGCGACGGCTCGAAAATCGCGCTGGCGCATCTGGTCGCCCGGCTGCGCCATGGCGGTTTCACCCTGCTGGATACTCAGTTCACTACCCCGCATTTAGAACGCATGGGCGCGGTTGAGATCCCGCGCGCGCGCTACCGTGAATGGCTGGAGGGGGCGTTGCAGCGTGAAGCGGATTTTTACTCGCTCGCCGCCTCCGCCCCGCCTTCGGTCGTGATACAGTTGATCACCCAAACATCGTAGCGCGGATGGTCGAAGGCTGAGAGCGCCGGGCTTTCCGCGAACATCCAGCCCGAAAAGTCCGGCATGTCGGTGTCGTTGCGCAGATCCCAGATTTTCACAAAGGCGATGGCGCCGCCCAGATTGCTATCCTCCGCCGTGCGGCAGGCGTCCAGGCGGATGCGCAAGCGTCCGATCCGACGCTCCTCCGCCGTGCGAAGCTCGACCGTTTCGATACCGCCGGTCATCTTGTCGAGCTGACGTAGCGTGGCACCCGCATGAAGCTCGGTGTCGATGACAGGCATCCGCTCCGGCCTGCGGGGGCCTTGACGCTCATTATAAGTGCGGAACGGCGCGCGTTTGAAGCGGGAATTGCCCTCCTCCGCCTCGACATCCTCACTCGCGCTGTTCTCGCCCGGCGTCTCTTGGGTCTGCGCATAGGCCATGCCCGACCAACCAAGCAGCAAACCAAGGACCAAGGCGAGGGCGCGCATCAGAGAACCGCCTTGAACCGGATCCGAATATAGTCTGCCGTCCAGTTGCCCTGACCATCGCAAAGCGCCGGGCGTAGCAGGTCTTCTATCGCGGCGGTCGCCTCGTCGCGGGCGTCTTCCGGTATCAAGGCAAGCGCGGGTGCGGCCAGCGTAGCAAGCCATGCGCGCATACCGCTCGCCACCGGCGTCGGCCGTGGGATCAGCGCAATCTCAGATATCGTAAAGCCCGCCGCCTCAAGCCGCGCGGCATGTTCGGCAGTACTGGGAAAATACCAGATATTCTTGAGATCGGTATGGATCCCGTGATCGCGCGCCATCACCGCAATGATCGCGGTACGGATCGCGGCGACATTGCCCATACCGCCGAACTCTGCCACCAGCCGCCCACCCGGTCTAAGGCAGCGCTTGATACCGTTCAGGACGGCATCTGGTTCGGTCATCCAGTGCATGGCTGCATTCGAGAAGACCGCATCGAATGGGCCCTCAAGCTCCAGGTTGTGCGCATCGGCGACGCTCGCATCCAGACCCGCAGCGCGGGCAGAGGCAACCATGTCTGGGGAGGCATCTACCCCCACGACCTTGGCGCCAGCGTCAGCAATTCGCCGTGTGAGCGCACCGTCACCGCAGCCGAGATCCAGAATACGTTCGCCCGGTTGCGGGTCCAGCAGGTCCAGCACCGGCGCACCCAGGTCCGATACGAACCTTGCATTTGCCGCGTATTGGCTCGCTGACCAGGCGTCGTCTTGCGAGGCGTCGCCGCTCACCCGCCACTGCCATGGATGAATTTGGCCACGAGATCCATAAGGCTGATCGAATCCTGGGTGAATTCCAGTTCCTCGCCGTCGCGCAGCATGAATTCCGACCCGCCAGGCCCTATCGCAAGATAATTGTCGCCCAAAAGGCTGGAGGCGGTTATGCGCACATCCGAATCCTCGGGGATCTGGATATCCGAGTCGATGGACAGCGTGACAACCGCCTTATAAGTCTTTGGATCGAGGGCCATATTGGTGATCGAACCAACTTTCACGCCACCAATGCGCACATCGCCTCCGGGCGACAAACCTTCGGCCTTGCGGAATTGAGCCGTCAGCTCGTACCCACCCGCGCCACCGGCCAGGTCGGCTGTGTTCGCGGCATAGACCAGAAATCCCCCAGCAGCGGCCAGAACCACGCCACCGATCAGCGCTTCAACCGTATTGCTTGCCATTCTTGCTTACTCCGGTGACCAGGCTTCGTAATCGCCCGCAACGCGCGGACGTGTCGGCGGCGTCAGCATCGAACCCGGTGGGCGATAGGCGTCGTCAGACCCGGTGAGATTGGGTTTATGATCCTTCTCCCACGACTTACGCGGCAAGGCTTGCTCGGTGGGTGGATCTTCGAATGTGTGGTGCAGCCAGCCATGCCAGTCCGGCGAAACTCGGCTTGCCTCGGCCACGCCGTTATAGATCACCCAGCGGCGCTTTCCGTCGGCGGTCTGATAGAACACGTTGCCCTGATCGTCCTCGCCTACGCGCTGGCCCTTGCGCGCCGTGAAGAGGCGCGTGCCGATGGTTTGGCCGTTCCACCAGGTGAAGATTTCGCTCAATAGGCCCATGGCCGACTCACTCCTTGTTTCGAGGCCTGACTATGGCCGTTCGCCGTTCATTCGTCCAGCAGCGGCGGCGGCGCAGGCATTGTCTGCTTCGTTTGCCAGGGGCGCGCTGGGGGCGCGCTGGGGTGGAAAACGTATCCACCTGCTGCAAAAACTGAACGCGCCACCCTTGCATCGACGCACTCCAGCAGCGAAGCCTTAGAAAAAGCAAATAAAACTCTAGGGGGGATCAGCGTTGCACTCGAAAACTTTACAGAGCTTTATCGTCATCGCGTTGGCCACAACAGCGATTGGCACCCAACCTGCGGTGGCAGGCGGTTTTCAGTTGAATGAGAAATCGGCGAGGGCTCAGGGAATGTCCTATGCCGGGTCCGTATCGGCCGCGTCTGATGTCACCTTTGCTGGGTTCAACCCGGCAGCGTTGCGTGTGGTCGAGACACGGGAAATCGGTCAGAACTTCTCGCTAATCTTCCCGCGGGCAGACGGGCGCACAACCACCAGCACGGTGCCTGCTGACACGCTTGCCGCACTGGGGATATCGACCGAGACGAATGCCGATCGCTCTGCCGCCGTTCCCGCCTTTGCCTTTGGCTGGCGCTACGACCCAGATATCGTGCTCGGCTTGACGGTCAACGCCCCCTTCGGCCTGGCCACCGAAAACCCGGACAATTTCATTGGCGCGGCGGATGGGACGCAATCGAGCCTGCTGACCATCCAGGTCTCACCCATGGCGTCCGTGGACGTGACGGATTATCTGACCCTCGGCGGGGCAATCGATTTCCTTTATGTCGATGCGCGATTGGGCAGCGCGGTGGTCAATCTGGATGGTAACGATCTGCAGGTTGGATTCTCTGCAGGCGCGCTTCTGGATGTTGGGCCAAGGACAACGATCGGGGTTGCCTATCACCACGGCTTCGATCTTTCGGTTTCAGGCACCGCGCAGTTCACCGATGCAGGCGCGCCAGCGGCAGGGCTGGCAGGGCAATTCATCCCCACTGTGGTGAATGCCGATTTGCCGCTGGTCGGTCAGGTTGGTATCACCCATGGGTTCACGGAAGATTTCCGGATGAGCGCTGAATTTCGCTACATCAACTGGTCCGTCTTCGAGAGCATCGACACAAGCATCGAAAGCCTTGGCATCGATGCCTCCGATCCGCAGAACTACGAGGATTCAGTTTTCGCCGCGATTGGGGCCGAATACGACTTCACACCCGCATTCACCGGGCGGATCGGCTTTGCGTATGACCAGACGCCGACGCAGGATACGGTGAGTTTGACCGACGCCGGGCGCGGGCGCACAGTAAGGGTGCCAGACGAGGATCGGCTGTGGCTGTCAATCGGCGCCAGTATGGATATGGAGCTATTCGGTTTCGACACCACGCTGGATGCGGCCTATTCATTCCTCTACGCGCTGAAGGACCCGGAAGTAACGGTGTTTGGCGGACCGTTTGCAGGCTCGACAATCGAGTACGATGCCGGCGCCCATATCTTCTCTCTGGGTGGCACGGTGAGGTTTTAAAGTGGCTCGAAATCGCCTTCCGCGCGCTTTGCGTGGAAGGCGGCCTCAAACGCAGCGAATTGGCCCTGCTCGATGGCCAGACGCATGCCTGCCATCAGTTCCTGATAGTAATGCAGATTGTGCCAGGTCATAAGCATGGCTGAGATGATTTCGCCCGCTTTGTGAACGTGATGCAGATAGGCACGCGAGTAATTCGCGCAGGCCGGGCATGAGCAATCCGGGTCCAATGGGCGCGGATCGGCGGCGTGGCGCGCGTTGCGAATGTTCACCACTCCGCGCCGGGTAAAGGCCTGCCCGGTCCGGCCCGAGCGGCTGGGCAGCACGCAATCGAACATATCCACCCCGCGCTTTACCGCGCCCACCAGGTCGTCCGGCTTGCCGACACCCATCAGGTAACGTGGCCGGTCAGTCGGCAGCATCTCCGGCGCGAAGTCCAACACATCGAACATCAACTCCTGCCCCTCGCCCACGGCCAGGCCGCCGATGGCATAGCCTTCGAAGCCGATCTCGCGCAGCTTCTCGGCACTTTCGGCGCGCAGATCGCGGAACGTGCTGCCTTGCTGGATGCCGAACAGCGCGTATCCGGGCCGGTCGCCAAATGCCTCGCGCGAACGCAGCGCCCAGCGCATCGAAAGCTGCATGGAGGTCGCGGCCTCTTCCTCCGAGCAAGGAAAGGGTGTGCATTCGTCGAAGGCCATCACGATGTCCGAGCCCAATTGCCGCTGGATCTGCATCGAACTTTCAGGGCTGAGCATGTGTTTCGAGCCATCGACATGGCTTTTGAAGCTGACCCCATCCTCGGTCAATTTGCGCAGGTCGGCCAGGCTCATCACCTGATAGCCGCCGCTATCGGTCAGGATCGGCCCTCCCCAGTTCATGAACCGGTGCAAGCCACCCAGCGCCTCGACCCTTTCCGCGCCTGGGCGCAGCATCAGGTGATAGGTGTTGCCGAGCAGGATATGCGCCCCCGTCGCCGCGACGCTGTCCGGCATCATCGCCTTGACGGTCGCCGCCGTGCCAACCGGCATGAAGGCTGGCGTCTGGATCATACCGCGAGGGGTGGTGATGGCACCCCGGCGCGCGGACCCGTCGCTGCCGAACAGTTGAAAAGCGAACCTTTGCACCTGAAACGTCTCCGGAGTTACAGGAAATTACCGCGACATGCGGGCTCTACGCCGATATCGTCAGTGGCCTTAGATCATTTTTGCTTTGGAGCCTAGCTATGCGTATCCTTGCTGTTCTTGCAGTCTGTCTTGTGTCCAGCCCCGCGCTCGCGGACTGGCAACTCCGCCAAAGCGATGGCTTCGCCGAGGTCCAGTTCAGCCAGGACGACTATAACCTGGTGATGTGGTGCGACCCGCGCCACGGCCTGCAAATGACACTCCAGAACACCAAACTGACCTCAGCGGGGTTCGAGGGCGTCAGCAGCTTGGTTCTATGGCTCACCCTGCCGGATGGACGCACCGATCGCTGGCCAGTCGATGTTACACCCGAGGGGCCGGCGCTGTCCGGGCGTTTCACTGTTTCGGACTTCAATCTCGGCTTTTACAAAGACGGGCAGAATTTCCAGCTCGATTCGCCGCAGACGGGAAAGATCTTTCTCAAAGGCGGTATGAAAGGCACCGGGGCCGCTCGCCTGGCTTTTCAGGAGCAATGTGGCATCTGAGGCTGGTATCGTGAGATCGCCCCTCTGGACGATTTCCTTGCGACTTTCTATATGGGTGTAGGCGAAGAGGAGATCTGTAATGCCGGACAGCGCGCCGCGAGAGGGTGAACCCCTGATCAAACCGTCGAGCGAGGATCATCCGCTCTACGAAGATCTCGTGGCCGCGTGCAAGACGGTCTTCGATCCGGAGATTCCTGTGAACATCTACGATTTGGGGCTTATCTACTCCATCCGGGTGGATGAGGAGTCCCATGTCGATGTTGATATGTCGCTGACCGCACCGGGTTGCCCGGTTGCTGAATTCATGCCTGGCTGGGTCGCGGAAGCCATCGAACCTGTGCCTGGCGTCAAAACCGTCAACGTGCAGATCGTGTGGGAGCCACCCTGGGGTATGGAGCGTCTTACCGATGAAGCACGGCTTGAATTGGGAATGATCTGATGTTTGGAGTTCCAGGGCAGGACCCGGTAACCCTGACACCCGCCGCCATCAAGCGCATACAGAAGCTGATGGATGGGACCCAGGTGAAGGGACTGCGAATCGGCGTCAAGAAAGGCGGCTGCGCAGGTATGGAATACACCATGGAGCATGCGACCGAGATCGACGAGCATGACGCCGTGGTCGAACGCGAAGGCGCACGGGTCATGATCGCCCCCATGGCGCAGATGTTCCTGATCGGGACCGAAATCGACTATGAGACCTCCCTGCTAGAGAGCGGGTTCACGTTCAAGAATCCGAACGTCTCGGAGTCCTGTGGCTGCGGCGAGTCGATTAAGTTCGACAATATGTAATGGCTGTCAGCGCCGAGTTTTCGGCGCATGTGCGCGATCTCTTCTCGGCTCTTGGACCGATCCAGATCAAACGGATGTTTGGCGGCGCAGGCGTCTATCTGGACGATGCAATGTTCGCACTGATCTATGAAGATGGCCTGATCTACATGCGTGGTGACGCCAAACTCGGCCCGGCCTACGAAGCCGAGGGATGCGAGCAATGGGTCTATGACGGCAAAGGCGCGCCGGTCGCCATGCCATATTGGCGCCTGCCCGACAGCGCGATGGACGACCCGGAGGAAGCGGCGCTCTGGGCGCGCCGCTCGCTGATCCCCGCTGAGCAGGCAGCAGCGGAGAAGCGTGCCGCCAAAGCCCGCAAGGCGGCCCGCAAAGCCGGTTGATCCCCTTGCCTCCCCGGCCTAAACAGCGCTGACCAACGACCGAGGGGAACGCTGAGATGACACGCCGCAAACTCGCCGCCGGAAACTGGAAAATGAATGGCACCGGCGCTTCGATCGCCGAATTGATCGCGCTGATGCACGGCACGCAGGATGCAGCGGCCGAGATCCTGATCTGCCCGCCGGCAACACTGTTGGCAGCGATGGCCGAAATGGCGCGCGAGAGCAACGTGACCATCGGGGCGCAGGATTGCCATGCTGCGGCGAACGGGGCGCATACCGGCGATATCTCGGCCGAAATGATTGCGGATGCCGGTGCAAAATTTATCATTATCGGTCATTCCGAACGCCGCGCTGATCACGGCGAGAGCGACGCGGATGTGCGGGCCAAGGCCGAAGCCGCCTGGCGCGCGGGTCTCGCCACGATCATCTGTGTCGGTGAGACCGAGGCCGAGCGTGATGCGGGTCGCGCGGTCGAGGTTGTGACTGGCCAGCTTGGAGGCTCGATTCCCGAGGGCGCTACGGCGGAGAATACGGTGGTGGCCTACGAGCCTGTCTGGGCGATTGGCACGGGCCGCGTACCTTCGCTGGAAGATATCGCGGAAATCCACGATGCCCTGCGTGCTGCATTGATCGCTCGCGGCGGCGATGGTGTGGGTAACGGAGTACGCTTGCTCTATGGCGGCTCCGTCAAACCAGGCAACGCGGCAGAAATCTTTAATGTATCCAATGTCGATGGCGGGCTCGTCGGCGGGGCCAGCCTGAAGGCCGAGGATTTCATTCCCATCGTCGCGGCGGCCTCCTGACAGCGCCGCTTTGATCCATATCGAACGCTTCGCTCCCAGCCCGACGGGGCGGCTGCATCTGGGTCATGCCTTCTCGGCCTTGATGGCCCATGACCGGGCTCTCGCCGCGGGTGGCAGGTTTCTGTTGCGGATGGAGGATCTGGATACCAGCCGGGTTAAACCGGCCTATGTGGCAGGCATCGAGGAAGATCTCGCCTGGCTCGGCCTCGCCTGGCAGCGGCCCGTCCTGTTTCAATCCGCCAGACTGGCCTCCTATGACACGGCACTGGATCTGCTCTCCGCGCGCGGGCTGACCTATGCCTGCAGATGTACGCGGAGAGAGATCCAGGATGCGATCGCCGCACCGCAGGAGGGGGGACCGGACGGCTCAGTTTATCCCGGCACATGCCGCTACGCTGGTCATCCAGCAGGCCCGGGCACCGCGTTGCGGTTGGACATGTCCAAGGCGCTAGATGCGATCGGCGACGACCTCGCTAGTCTTCACTTTGTCGAAACAGGCGAGGAGACCGAAGCGCGCCATAGTATCCGCGAGGTGGATCTGGCCAGAACGGCGGGGGACATCGTATTGCGCCGCCGTGACGGGGCCGTGGCCTATCACCTCGCGGTCGTGGTCGACGACGCGCATCAGGGCATCACACATGTCACGCGCGGCGAGGATCTGCTGCCCGCAACGCCTATTCACCGAGTGTTACAGGAATTGCTTGGACTGCCAGCACCGGTCTATCGCCACCATCGACTGATCAGGGATCAGGCTGGAAAGCGCCTCGCCAAACGCCAAGATGCGCTGTCGCTTCAAACCTTGCGGGAGGAGGGCATCACGCCCGCCCAAATCCGCGAAAGGCTCTCCCTGCTCTAGCGGTCGTTGCGATCAAGCTGCTCCACAAAGTCGTCATCCGGCGCGCCGCGCCTGCCGGAGAAAATCTTGCGCAGGAAGCCCGGCGTCAGCAGCGACAGCGGGTTGACCGAGATCTGCGGATCCGCCAGCGAGCCCTGCATCGAGAAGGTCATGGCAAAGATCCCCTCACCCTCCCCGCCCGAAAAAATCGCGCCCAGCAGAGGCACTTCGTCCAACGCGCCAGTCAGGCCATAAGCGGGTGAAATCGCGCCCACCAGGTCGATCTTGTCGGCCTCGCGGTCCACTTCGCCCGACGCCGTCACAGCAAGGCTCGGGGATTTGGCCCAGGACTTCCCGAGTAGGATACGCCCGTCGATATAGGAAAATGGTGCCCGGATGGATCGAAAAACCAGGCCGGACGACACCTGCTCCACCTGTTCCTCGTCGATCTTGCCCGCGCGCAACACGCTGACGACTTCCTCCTCGTCCTGCAGTCGCAGATTTCGGATCTTCAAGAGCCCGGCCAGATCGACACCCGGTTCGGGGTCTAATTCCGCGCGCAGGGTCAGCTCGCCCTCACGCCCGCCATCATAAACATCGAGGTGTTGCAGCAGTGCGCCCGCATCATTGGTTGTCAGCGTCAGTATGTCGGCTCCGTCGGCGGGCGCACGATAACCAGCCTCGACCGCTGCACCGGCGCCCACCCGCGCGGTGATCTGGGCGGAAGCACCCTCGACCCCGCGGCTGAAACGCCCCTTCGCATCGGCAAGATCAATCCCTTCGGAGACAGTCAGCAGATCCAGGTCGAAGCCGACATCCAGCGGCGCCGGGTTTTCAGTGGTTTCCTCTTGCTCCCCCGCCAGATCGAAAGCTGTGATGTCCAACTTTGCACCCGAAAGCTCCAGCGCCATGCCGCGACCGGCGGGGCTTACCTCGACCCGCATATCGATACGATCGTCCAGTCGAAGTCGGGCGATACGAGCCTCCCTCAGCGCGCCCGAGGCGTCCAGCGCCACCGAGCCACGGGCAGACAGTCCCGCTGCACGGAGGTCGAACTGATCGATCGTCACGCGCTCGCCAACACTTCCCCGCAGGTCCAGCGAGCCCGCCGTTCCAGGTCGCTTTCGCCAATCTAGACCTTCGATCCGCAACGCGGCGTCCTCCAGATCGGCCTTCAGATCCAACGCTTTTATGGAATTTCCCGCCTGACCGACGGTGATTGCCGCATTTATGCTGCCCTCGTCAAAACCGGGGATCGCTGCATCGAACCTGGTCAGCAGGTCGGGTGTCACCACACCTCTGGCTTCGATTTTACGGTGATCCGGCCCGGCGCCGTAGTTCTCGCGCCATGCCAGCCGCAACGGGGTGCCATCAACGGCAACCTCACCTGAAATCGTCATGGCCGAGGTCGTGGCGTCCAGTTTGATCTGCTGCGCGCCCACCTTGACCGATCGGCCCGGCAGCGCAAAGGGCATGGAGACATCGCGGATCGTCGAGCTGACATCCACCGTTACCTGATCCAGCAACAGGTCGTTGAGCAATGGAAATGTCAGCGCGGCATTCACCTGCGCATCGCCTTTGATCGCGGCTGTATCGAGCCCCAGCTTGCTGACCAGGCCAAGGGGCTCCTCATCGATCAGTGCCAGGATCGGTCCAACACCGCCTTCGCCGCTGATCGCAATTTCGGCCGGCGTAACCACACCCCAGAGATCGCGGAACACCAGGCGCGACGGACCGAGGCGCACCGGCTGCCCCTCGACTGGTTCGACCACACCATCTTCCAAGAACAGGAAGAAGTCGTGGAAGGTCAGATGCCCCCTACCACGCGCCTCGCGGATCGGAGACATCGGATCGAGATAGGTGGAGCGGAGATTCGAGTAGGTGAAATCGAGGCTGAGTTGCGGCTCACCCTCCGCGACCCGTAGATGGGCGACCACGGTGTTGATCAGTCCCTGCTGGATGTTGTCGTCGATCCAGTCGCGGGCATTCACAGCGGCCGCAAGGGGCCAGTGGGCCATCAACTGGTCGACCGTCATATTGATCGCCGAAGCGCGCAGGTCCGTCAGCAGCGCGTCGCCGCTTGGCCGCACTTCCCCGTTCAGCCCGATGATCAGATCCCCCTCGCTGAGATAGGCGTCACGGACCGACACAGTCGCCGGATTTCCCGTCTCCGGGTCCAGCGCGACGCGCCCCGTGATCAGGCCATCGTCGAATTCCAGCGTCTCGGCGAAGATCTCCGGGATGAAGACACGCATCTCGTGTACTTCGATCTGAGTATCCAGATTGGCGACTTTGCCACCCTCATCGCGCACGACATCTACAAAGCCCGAGATGCGCGCGACGGTTGTCGGACCGCGGATTGCCATGGTCTCGATATCCAACCGCTCCACCAGGTGGTCGTAGGTGAAGGCCAGATCCAGCCGCTCGAAGCGCCGCGCTGCGATACCGGAAAGGCGGACCAGACCATCATCCGCCCGCAGAATGCCCGAGACATCTCCGAGCACCCCGTTCCGATCCATGACCGTGATGAACGAACCTGAGAGCGTGCCATCGGCCAGTTGTGACCAGTCCACGTCAGGAACCTGCGCTTTCAACAGATCGGGCTGCACTCCGCTGAACTGCAGGTCGATCTCGGTCTGGCCGGTTCCTGCGCGACGGTCGGCAACGATTGTCAGGGGAACATCGGCGCGGGCGCCGCCATCCAGTCTGGCGGTCAAAGTCGCGGTCGCGCCATCTTCGTTTCGCCGGATGCGGATATTCGCCAGGTTGGTCTCCCACCCGCCGCCAGTGATCTGATCCAAATAGGAAAAATCGATCCCCAGAATCGATATCTCGGACAGACGTGCGAGTTCGGGTATCGGGTCCATATCGCCAACGAACCCGTCCATGACGCGAGCGATGGCGTCAAATTGTTCGGTTTCGACCCTGCCAGCTTCGGGCGCTTCGGTCTCCATCACGATCCCGTCTCCAACGCCCAGCCCGATGCGAATCCGCCCGTCCGTCTGGCGCACGACCCGGGCCTGCGGGCGCACGAGAACCACCCGGGTCGGCAGCACGTCGCCCCGCAGCAGATCCTCGGCCTCGAACTGTGCCGCCACGCGGGGGACGGACATCAATAACGCGCCCTCGGGCGTGTAAGCAGTGACATCCCGGAACTGAATGCCAGACGCAGCCCCCTTTTCGCCGAGTGAGACGATCACATCGCCGATGCTCAGACGGAAGGTATCGCTGTCCTCGCTCAGATACTCGGCCAGCGGTTTTGCCAGCCCGGTCAGGTGCAAGGGCCCGGAACTGAGCCTCGCATAAACGACCGCCGCCCCGATCACCGTCACCAGAAGAACGGAAAGCGTCAGCCAGCAGAGTCGCATAAAGCACCAACTGACGCCGCGCGCGCAGGCAACGCCCAGGCCGGGCTCTGCCTTCCCGGCTTGGTTGTCTGATGCGCGCCTTGAGAAAACCATATGCTCCTGGCCTGGCCGAACGGGATTAACGCCGCCGCGTCATCATGGCCGCCTTGCCATGCCTGCGACCGCGATTATCTTCCGGTTCAATCTAACCACTGCAAGCCATTGGCGCCACCTGTCAATCAAGCGAATATTGGAGTCTGCCCATGTCCAGCGTGACCCTTGAAGCCGGCCAAAAGGCACCGGATTTCTCCCTTCCCAGCAATGGCGGCGGCAAAATATCGTTGGCTGATTGCGCGGGCAAGACGCTCATCCTCTACTTTTATCCAAAAGACGACACATCGGGCTGCACCAAACAGGCAATCGGCTTCACCGAGCATCTGGCTGAATTCGAGGCGGCCGGAGCGCGGGTTGTCGGCGTTTCGAAAGACCCGGTGAAGAAGCATGACAAATTCATCGACAAGCACGACCTGAAGATCGACCTGCTGTCTGACGAAGACAGTGATCTCTGTGAGCGGTATGGCGTCTGGGTCGAGAAGAGCATGTATGGCAAGAAGTATATGGGCATCGAGCGTTCGAGCTTCTTGATCGGGGCGGATGGCACGATCCAACAGGTCTGGCGTAAAGTGAAGGTGCCCGGTCATGTGGAGGCAGTGTTGGACGCGGTCAAAGCGCTCTGACCCTGCAGGACCATGAGCGATCTTTTGGCTGATGGCCTGGCCCGCGCCGCTGAGCGTGTTTTGAGGACACACGATCCGTGGGCGAAGACTACCTTGTCGCGAGAGACTGCTGAGGCCTGGCGCAAAAGTGCTGACACTCAGATCGGGTTGGCAACCCCACCCGACCGCCCCGCCCGACCCGCTGCTCCCAAACTGCAGGATCCGCGAGAGATGCCACGGCGCAGGCCCGGTACCTTGACCGGGCGTATCGCTCTTCTGCATGCGATCGCGCATATCGAGTTGAATGCTGTGGATCTGCATTGGGATATCATCGCGCGGTTCGGCGCAACGGATCTGCCGCGCGGTTTCTTCGACGATTGGGTCCAGGCGGCGGACGACGAGGCCAAGCATTTCGGCTTGTTGTCGGACCGGCTGACGGCACTTGGCTCCTCCTATGGCGCGTTACCTGCCCACGCCGGAATGTGGCAGGCGGCCGAGGATACCGCCCACGATCTCGCAGGCCGCCTGGCTGTCGTTCCCATATTGAAGCCGCCCTTCAACGAAGAAAAACGGGCCGAGGCCGGGATTCCACCCGACTTTTACTGGCCGCTCGCCGAAAACGCCTGAGAAAACATTTGCATGGACAGCATGGCTGCCCTAACAGTTGCCAAAAGAGCGCAGGCGAAAAAAATCGGTACCGGCAAGATCACGTCAAGCGTTCCAGGCAATGCCGGTTGCGAGTCGAAAGAGGTGGCATGTCAGGTGGGATGGTCGATTCCCTGAACCGGGCTTTGTCGGGGGTCCTTCCCGACAGACGGATCTATGTCCGCACCGAGCAGCGCACGCGCTACACGGAATTTTCACCGATCTCACAGCTTGGGCTTGCTCTGGTTGCCGCCGGCGTAATCGCTTGGTCCAGTTTTGCGACGACCGCTTACATCACGCGCGCGACCGATGCTCACCGCGCGGAGTTGCGCATGGAGACGATGCGCGAAGCCTACGAAGCGCGCCTGGCAGCGGCAACCTCCGAACAAGTCACGCTTGAAACTGCATTGCAGACCGCGACCGAGCGCGGCGACGCGATCACCGAGCGCTTGGCTGCGAAGCAACTGCAATTGGTCGAGAATGCCAATGCCCTGCAGGAGGCTCGGCTCGAGCTCGATCACCTCCGCTCCAGTTATATCGCGATGGTCGACGAGCGTGAGGCGGCGGCGGAAGATCTTGCTGGAATCGAGCGCGAGCTGCGCAATCTGCAACTCAATCTCGCGACTGCTCACACCCAGCAAAGCGGTATGACTGATGCGCTGAGCGTTTTCACCGGGACGATGGATCAGGTCATCATCGACCGAGATCTGGCCGCAAGCCGCTCCCATGAACTGGGCCGGCAGGTCGAGGATCTGCAGGCCGAGATCACGAAGTGGGAAAATCGGCAGGAGCGTGTGCTGAGCCAGCTCGAGACCGCGGCGCGCACCTCGCTGTCCGCGCTAAACAAGGTTTTCGAACGCACGAATATCGATCTCGACCGCATCCTAGAGGAAACCAGGCGCGACTATTCTGGCGAGGGCGGGTTGTTCGAACCCATCACCGGCAGCGAAGCGGAAGAGGCCGGCGAGGCCGATCAGCGCGTCGCAGCCCTGATGAGTGATCTGGAGCGTGTGAATCTGATGCGGCTGGCGGCAGATCGCTTGCCTTATGGTCGGCCGGTCATTGGCGCAAGGCGCACCAGCGGCTTCGGTATTCGGCGGGACCCTTTCCGGCGCAAATCTTCTATGCATAGCGGCGTGGATTTTGCGGCGCCTCGTGGCACCCCGATCTATGCCACGGCCAATGGTGTTGTCGTCTTTGCAGGACGGCAAAGCGGCTATGGCATCATCGTAAAGATTAAGCATGCTTTTGGGTTCGAAACGTTTTATGCTCACCTCAGCCGTGCCCGTGTGGAAGTGGGGGCAGCATGTCGAGCGCGGCGATCGTATCGCGGATATGGGTAGTACGGGTCGAAGTACGGGGACGCACCTGCACTATGAAATCCGCATCGACAAGGAACCAGTCAACCCTGCGAAATTCATCGAGGCCGCTAGAGATGTTCTCTAAAAACAAAATCTCCGACGCCCCAGAAGGGGAAGCCATGAAACCTGAAACAGCCGCAAAGCCTGAAACGCCGAGCGAACCGAAACCGGCGCCGAAGCCTGCTGCGGCGCCCGCGCCAAAGCCCTCGCCGTCATTGCTGTCCAGCGATCTGACGATCAAGGGCAATGTGATGACAACCGGTGATATCCAGATCGAGGGTACGATCGAAGGCGATGTCCGCGCCCATCTGCTGACCGTTGGCGAAAGCGCGACGATCCGTGGCGAGGTCGTGGCCGACGACGTCGTGGTCAATGGCCGCGTGGTCGGCCGCGTGCGCGGACTGAAAGTTCGCCTCACCTCCTCGGCGAAAGTTGAAGGCGATATCGTTCACAAGACGATTGCCATCGAATCCGGCGCGCATTTCGAAGGGTCGGTCCAGCGTCAAGAAGACCCTCTGGGCGACGCGGCGAACAAGGCTTCGAAAGCTTCCCCAATCGGGACCGCTGCCGAGTAATCCGCACGTTTATTGGATCTGAATTGAAGGAGCCCCGCTCGGGGCTCTTTCTATTCGTGAGCATGACGACCTACTTCAGCGGATAATCGCAGAGAAAACTCCCGAATACCGCTCAGCCAATTGCGCCTAGGCCGAAACCGACTCTGCAATCGGGTCGCGCAGGACATATCCCCTGCCCCACACGGTCTCGATATAGTTCTCGCCATCCGTCGCCAGCGAAAGCTTTTTACGCAGCTTGCAGATGAAGACGTCGATGATCTTCACCTCCGGCTCGTCCATCCCGCCATAGAGATGGTTAAGGAACATCTCCTTGGTCAGGGTCGAGCCCTTACGCAGGCTGAGCAGCTCCAACATCTGATATTCCTTGCCGGTCAGATGAACGGGATGGCTGTTCACCTCCACCGTTTTGGCATCCAGGTTCACCGCGATTTTCCCGGTCTTGATGATCGACTGGGCGTGGCCCTTGGACCGGCGCACGATGGCGTGGATCCGGGCGATCAGTTCCTCGCGATTGAACGGCTTGGTGAGATAATCATCCGCCCCATGTCCGAAACCCTTGATCTTGCTTTCCATACCGTCCTGACCCGAAAGGATCAGACAGGGTGTTTCCACCCGCGCGAGCCGAACCTGGCGCAGCACATCGTATCCGTCGATGTCCGGCAGGCTGAGATCGAGAACGATCAGGTCGTAATCATACAATTTCGCGAGTTCGACCCCTTCTTCACCCGATTCGGTGACATAGGTGTTCAAATCCGCTTTCTTGAGCATCTGCTCGATACTCTCAGCGGTCGATGGATCGTCCTCGATAAGCAGTATGCGCATTACACTCTCCGATTGGCCAACTGTGCCTTCCGCCGAATAGTTAACGGCCAGACGGTAAACGGAGTATTACCAAAACGCATATTTCTGTACACAACTTCATTCTGAAGTTGTGCGCAGGGTATCCAACTTCGTGACGCAAAGCCCACGCAATCCATGCCGGGCCAGCGAGTTTTTCCAGATTTCGAATTCTTCGTCAGAGAGGGAGTAGCGATCAAACGCTTCTTCCTGAGTGATCAAACCGCCTTCTACGGCTGCTACCACGCGGGCTTTTCTCCGCGGGACCCATCGGCGTGTCTTGACCGAGGGCAAATCGGCAACTGTCAGTTTCTCTCCATCAGGGCCGATGACATAAGGCGTCTCATTGTGGTTTGTCATTTCCTCTAACTGTGTGATGTCGTAGAGAGGACAGGCTATGTCGTTGGCTTTAATAGGGAATGAAGGGCCAGGGACTTCCCGTTTCGGCACAAGTTTAGACGGATCTTTCTCAAGATGGCACGGATGAACAGTCTCGGACTTGCAAAACCGGTCGGATCGACACGGGTGGTCGTTGCCATGTCAGGTGGCGTCGACAGCTCGGTCGTGGCCGCGCAGTTGGCGGAGGAAGGCTACGATGTCATTGGCATCACCCTGCAGCTTTATGACCACGGCGCGGCGCTCGCCAAGAAGGGCGCGTGCTGTGCCGGACGCGATATCCATGACGCGCGGCGAGTGGCCGAGACGATGGGATTCCCGCATTACGTCCTCGATTATGAGAGCCGATTTCGCGATGCGGTAATCGATGATTTCGCGGATCAGTACCTTGCGGGCGCTACACCGATTCCCTGTGTGCGCTGCAATCAAACCGTCAAATTCCGCGATCTACTGTCGACAGCGCATGAGTTGGAGGCCGATTGTCTGGCGACCGGGCATTACATCCAGCGGGCCGAGGGCGTTAACGGGGCCGAGTTGCATCGCGCGGCGGACCCGGCGCGCGACCAGTCCTATTTCCTGTTCGCAACGACGCGCGAGCAGTTGGATTTCCTACGCTTCCCCCTCGGCCATCTGCAGTCGAAGGCCGAGACGCGGGCTTTGGCGGCGAAATACGGCCTGCCGGTCGCGGACAAGCCTGATAGTCAGGACATCTGCTTCGTGCCCAACGGCAATTACGCCAGTGTGATCGAGAAGCTGCGTCCGGGTGCCGCCGAGCCGGGTGAGGTGATACATCTGGACGGTCGCGTATTGGGTGAGCACAAAGGCGTCATACACTACACGATCGGGCAGCGGCGCGGTATCGGCATCGGCGGTGGCGAGCCGCTCTATGTTGTGAAACTGGACGCCGATGCGCGCCGGGTGATTGTCGGACCGCGCGAGGCGCTGGCGACCCGTCGCGTCCCGGTGACGCAGATTAACTGGATCGGCGACGGCCCATTCGACGATGCGCCCGAGGGCGGGCACCAAGCCCTTGTGAAGGTCCGCTCGACCCGCCCCCCGGCCCCTGCCCGCCTGCATCCGAGTGCTGGCGGTGCCGAAGTGGAGTTGCTCGCGCCGGAAGAGGGCGTGGCCCCCGGTCAGGCCTGCGTCTTCTACGCCCCCGACAATGCCCGTGTTTTGGGCGGTGGGTGGATCCAGCGCGCCGCATGAAGCTCGTCGCGGTGCAGCCTGATCGAAACTATTACCAGAGGTCCCGGGTCGAGCCCGGGACAGCAAAGCGCCTCGCGGATGGCGTCAGCGCCGAGACGGGCAGTGTCACCGGGAAGTGAAGCGTGGCAACGCAAGCCGGGGTTACTCTATCCGCTCTCTTCTCTCGCAATCGGAGTTTTCGGATGACCCGCCTGCTCAGCCTCTTCGCGCTTTTCCTCGTTATTGCATCGCCAGCCTTGGCCGAGACGATCCAGTTCGATGCCGATGATGGCACCACAATCACTGCTGAGCTGACACGCACCACACCGGATGCGCCCTTCTTGGTGCTGTTTCACATGGCGGGGGCGAGCCGCGGCGAGTATGTTGAAATTGCACCGCGCCTCGCCGCGCTTGGCTACAACACGCTGGCGGTGGATCAACGCTCTGGCGGGGCGTTCGGTGGCGTCGACAACCGGACGCGCGCACAGTTCGGTGCCAATCCATCTTACGCCGACGCGATCCCCGATCTGATCGCTGCCGCTGCCAAGGCGAGGGATCTGGGCGCGGCGACGCTGGGTGTGATGGGGTCTTCCTACTCTGCGGCCCTGGTCCTGAAGCTGGCGGGAGATGATCCCGACTTCACCGATGCGGTCATCGCCTTTTCGCCAGGCGAGTATTTCGGCAAGGCCGATTATGTACGCAGCTCTGCCGCAAGGATAAGCCAGCCGGTCTTCATTACCGGGGGGCGCCAAGAACGCTCGCAATGGCAGCCCCTGTTCGATAGCATCCCCGGCGATGCCAAGACCGGATTTCAGCCCCAGGGTGCAGGCCGTCACGGCGCCACCGCCCTGCTGACCGGCGACGGGCCGGAGTACTGGGCGGCTTTAGAGACGTTTCTGCAGCGTCATCTGCCTGTGAAGTGAATGGAGAAACCAATGAAGCATCCGATCAGGCGACCCTTCGCGCTCCTTCTTTGCCTGGCAATCGGTGCGTTCGGCCCGGCGACGCTTGCGGCGGCGGAGGAGCCCTCGCCCGCCGCAGTCGCATTCGTGACCGGCTTCTCGGATGATCACCTCGCGGGCATGCTGTCGCGCATCGGGTCTCGCAGTCCAGTCCTCGCGAGTTTCGCGCAGATCGACGGCCGCATGACGGCCCAGGCCTTTGATGCCAATATCGCCAAGGCCGTGCATGCGCACGGGGCGGAGTGGCGCCACAACATGGCCCTGTCCTGGACACCGCTGCTGAACGAGGAAGAGTTGACCTCGCTGACCAATGCCGGCGCCCAGTCGCCCTATACCGATAAATACCTGGAACTGCGCGGGGATGCGGGCGTGAAGATGCAGAGCCTCAGCAACGATTTCTTCCAGCAGATCCTGCGCGAAGTGATCGACAATACGGTTGCGGACCTGACGCCGGATGAGGCACCTGAAGGGTCGAACGACAGCAATTGACCAGCCGGAGCGCGCATGACCGATCAAGCCCTCGACCAAGTTCTCGACCATCTGGATGCCGATCTGGACAATGCGCTCGCGCGGCTGTTCGAATTGTTGCGCTGTCAATCGATCTCGACCGACCCGGCCTACGAGGCGGAGTGCAAAAGGGCCGCTGAAATGCTATCGGCGGATCTGGCGGGCATCGGCTTCACTTCGCGCGTTGCGACGACAGCGGGTCATCCCATGGTTGTCGCCCACCATCCGGGGCCCGAGGGGGCGCCGCATATCCTCTTCTACGGCCACTACGATGTGCAGCCGATCGACCCGATCGAGCTTTGGGACTCGGAGCCCTTCGATCCGCAGATCGTGACCCGTCAGGATGGCACCAAAAAGATCGTTGCGCGCGGCGCAGGTGATGACAAGGGCCAGCTTATGACGTTCGTGGAAGCTTGCCGGGCGTTGAAAGCCGTCACCGGCAGCCTGCCCTGCGCCGTGACCATTCTGTTCGAGGGAGAGGAGGAATGCGGCGGCATCAACCTGCCCCCCTTCCTCGACGAGCATGCCGACGAATTGCGCGCCGATATCGCCATCGTCTGCGATACCGGTATGTGGGACCGCGACACGCCCGCGATCACCACCATGCTACGTGGCATGCTGGGCGGCGAACTGACGGTTAGGGCCGCAAACCGCGATCTGCATTCTGGGTTCTATGGCGGTGCGGCGGCCAATCCGCTGCACGTGCTCAGCAAGGCCCTGGCGGGCCTGCATGACGAAACCGGCCGGGTCACGATACCGGGCTTTTACAATGGTGTGCCCGAAATACCGGAGGATGTGGCCCAGCAATGGCAGACGCTCGGCCATTCCGACGCGGCATTTTTGGGAGAGATCGGGTTGAAATATCCGGCGGGCGAGGCTGGCTTCGACGCGATGTATCTGACCTGGGCGCGTCCGACGGCGGAAGTGAACGGCCTCTGGGGCGGCTATATTGGCGCGGGCTTCAAGACAGTGATTCCCGCAGAAGCCCGCGCGAAGATCAGCTTTCGTCTGGTTGGCGATCAAGACCCGGATGCCATTCGCACCGCTTTCGAAAAGCAGATATCCGATGCGATACCGGCAGATTGCAGCGTCGAGTTCGACTTTCCCAATGGATCGCGCGCGACCACGATGCCGGTCAGCGATCCAGCTTTCGAAACAGCGCGCACCGCCCTTGGCGAGGAGTGGGGCAAGGATGCAGCCTTCATCGGATCGGGCGGGTCGATCCCAGTCGTGGGCGACCTGAAACGCAAGCTGGGCATGGACACGCTGTTGATCGGCTTCGGCTTGGAAGATGACGCGATCCACTCGCCGAACGAGAAATACGAACTCTCGAGTTTCGCCAAGGGGGCCCGTAGTTTTGCGCGGGTGCTGACCGCGCTGGGCAAATGAGCCTGGGCCTCCTCTATACCGGCGGGACCATCGGTTCGGCAGGCGTGCCGTTGACGGTGCTGCACGGTGAGGACTTCGCCGAACGGTTCGAAGCGCTGGTCCGCCCACAACTGCCGGAGTGTTTTCGCGACGTCCCACTGGAACACATCGGCGCCACGGTGGACTCGACCAATATGGGGCCGCCGGACTGGTTGGACTTCGCCCGACGCATCGCGGCCTCCCCCCATGACGCCCTGGTCGTATTGCATGGCACCGACACGATGGCCTGGACCGGGGCAGCACTGGCTTTTCTGCTGCGCCGGTATGACCCTGCGGGCCATGTCACGGGACGTTTGAACAAACGCGTTGTGCTGACCGGCAGTCAATATCCGATGTTTGGCGATGGCGGCTTGGCGTCAGACTCCGATGGTTTCTCGAATATTTGCAATGCATTGGAGGACGCGGCTGGTACACCTTCGGAGGTACTAAGCTTTGGTGGCTTGACACTGGAAGCACAACGCAGCCTAAAAACCTCCAGCACCAGCCTGACCACCTTTCAAATGCCGAACGGTCCGGGCGCGCCGTTCGATGCGCCGCTGCTGGGTGGAGCGGAGATAGCGGCTGAAATCGACCGCCTGAGCCCGTATTTCGGGCATCGTCAGGTTGTTTCGATCACCGCCGCACCGGGTACAGACCTGGCGGCACAGATCACTGGCGTGCTGGACAATATGGCGCCAGATCTGGGCGCGCTGCATCTTCTGGGCTTCGGTATTGGCAATCTGCCAGGTGAGGCAATGCTGCGACCGGTGCTGACGCGCGCGGCCGAGGCGGGCGTTCTGCTGGCGATCGGCACGCAGTGCCCAGCAGGGCCCGTGGTATCCGCGACCTATGGCGTCGGCCATTGGTTGGCCGAACTGGGCGTGATGGAAACCGGCGATATGCCCTGGGCCGCGACGCAGGTGAAGCTGCATATGTGCCTCGCGCTTGGTGAGATGAACGCGTGGCAAAGCGCTGATAAAAAGGCTTTTTTTGCCAGAAATATTGTCGGAGAACTTGCCTAGCGTCTCCGGCCGCCTCGACGCCTTGGCCGGCTGGTGGACGTCATCGCATCGCGCAACAGGTCCGTCATCGGATGTTCCTCTGGCGGCTGATGATGGTCCAGCAGTAACCGCGCTGCCTCGGCGGCATCCTGACCCGATGGCAGTCCCAGCGCCCAATCGAAGAAGATGGACCGACAATCCTCGGCCCCAATCCCCTCGATGCTATAGCTGTCGCCGATCAGCCCGCTCGGATCCATCTCGTGTGAGGTCTCTTTCACCATGCCTCAGATGTGCCAAGTCAAACCCCTCTTGTCACGGCGTTTTGCGACATGGTGGGGGCCGATTTGCACGGCTTCCCTCCCGCCGCGCCAGGGTCTAGTGTCGCGCGGCAGATGGAGACGCCGATGACAGCCCCCGCCCTCAACCCCAATCTTGCCGCGGTATTCGCTCCTCCGGTGATGGAGGCCCGTCGCTGGCTGGCCGAGGCCGAATTCCCGAAAGAAAGGCCCCTCCTGAACATCAGTCAGGCCGCCCCGGTCGATCCGCCACCGGCGGAGTTGGCAAAGGCCATGGCGGAGGCGCTGATCGAGCAACCGGACAGCCATATCTACGGCCCGGTGCTTGGGAATACAGATCTGCGAGAGCAGATAGCCACCGATTGGTCCGCGCATTACGGCGGGGCGAAGCGTGCTCAGATCACACCGGATCAGGTCGCGATCACGGCCGGGTGCAATCAGGCGTTCTGTACGGCGGTCATGACCCTCTGCGCACCCGGCGACGCGATCATGGTGGCGGTGCCATGGTACTTCAATCACAAGATGTGGCTGGACATGGCAGGCGTTGAAAGCCGCCTGATCCCCTGTGACGAGACCATGTTGCCTGATCTGGAGGCCGCCAGGGCTGCGATGGACGACCGGGTGAAAGGCATCCTGCTGATCACACCGAACAATCCAACCGGCGCCGAATATCCCGACGGATTAATGGAAGGCTTCTACGATCTAGCCCGCGAGCACGGAGCGGCGCTGATCGTGGATGAAACCTATCGCGACTTCCACTCCGCCAGCGGCGCGCCCCACAGTCTGTTTCAGCGTCCAGATTGGGCGGAGACGCTGATCCATCTCTACAGTTTCTCGAAGGTGTTTCGTCTGACCGGGCACCGGGTCGGTGCAATGGTCACGGGGGCTAAGCGATTGGCGGAGGCGGAGAAGTTTCTGGACACCGTCACCATCTGTCCGGCTCAGATCGGCCAGATCGGAGCGCTCTACGGCCTGCGCAACCTCCACCAATGGGTGGCGGGCGAGCGTGATGAGATCCTGCGCCGCCGCGCGGCTGTGACGGATGTCTTCGCGAGACTTCTGCCGGATTGGCAATTGCTGGGTGCAGGCGCCTATTTTGCCTATGCCGCGCATCCCTATGACCTGCCTTCGGACCAACTTGCGCAGCGCCTCGTTCACGAACAATCACTGCTCGCCCTGCCCGGCACGATGTTCGCGCCTGAGCGTCCCGAATGGGCCGGTGCGCGCCAGTTGCGCCTGGCCTTCGCGAATGTGGATCCCCAGGGGTTGGAGGAGATGGGGCGCCGTCTCGCCGCCTTCACGCCTTGACCTGCTTGCCGCGTTCCAATTCCCCGTCTAAGTAGTCATCAACCAGCGCTACGGGGCGCGATTAAACCAGCGAGGATCCATGCTCGAACTTCTGCGCAAAGGCGTGAAAACCTGGGTGGCCAAGGCGCTTCTGGGCCTGCTGATCCTCAGCTTCGCCGTCTGGGGCATCGGGGGCGAGATCTTTTCGTTCAGCTTCCGCACCGCGGTCGCGCGGGCGGGGGATACCAAGGTCACGGCAGAGCGGTTCGTGAATGCCTATACCCAAGAGCAGAACCGTCTGTCGCAACAACGCGGCGAGGCTGTCAGCCACAGTGTGATGCGCGACTTGGGCATCGACCAACGGGTCCTACAACGTCTGCTGCGCGAAGCGGCCTTCAACGAAGAACTGACCAGCATGGGCGTTCGCATCGGCGACGAAGCGGCCTATGACGCGATACGTCAGCAACCGGAATTCCAGAACGAGGATGGATCGCTCTCGATCCGCGCGGTTCAGTATACGCTCGGACAACTCGGCATCACCGAGGCCGAGTTCATCGATCTCAACCGCAATCTGGTGGGTCAGAACCTGTTGACTGGCCCCGCGGTTGCACCGACCCGCAGCCCACCAGGCTTTGCGGCACGGATGGCGGCCTTCCAGACGGAAACCAAACGGATCGCTTCGATCTCTTTCGAGCTTGAGGAAGCTGCCAACCCCGGCGCACCGAACGACAGCCAGATCGCAGAGTTCTACGAAGCCAACAAGGATCGCTATGTCGAGCCTGAGCGACGCTGGGGCGAGTTCATCCATGTGGATTTCGAGGCGCTGGTCGCCGCATCCCAGCCCAGCGAGGACGTGATCGCGCAGACCTACGAGGCCGAGCGGCAAGCTTATGAAATCCCGGCCACACGGACCATAGACCAGATGCCGTTCCCGGATCTTGCCATGGCCGAGGCTGCCCTGGCACGCCTGCGCTCGGGCGAGATCGATTTCGAGGGTCTGGCCGCTGAAGAAGGTCACGATATGGCCAATCTCGACCTCGGCGTCGTGGGGCGTGAGGACGTCCCCCCCGCAACCGCCGATGCGATCTTCTCCGCGACCGAGCCGGGCATCCTTGACGCCATCGACCTTCCGATTGGTGCGGCCATCGTCAGGGTGCGCAGCGTGACCGAAGGTGGGGAGATCCCGCTCGAACAGGTCCGCACCGCGTTGGCCGATCGACTGGCCCGCGAGGAGGCCTATTCCAAAGCGCCCACAATCGCCAACCAGCTTGACGATCTACGCGCGAGTGGGACCAGCATGGCCGATACAGCCGCCCAGGTGGGCCTGCCGCTCGGCAAGATCGAGGGATTCGGTGCCGATGGCAGCCTGCCCCATGGCGCGCCCGCAGGCCCGCCCGAAGTCCTGTTGCGCAGCGAAGCCAGGCGCGAAGTGCTGGATGCCCTGGATGGCGAAGAACGCTCGATCATCGAGCTTCAGGATGGCGGCTTCCTGCTGGTCCATATCGAACGAATCGAAGAAGGCGGTCAGCAGGAGATGGGTGATGTCATCGAACGTGTGGTGGCCGATTGGACCCGCGCCCAACGCCTTGCCGATCTGACAGTCCGGGCCGAAAAGACTGCCGCCCTTGCCACCGACGGAACGCTCGCCGCGATCGCCCTGGCGCTGGGCAAGGAGCTTGCAACGCCGGATCCTTTCACCCGGGCCGATGCGCCGGTTGACCTCAGCCGCGAAGCGCTCGACCGGGTTTTTACCAGCGAAACAGGCACCGCTCTCGTCAATGTCACGCCAGATGAAACCATTGTTCAGGTGATCGAGGTCACCGCCTCGGTCGATCTGCCGCCGGAGATCACGGTGGAAACCGCCGAGCAACTCGACATCGTGCTCGAACAAAGCATACGGCTGGACGAGGCGGAGCTTCTCTCGCGTGCGATTGTCGCGAGCCACGAGACGGGCACCGATCCCGCAGCGTTGGACGAGGTGTTCACTTATCTCGGCGGCCAGAACCGGGGCGGTTACTGAATGGAATTTCACCCCTCGGCCGAAACGTTTCGCGAAGCGCATCGGGCCGGCAAATCCCAGGTCGTCTGGACACGAATCGTCGCGGATTTCGAAACCGCGGTATCGCTGATGCTGAAGCTCTCGAACGCGGATCCGATGAGCTTTATGCTGGAGTCGGTGACCGGGGGCGAGGTACGGGGGCGCTACTCCGTAATCGGTATGGCCCCGGACCTGATCTGGCGCTGCAATGGCGAGCGGGCCGAGATCAACCGCAACGCTGCCGCCAACCCCGATGATTTCGAGCCGTTGGACGCGCCCAGCCTGGATTCCCTGCGCGCACTGATTGCCGAGAGCCGGATCGATCTGCCCGACGATCTGCCCCCGATGGCCGCGGGCCTTTTCGGCTATCTCGGTTATGATATGATCCGCCTGGTGGAACGGTTGCCAGAACCCAATCCGGACCCGCTCGCCCTGCCCGATGCAGTGCTGCAGCGCCCCAGTCTGATCGCCATCGTCGACAATATTCGCGATCAGGTGACGCTGGTGACACCGGTCTGGGACAGTATGGACCCGGCGGATGACGCCTACCAAGCCGGTGTCCGAAGGCTCCAGGGCGCGCTCGACCGGTTGCAGATCCCCACCAGCCGCGGCGGCATCACGCCGATGGAGGCCGAACCGCTACGTGCGCTCGAACCGCTCTCAAACACGTCCCATGAGCGCTATCTGGAGATGGTGGAGGCTGCGAAGGAGTACATCCGGGCGGGCGATATCTTTCAGGTCGTACCCTCACAGCGCTGGTCGATGCCGTTGGAAGTCAGCCCGTTCGCGCTCTACCGCGCGCTCAGGCGCACCAATCCATCGCCTTACATGTTCTTCTTCAATTTTGGCGGCTTTCACATCGTTGGCGCCAGCCCGGAAATCCTCGTCCGCGTGCGCGATGGCAAGGTGACCATCCGCCCAATCGCTGGAACGCGGCCACGGGGCGCGACGCCCGAGGCCGATTGCGCCCTGGAAGCAGACCTGCTCGCCGATCCCAAGGAGCGGGCGGAGCACCTGATGCTACTCGATCTCGGCCGCAACGATGTCGGGCGGGTGGCCAAGATCGGAACCGTCGATCCGAACGAGCAATTCACCGTCGAGCGCTACTCCCACGTCATGCATATCGTCTCGAATGTCGATGGCGAGCTGCGCGAGGATTTGGATGCGCTCGGCGCTCTCCTCGCCGGAATGCCGGCGGGCACCGTCTCGGGCGCCCCAAAGATCCGGGCGATGGAGATCATCGACGAACTGGAGGCCGAGAAGCGCGGTGTCTATGCTGGTGGTGTGGGCTATTTCTCGGCGAATGGCGAGATGGACACCTGCATCGCGTTGCGCACCGGCGTCGTGAAAAACGGCAAACTCTATGTCCAGGCTGGCGGGGGCGTCGTCTATGACAGCAACCCGCAGGCAGAGTTCGAGGAAACCGTGAACAAATCCCGCGCCCTCCTCCACGCAGCAAGCATCGCTCGCAACTTCAACTAACGCCGGAAACCAAGCGCATCGTCGGTCAGGCGCGGCGCCTGTCCAGGGGACAGGCCAGACAAAGGCGCATGCGGCGCTTGCCGCATTCCGCTTAGCTCGCCCGCAAAATCAGCGCCCACCCTCCAGCCGCAATATTGCCGAGATCGGCGCCAGGCGGGCTTTTTTGCCGTTGCGCTCCAGCGCCCAGCGCTGCAGACCCAGCAGCATGTCCCGATTGGCAGGCCCGATCAGAACCGTACCGCCGCGCTGCCGCGCCTCATCTGCCGCGCGCTCCAGCAGGCGATAGGCTTGGTCCGGTGTTACTTCTTCTGGAATGAACCGGGAATTGCGCGCGAACCGCCCGCCCAGGGTTTCCGCAACCCCAAAAGCTTTGCTGCGGGGTGACGTGCGACTGTCGATAAACGCGACGCCATCCTCGTTCAACGTGCCGATCACCGCCTGCATCAACGCTTCGCTCTCGGTCGCCTTACTTCCCATGAAATTCGAGGCTGCAACCGCATCTGGCAGCCGCGCAATCAGGCGCCGCGTCTGAAGGACCGCCTCTTCGGAGGACATCTCCACCCGCAAGGCATCCGGGCCAGGATCGATCGCACCGCGCGGCTCCATCGGCAGATGTGCGATTACCTCGAAACCCGCCTCATGGGCCTGTTTCCCCAAGGTCGTGGCTGGCGCGCCATCGGGCACGATGGCCAGTGTAACCGGCAAGCTTAGGGCAAAAATCTGCTCGGGCGTGACATCGTTGTTGCCCGGACGCTCCAGAATAAGCCCTATCAGCGGCGTGTCGCCCGCGGCTTCGAAAGGTATGGCGTTTACTAGCCAGGCAGGTCCGGTGTCTTCTGCCACCGGTTCGGGCTCGGCCTCGGCGGGCGCCAGGGCCAAATCCGTCTCGGTTTCGGCCTGCCCGGTCTCGGCTTCCGGCTCCTCTGGCGCCTCTGGTTCAGCCGCCTCAGGCGCCGTGACGATCTCAACAACATCCTCGACTGGCTCGGGTTCCGGCGAGGCTTCGGCTTCGTCGGGCACGACTTCTTCGGGTTCGACGACCTCCGGTTCCGCTTCCTCGACGACCGGATCTTCAGGCTCGGATACGGGGGGATCGGATGCGATCGTTTCGACGGGGTCTTCGGTGGGCTCTGAGGTCTGCTCTGGCGTCACCGCAGGTTCAGGTTCGACCTCTGGTTCAGGCGTAACCTCAATAATCGGGTCCGAAGCCGGTTCAGGCTCAGGCTGAGGTTCTGGAGCCTCTGCCGTCTCGACCGGCTCCTCCGGTGTCTCGACAACCTCGACTTTGGGTCCATCTGGCACCATCGGGGGCTTGGGCAGAACCTCGTTTAGCACAAGAAGCCCGGCAAAGGAAACCAGCGAACCCACGATAATGCCGGAAAAAAGCCCGCCGCGTCGGCGCGTATTTGGCGTTTGTTTCGCAGCACCTTTGGTGCTTTGGGCCGTTTGGGTGTCGGTGTCGCCCATCCTGTCTGCTCCGCCCTTATTCGGTGCCCCGGTTCTCCACGGCACCTGACCCGTTTCCCGGGTCCATGCTTGACGCACCCTGCTCTCTCATCGCATCTATAGCGCCAAGCCGGCCCGCGCGCCACCCGCCCGCCATGGCCATTAGGGTATCATGGTGGGGTTTCTGGGCGCGAGAGGCGTAAAATGCTCCTGCTGATCGATAACTACGACAGCTTTACTTACAATCTCGTGCATTATCTGGGGGAACTCGGTGCTCCCTGCGAAGTTGTGCGCAATGACGAGGTCACGGTGAGCGAAGCACTGTCCTCCGGAATGGATGCGATTGTGCTCTCGCCCGGCCCCTGTACGCCCGCCGAGGCCGGGATTTGCGTCGACCTGGTCCGTGAAGCGCCGGAGGACCTGCCGATTCTGGGCGTATGCCTTGGGCATCAGAGCATCGGCGCCGCCTACGGGGCCGACGTCACCCGATGCCACGAGATCCTGCACGGCAAACTTTCGACCCTGACCCATGATGGCGACGGGCTTTTCGAAGGCATCGAACAGGGTTTCGACGTCACGCGCTATCACTCGCTGGTCGTCGTATCCGACAGCATGCCGGACAGCCTGAGGGTCACCGCCCGGTCGCAATCCGGTGTCGTAATGGGTTTGCGCCACCAGACCCGTCCCGTTCACGGTGTGCAGTTCCACCCCGAGAGCATCGCCTCGCAGCACGGTCACGCCATGCTGCGCAACTTTCTGGATCTGGCAGCGGCGGCATGAGCGACCTGAAACCTTTCATCGGCCGCGCCGCCGACGAGGCGCTGGACCGCGAGGCGGCAGAGGCCGCATTCGGCATAATCATGGAGGGTCAGGCGACCCCGGCACAGATCGGCGCCTTCCTGATGGCGTTGCGCGTGCGCGGCGAGGTTGTGGACGAGATCGCCGGAGCAGCCAATGCCATGCGCGCGCGCGCCGCGGCGGTGAAGGCACCCCCGGGTGCGATGGATATCGTCGGCACTGGTGGCGATGGGAAGGGCACGCTGAATATCTCCACCGCCACGGCGTTTGTGGTCGCAGGCACCGGCGTGCCGGTGGCAAAGCATGGCAACAAGGCGCTCTCCTCGCGCTCGGGCGCTGCGGATGCGCTGACCGAAATGGGTGTCGAGGTGATGGTTCCCGCCGCTGTCGCCGAGCAAGCACTGAGCGAAACCGGCATCTGCTTCATGATGGCCCCGATGCACCACGCAGCGATGCGCCATGTGCAACCGGTGCGGGTCGAGCTGGGAACCCGCGTCATCTTCAACATCCTTGGCCCGCTGACCAATCCGGCGGGTGTCAAACATCAACTCACCGGAGCCTTCGCACCTCAATTCCTGCGTCCGATGGCGGAGACTTTGGCAGCGCTTGGGACTGAAACCGCCTGGCTAGTCCACGGCAGCGACGGGACGGACGAGGTTTCGATCTCCGGCACCACGCAGGTCGTATCGCTCTGCGAAGGATCGCTAACCGAGTACGAGCTTCACCCTGAAATGGCGGGCCTGCCGGTTCACCCGTTCGAGGCCATTCTGGGCGGCACACCGGAAGAGAACGCAACCGCCTTTCGCGCGCTTCTGGAGGGGGCGCCCGGCGCCTATCGCGATGCGGTGCTGTTGAACGCTGCCTCTGCCCTTGTGGTGGTCGGCAAGGCCGAAGATCTAAAGACCGGTGTTGAATTGGCGCGCAAGAGCATCGATAGCGGCGAGGCGATGAAGAAGATCAAAGCCCTGGCGAGGGTCACATCCGTCGCCGCCAAAGAATAAACGGCGCCACCACCAGGTACATCAGAACGCCGTAGACGGCGGAGGGCAGCGCAAGTGCAGCCAGCCCTGCCCCACCCGGTGTGATCAAAGAACCGACAGCAATCCCCAGGGTGGCGTTCTGCACACCGGTTTCCAATGCGATGGCCGTGCTTGTCGGCATATCCAACCGTGTCATCCGCGCCAAGGCGAGCCCGGTGATCAGCAGGAACGCTATCAGAGCAACCAATGCTGGGCCGAGAGTGGTCAGGTTCTCCACCAAGTCCTCGCGTCCGCCGATGATCGCCAGGACGACGATTACGACAAACAGCAGATTGGCGAGCTTGCCCACAGGCCCCTCGATCCGTGACGCAAATCCGGGTGCAAAATGCCGAATTGCGACCCCCATCGACACCGGCACCAGTGTCATCAGAACCAGTGCGATCGACAGCTTTGTGACATTCACCGGCGGTGCTTCCACCCCCATGATCAGTCCGGCAAAGAACGCGGTCAGCGCCGGGACGGTGAAGATCGACAGCAGGCTAACCACCCCCGTCAACGTAACCGACAGCGCCACGTTGCCCAGCGCCAGCTTCGTCAGAATGTTCGATGTCACCCCGCCAGGACAGAGGGACAGGATCATCAGCCCCAAAGCCAATTCCTGCGGAAGCCCGAACAACCTGCCCATGGCGAAGGCTGCAACCGGCAGAAGAAGGATCTGAGCTATCAGACCCACGCCAACGGCGCGCGGCATTTCGAGCAGGCGCCGGAAATCGGCCAGCGTCAGTCCCAGCCCCAGCGAGAGCATAATGAAGGCCAGCGAAAGCGGGAGAAAAACGTCCAGTATGATGGGCATAACGCTCTGCATTGGTCTCCTGCGGCGCGCAGGGCGTTTTTCATTACACCAAATTGGGGCGGAATGAACCCCTCGTCACCTCACACAGTGGCAGCGAAATTCTCGCTTGGGTTTCCAGATCGAGGGCGGTATCACCGGGCCATGGCAGACATCCTGGACAAGATAAGGCGCTACAAGCTGGAGGAGATCGCTGCGGCGAAGCGCGCCCGCCCGCTGTCGACGGTCGAAGCAGATGCTCGCGCGGCGGACCCGGTGCGCGGCTTCGGCGACGCTCTTAGCCGGGCGGAATCCGAGGGTGGCTATGGTCTGATTGCCGAGATCAAGAAGGCGAGCCCGTCCAAGGGCCTAATCCGTGAAGATTTCGACCCGCCGGCGCTCGCCAAAGCCTATGAGGATGGCGGCGCCACCTGCCTTAGCGTGTTGACCGATGAGCCGAGCTTTCAGGGCGCGCCGGACTACCTGACCACCGCACGCGCGGCGACCTCGCTGCCCGCGATCCGCAAGGATTTCCTCTATGACACTTACCAGGTGGCGGAGGCGCGAGCCTGGGGTGCGGATTGCATCCTAATCATTCTTGCCTCTGTCAGCGACGCCCAAGCGGCGGAGTTGGAGGAGGCCGCCTTCTCCTGGGGAATGGATGCGCTGATCGAGGTTCATGACCGGGCCGAGCTTGATCGCGCCCATGCGCTGAAATCCTCGCTGTTGGGGGTCAATAACCGCAATCTGAAGACCTTCGAGGTGACCCTAAAGACCACCGAGGATCTGGCACCGCATGTGCCGGAAGGACGGCTGCTGATTGGCGAAAGCGGCCTTTTTGCGCCGGCCGATCTGGCACGGCTGGCCCGCGTTGGCGCCCGCAGCTTCCTCATTGGTGAAAGCCTGATGCGCCAGGCGGATGTGACCCGGGCGACCCGCGAAATCCTCGCCAACCCGCTGGTTCCGGCATGAGCGGTTTCACTCATTTCGACGAGGCCGGGAACGCCCAGATGGTCGATGTCGGCGCCAAGGAGGTTACGGAACGCTCGGCGACCGCCCGGGGCACCGTCCTGATGGCCCCCGAAACCCTCTCGATGATCGCAGGTGGGACAGCGAAGAAGGGCGACGTGCTTGGGATCGCGCGACTGGCGGGCATCATGGCGGCCAAGAAGACAGCTGACCTGATCCCGCTCTGCCATCCGCTGGCCCTGACCAAGATCACAGTCGATCTGGAACTCGCGGCACCCGACCGGGTGGAGATCGAGGCGACCGTGAAACTCTCCGGCAAGACCGGGGTGGAAATGGAGGCGCTGACCGCGGTCTCCACAGCGGCGCTGACTGTCTATGACATGTGCAAATCAGTCGATCGCAGCATGCGTCTGACCGATATACGTCTGGTCCACAAGGCGGGCGGCAAAACCGGTGAGTTTCGGGCCGATTGATGCTCAGCACCGCCGAAGCGCTCGCCAAACTGCTGAACCTCGCCCCCCTGCCAGAGGGGGAGAGCGTGCCGTTGGCCAAAGCTGACAGCCGTATCCTGCTGCGCGATGTGGTGGCTGGGCGAGACCAGCCGCCTTTCGCCGCCTCCGCGATGGATGGCTATGCCGTCCGCGCGAGCGAAGCGGTTGAAGGCGCCAGACTTACCGTCGTCGACGAGGCCGCAGCCGGTCATCGCGCCGATCTGGCCCTGCCTCCCGGCGCGGCGATCCGCATCTTTACCGGCGCTCCGGTGCCGGATGGCTCGGACACGATCCTGATCCAGGAAAACACCGGCAGGTGCGGCAATCAGATTACCGTGACAGAAGCGCCTCCGCTGGGCGATTATATCCGCCCTGCAGGGGGAGACTTCGCCAGCGACTTCACGCTGACAGCACCCCGTCGCTTGTCGCCGCGGGAGGTCGCATTGCTCGCCGCAATGAACTGCGCCGAGGTGAGGGTGGCTCGGCGGCCTGTCGTGGCGCTGATCCCGACCGGCGATGAACTGGTCCTGCCCGGTCAAAACCCGGGTCCGGACCAGATCGTTTCGTCAAACAATTACGGCCTGGCGGCGATGCTTGCGCGCGCGGGCGCCCTGCCCCGGCTGTGCCCGATTGCGCGCGACAGTCGTGAAAGCCTGCTGGCAGCGCTGGATGCGGCGGAAGGCGCGGATATCGTGGTGACCCTGGGTGGCGCCTCGGTCGGCGATCACGATCTGGTCGCGGATGTACTGGGCGAAGCCGGGCTGACACTGGATTTTTACAAAGTTGCAATGCGCCCGGGAAAGCCGCTCATGGCCGGACGCATCCATGATAAGATGATGATTGGCCTGCCGGGCAATCCCGTCTCTGCAATGGTTTGCGGCGAGATCTTCCTGCGCCCGGTCATTGAGCGGATGCTGGGCTTGCCGGTGCGTGGACCGCATCTGCGCCAGGCGAAACTTGCCCGTCCGATTACGCGGAACGGTCCGCGCGAACATTACATGCGTGCCGTCGTTATGCCGACCGAGACGGGCTTTCCCGTAGTCGAAATCTTCGAGAACCAGGATAGCTCTCGCCTTGCGACACTGGCGCAAGCGAATGCCTTGGTTGTACGTGCGCCCGATGCTCCCGCACTGGATGAAGAAAACACTGTCCTCTATATGTCACTGGATTGAGCCCGATCTGTTCTTCCTCGAAGACCCCTCAGTTGACACAAATAGAGAACACTTGTAGAACAGTTGGAAATCTCCAGCTGGGAACGGGCAAATGCTGACAAAGAAACAATACGATCTGCTGATGTTTATCCACAAGCGGGTTCAACGCGACGGTGTCCCACCTTCTTTCGATGAAATGAAGGAGGCGCTGGATCTACGCTCGAAATCGGGCATCCACCGTCTGGTGACGGCGCTGGAGGAACGCGGCTTCATTCGCCGCCTCGCCCATCGCGCCCGCGCGGTCGAAATCCTGCGCCTGCCGGAAAATTTCGGCAGCAGCAGGCCAGACGGTGGTGGGTTCCGCCCCTCGGTGATCGAGGGTGATCTGTCACGCGAAGATACCGCCCGCGAGACGTTGGAACGTATGGGTGGGCGCGAAATCGCATCGGAAGGTGCCATTTCGGTCCCGCTGATCGGTCGGATCGCAGCCGGTGTTCCGATTGAGGCGATGGAGAGTGGCGCGTCTCATCTGGGTGTGCCGTCAATGATGCTGTCGAGCTCGGGCGAGCATTATGCGCTGCAGGTCAAAGGCGATTCAATGATCGAGGCCGGTATTTTCGAGGGCGATGTGGTTGTCGTGAAAAAGCAGACCACAGCCGATAACGGCGACATCATCGTGGCTCTTATCGAGGATCATGAAGCGACCCTCAAGCGGTTACGCAGGAAGGGCGGTGCAATCGCACTCGAGGCCGCAAACCCGGCCTATGAAACCCGGCTCTATCGCACCGACCAGGTGAAGATCCAGGGCAAGATGGTGGGGCTGATCCGCACCTATTGATTGGACCAGAGGCGGCTTTCGGGCCGCCTGGAAGGAACAATTTCGATCTCGTCGCCATCGGTGTAGATGGCGAGGCCCTGCATTACGCTGGTCTCCCGCCTGCTGACGATGCGGCATGCGCCTGACACGTTGGCTCTCGTGTAAAGCACCACCAGTTTACGGGCGATGCATTCCGGTTCCTCCGCCTTTCGACCGCGCATGACGACAATCTGCCATCCGTTGGATAGGCGCGCTTTGGCCATCGAAGCGGAGGCACTGACGCCGGGGCGATTGAACGCTTGTACCTGATCCGCAAGATCGCCATCGCGTGCCAGCCAGCGCGCCGCCACGAAGCTTGCGGCACGATCCTTGTCGAGCGCACGGCCTTCACTGCCAATTGCGCCGACCAGACGACCATCGGCGGAGATCAGAACCTCCGGCCTCGGCGGCGGATCTGCCCAGACGAAAGCGGCGGCCAGAATCGGCAGGATGCCAAACAATCGCCAAGGCCCCTGCCAAAGAGCCAACCAAAGACCACCCAACCCGATTGCGCCGAGGATCCAAAGCGGCGCAGCCTCCGCCGGGCGCACAGCGCCAGGCAGATCCGCCGTCCAGTGCGCCACTATCAGGATCCAGTCGATCCCGGCCCCCATTGCGCGCAGGCCCCAACCCTCGAGCCCGAACGGCGCGAGCAAACCTGACGCCACAGCGCTTGGCGCCACCCAAAGGCCCATGACCGGCACCGCGGCCAGATTCGCTGGCAGGCCATAGGGTGCCATTCGATTGAAGTGAAACGCCGCGAACGGAGCGGTCGCGAGCCCGGCAAGCAGACTGGTTGCGATCAGCCCACCCGCATAGATCGCAAGCCCTCGCAGAACGCGAAGCGGGATAGCGCGGGACTTTGCACTAGGCGCTTCCCTCCGACGGTTGAAGTCGCGCAAGGCAGCGAACCCTGCGACCAGTGCTGTCGTCGCGGCAAAGCTCATCTGGAAGCCGACATCCAGCAAGCTGATCGGCCGGATCAGCAAAATGATCGTGGCGGCAACACAGAGCGCGCGCAGGGTGATCGCCGGCCGGTCAAGCAGGACCGCGATCAACGCCACGGCGACCATGATGAACGCGCGCTGCGTCGCGACAGTCGCGCCGGACATCGCAAGATAGAGAAGCCCGGTCGCCAGTGCGGCGCAGGCGGCGACCTTCTTGGTCGAGACCATAAGGCCGATGCGCGGCACCAATGCCAAGCCCATGCGGGCCGCCACGAAGATCAAGCCGGTCAGGATCCCCATATGCAGCCCAGAGATCGCGAGCAGGTGCGAGAGATTGGCTGTGCGCAGCGCCTCGGCATCCGTCTCCTCGATCCCGGATCGGTCGCCGACGATAATAGCCGCCGCGAATGCGCCCGTGGGCCCTTGCAAAGCCTCTCGCAGTGCATTTGCGAGGCTAGAGCGTTGCGTCGCCAACCAGATTTTGGTGCGATCCAAGATGCTGTCATAGGCTGCAGGGCCCAGTGGTATGGCGATGCCACGGGCGAACCCGACCGCGCCCAGACGCTCGAAATACGCCTTGCGGCGAAAGTCGAAGCCACCCGGCTCCACAGGTCCGCTCGCAGGGCCGAGGCGGGCATAGACGCGCAGGGAGTGACCGAGAGGCGGTGGAGTATCCTCGGGCCTCAAGGTCACCCGCGCGCGGATCGGTGTCTCGGCAGACTCCAGGCCGTAGATCAGCACATGATCCAGCAGAACGCGGGGCGCGCCAGAACGTGCACGGGTGACAGCGATCACCCGCCCCTCCACCGTCTCGTCAATCGAGCCGGCCAGCATCGGTGCAACAATCCAATGGGCATGCATCAGGGCCGCGCTGAACCCGGTCGCCATACTACCGAGCGCTGCGGCAAGTATCAGAGTTGCTAGCCCTGCCCGCCGGGCCCATCCGGTCGCCAGCGCCAGCACCGGCGGCACCAAGATCAGACACCAGAGGGGATCAGGCTCCTCCGCCCCGCGGAAATAGAGCCAAATGCCGACCCCCAGCCCTACAGGCACCCACAGGATCAGCCGGCGGATCTCCGCACCGAACAACTGCGCCCAGTTCGTGTCTGCCCGAATGCCTTCCGCGCGCTGCTTGCGTGCTGTGGTTGCCTGCCCCATAAAGCGCGCGACCCTTCCATCCCATGGCCCCCGGCCGTTCAACTCAAAGCTGTGCATGCCGCGCGGCGAATGTCAAAGAGCCTGACCCCGATGAACACGCACTCCGTCGTCACCCGCTTCGCACCCTCGCCCACTGGGTTTCTTCATATCGGAGGCGCGCGCACGGCGCTCTTCAACTGGCTGTTTGCGCGGCATCATGGGGGGCAGTTCCTGCTGCGCATCGAAGATACCGACAGGGCGCGGTCGACCCCCGAAGCGACCGAAGCGATTTTTGCGGGGATGCGCTGGCTCGGGCTGGACTGGGATGGGGACGTGATCAGCCAATTCGACCGGGTTGCGCGCCATGCCGAGGTAGCGGCGGAAATGCTGGCGAAGGGCAGCGCCTACAAGTGTTTTGCGACCAAGGAGGAAATCGACGCCTTTCGTGCGGAGGCCAAGGTCGAAGGCCGGCCCCCGATGTTTCGCAGCCCGTGGCGCGATCGCACAGATCACCCCGATGCCCCCTACACCGTTCGCCTGAAAGCGCCCCGCGAAGGACAAATCGCCGTTGCGGACGCGGTTCAGGGCGGCGTCACCTGGGGGGCAGAGCAAATGGACGATCTGATCCTGCTACGCTCCGACGGGACGCCGACTTACATGCTGGCGGTGGTTGTCGATGATCACGATATGAGCGTCACCCATGTGATCCGTGGCGACGATCACCTGACGAACGCTGCGCGCCAGACCTTGATCTATAAGGCCAATGACTGGTCCGTGCCGGTTTTCGCGCATATTCCGCTGATCCATGGCGCCGACGGTGCGAAATTGTCAAAGCGTCATGGGGCACTGGGGGTCGAGGAATATCAGAAGATGGGCTACTTGCCCGAGGCTGTGACCAATTATCTGGCGCGCTTGGGCTGGAGTCACGGCGATGACGAGTACTTCACCACGGAGCAAGCAATCGACTGGTTCGGACTGGACGCCATCGGCAAATCGGCTGCCCGGTTCGATTTTGCCAAGCTGACCAACCTGAACGGCCAGCATATGCGTGCGGCCAAGGACGAGAGATTGTTGCAAGCGGTAACAGACTTTGCTGCGGCGCAGCAACTCCCGCCCCTTACCCAGCTTCAACTCTCGCGCATGACCCAAGGCATGCCGCATCTGAAAGAGCGCGCAAAAAGCATCGCGGAACTTATTGATCTATCGTATTTTATCCTGGCCGAACGCCCCTTGGAATTTGACGAAAAAGCGCTCAAAAACCTGGGCGAGGAAGCGATTGTGATGCTTGCTCGTTTGACCGAGCGCCTGCAAAATGCTACCCCGTGGCACGCAGATAAGGTCGAAGAAATCATCCGGGCTTTTGCCGAGGACGAGGGGCTCAAATTGGGCAAAGTCGCACAACCCCTCCGTGCCGCACTGACCGGTCGGGCAGTCAGCCCTGGTGTTTTCGATGTCATAGAAATTTTGGGGAGAGACGAGGTTCTGGGTCGGCTGGAAGATATTCGCGCCCTCCCCCAAGGCTGACACATAAACGTTTCGCGAGTGTGGTCCTTATACCGCCTCGCCGAACCACAGAAGAGGTAATCCATGTCCGAAAACGCCCCCCGCACCGCGAAGCTGACCATCGGCGATAAATCGGCCGAGTTCCCGATTTACGATGGCGTACATGGCCCATCTGTTGTGGACGTTCGCTCCCTCTACAAGGAACTAGACGTCTTCACCTACGATCCGGGTTTCACCTCCACCGGGAGCTGCGAGAGCCAGATCACCTATATCGATGGCGACAAGGGCGAGCTTTTGTATCGCGGATATCCCATCGACCAGTTGGCCGAGAAATCGCATTACCTCGAGGTCTGCTATCTGCTGCTCTACGGCGAACTGCCGACCGCGAGCGCAATGGAGGACTTTGAGAACCGGGTGACCCGCCACACCATGCTGCACGAGCAGATGCAGAACTTCTATCGCGGGTTCCGGCGCGATGCACACCCGATGGCGATTGTCTGCGGCGTGGTTGGCGCGATGTCGGCTTTCTACCACGACAGCACCGATATCAGCGATCCATGGCAGCGCGAGGTCGCTTCCGTCAGAATGATCGCGAAGCTGCCTACTATCTGCGCCTGGGCATATAAATACTCGATCGGTCAGCCGTTCATTTATCCGCGCAACGATCTCGATTACGCGACCAACTTCCTGCACATGTGTTTCGCCACACCGTGCGAGGATTACCCGGTGGATCCGATCCTCAGTCGCGCGATGGATCGCATCATGACTTTGCATGCGGATCATGAGCAGAACGCTTCGACCTCCACCGTGCGTCTTGCGGGGTCCAGCCAGGCCAACCCGTTCGCCTGCATTGCCGCCGGCGTCGCCTGCCTCTGGGGTCCTGCCCATGGCGGTGCAAACCAGGCTTGCCTGGAAATGCTGCGCGAGATCGGCTCGGTCGACCGGGTCGGCGAGTATGTCGGCAAAGCGAAGGACAAGAACGACAGCTTCCGCCTGATGGGCTTTGGCCATCGGGTCTACAAGAACTTCGACCCACGCGCGAAGGTGATGCAGGAGACGGCAAAGGAAGTGCTGGATCTGCTGGGAACCGGTGACAACGAAATCCTGCAAGTCGCTCAGGCACTCGAGAAAGTTGCGCTAGAGGACGACTACTTCATCGAGAAGAAGCTCTATCCGAATGTCGATTTTTATTCGGGCATCATCCTCGAGGCGATGGGTTTCCCGACATCGATGTTTACGCCGATCTTCGCGCTCAGCCGCACGGTTGGCTGGATTGCTCAGTGGAAGGAAATGGTCGAGGATCCGACCCAGCGCATCGGTCGCCCGCGCCAGCTCTACACCGGTGCTCCCAGCCGCGATTATTCGGATGTGGAAACGCGCTAAGGATTTCCGTTCAAATTGTACCACGGCCCAGCCATCGTGCTGGGTCGTTCGCGTTTCAGGCTTGCGGTAGCTGGCGCAGCACCGATTGTGCAGCCCGGTCGGCGGGGCCCTGCCCGTTCTGACCCAACGCGCCCATCACCATCCCAAACGCATCAAGCTGCGCCTGACGCGCTGGCCCTGGCAGCAGCAGCTTGTCCAGCGCATGGGTGACAGCGTCGACACTCAGCCCTTCCTGCAAGAACTCCGGCACGGCCTGGGTGTCGGAAACAAGGTTGACCAGATTGGCCGTGTCCACGCGGATCAGGCGGCGCACGATTGCGGCGGTCAAAGCATTTGTCCGGTAGCACGAGACCATCGGCGTGCGCGCTGCCGCCATCTCCAGGACAATCGTCCCGGACGCGATCAGTGCTGCGTCGGCAGCAGCAAAGGCGATCTGTTTCAGTTCCTCTCCGTCGGAGGGGTGGATCAGCACCGGATCGACAGCCATGTCCCCGGCAGCCTGCTGAACCTCTCCCAACACGGTTTCGGCCATCGGAATGATCGGGCGAAGACCAGGATGGCGGGTGGCGAGGCGAGCAACGATCTGTTTGAAGACCGGCATGAGCCGAGCCACCTCGCCCCGGCGAGAGCCCGGGGCGACGAGCAATAATGGGTCCTCTGGGCGCATTCCCCAGATCCCGCGCATCTTTTCCATTGTCGCGGCATCGGGCGTCTGGCGCGCCGCGATCGGGTGGCCGACGAAATCGCAGGTCATGCCCGCTCTTTCCATATAAGGCGGCTCGAAGGGGAGCAGCGCCAGGACATGATCGACAAACCGCGCCATATGCGCGGCGCGCTTCGGCCGCCACGCCCAGACGGACGGCGCCACATAATGAATGGTTCGGATCGAAGGGGCTGCCGCACGCACCTTCTCGGCCACGCGCAGGCCGAAACTGGGGCTGTCGATGGTGATTAGCGCATCCGGACGCTTGGCGAGAACATCGGCGCGGGTCTGCGCGATCCGGCGCAGCAGCACCGGCAGGCGGGGCAGCACCTCCACCAGACCCATCACGTTCAGATCCAGGATATCGAACAGGGGTGTCAGACCTGCCTGCTGCATGCGCTGGCAGCCGAGCCCGGTGAACCGAATGTCGGGCTCGCGCGCGCGTAGCGCGTCCATCAGCGCGGCGCCCAAGCGGTCGCCGGAAGGTTCTCCTGCCACGAAATAGAGCAAACGGCTCATCGTGATTTCATCGCCCAGAGGAACAGCCCGGTTTGGTCGGCAGCCTTAATCACGGCCTCTCGGTCGATCAGGTTGATGCCACCAGTTTCAATAGCCAAACCGTTCAGGCCAGCAGCATGGGCAGCCTCGATTGTAGCGACGCCTATGCTGGGCAGATCGACGCGACGGTCCTGACCAGTCTTTGGCAACTTGATCAGAACGCCCGACGGTCTGGCCCCGCGCAATTCCTCTGGCAAGCCCATGATCGCAGTTAAAAGGGCATCTGTACCCGCGATCGCCTCGACGCCCAAGCAAACGCCCTCGGCAATGACCACGGCCTGGCCGATATCGTGAGGGCTGAGCGCCGCGAGGATTTCCGCGCCCCGCGCCGCATCCTGGCGATCCAGTACAGTGGGCGAGTGCTGGCCGAGCACGCCCTCCTCCTCCACCTTCAGCGAGGCGAGATAATCCTGTGCCCCGCGCAGACGAAACCCCTCCGCCTCGAAAATCGCACCGAGACCAGAGAGGAGCGCATCGTCGCCTCCGCGCAGCAAGCCGCGCACCTGACCGACAATCTTAAGCGCGCCGGCGTCGAACAACCATGGACGCAGACGCGGGCGACTGGTGCGCCCCGCGAAGACGACTTCCTCGACACCCGCTTCACGCAGCGCCCGGAACAACCGGCCCGGTTTTTCGAACAGATGCTCTTGATGGGGATGGGCCGACATCCAGTCCTGGCTGTCCTGCGGAAAGCTCACAACCAGATAGGGCACGTCCCGGCTGCGGCAGTCCTCGGCGATCATCCGTGGCAGATCATCCCGGCCCGCGATGATGGCGAGCTTGGAGGACATCAGTCGTCTCGCGGCGTGCAGAATTTGCGCGAGCTGCCTGCCATCACAAAAGCGGCGATCTCCTGCACCGGGGCGACGCCCGCATAGGTCTTCGCAAGCACCTCCGCCCGCTCAACCAGCGAGCCTTCCTCGGCAAACAACTCGCGATAGGCGGCGCGCAAGGCGTGGATGGTCGCCCGATCAAAACCGCGACGTTTCAAACCGATCAGATTGAGCCCACCCAGACCCGCCCGATTGCCGATGGCCGAACCGAAGGGAATCACATCCTTCTCCACTCCGGTCATGCCGCCCACGACCGCATGGGCGCCGATGCGGGCGAACTGATGCACCGCGCAGAGACCGCCTAGAAGGGCAAAGTCCTGCACCTCGACATGCCCGCCGAGCGTCGCGTTATTCGCCATGATGACATCCGAGCCGACGCGGCAGTCATGCCCCACATGGCTGCCCATCATCAGCAGGCAGCGATCACCCACGCTGGTCAGCATTCCGCCACCCGTTGTACCTGGGTTCAGCGTCACATGCTCGCGGATCATACAATCGGTACCGATTTCAAGCCGGCTTTCTTCACCCCCGAACTTCAAGTCCTGGGGTTGGTGACCGACCGAGGCGAAGGGCCACACCCGCGTACGCGCGCCGATTTCGGTGCGCCCGGCCACAGCGACATGCGAGATCAACTCGACCCCATCGCCCAACACGACACCGCTTCCGACCATGCAGAACGGTCCAATAGAGACATCCTGACCCAGGATCGCGCCATCTTCGACGATCGAGCTTGGATGGATGCCCAATTGATCAGGCCCGCCTCTTGTCGTCGCTGTCGATAATCATGGCCGAGTAGTCGGCCTCGGCCACTTTCGCGCCGCCGACCCGCGCTTCACCATGGAATTTGAACACATTGCCTCGGCTTTGAGTAATCGCAACATGCAGTTCAAGCACGTCGCCGGGCACGACTTTGCGCCGGAACCGGGTGTTGTCGATGGTCATAAAATAAACCAGCAGCTCCTGGTCGATCTTCTCCAGCGTTTCGACGACCAATACTCCTGCCGTCTGAGCCATAGCTTCGACGATGAGTACGCCGGGCATCACAGCTTCTTGCGGGAAATGGCCCGGGAAATAAGGTTCGTTGCTGGTCACGTTTTTGATGCCGACAGCGTTCTGACCCCGCACAATCTGCTCGACCTTGTCGATCAGCAGAAAAGGATACCGGTGGGGGATCATCCGCTTGATGCGGGAAAGATCTGCCGTCTCGGCCTGGGGTGCTTCGGTCTCTGTCGTCATGGCGCGGCCTGTGTGGTTGTCATCATGGCTTGCATACTGGCGTCGCCCCCGAAATCAAGGGGTGCGGGTTATTGTTGACCCGGGGTAGCACGAGGTTGTTGCGCCCCGGTCTCCTCGGGCAAAGTCGCGCCCAGATCCTCGAAGTTGGGCAGGTCGATCAGTTCGACTTCTGCGTTATAGCGTTCGATGACTTCATCGGTCACATCAGCCTCGGGCGCCGCAATCAGGATCTGATCCGCGTCAATAATAACCGAGGCGCCATGGACTTTGAGTACATCGATCAGAATGGGATAAAGCGCGGTAAGAAGGTTTTTCCTGGCCTCCCGGAAGGCGGCCTGAATAGCTGCCTCGTGCGATTGCGTCTCGCGCCGGATCGCGCGCACCTTTTGGTCGAATGCGGTCGTTCGGACCTCGAACTCATCCTTGGGCAGGACGTCCCGTAGTTCGGTAAGCCTCAGTTCTTCTGCATCAAGCAGCTGCTGATGGGCTTGTACCCAGAGCCTGAAATCGCCGCGCAAGTCTGTCTCGCGCTCGCGAAGATCACGCGCGGGCACGGTTTCCGAAAGAATACGCGTGCGCGAGACAACCAGCGAATTGCCTGGTGCGGATTGCGCCCAAAGCTCCCCAGCGAAAAGACAAAAACCCAGCGCGAGAGCAGCAGGCCAGCCGGGCCGAAATAGCCCCATCGGCCTAGAAACGAGTCCCAACGGTCAGGCGGAACAGTTCGCTCTCGTCGAAACTTTCATCTATCAGCGGGAAGCCGAGGCTGAGCTCGAGCGGTCCAAACGGTGTTTCGATGAACAACAACCCGCCGGCAGAAAGCCGCGGTTCGAAACTTGAAGACTGAACATCAGCGTTCAATGCGGTGTCTTTGTCGAGCTTCCAGAGCGATCCCGCGTCGACGAAGACACCCCCGAAGATGCCTAGTTCCTCTGGTAGCCCGAGCGGGAATGAGACTTCTGCCCTGACGACCGCGAACAAGTTACCGCCGAGCGCATCATCTCGCGTTTCGGTCAAATCGACCTGTTCAGGAGGGGTATCCTCATTGTCGTCTGTATCGACCAAATTCGGCTCTGGCAGGCCATCTGCACCCAGCAACACTCCGTCAAATGTGTCTCGCGGGCCGATGCCCTCGGACGCAAAACCACGGAATGTGTCGCCGCCAATAAAGAACCGATCCTGAACCTGGCTGTCGTCGTCGAACGAGAAAACTGCGCCCCCCTCGAGTTCCAGACTTGCAATGATCTGATCACCGAGGAAACCACGCCAGCCCTTTATGCTGCCCCGACTGCGAACGAAACGGGCCGCACCGCCCAGACCGGCGAACTCCTGATCGAATGACAGAAGATACCCGCGGGTCGGCTCGATCGGATCGTTTCGTTGATCGAAGCTAATCGTGTAGCCAACCGATGACTTGAAACGAGATCCGTCATCGACCGCAATGATCGGCGAGATATCCGGATCCACTTCGATATCGTCTCGTACGGCAGAGTAGCGCAGTCTCAGATTGGTGTTCGGCCCCAACGGGAACCCGACAAAGGGTTCGAAACCCAGCCGGTCCTGCTGGAACGAGGACTCGCTCGACCGGTCGTCTTGAATGAAGAAGGCGCTTATGCCGACCGCAAGATCGCGATCCAGAAATTTCGGCTCGGTGAACGAAAAGTCGTAGATTTGCGTATCGCCCGCCGCCGTCACACGCGCATTCACGATCTGGCCACGACCGAGGAAATTGCGTTCGGTGATCGCGACATTCCCGATTGGCCCGGTCGAAGAGGCAAACCCCAGACCAAATGACAACGACCCTGTTGATTGCTCCTCAACCTGCACCGTGAGGACCGTCCGGTCGGCTGCGCTGCCCTCCTCCGGCGTCAGTTCGACGCTGGAGAAATAACCAAGGCCCCGGATGCGGGCGCGGGCCCGGCGGATCTTGCGGGCATCGAACGCATCCCCTTCAACCAACTCGATCTCGCGCCGGATAACACGGTCCAATGTCGCGGTATTGCCCTCGATATCGATCCGTTCGATGAAAATCTTCTCGCCTTCGATCAGTTCGAAAGTGATATCGATGATCAGATCTTCGGTGTTCTTGTCGGCGCGCGGACGGACCTGCACGAAGGCGAAGCCGCGCTCTGCCGCCAAATCGCCCAACTCGTCGGCAATGTCGTTGGCGACAGAGGCACTGTAGACTTCACCCTCCAGATCCGTAGGCAGAAGGGCACGAAACTCCTCGATGTCCAAGCCGCGGGCGCTGAGGCTGACATCCAGCGCTCCAAAGGTGTATTGCTCCCCCTCCTCTACCGCGAACGACAGAAAGAAGGACTCGCGATCAGGGGTCAGCTCCGCAGTTGCAGACAGCACCGAGAAATCAGCATATCCGCGGTCGAGATAGTACTGTCGCAGCAATTCCTTATCCAGCTCAAGCCGGTCAGGATCATAAACGTCGCCAGAGAAAAATTGCGAAAGCAGGCCGCTTTCACGCGTATCGATCGCACCGCGCAGACGGGAGTCCGAGAAGACCGTGTTGCCGACAAAGTCGATCGAACTCACACCGGTCAGGTCACCTTCCGAGATCTCGAATACCAGATCCACCCGGTTGTCGGGACGCTCGATAATCACTGGTTCGACGGACGCTCCATAGCGTCCAGTACGACGATAGATCTCGATAATGGCCTGCGCATCGGCCTCAGCCGCCGAGCGGGTCAGAGGCAAGCGCGGACGCAGCGATATGATCTGCGTCAGGTCCTCGTCCGCTAGCGCGTTGTTGCCTTCGAATGCGATCTCGTTGACCGAGGGGTTCTCCACCACCTGGACGATCAGGGCATTCTCGCCCGGGATAATCTCGACATCGCGAAACAGGCCGGTGTCGAACAGGCGACGTACGGCGATATTCAGATCTTCCGCCGTGACCGTCTGATTCTGCTGCAGTTGCATGAACGAAAGGATCGTTTCGACCTCGATCCTCTGGTTCCCGCGCACGATCACCGATTGCTCGCGGGCTTGCTGGGCGGCCGCGTTGCCAGACAACTCAGGTAACGGCAAAACCGGGTAAAGCCCCAAGGCGAAACCAAAAATGGTCACTGCACCGGCACGCCGTACGAGCGAGGTCAAACGCATTCTCTCTCCTCCCCGTCCTGCTCGTGGATCCGGTTCTTTGCCGGAAACTTCGCGCTGGACGGGCCTGTCCCTCAACGAGGCCCCATCACCTCAGAGCCGCATCAGATCATTATACGTTGCGAACCCCATGAGCAACAGGACCAGACAGAGACCGATCATCATCGCGGTATTCATCACCTTCTCGCCCAGCGGTTTTCCGCGCAGCGCTTCGGCGGCGTAGAACATCAGGTGACCGCCATCCAGAATCGGTATCGGGAACAGGTTAAGTAGTCCGATCGAGGTCGAGAGAATCGCGATCAGATAAACGAAGTCCGTCAGCCCGGCCTTGGCTTGCGAAGCCGACGCCTGCGCGATGCCGATCGGACCGCCCAATTGGCTGGTATCGGCCTTGCCAAAGATGAGATCGCCCAGAAAACCCATGGTCAAAGAGATGATCCGCCACGTCTCGTTGACGCCAAATTCTGTAGCCTCCAGCAGGCCCTGCGAGACCATTGTCGCGCGCAAGCCCGCAAACCGCTCGCTGGTGATGCCCATGGTCGGCTGAGGCACGACCTCCTTGGTGACGGGATGCTGACGCTCCATCACCGTGGGCAGCAGAGTGAAACTCATGCTCTCGCCGTCGCGCAAAACCGAAACTTCGATTTCTGTCTCCAACGGGATATCGGCTGTCAGGATCTGAAGTTCTCGGAACGTGCGCACTTCGATGCCATTGATCGCGGTGATTGCATCGCCCGCTTGCAACCCGGCCTCCTGTGCGGGGCTCCGTGGACGCACGGCACCGATACGGGTCGCCAGCCTCTGCGAGATGGTGAGCGTCTCCTGCGCTCCATCACGCTCGATCACCAGCGTGGTCGCCGCGCCATCGGCGTCCATCAACTGGTCGATCATACCGGACCAACTGGGAACGTCTTTGCCGTTGATCTGCAAGACCCGGTCGCCCCCCTGCAGAGGGATCTCGGCGCGCATTTGTTCGTCAACCGATCCGATCAATGGTTGATCCGAGGGCTTGCCAACTGCCAGCGCAATCCCCGCGAAAATGACAATCGACAACAGGAAGTTCGCCACCGGACCCGCCACTACAGTCAGTGCGCGTGCGGTGATGGAGGCATTGTGAAACGCGACCTTGCGTTCTTCCGGCGTCAGATCCGCATCCGAGTCGCGCGCACCCGCCGGATCCATATTGCCAACGAATTTGACGAAACCGCCCAGCGGCAGCAGCGCGACCTGCCAATGGGTGCCGCGTTTGTCGGTCCATCCAAAAAGCCGTTTACCGAACCCTACCGAGAAGGTTTTCGCCCCAATCCCACACCACCGCCCGACGATGTAGTGGCCATACTCGTGGACAAACACGACCACACCCAGCAGCAGCAGGAACGGCACGATGTAACCCAACGCCGATCCAATCAGCGGGATTTCGGTGATAAACGACATCCAAACCTCTGTTTTCAGGCCGCAAAACGGCCAACAAGTTCCGCGCCAACCTGGCGAGCCTGCGCATCCACCTCATATATGTCATCCAGCGACGTTGCCACTGGCAGACCGTCGAGCCTTCCCATCGTCTCGCCCACCAGATGAGCCATATCGAGGAACCCGATCTGGCCCGCGATGAACGCATCCAGCGCGACTTCATGGGCACCGTTCAGGACGCATCCCGCGACACCAGGCACCATCGCTTCGCGCGCGAGGCCCATTGCCGGGAAACGCTCCAAATCCGGCGCCTGGAAATCAAGCCGGGATAGTTTGGCGAAATCAAGGCGTTCAACCGGAAGATGTCTCCTATCGGGATAGTTCAGACTGTGCCCAATCGCCACGCGCATATCTGGCGGGCCAAGATGGGCCATTACCGTTCCATCGCAGAATCCCACCATCGAATGAACAATCGATTGCGGATGGACCAGCACCTCGATCTGCTGCGGCGTGACATCGAAGAGGTGCCAGGCCTCGATCATCTCTAACGATTTATTGAACATCGAGGCGCTGTCGATCGAGATCCGCTGCCCCATCGACCAGTTCGGATGCGCCACGGCCTCGGCCACGGTGACGGCGCGCATCTGATCCAGGCTGTGATTTCGGAACGGCCCGCCCGAGGCCGTGAGGATCAGCCGCTCCATCTGCCCTCGCTCCGCTGCCATGCATTGGAAAAGGGCGTTATGCTCACTGTCCACAGGCAACAGGGTTGCGCCGGACTTCTCAACCTCCGCCAGAAAGAGGTGCCCAGCGGCGACCAGTGTCTCCTTGTTGGCCAACGCGATGGTCGCCCCGGTGCGCGCAGCAGCCAGCGTGGGTGCAAGCCCGGCGGCGCCGACAATAGACGACATTACCCAATCCGCAGGGCGAGAAGCGGCTTCCACAAGCGCCTCCGGCCCGGCGGCTGCCTCTATATCGGTGCCTTCCAGGGCCTCCCGCAAATCTTCGAGACGGGTCGGGTCCGCAGTCACAGCGACTTCGGCCCTTAGACGGCGTGCAATAGCTGCAAGCTCCACGATATTAGAATGGCCGGTGACCGTGACGGTTTGGAAGGCTTCATCCTCCATCGCCTCGACCACCTTGACCGTATTGGCGCCGATCGACCCGGTGGCGCCAAGAATGCTGATCCGTCTCACCCGATCCCCCGTTTTCGCCTCACCAGACAAAGACCGCCTGTCCCCGCCAATAGGTCACAATCGCTGCCACCAGCGTCGCCGCCATCAACCCGTCACACCGGTCCAGCAGACCACCATGTCCAGGCAGCAGGGCACCGGAATCCTTGACCGCAAAGCGACGTTTCAACGCCGACTCCGCCAGATCTCCGGCCTGAGCGAGCATCGCCGCGACTGAGGAGACCGTGCAGACCTGCACAAAATATGTGCCGGTCGTCGCCCAACTAAAGAGACCGCCAACCAGAAAAGCCAGGACAACCCCGCCAACGGTCCCCGCCCAGGTCTTGCCCGGACTGATGGCGGGCCACAGCTTTGGTCCGCCGATCAACCGACCTGCGAAATAGGCGCCGACATCGGAGGCCGCCACGACAAGGGCGATCCAAATCGCCGTCTCCAGGCCCCATCCGGGAAAGTGGCGCAGCCAGAGAAAGGCCAAGCCTGCCAGAAGGATATAGGCCGATGCTGGCATCCGAACGATCATGCCGCGACCGCGCTGGGCGAGCAGGTCGATCACCGCGACAAGCACAACCATGAGCAGCATCAGCGCGAGCCCCTGAGAGACAGTCAGGAAAAGGAACGTCATCGGCAGGCTGACCGCAGGCAGCGCCCAGATCGTAGCGCCGGAAACGGTCATCTGCCCGTCCCGTGCCTCGGTAATCGCCGCAAGCTCCACCAACATCATCGCCACGCCAAACGTGACCAGAATGACCGTCCAAATGCCGCCGGCCCAGATCGCCCCCAGCGCTACGCCGCTTAGGATCGTCGCCGTTCCGATACGGGCTTTCAGATCGCCGAACTTGTTCGGGGATGCTGCCACCATCATCCCCGTACCGCGTTCAGAGCTGCGCCGAGATCTTGCCGAAACGACGCTCGCGCTGGCCGAAGCTACGCAGGACATCGGCAAAATGATCGGCGGTGAAATCGGGCCAGCATTCGTCGACAAAGGCAAACTCGGCATAGGCCGCTTGCCAAAGCAGGAAATTCGAGATCCGCATCTCGCCCGATGTCCGGATCACCAGATCCGGATCGTCCACCCCGGCGGTGAACAGGGCGCCAGAGACTGCATCCGCGTCGATCTGATCGGGTGTGATCCGCCCCTCGGCAACCTGTTGCGCGAGATGGCGCATGCCATGGACGATCTCATCGCGCGCGCCATAGGAGACAGCGACCTGCAAGGTCAGGCGCGCATTGGCCGCTGTCCTTTCCTCCATCTGGCTCATCATCCGGCGCAGGTCCCTCGGCAAGCGCGTGCGGTCGCCGATGAAGCGCACACGCACGTCCATAGTGTCGAGTTCATCGACCTCGCGCACGATATAACGCCGAAACAGCGACATCAGGACCTTGACCTCGTAATTTGGCCGGTTCCAGTTCTCGCTGGAAAATGCGAATAATGTCAGGGTCTTGATACCCAGCTCCGGACAAGCCTTCACGATCTCGCGGACGCGTTCCACGCCACGGTGATGGCCGTCGGTGCGCGGACGCCCCCTGGCCTCGGCCCAGCGGCCATTGCCATCCATGATGATCGCAACATGGGGTGGGCCTTGGCGAACTTCACTGCTGGTCATGTTAAGTCCCTCTGCTCGCGAGGCATGTTGGCCCGCTGGTGGTGTCGCCCTGCCCTGCCTGCCGGGCCGCGAGACGCCTCAGATCTCCATGATCTCCGACTGTTTCGTCTCGAGCGCTTCATCCACCTTTTTTATATAGCCGTCGGTCAGTTCCTGGATTTCGTCGGACCAGATTTTCTGATCATCCTCTGACATCCCGTCCGCCTTGGCCTTTTTGATCTGATCCATTCCATCCCGGCGCACATTGCGCACCGCTATCTTTGCATTCTCGGCATACTGGCCCGCAACTTTGCTCAGATCGCGGCGCCTTTCCTCATTTAATTCGGGGATTGGTAGGCGAAGGATTGTTCCGTCAACCACCGGATTGATGCCTAGCCCCGATTGCCGGATCGCCTTATCCACCGCACCGACCAGGCCCTTGTCCCAGACATTCAGGGTGACCATGCGAGGCTCCGGAACATTGATCGTACCGACCTGATTGATCGGGGTGACTTGGCCGTAAGCTTCCACAGTGATCGGATCCAGCATCGAGGCCGAAGCGCGCCCGGTCCGCAGCGAGGCAAACTCACCGCGCAGGGCGTTCAGCGCGCCGTCCATCCGACGTTCGAGATCGTCGACATCAATTTCAATCTCATCGGCCATGGATGGCTCCCCTTCGTATTCGTGCCGCGCCCGATCTTTCGCCGATCACTCGGATACCAGAGTGAAGAGCCCCCTGCCGTGCAGCACTTCGTTCATACCACCCTCGTCGGCCAAGGAAAATACCACGATGGGCAAGGCGTTGTCTCGGGCCAGCGCAATGGCAGAGGCGTCCATTACCTTCAAGTTTTTTGTAAGTACTTCGTCGTAAGTCACCATATTATAACGTGTCGCGTCAGGATTGATCTTCGGATCGCTATCGTAGACCCCATCCACCTGCGTTCCTTTGAAAAGCGCTTTGCATTTCATTTCTGCCGCGCGCAGCGTCGCCGCAGTGTCCGTCGTGAAGTAGGGATTGCCGGTTCCGGCGGCAAAAATCACGATACGGTTCTTTTCCAGATGCCGCACGGCACGGCGGCGCAGATAGGGTTCGCAGACGCTGTCCATCGGGATCGCCGACTGCACGCGGGTGTGGACCCCTAGACCTTCCAAGGCAGACTGCATGCCCAGGGCATTCATCACCGTGGCCAACATGCCCATATAGTCGGCCTGAGCCCGCTCCATCCCCTGCGCCGCACCCGATAAGCCACGGAAAATGTTGCCACCGCCGATCACAAGGCAGATCTGGATACCTGCGTCATGGGCACGCTTGATCTCTCCTGCGATCTTCGCAACCGTTGGCGGGTGCAGGCCGAAGCCCTGATCGCCCATCAGCGCCTCGCCTGAGATCTTCAGCAAAACCCTGGGATATAGGGGTTTTTCGGCTTCTTGCGTTTCACCCGCCATTGACCGCGACTCCCCTGCTATTCAAGTCCGGCGCAACTTGTCGGAAACGGTACGCCGTTGCAAGGGGTCGTGCTTAGGGGACCAGGGGATTGGGCGCCATTTCCAGATGCAGTGCGCTATCTTCATAGGGATGCGCGCGCGCAAGCTCCTCATTCAGCGTGATGCCGAGGCCTGGTTCGGTTGGCGGCAAAACATACCCGTTTTCCCAAGTGATCCCGCTGATAATCTCGCCATGAAAACCATCCCAACGCTCGATCGACTCCAGAATCAGGAAGTTGGGGATGCAGGCGGCCAGATGCACATTAGCCGCCCCCTCCACCGGTCCGGCATAGAGATGGGGGGCCATCTGAGCATAATAAGGCTCGGCCATGGCCGCGATTTTCTTGGCCTCCAGCAGCCCACCGACGCGCCCCAGCGCAGGCTGCAGGATCGAGGCGGCGGAACAGGCCAGAACGCGCGAAAACTCGTATTTGGTCGACAATCGTTCCCCGGTCGCGATGGGAACGGAGGTGTACGAGGCGACCTCCGCCATCCGCTCAGGCATATCCGGGGGGATGGGTTCCTCGAACCATAGGGGGTCATATGGCTCCAGCCGCCGCGCCATGCGTTTGGCGCCAGAGACTGTGAACTGGCCGTGAGTGCCAAAGAGTAGATCGGCTTTATCCCCAACAGCTTCTCGCAATTTCCTGCAAAACGTTTCAGCCCGGGTCAGATCCTCCATCCGCGGCTGATGACCGTCATAGACAGTGTAGGGGCCTGCAGGATCGAATTTCAGCGCGTTGAACCCCATGGTGAGATAGTCCAAGGCCCGTTCCGCCGCCATGTCCGGGTCATCATAGATCGTAGGACCATCAACCGTCGCATGAGCGTCCACTCCGTCGGGATACATATAGGTGTAGGAGCGGATCGCCTCGCGGCAGCGGCCCCCGAGCAGATCATATACCGGCTTACCGGCCGATTTCCCGATGATGTCCCAACACGCGATCTCCAACCCCGAGAACACGCCCATCAGGCTGGGATCGGGGCGCAGCGAAAAACCGGAGCCATAGGTCAGGCGATAGAGATGCTCGACCCGATGCGGGTCCGCGCCATCAAAATGGCGCGCGAACACGTCCAAGATCATCGCCTCGATCACCTTTGGGCCAAAGCTGGCGGCATAGACCTCTCCCAAGCCTTCGATCCCACAGGCGGTGGTGAGCTTGACGAAGATGAAATACCGCCCGCCTTTGCGCGGTGGCGGGTTGCCCACGATGAAGACGTCGCACTCGGCCAGTTTCATGGGGTCCCTCGCGGTGATCTCTGGCGCCAAGCCATGCCCATCGGCGCGGTGCGGTCAAGGGGCAGTGTTCATGCGGGATAGGCGATTTCCTCGCGGAACCGCGGATCCATCATCCATTGCCAGTAGTCCGCGCGGATCTGTTGGGTCACCGGCCCGGGTGCTCCGTTCGAGAAATGGCGGTCATCGACCTTCACGACAGGCACGGGCCCGCCGCCGGTTGTGGCGGTAAAGACCTCATCGGCCTCTATAAATTCTGCCAAAGGCAGGGCGCGTATAGCCGTGGGGAGGCCAAGGTCTTCAGCAATCTCCAGCACGGTGCGCCGGGTTATTCCCTCAAGACAGCCCAACTCCGGGGTGATGATAGCGCTGTCCTTAACCGCGAAGATGTTAAAGCCAGGCCCCTCCGTCAGGTTGCCCGCGTGATCCAGCAACACCGTGGTGTCGAAACCCGCTTCCTTCGCTTCGAAGAGACCTCGGGTGAAGTCGCCCCAGTGATAGTTCTTGGCGCGGGGATCGACGCTGTCCGGTGGGATACGCCGGGCAGTGGCTATTTTCAGATGCGCGCCGCGTTCGGCGACCTCTGTCGGGATCACATGGATGTACGGCACATTCCAGGCGTAGAAATGATTGGCGCAGTCGCGTGGGTCCCGGCTGCCGGGGATGATCGGTGAGCCGCGCGAGGCGACCATCGCGCAATAGGAGTGATGCAGTCCACTGGTCGCCACCATCCGGTGAAGCACCTGGCGAATGGTTGCGAGGTCCATCCCCACATCCAGACGTAGGGCTGCCATCGATGCCTCGAACCGTTCCAAATAGGCATCCAGGCGAAAGAAAGCGCCTTCCCACACGCCAACCACGTCATAGGTGATGTCGGAATGGGTCAGCCCCCAATCGGTCACGCTGATGACTGCCTCGTCAATCGGGATGACGCGGCCCTTCATCCAGGCCGCGCCCTTGCTGAAATCCTGCATCGCACGCCTCTCCTGTCCGCCGATCAGCCCAGCTTTCAGGGTTTTCGTGCCGATGCAACCGCCGCGTCAGTTCGCGGCGCGGATATGTTCGATGCTCCAGAGGTAGTCGGTGTCCCCCAGCGGCGCATGGCATTCACGGCACCCTGCGGTGTCTTTGCCGAGGTTTTCGCCGGCTAGGCTGAAAACCTCGAACTCCCATCCACCCAGTTTCAGGTCATCGGGATATTGCTCGGCCCATTCCGCCCGGCGCTCCATCACCACAATGGCGGCTAGTTCCTCGGGAATGCGGCGGCTCATGAAGCTTTCGACAGCGTCGCCGTCGTCATCCAGCTTGGCCTTGTAGATCTCGCCCACAATGATCGAGCCTTCCGGTAGAGCGCCATCCGTCAGTTGACCCCGGCGCGCCACATCATTGGCAAAGAGGCTGATCACCTGATGCTCGTTCTGCAAACGATCCGAGATCAGATAGTTGTCATAGGCCGTGCGGTAATCGGCGGGCAGTTGCAGCACCCGGTCTTCGGCGGCAATCGCCGCGGTTGCGCAAACTGCGGCAATGCCGGCGGCGGCGAGGAAACGGGGGATCATGGCTCTCTCCTATCGGAATGGCTGGTCCAGCGATATGCCCCGAACAATCCGGGCCACACTTCACCTTTCGCAACAAAGCGCGACTTGGATGCAATCTGCGTCACACTTCTGCGATTTTCTCTGGATCCAAGAAAAACGCCGGGCACAGGGCCCGGCGTCAGCCATTCACGAAGAAGATCAGGTCAGCCGCCCATTGTCTTGGCAACTTCTGCTGCGAAATCTTCCTCTTCTTTCTCGATCCCCTCACCGACGGCCAGCCGGACGAAGGCGGTGATCTTGGCGCCCGGACAGGCTTCCTCGACCGCCTTCTCGACGGTGAGATCCGGGTTGATCACGAAAGCCTGCTTCAGAAGGCAGACCTCCTGATAGTACTTGTTCATCCGACCGACGATCATCTTCTCGATCACGTTGTCGGGCTTGCCGCTCTCGCGGGCCTGATCGGTGAGAACCTGCTTTTCGCGCTCGACCAGTTCCGGATCCAGATCCGCGACATCAAGCGAGGCCGGGCTGGTGGCCGCAACATGCATCGCCACCTGCTTGCCAATGGACGCAGCCGCTGCGGCATCGCCACCAGAGACGCCAACCAGCACGCCGATCTTGCCCATATCCTCGACCACCGAGGAGTGGACATAGGACGCGACCACATCTGCCTCGACCTTCGCCATGCGACGCAGCGACATATTCTCACCAATGGTCGCGATCTTGTCGGTGATGATCTCAGAAACGGTCTTGCCGCCCATCGGGGCGGAATTCAGCCCCTCGGTGTCGCCGACCGACAGGGCCGCCTGAGCGATTCCGCCTACCATTTCCTGAAACTCGGCATTGCGGGCAACGAAATCGGTTTCGGCATTCACTTCGACGGCGACGCCGGTGGCGCCATCAACCGCAACAGCCACCAGGCCTTCAGCCGCCGTGCGGCCCGACTTCTTGTCGGCCTTGGCCAGGCCCTTGACGCGCAGGAGGTCGACCGCGGCTTCCATATCGCCATCTGTTTCGGTCAGGGCCTTTTTCGCGTCCATCATGCCTGCGCCGGTCTTGTCACGCAGTTCTTTCACCAGTGCAGCGGTGATTGCCATATCATTCTCTCCATATGTCGCCCGCGCCGGGGTTAGCGGCAGCGAGGCGTGTTAGCGATCAAGTGCGGCGAGAGGATTGCAGGCCGATCAGCCTGCTTTCGCTTCCTCGGAAGATGCTTCCGTCGGGGTTTCCTCGGCTGCGGCTTCTGCGGGGGCTTCCTCGGGCGTCGCTTCTGCTGCAGGTTCCTCGGCCAAAGCCTCCTCGACCGGGGCGTCTTCCAACTCGCCCAAGTCGAAGCCGGCCGCGTCGAGTTGAGACGCCATGCCATCGATCACCGCGCGGGCGGCCAGATCGCAGTAGAGCGCAATCGCGCGCGCCGCATCGTCATTCCCTGGGATCGGGTAATCCACTCCGTCCGGATCGCAGTTCGAGTCCAGGATAGCGACAACCGGTATGCCCAGCTTCTTCGCCTCGGCAATCGCCAGGGCTTCCTTGTTGGTGTCGATCACGAACAGCATATCCGGCACGCCGCCCATCTCGCGAATGCCGCCCAGCGAGAGGGTCAGCTTCGTGCGCTCACGCTCGAGATTAAGCAGCTCTTTCTTGGTAAAGCCCGATCCGTCGCCGTCCAACTGCTCGTCCAGCGCCTTCATGCGGTTGATCGAGTTCGAAACCGTCTTCCAGTTGGTTAGTGTTCCGCCCAGCCAGCGGTGGTTCATGAAGTACTGCGCCGAGCGTCCGGCCGCATCGGCCAACGGCTGCGCCGCCTGGCGCTTGGTGCCGACGAACAGAATGCGTCCGCCCTTGGCCACCGTCTCGCGCATCGCGTTGAGCGCCGCGTCCAGCAGGGGTACGGTTTGGGTCAGATCGATGATGTGGATGCCGTTGCGGTCGCCATAGATGAAGGTCCCCATCTTGGGGTTCCAGCGGTGCGTCTGGTGTCCGAAGTGTACGCCCGCTTCCAGGAGCTGACGCAAAGAGAATTCAGGCAAGGCCATCTTGCATTTCCTTTTCCGGTTTCGCCTAGCGGAGAGAAGAGCGTTTGCCCAACCGGCGGACCACTGGATTTCTCCATGATGGGAATGTTTCCCCCATCGGCCCAACCCCGCCTGTGGATTTAGTGGCGCGCGTATAGCGGGGTTTGAGCCGATGGACAACCCCCCTGCCCCACGCCATGATGCGGGCGCTCGCGCGGATACGGATGCGGATGATCGAGAGGGTGCGGTGGAGACGAGCAAGGCCCAGAAGTCTCTGAACCGGGTGCTGCTGATCGTCGGCGCGGTGGCAGTGGCCGAGTGGTGGATCCGCGTCACGCTGCAAATTAACGAGCGTGGCGACGACGCTTTCTTCATCGATTTTGTGGCCTTCTGGGCCGGGGCCAAGCTGGCGCTTCAGGGTCAGGCAATGGCTGTCTGGGACCAGGCCGCATTTGCGCTGGCGCAGGCAGCGCCCAGGGCCGAAGGCACGCAGATGCCATGGTTCTATCCACCGACATGGCAGATGGCGATGGTGCCATATGGCCTGCTGCCATTCTCGGTGGCTTGGGGGGTGTTCATCGTGATTTCGCTGGCGCTCTACATGCGTGCGCTTTGGCGGGTGAACCCTAGCGCATGGATCGGTCTGACCGTTTGCCCAACCGTGCTGCTGACGATGATGCTGGGGAACAACTCGGTCCTCTTCGCGGGATGTTTGGCCTTGGCGCTGAACCGGATGGGCCGGCTGCCGCGGAAAGGTGTGCTGTCGGGTCTGCTGATTGCAGCGCTCAGCATGAAACCCGGGCTCGGGCCGCTGATCCCCGTCGCACTGATGGCAGGCGGCAGGTGGCGCGTTATCCTCTGGGCAACGATCGGGACGCTGACACTTGCGACGCTTGCGACACTGACCATGGGCATGGGGCATTGGCAGGCGTTTTTCGACGGCTTGGGCTTCGCTATCAACCGTGTCGTGCCGGGCAGCAAGGATGCAGCCGGCATGGTGAGCTGGTACGCCCTGGCACAGAACCTGGGGCTAGATGATGCCGCCATGGTGCTGCATCTGGCACTGCTCGCGGTTGCGGCGGTTTTGCTGGTGCTGGTCTGGCGCCGCGGCGCCGCGGCGTTCGATTGGGCAGCGGCGATGCTGATGATCGGCGTCGCGCTGACCAGCCCGCACGCTTTCCACTATGAATTGGTTTTCGCGATGGCTGGCTTTGCCTTCGCGTTGAGGGCGGGGCTCGATTGGGGCGGAAAGCTGATCCTCGCGCTGCTTTGGCTGGCGCCGCTGCAATTGCTGCTGCCGGTCCAGGTCTTGCCGACCGTTCTGATCGCCAGTCCGGTGGCGAGTGCCGCTTTCCTCTACTGCGCCTGGCGCGGCCTGCGTGCGTAGACCCATACTGATCGCCGGACCGACCGCCAGCGGCAAGTCCGGTTTGGCGCTGAAGCTGGCAAAGGCACATGATGGCGTGATCATCAACGCCGACAGCCAGCAGATCTTTCGCGACTGGCAGGTGCTGACCGCCCGCCCCAGCGAGACGGAAATGGCGCAGGCCCTTCATCGCCTCTATGGCCACGTGGCGCTCGACGCAACCTACTCCACCGGGCACTGGCTGCGCGAGGTCGTGGTGGAGTTGGAGCGGAGCCGCGAGGCTGGAAAGCGCCCGATCATCACCGGAGGTACCGGACTATACTTCAAGGCACTGACCGAGGGTTTGGCGCCAATCCCGCCAACACCGCCGCAGATCCGGGCAGCAGGGGAGGCTTTGCTGTCCGAAATCAGCCTAACGGGACTGGTGACTCAACTAAAGGATCGGGATCCGGAGACAGCAGCACAGATCGACCTCGCCAACCCGATGCGGGTTCTGCGCGCCTGGGAAGTGCTGGAGACAACCGGCACCGGGCTGACCGCATGGCAGGCAAGGACGGACCCGCCGGTCTTGCCACTTGCAGACTGCACCGCTCTGGTCGTCGTGCCGGACCGCGAGGCGCTCTATGCCAACTGCGAGGCCCGCTTCGACCAGATGCTGGAAAACGGCGCTTTGGAGGAGGCGAAGAGGATCAAGGCAATGGCCCTGCCCGATGCCTCGCCCGGGCTGAAGGCCTTGGGCGCGCCAGAGCTGTTTGCCCATCTCGACGGCGAGATCTCTCTGAAGGAGGCCGCGACGCGCGCCAAGGCCGCCACGCGACGGTATGCCAAACGCCAATTGACCTGGGCCCGCAACCAGATGAGCAACTGGCCTCGCATCGATCCATCGGCGACACTGGATCTGAATATCGTGTAACCGTCCAATGCTCGCCACATTGGCGAGATAAATCGCAGCCAACTGATACTGATCCTGCATGAGGACTCGCATGAAATCGACCATCACCGCCGGTCTGCTGCTGGCGAGCCTGGCCACCCCGACGATGGCGGCCACGCTGTATTCCGAGACCTTCACCGGGCAGGAAGGCATCGGTGTTACCGGGCCTATCACTGCGGGCAGCAACCCGGCCGTCTCGGGCGTGACGTGGAGCCTGGATGTGAGCGGAGCCAACTTGACCGCTGACGACGACTTTGCGCGGGTCGAGGATGGCGCGTTCAGCGCACGCGACACCGATGGGATCGCGGTCTGGCTCTCACCAATCATCGACATCCTTGGCTTCACCGATCTGATGTTGTCGGCGGCGTTCACCGAATCCGGCGATATCGAGGGTGGCTCTGGCACGAACACGGATTTCATCAATGCAGAGGTGTCGCTGGATGGCGGCAGCAGCTTCACCTTGCTGAGCAATATCAATGGCTTCGGCTCGGAAACCTTCAGCCTGACCGGTGACACGCCTGATGACGGTGACTTCGATGCGACGACCCTGTCGACCTCGCTAGACAACGGCAGTGCGTTCCAGTTCCGCGTGTCCTTTGCCAACAGCGCGGCCAGCGAGCTTTTCACACTGGACGATGTGTTGCTCTCGGGCAGTCCGGTCAGCCAGGTGCCGTTGCCACCGGCAGCGCTGCTGCTGGGATCGGCGCTTCTGGGTCTCGGCCTATGGCGCCGCCGCCGGGCTATGTGAAACCGCAGCAATCGCATTTGTTGCGCAGATGGCCCGATTTAGGAAAGTTTTTATCTCCGGGATCGGATTGAGGGCTTGACCATCCGGCCCCCTATGCTATCCAACCGAGGTCGAAACGAAGGAAACGCGACATGTCGCAGCTTATCGTAGGTTGGGCGCGCTGAGGCGGGGGGAACATTCCACCGGTCCGATGCGCGCATGAGCCCCTCACCGGGGCTTTTTTTATGCCCGATCCACGCCACGCTGCCGTAATAAAGGAGAAGACCCATGTCGGCCGATGGAACACCCGAAACCGCCGAGACAATCACCGGCGCCGAGATCGTCGTCAAAGCCCTGAAGGACCAGGGTGTCGGTGTGGTCTTCGGCTATCCCGGCGGCGCGGTGCTTCCAATTTATGACGAGATTTTCAAGCAGAACGATATTCGCCATATCCTGGTGCGCCACGAACAGGGCGCGACCCATATGGCGGAGGGTTATGCCCGTTCGACCGGAAAGCCCGGCGTTGTACTGGTGACCTCCGGCCCCGGCGCGACGAACGCGGTTACCGGCATGACCGACGCGCTGATGGATTCGATCCCGATGATCGTCCTGACCGGCCAGGTTCCCACCTTCATGATCGGCAACGATGCCTTTCAGGAGGCCGATACGGTCGGCATCACGCGACCCTGTACGAAGCACAATTGGCTGGTGCGGGACACGAATGATCTGGCGAACACCATCCACCAGGCGTTCCATGTGGCGACCCATGGGCGGCCGGGGCCTGTGCTGGTCGACATTCCAAAGGATGTGCAGTTTGCCTCGGGCAAATATGTCGAACCGCCGCAGGCCAAAACTGCGCATTACGCACCGCAAACCCGCGGCGCTGATGATGCGGTGCTAGCCGCCGTCAAGCTGATCGAGGACGCGGAACGCCCGATCCTCTATTCCGGCGGCGGGGTGATCAACTCCGGACCCAAGGCCAGCCAATTGCTGCGGGAATTGGCAGCGGAGACAGGGTTCCCCGTCACTTCGACGCTTATGGGTCTGGGTGCCTATCCGGCATCCGGCGAGGCATGGCTGGGCATGCTGGGCATGCACGGCACCTACGAGGCGAATATGGCCATGCATGGTTGTGACGCCATGTTTTGCATCGCAGCACGCTTCGACGACCGGATCACGGGCCGAACGGACGCGTTCAGCCCCGACAGCCGCAAGGTGCATATCGACATCGACCCGTCCTCGATCAACAAGAACATTCATGTCGAGACGCCGATCATCGGCGATGTCGGCACGGTGCTGGAGCAGATCATCGCCCTCTGGCGCGAGCGCGGCTCGAAGACCAAGGCGGACAAGGTCAACGGATGGTGGAACCAGATCACCGGCTGGCGGGCCGTCGATTGCCTGGGCTTCACCAATTCGGACAAGCTGATCAAGCCGCAATACGCCCTGCAGCGCCTGGAGGCGTTGACCAAGGGAATGGATCGCTACATCACCACCGAGGTCGGCCAGCACCAGATGTGGGCCGCGCAGTTCCTGGGCTTTGACGATCCCAACCGCTGGATGACCTCCGGCGGGTTGGGCACGATGGGATATGGGCTGCCGGCCTCGATCGGCGTGCAGATCGCCCATCCAGACAGCCTGGTTATCAACGTGGCTGGCGAGGCAAGCTGGCTGATGGTGATGCAGGAGATGTCGACCGCCGTCCAGTATCGCGCGCCAGTCAAGCAGTTCATCCTGAACAACGAGCGCCTGGGCATGGTCCGCCAGTGGCAGGAACTGCTGCATGGCGAGCGATATTCCTCCAGCTACTCCGAGGCTTTGCCGGACTTTGTGAAACTCGCAGAAGCATTCGGCTGCAAGGGCATCAAAATCGATGATCCGTCGGACCTGGATGAGGCGATTAAGGAAATGCTGGCCTATGACGGCCCAGTCATCTTCGACTGCATGGTCGAGAAACACGCCAACTGCTTCCCGATGATTCCATCGGGCAAGGCCCATAACGAGATGCTTTTGGGCGAGGCGGAAACCCAAGGCGCCATCGGCGCGACCGGCGCAGTTCTGGTCTGATGTCAGCGTCCAAGGACCCGGCGCCATAACGCGCCGGGACCACGCCTGGGCGCGGCGTCCAGGCATCCTTCGGGTAGATCGGAACAATGCTCCACAATGAAGTCTTGAAAACGCCGGTGCCATTCGGCGGATTGCTCGGCCGTCATCTCCGAGCGATGACGCTGCGCAAGCCCCTTGTTAAGATGGGTGTTGCGTCGTTCGATCCGCGCCACCGCCTCTCTCGCCGAGACATCTATGTCCAAATGCCGGGCAATTTTCGTCGCCGTGCCTTCGATATCGAAAGCAACACGCTCGTAATTCAGCGTCAGGGCGCCCGGCATGGCCGCCCAGGCCCGAAAGCGCACGACATGATTGCCGATCCTGCGCTGCGCATCCTCGGGGGAGCCAATCGGGACACCGTTCACGACGCCCCAGTCACCGCCTTGCCGACCCATATCAATCATCGAAAGGGCGATGTCGCGCGGGTCGCGGCAAACCGCCTGAACCGCGATATCTCCTTTCGTCACCGCATCGGCCATCCCGTCCGGCGGTCGACCATGGGTTTTCAGGACCATCATGCGTCCTCGCCCGCGCGCAGCCGCGACCATCGCCTGCAGATCGATGTCGCGCCAGTTGGAAACAAAGTTGGTATGGCTGCCCTGCGCGTCCAGAAACTCGCCGTCGGGCGCTGGGGCGTGCCCTGCCTGACGCGCCACCTCGCGCGTGATCTGGAAAGCCAGCGTCGAACCGGACTTCGCCATCCCGAAACAGATATAGAGCGCGGGCAGTTGCATCACGCGTTCTCAACCCTTCCAACTCTTGCAGCACACGCATCGGCACCGTAGAACCGGCCGAGCCACGGAGAAACCCATGACATCTCTTTCTCTCAAACCTGGCAGCTCACGCAAGAGCGCCTACAACCTGCGCAATCCAATCAAGGAAGGCGAGGAGCGCCATACCCTCAGCGTGCTGGTGGATAACGAACCGGGCGTGCTGGCGCGCACCATCGGGCTGTTCTCGGGCCGGGGCTACAATATCGAAAGCCTGACAGTGGCCGAAACCGACCATGACGGGCATCTCTCGCGTATCACCATCGTGACGACCGGGACACCCGCCGTGATTCAACAGATCCATCACCAGTTGGAGCGCATGGTGCCGGTCCACATGGTCACCGACCTTACCGTCGAGGGCGCGCATGTGGAACGGGAGCTGGCGCTGATCAAAGTCTCCTCCACCGGCGACAACCGGCTGGAGGCTATGCGCCTGGCCGAGATTATGCATGCCCGGGTGGTCGACGTGACGCTCGGCAGTTTCATCTTCGAGATTTCCGAGGTCAGCGAACAGATCGATGCGATGATCGAGCTGATGCGCCCGCTTGGTCTGGTGGAGGTCGCGCGCACCGGCGTGGCAGCGCTCTCTCGCGGTGCCGAGGGCATGACCTGATGATAGCGCCCCGCGTCTCGACAGCAGCGTTGGTCGTTCTGTCGATCCTGCTGGCGGGATGCGCGGCACCTGACCAGTCTGCCGAACCGAAGACCGCCGCACCAGCGGTAGGGGATGAAACCGTGCTTGCACTGCCGACGCCAGAGACCGGCGTGCAGGCCGGTGGCGGAGCAACGGCCCCAGACACTCAGTTGGGCCTCGATGAACAGGAACAACAGATCGCGCTGGCGGCCGACCGTGCGCCGCATATCTATATGGTCCTGCAGCAGGATGGCAGCCGCCCGGTTTCAGTGATCTTCGCCATCGACGAAAGCCGGGACGGCACACCGGAAGACGACGCCGCGATCCGCCTGACGCCGGAAGATGGCGATTGCAACGCGCAGGGGCTTCGCCGCTATAATTTCCCGGAAGATGTGCGTGGAAGCCCGATTTTCAGCGGTGATGAGCTGCTGCGCGGTGTAGACCCGGAACAACTGCCCGCCTTCCTTGCGATCTCGGTCACCGACGAGATGCTGCGCCAAAATCTGGTGACAGACCGCGAGAAAACCCGCGCGCACAACATCTGCACCCGCAAGATGTGGGAGGCTCAACTGGCCAATCCCGCGACACAGGGCTGACACCATGGAAATCACAGGGATCCGCGTCTATCGTGCCGATCTGCCGCTGACCGAAGGCTTCTACGCCTGGTCGACGCAGTCCTTTACGGCCTTCGATACGACCGTGGTGGCGATCGACACGGACGAAGGCATTACCGGTTATGGCGAGACATGCCCACTGGGCCCCGCCTATCTGCCCGCCTATCCGCAAGGCGCGAGAACCGGTATCGCGACCATGGCGGAGCACCTCATCGGGTGGGATCCAACTGCGCTTGACGTGATCAACGCCCGCATGGACGAGGTGATGAAGGGCCATCCCTATGCCAAATCCGCCATCGACATGGCTTGCTGGGACATCCACGGGAAAGCGACGGGCCTAGCGGTTTCTCATCTGCTGGGCGGGCAGGCTCAGGAGAAAGTGAAACTTTTCAAAGTAGTGACGCGGGCCGATCCCGGCGCCATGGCGGAGCGCCTGCAAGAGTACCAGGCCGACGGGTTCACGCAGTTCCAGGTGAAGGTGGGTGAGGACCCAGCACGCGACATCGACCGCATGCGCCGTTGCGCGGAGGTGATGCGCGCGGGCGAAGTGATGGATGCCGACGCCAATACCGGTTGGCGCCAACATGACGCCTTGCGTATCGCCCATGCGATGGAAACGCTGCAGGAGCGCCATCCCGAGATCGGAATCTATCTCGAACAACCCTGCATCAGCTACGCCGAATGTTTGGCAGTGCGCCGCAGCACGCGACTGCCGCTGGTGCTCGACGAGGTAATGACCGATCCGGATGCATTGATCTGCGGCGCGACCGACCGCGCCATGGATCTGGTCAACCTCAAGATCAATCGAATGGGCGGTCTGACCCGCGCACGTCAGATGCGCGACCTATGCCTGCATTTCGGGATCGCCATGACCATCGAGGACAGCTGGGGCGGCGAAATCGCAACCTCGGCCATTGCCCATCTGGCTGCCAGCACACCTGCGAGCCATCACTGGCAAAGTTCCGCATTTCACGCCTATCACGACGTGGCCATCGCCTCGGGCGCGCCGGAGATCGAGGACGGGTGGATGCGCCCTTCGACTACGCCAGGCTTGGGTGTCGAGCCGGACTTTTCGGTTTTGGGAAGCCCGGTCTTTGTTCAACACTGAAGGCTGGTTGGGTTTCCAGCGTGCGCCCCTGCGGGGCACACGACTGCCCACCCGCCCAGCCAAGACAATCAGTCGGCACGAGACAGGCGAGGCCCGGGCGGGTGGGTGACCGTGGCGCGCAGCGCCGCAGGAAGACCCGGCCGGACCTCGCAGAAGACCATGCCGTACCGCTTGCCTTGCGTGCCCCGCTCGTCTAGGCAGGCGCGGATCAAAATCGAGGGGGAAACCCCGGGACAGGTAAGGAGAGGGCGGAGATGCGCGTCTACTACGATCGCGACTGCGATATCAATCTGATCAAGGACAAAAACGTGGCCGTCGTCGGCTATGGCAGTCAGGGCCACGCCCATGCGCTGAACATGCGCGACAGCGGCGTGAAGAACGTCGCCGCAGCCCTTCGCCCCGGCTCTCCCTCTGCCGCCAAAGCTGAAGCCGAAGGTCTGCAGGTCATGGGCATTGCCGAAGCCGCCGCCTGGGCCGACGTTCTGATGATGACCATGCCGGACGAATTGCAGGCCGAAACCTATTATGCCCATATCCACGACAACCTGCGCGAGGGCGCGGCGATCGCATTCGCCCATGGTCTGAACGTGCATTTCAGCCTGATCGAGCCCAAGCCCGGCGTCGATGTGATCATGATGGCCCCCAAGGGTCCCGGACACACCGTCCGCGGTGAGTTTCAGAAAGGTGGCGGCGTGCCCTGTCTGGTCGCGGTCCACAACGATGCCTCGGGCCGTGCGCTGGAGATCGGGCTCTCCTACTGCTCCGCAATCGGAGGCGGTCGTTCAGGCATTATCGAGACGGATTTCAAGGAGGAATGCGAAACCGACCTTTTCGGCGAGCAGGCGGTTCTCTGCGGCGGTCTGGTCGAGTTGATCCGCATGGGCTTCGAGACCCTAGTGGAAGCAGGCTACGCGCCCGAAATGGCCTATTTCGAATGCCTTCACGAGGTCAAACTGATCGTCGATCTGATCTATGAAGGCGGCATCGCCAACATGAACTACTCGATCTCGAA
>JBCCDU010000012.1:0-70006 GCA_039030715.1 Pseudomonadota bacterium
ATCGTGGCTGAGGACGGTGACGATCACCTGGGTCTCGTTCTTGAAGCCCGGCACGAAAAGCGGGCGGATCGGACGGTCGATCAGGCGGCTGGTCAGCACTTCCTTCTCGGTCGGTTTCGCCTCGCGCTTGAAAAAGCCGCCGGGGATCTTGCCAGCGGCGTAATAGCGTTCCTGATAGTGGACGGTGAGCGGGAAGAAGTCCAAGCCCACCTTGGGCTTGCGCTCGTAGACGACGGTCGCGAGCACGGTGGTCTCGCCCATTGTCGCCACCACGGCCCCATCGGCCTGGCGCGCAACTTTCCCGGTCTCGAGTGTCAGCGTCTCGCCGCCCCACTCGATCTCTTTCTTCACGATATCGAACATAGAGTTTCCTTTTCTGGCCAGCCCGGCCCCATTGCCGGTTTTGGCCCGTTCCCCCTGTCCCCAGAGGGGCCCCTTGCGATTTTCCTGACGCGTCCTGCGGGGCGGGCAGGGGCGTTTGCGGACATGTTAGGTGCGGTTCGGAGGGGTCTCCGGGCCCGCACGCAGGCCCTGGAACGGCAAAAGGCGCCCTCCTCTCGGCGGCGCCCTTCGGGTACGATCAGCGGCGGATGCCCAGCTTCTGGATCAGCGACTTGTAGCGCGCTTCGTCCTTGCCGCGAACATAGTCAAGCAGCTTGCGCCGCTGGCTGACCATTTTCAGCAGACCACGACGCGAGTGATTGTCTTTCTTATGCGTCTTGAAATGCTCGGTCAGAGTGGTGATGCGGCTGGTCAGGATGGCAATCTGCACATCCGGGCTGCCGGTATCGCCGTCTTTGGTGGCATATTCCTTGATGAGCTGTTCTTTCAGCTCGGGCGTAATCGACATCGTGCGGTCTCCTTGACTGGTTCGGGATCAGCCGCCTTCCCTTGGCCAGGGCCGGGATGTCGTCCAGCACGGTCGCGGAAAACGGCATTGCCCGGTAAATCCCGGACAACTGGCGGGGCAATAACGGCCTTTCTCCGAAATTACCAGCGAAATCGTGCCGCAGCAGGGGCGCAGCCATGGCGCGGAAACCGCACCCGGTGGCGAGGCCGCGAGGCCGCCGCCAACCGCGGGTGGGCGGGTGGAGGGTGGTGGTGGCCTCGCGGCCTATCCCCCGGGCGCCACGATTACCCGTCTGGGTCGGAAAACGCCCCCTTCGCATAACCCAATCGCGATGGCTTGCCCATCGCACGCGGCCCATGCCGCGCCGTCACCCGGCCCGCATTCGACCGCCCTGCCCAACCGCAAATCCGCCGCCTGCATCGGGGTGATATCGACCCGTACCATCCCGCTCAGTCCAGCCGCCAGGGGCTGCATCTCCGGCGGGATCCCCGTGTCGCGAAACCCGTCCAGCGCCTCGAAGGCCACCGCCCGGCTCAGATCGAACGGCCCGGTCGCCAGGCGCCGCAGCGCAGTCACATGACCAAGGCACCCCAGCGCCGCGCCCAGATCCCGCGCGATGGAGCGGACATAGCCGCCCTTGCCGCACACCATCTCGAAAACCGCATGATCCGCATCCGGACACTCTCGCAGGTCCAGGCGATCCACCCGGATCTCCCGCGCCGCAAGCTCCGGCACTTCGCCCCGCCGCGCCAGGTCATAGGCCCGCGCCCCATCGACCTTGACCGCCGAAAACTGCGGCGGCACCTGCCGGATCACCCCCGTGAACCGGGCCAGAACCGCCTCGACCTCAGCGCGCTCGGGCCGATCCGGGGACCTGGCGATCACCTCACCCTCCAGATCGTCGGTCGCCGTCGCGGCGCCCCAACATACGGTGAAACGATAGGTCTTGGCGCCCTCCTGCGCATGCGGAATGGTCTTGGTCGCCTCGCCAAAGGCCACCGCCAGACACCCGCTTGCGAGAGGGTCCAAGGTTCCCGAATGCCCCGCCTTCTGCGCCTGCAAGGCCCACCGCGCCTTGTTGACGATATCCGAGGAAGTCACCCCCAGCGGCTTGTCCACCACCAGCCACCCATCCACCGGACTGCCCTTGCGCCGCCTGGCCATCTGCCGCCCTCCCGCTTGCAGCAGTCTTTAGCGCCCGATCCGACACGCGCCAAGTGCGCTGTCGGCCGTGCTGGGCGCCAAGCGGCCATCTGGGCGCGCAGCGCACAGCGGCAGGTTTCCTGCCGGTCCGTGGACCACGGACATGGCCGCGCGCCCGAAAGATAGGCGAGGTTTCAGCGGCTCTCGCGGCGCCACGCGCTCAGGAACAGCAGGCCTGCCAGCAGCGCGGCCAGCCAGGCGGGCAGCAAGGGGGTCAGGCTGAGACCTGTCACCTGATACGCCTCGCGCGCCTCCAGCCCCAGCCAGCGGCGCGAGAACGCGCGGCGGCCTTCCGGCACCAGACGCAAGTCCGGCACACCATCGCCGAGGGCGGCAATCCGCCCGCCCGTCGCGTCCACAAGGGGCGACAGCGGCCCGAAACTCGCCAGCGGGTCGTCGTATTCGCGCGGGCTGGGCGGCCCGACAGCCGCCACCGCCTCGAACTCGCCTGAGCGAAAGCGCCAGAGCCCCTCCTCCGCTTCCTCCAGCACGCTTTGCCAGCGCCCGGGCGCGACTTCGCTGAAAGTCAGTTCGCGCTGTTCCGGCGCGGCGGGCGGCGTGGCGATGGCGGCTTCGGGAGCGTCCTCGGACAGCGTCCGACGCTCCAACACCACGCGGGCGCCTTCGACACGGGCGACCAGCGCCTCCTCTTCCAACTCGGGCTCGCGCATCAGCCAATGGGCGGTGCGGCGCAGCAGATCCGCTTGCGGACCGCCGCCCTCGAACCCCCGGGTCCAGAGCCAGGCATGGTCCGAGGCCAGAAGCGCCACGCGCCCCTCTCCCACCCGGTCCAAAATCAGAAGCGGCAGGTCATCCACCCCCGACATCACGATATTTCCCGACATCGGTTCGACCGGGATATGGCGCATCCAGCGGCCCCATTGCGGCACGCCTTCGACCAGGCCGCTCGCCGCCTCCAGCCCGGCGGTCACGGGGTGGCGATTGCCGATGTCGGTGACCCGCGGCAGGAACGGGGTCTCGATCACCTCCAGCGAGGGCCGCGCCGGCATGATCTCGGCCAGCGGCGTGCGGCTGAGGCTCTGTGCCCCCGGGAAGGCGGGGCCGGAGGCGACCAGCACCGCGCCCCCCTCGCGAACATATTTCGAGATATTGCTGAGAAACGCCGAATGCAGGATGCCGCGCCAGCGATAGCGGTCGAAGACGATCAGGTCGAACCCGTCGATCTTTTCCAGAAACAGCTCGCGCGTCGGGAAGGCGATCAACGAAAGCTCGCTCACCGGCGTCCCGTCCTGCTTGCCGGGCGGGCGCAGGATGGTGAAATGGATCAGGTCCACTGCCGGATCGGCCTTCAGAATATCGCGCCAGGTGCGCCCGCCGGGATGCGGCTCGCCCGAGACCAGCAGCACCCGCAGCCGGTCGCGCACGCCGTTCACTTCCGCCAGGATGCGATTGTTTCGTATCGTGAGTTCTTCCTCGTGGCCCGGCAGGCGAATATCCACCACATTCGGGCCGCCATGGGCGATTTCGAGCTCCAGCAGCGTCTCGGAGCCCAAATCGAGCCGCAGCGGTATGGGCTCCGCCCCGTCGACGGACACTTCCGCGATGACGGATGCGCCCAGATCCGAAGGCCGCACACCCAGAGCTCGCGCCGTCAGCTTGAACGAGACTTTCTCTCCCACGATCCCGAAGGCCGGGGCCGAGACCAGCTCCAGCTTCAGGTCGAACCCGTCAGGGTCGCCCGCGATCAGGGCATGAACCGGTGCGGGAAACCCCTCCAGCCGGTCGGCATCGTGGATCTGGCCATCGCTCAGCAGGATCGCCCCGGCGATCTGATCTGGGGCGACGCGGGCCGCGGCCTCGTCCAGCGCTGTCAGCATCTGGGTGCCGGTATTGCCCTCCGGGTCGGGCTCCACCTCGACCACGCGCAGTTCCACCGGCTGTTCCGGGCGGGACAGAGCCTCGGCCCGCGCCATCAATGTCTCGGCGGCCTCGGCGATCTCCGCCGCGCGATCCTCAAGCTCGGTGCTTTCGGTCTTGTCGATCACCAGGAAAGCCACGGAGGTCAGACCCTGACGATCCTCTCGCCGCAGCTCCGGCCCCGCAAGTGCCAGGATCAGGAGGCCGAGCCCCAGACCGCGCAGCCACCAGCCCGCAAAGCTGCGGGTGGCTGCGAACACCACGAAGGCCAGCGCCACCACCGCCAACCCGGCGATAGCCGCCCAGGGCAGCGCGGGATCGAAGCCGATGCCGAAACCTTCCATCACTGACCCAGCCTTTCCAGCACGGCCGGAGCATGGACCTGATCCGACTTGTAGTTCCCGGTCAGGGCATAGAGCACCAGGTTGACCCCGAAGCGCAGCGCCATCTCGCGCTGGCGGTCGCCGCTGCGGCCCACCGGAAAGGCGAAGAACCCCTGCTCGTCCACCGCCCAGGCCGAGGCCCAGTCAGCCGAGCCCACGATCACCGGCGAGACATTGTCATCGATGCGGTCGAATTGCGGGATGGAGGGATCGCGCTCGATCCCGTCATCGGGAGGCGGTGCCTCGGCCCAGACATTGCCGCCACGCCAGCGCCCGGGGAAGCGGTCGAGCAGATAGAACGTGCGCGTCAGCACATGATCGCCATCGACCGGCGCCAGCGCGGGCAGGTTCAACGCGCGGGCGATCTGGCGCATCTCGACCGCCGAGGTGCCGCCAAAACCGGTCGCCCCATTCTGCGTGTCGATCACCAGCAGGCCACCCCCGGTCAGATACTCCGCCAACCGCTCCAGCCCTTCCTGATCCGGCGCGAGCCCGGAGAGAAGCGGCCAGTAGAGCACCGGATAAAGCTGCAGCGGATCGCGGGCCGGGTCGACGCCCATCGGCGGGCCCGGCTCGACCGATGTGCGCGCCGCCAGGGTCATGCCAAGGCCGCGCATCGCCTGTTCCGACACTGCATCGACCCGGGAGGAACCGGTGAGGACATAGCCCAGCGTGGTCTCGGCTGTTGCGGAGACGACATCGCCGTCGCTGCTCTGCGCCCGGGCCTCGGGCGCGGTCATGGCAAGGGCGACAGCCAGCATCGCGACCCCGCCGCCAGCCGCGCCCCGTGCGACGCCGGATGTGCGGGGCGAGAGACGTCCGGCCAGCCAAAGCGTCGCGATCAGATCTATCAGCATCAGCAGCACCGCCAGTGTGATCAACCAATGGCCGAGTTTCTGGGCCTCGACCCCGCCGAGCGTCTCGACCACCGTGCCAAGCGGCGCATCGGGCAATGGCGCAAGCGTGTCGCCGGTCGCGAACAGGTTAACCGCCATGCGAGTCGCGGCACCCGCGCCGCCGGCACCTTCATCAGCGCGCAGGTAGATCCCCGGGCCGGTGCCCGGTCCCGCGCGGCCACCAGCCAGCGTCTCTCCCGCGACAGGCTCGACCCCCGGTGCGGGATCGCGCGGGGCACCGTCGGGGCCCAGCAACAGATCGGCGCGCCAGAGGGTGCCGGCAAGCTCCTCCGCCTCCGGCACGCTGGCGGCCCGGCCGGGGCTGAGGCTCATCACCTGACCCAGCATCTCGACCAGCAGGCCCGAGAGCGGCAGCGACGACCACTCCGCATCCGCCGTGACATGGAACAGCACGACCCAGCCCGCGCCCATCTTCTTGGCGGTCACCAGCGGCGTTCCGTCATCCAGCGAGGCCCAGACCCGGCCCGCCAGGTCGGGCGAGGGTTCGGCCAGCACCTGGGTGCGCACGTCGACTTCGTCTGGCACGGTCAGGCGGCGGAACGGGCCATCGGGGTTGAACGGCCCCAGCGTGCGGGGTTTGGACCAGGCCAGCGCGCCGCCCAGCACCCGCCCGCCCCGACGCAGCGTGACGGGCAACAGCGGATCGGCCTGCTCACTGCCGAAGCGTTCGCTGATCGCAGCGGCCAGGCGCGGACCGGCGAAGCGCACCATGACGCCGCCCTCGGTGACCCAATCGACCAACGCGGTTTCGTCTTCAGGGCCGAATGCCCCATGATCGGCCAGGACCAGCGCCGCAGGGCCGGTCGCCATGACCTCGGCCACCGAACCTTCGCGGATCACCGACCATGGCTCCAGCGCCTCGCGCAGGTAATGACTGGCGGAGGTCAGCGAGGCCACGGCGTCCTCCGCGACCGGCGCGACCAGCCCGGTCGGTACCCGTTTCAGCGAGCCATCGGCCAGCGCGGCGCCACCCGCGCTGGCATCCTGGGCCATGATCAGGCGGGTGATGGTGCCGATCAGTTCCGCGGGCAGGTCGAACTCCGCCGTCGCCAAATCGTCGCCGGGCGCGAAGGTCGCGGGCGTCACGGCGATCCGCCGCTCGCCGCCCTCCTCCGCTTCGCCGAAGGCCACCACCAGGCGGGTCTCCTCGCCACCCCCGGCGCGCAGCACATCGGCCAGCATCCGGCCGTCTTCCAGGCGCGGCGGTGTCAGACCGACTGCGGGGGCCACAGGGCCGATCAGGCGCAGCGGGCCACGGGCCGACAAGGCGTCCATCAGTGCGTCGGCCTCCTCGATATGGGCCAGACCGTCATGGAACCACAGGGTTTGGCCCGGCGGCAGGTCGCTCAGCGCCTCGACCAGGGCAGCGCGGTCCGGTGCCCAGGGGGCGGGTTCCAGCACGTCCAGAACGCGCCGGGCGGCAGCTGCGCTGACCGGCACCGGCACCTCGCCGGAGCCGAGCGGCCAGAACAGCACATCGCGACCGGCATCTTCGGCCTCGTCCAGCGCACCCGCCGCCGCGGCCTTGCGCGTGGCCCAGTCGGGCGCCGAGGCCCAGCCCTGATCCATCACGATCAGCACCGGTCCGTCCGTCTCACCCAGGCGGTCCGAGGGGTTCAGCACAGGCTGCGCAAAGCCGGTCAGGATCGCGGCAACCGCAATGCAGCGCAAAAGCAGCAGCCACCACGGGGTTTTGTCGGATTGGCGCTCTTCGTCCTCCAACCCCAGCAGCAGGCGAACACCGGCAAATGCCTCGACCCGCGGGCTGGGCGGGATCGCGCGCAGCAGCCACCAGAGGATCGGCAGCGCGATAAGCCCGGCCAGAACCCAGGGGTTCAGAAAAGCAAGGGCGCCGATGCTGGCCATCACACCCCTCCCAACGCGCCGTGAAGCGCCAGCAATGCCTTGCGCGGGCTCTCATCCGTGCGGTGCAGGATCAGTTGCCAACCCGAGTTGCGGGCGATCGCCGCCAGTTCGTCGCGCCGTTCGGCCAGGCGCATGATATAGGCCTCGCGCAGGGTACGGGCCTGATCGGTCTCGTGGCGGATCTCGCGCGCCATGCTTTCGAACCGGGTGCGGCCCGCGAAGGGAAACTCCTCCTCCGCCGGGTCCAGGATCTGCAACATGACGCCGGAGATGCCGCGCCCCGCCGCCTCGGCCAGCCGGGGCAGGACATCGGCGCGGGGGCCCATGAAATCGGACATGAAGACGATCTTGCCGACGCGGCGCTGCGCAATCGCGGGCGGTGCCCCATAGTCGGCGCGCCCGGCTGTTCCGGTTGCTCCAGTTGCTTCGGCCGCCTCCGCCGTCAGATGCGCCGAGATGCGCATGAGTTGACGCTCGCCGGTCAGGGGCCGCTCCGCCGCCGTCCCGATCAGGCCGAAGCGTTCCCCCCCGCGCGAGAGCAGGACGCTGAGCGCGAGGGTCAAGAGTTTCGCCCGTTCGACCTTGCTGCGCGGCGTACCGGCGGAGGTATAGTCCATCGCCGCCGACCGGTCGCACCAGAGGAGGACGGTCTCTGCCGCCTCCCATTCCAGTTCGCGCACATAGAGCCGGTCTGAGCGTGCGGAGCGGCGCCAGTCGATCGAACCCAGCGTATCGCCGGGATGGGCGGGGCGGTATTGCCAGAAACTCTCGCCAGGGCCTGCCCGCCGTCTGCCATGGACACCGGGGGCGAGCGAGAGGGCCAGCCGATGCGCCTCGACCAGCAGGGGCGGCAGGGTGCCCGAAATCTTCTCGGCATCGCGGCGCAGCCAGGCGGCTTCATCGCCATCGCGAACGCCATCGCGGTGACCGGCGCGAGGATCGGTCACATCAGCGCTCATTCGCCGGCCCCGTTCGAGGAGTCACGCTCGGCCACCTGCATTCCCATGACGGCAATGCCTTGCTGGCCCAGCCCGGCAGTCACCGAAACCGCACCGATGCGCGGCAGGCGGAAATCCCAGAGCACCGGGTCTTCCTCCCGGCTGGGAGGTGTCTCGGCCAGCGTCCCGGGTTCGGCCATGCGATCCAGTGCGGTGCGTAGACCCAGCACCAGCACCGCCAGATTGCCTCGCCCCAGCATCACCGTGCATTGGCGGCCGAATATGTCGCCCGCCTGCATCGGCACCACGCCGCCGTAGATCTCCAATTCAGGATTGCGATAGGCCGATGCCTCCGCTGGGCGTTGCAGGCCCAGGCTGCCGAAAACGGCCTCGGCGCCGGTAAACTCGGGCGCCAGGCGCAGGCAGGCATCCTCGAACAGGCCCAGGGCCTGGCGGTGACGCAGCGCGTCCTCCTGCGAGAATGCCGCGGCGGGCGCAGACCCGAATGCCAAGACACCCAGAAGCAGCGGCCCGATGATGCGTTTGAGCTCATTCAAGGATCAGACCCCGATGGACGCTGATCGAGGTGGTGTTGTTCTGACTGAACTGGTGAAATCTGAAGTCGATCCGCCCCAACGCGTCCGACATGCCCTTCAGCACGATCAACCCGTCCTCGCGCAACGCCCGGCCAATCGCGATTCCCTGGTCGTGCAGGCTGTCGAGATAGGGACCCATTGTAGCGTCCAGCGCGGGAAACCGCTGACCGATCAGCGAGACAATGCATATCGGCGGTTTGGGCAGGCTGCCCTCGGCATGCTCCGGCGTCGAGATGGTTAGGACCACCTGGCTTTCGCGGTCGGCGAAGATGATATCGGACCGGTCGGCGAGCTGTCCGCCCTTGATCCGGCTGCTGGGCTCGATCGGTTCGAGGCCAAGATCGCGGGCCTTGTCGGGGGCCCGCTCGAAACTGGGAAAGGTGGGGATGCAGATCTCGGCAATCAGGTCCTTGGCGATGGCGATATCGGCGGCATCGCCCTCGCTTGCGGTACCGGGTGCCGCGAAGCCAAGCGCCAGCGTGGTCAGGCCAGCCGCGCAGGCCGCTATGCCGGCCAGGCGCGTCACGCAACCGCTTTCAGCGACTGGCCCGCCAGAAGGTCTTCGATGACGGCGCGCACCGTCGCGCCCTGGGCGCGCGCGGCAAAGGTCAGCGCGATCCGGTGCTCTAGCGCCGCAGGGGCCAGCGCGATCACGTCGTCCATGCTGGGGGCGAGCCGCCCCTCGATCAGCGCGCGGGCGCGCACCGCAAGCATCAGCGATTGGGCGGCGCGCGGCCCCGGCCCCCAGGCAAGACGCTCGTTCGCGATCTCGGCGGCTTCCGGCTCGCCCGGGCGGGCCGAGCGAACGATGGTCAGGATCGCCTCCAGCACCTGATCGCCCACCGGCATCTTGCGCACCAGCGATTGCAGCGCGATCAGCCCTGCCGCATCCAGAACGGGCGAGGCGCTTTGGTTCTGCACGCCGGTCGTGGCCAGCAGAATGTCACGCTCCTCCTCGCGGTCGGGGAAGGCGACATTGACCTGCAGGAGGAAACGGTCGAGCTGCGCTTCGGGCAGGGGATAGGTCCCCTCCTGCTCGATCGGGTTCTGTGTCGCCAGCACGTGGAAAGGCTCTCCCAGGCTGCGGCTTTCGCCTGCGACGGTCACTTTATGTTCCTGCATCGCCTGTAGCAGCGCTGACTGAGTGCGCGGGCTCGCGCGGTTGATCTCGTCCGCCATAAGCAGCGAGGTGAAGATCGGACCGGGAATGAACTTGAAGGCCCGGCTGCCATCGGCCCCGGTCTCCAGCACCTCGGCGCCCAGGATATCCGCAGGCATCAGATCCGGCGTGAACTGCACACGGTTGTTGGCGAGCCCCAGAACCGTGCCCAGGGTCTCGACCAGGCGGGTCTTGGCCAGCCCCGGCACGCCGACCAGAAGCGCATGCCCGCCGGACAGAATTGCGGTCAGGGCAAGCTGCACCACATCGCGCTGACCGACGATGCGTTTGGCGATTTCGGCCTGTGCCTTGGCGAGGGTCTCTCCCGCAGCCTCGATTTCCGCCACCGGATCGGTCTCATTCTCAGCCATATGGAGGTCACTCCCGCGCGTTTGGATTTCGGCACATTCGCATTAAAGTAAGCTACCATAGCCAAAGGCAACAGGGGTGGCGCATGTCCACAGGTAAAAAACCCGCGATTTCGCCCGACGAGACCGGAACCGATACCGCAGATCCCGGGGCCGCCGATAACTTTGCCAAGGCGGTCAAGCAGGCGACCAAGGGCAAGCGAGGACCGGCGCCAGTGCATCTGTGGGATCCACCCTTCTGCGGTGACTTGGATATCCGCATCGCGCGCAATGGGCAATGGTGGTATCTGGGCACGCCGATCGGCCGGCTGGAACTGGTCAATCTCTTCGCGTCGGTCCTGAAGCTCGAGGGCGGCAAGTATTTCCTGGTCACGCCGGTCGAGAAGATCGGCATAACTGTCGATGACGCGCCCTTCGTGGCACTGGACTTCCGGGTCGAGGCGAACGGCCACCAGACCCTGACCTTCGAGACAAATGTGGGCGACGAGACCGTCGCAGGCCCCGACAACCCGATCCGGGTAGAGCGCGACCCCGAGACCGGCGAACCCAGCCCCTATGTCCATGTGCGCCGGGGCCTGGAAGCCCTGATCGACCGCAAGAGCTTCTACCGCCTGGTCGATATCGGCGAACACCGCGAAATCGAAGGCGAACGCTGGTTCGGCGTCGCTTCCTCGGGTCAGTTCTTCCCGATCATCCCATCGGTGGAGATGGAGGTTTGAAAGCAGGCGTATCCCCGAGGTCGAGCTGACCAATCGAGAAGACCAGCAGCGAATCGGCTACACAGTGTTAACCTTCTCCGGCGTCTGCAAACATGGAGTTTTAACCGCATCTAGCGGCTGGCCAGCTCCAAATCACAAGATGCTGCGCTCGTATAACCGGCTTGATCGCGAGAGCGGGATGCGCCGATACTTTGTCTTACCTGGTGCGGTAACTGTGCTGCATTGCTTTGCGTGACCGAATTTCGAGGGATGTGTCATGAAAATTGCGACCGCCGCCTATCCCCTGTCCTGGCTGACCGGCTGGAACGACTACGAGAAGAAAATCAGCGAATGGGTCGAAGGGGCTGCCGAGGAAGGCGCCGAGCTTCTGGTCTTTCCCGAATATGGCGCCATGGAACTGGCGAGCCTCGCCGGCGCTGAGATCGCCGCCAACCCCGAACATTGCATCGTCGCAGTGAGCGAGTTTCTGCCGGCGGCGGATGACCTGCACGCGCGGCTAGCCGCCGAGCACAATGTGCATATCTGCGCGGCCAGCGCCCCGGTGCGCCGTCCCAACGGGCGCCCGGTGAACCGCGCGCGCCTCTTCGGACCCATGGGTTTGATCGGCTGGCAGGACAAGCTGATCATGACCCGGTTCGAGCGCGAGGAATGGGATATCGCGCCCGGCAACGAGGCGATCGTCTTCGATACCGAGCTGGCGCGGATTGGCATCCTCACCTGCTATGACGCCGAATTTCCTCTGAATGCCCGCGCGATGATCGAGGCGGGGGCCGAGATCCTGCTGGTGCCAAGCTGCACCGAGGCGCTCTCGGGCTATTGGCGCGTGCGGATCGGCGCGATGGCCCGGGCGCTGGAAAGCCAATGCGTGGTGGTTCATGCGCCGCTGGTCGGCAAGGCGCCCTGGGCCGCCACGATCCAGGCGGGAACCGGGGCCGCGGCGATCTATGGCCCGCCGGATCTGGGCTTTCCCGATACCGGCGTTCTGGCCGAGGGGCCGATGAACGCACCGGGCTGGGTGGTCGAGGATATCGACCGCGACGCCATCGGCCGGGTGCGCGAACGCGGCCGCGTCCTGAACATGGTGCATTGGCGCGAGCAGGACGACCGGCTGGAAGCCGTCCAGATCATCGCGCCTCAGACCGAGGCGGATCAGCCCGCCCGCGCCTCAAGCCGGGGATAGCGCAACGCCAGAAAACCAGCGCGCAGCAGCATGAAAACGGCGACCGATGCCCAAAGGCCATGGTTGCCAAGGCTGGCGGTCATCCACCAGCTCAACGGCACGAAGATCGCCACCGACAGAATCATCGCATTGCGCATACCCCGCCCCTCGGCGGCGCCGATGAAAACACCATCCATCTGAAACGCCAGCACGCCGAACAGCGGCATGCAGGTGCCCCACAGAATATGCGCCATGGCAACTTCGCGCACCGCCGGGACATTGGTGAAGACGGCCACGATCTGCTCGGCGGCCAGGCTCGCCAGCAGCGCGAAGACGCAGGCCATCCCCCCCGCTGCGATCGTGCTCACCGCCACCGCGCGGCGCAGATGCGGGCGCGAGCGTGCGCCCAGCGCCTGGCCGACCAACGCCTCCGCCGCCATCGCGAAACCGTCCAGGGCATAGGCCGAAATGTGCAGAAACTGGATCAGGATCCCGTTGGCCGCCAGAACCGTATCGCCCTGGGTCGAGCCCAGCCGCGCCACCCAGGCAAAGCTGGCCGTCAGCAGCAGCGAGCGGATGAAGATATCCCGGTTGAGCGCCACGAACTGCCCGAACTCCGCCGGATCGATCAGGCGGCGCAAATCCAGCCGCCAACCTGGCGGGGCGATCTGACGCGCCCGCCCCCAGACCCGCCAGGCCCCGAAGGCCAGCCCGGCATAGGAGGCCAGGACGGTGCCCACCGCCACGCCTTCGACCCCCCAGCCAAAGCCCAGAACCAGCACCAGATTAGCGGAGATATTGACCGCCGAGATCACGATCTGCATCTCGAACAGCCGCCGGGTCAGTCCCTGCCCGATGAACCATCCAAAGATGGCATAGTTCGCCAACTCGGCCGGCAAGCCGAACAGACGGATCTCGAAATACCGCCCGGCCAGCCCTTCGGCCTCCATCGATCCCTCGAAGAACGCGAGGCCCAGCCGTGTCAGCGGCCCCTGGGCTGCAAAGATCAGAACCGCCACGGCCCCGGCGATGATCAGCGCCCGTATAAGCGTGTTCATCACCCGGCGATGATCCGACGCCCCCAGCGCCTGCGCCGTCAGACCCGAGGCCCCCATCTGCAGAAAATTGAACGCTCCGACGATCAGGGCGAACAACGTGGCGCCCAGCGTGACGGCGGCCAGAAACACCTCCGATCCCAGATTGCCGATGATCGCCGTATCGACGACCCCCTGCAGCGGCACCGTCACATTCGACAGCACCACCGGCAGCGCAATCGCCGCCACGCGGCGGTAGGTCACCTCGCGGATAGGTGGCGCGGTCATGCAGGCCCCTCGGGGTGGAACATATGTCTTTCGGACGGCACTCTTACTCTCGCACATCCCGATCCAGAAGCGCCCATCGCCTTGCCTGTCCATTTCACAGACCAGGGTTCGCCCACGCCACCAGCCAGACGCAGCGCCCGGTTTGGGGGGGGGCCGGCGGGCGGGTGATCGTGTCCCGCAGGGACACGGGAGAGCGCACCCGGCCCTAATCCACCGGCGTCAGGTTAAGCGCAATCGAGATTCGCACATTGTCCCCGGCATAGGGCCGCACCCCATGGCTCAGCCACGACGGAAACATCACCAGGTTCCCCTCCAGCGGCCGGATCATCTCGCTCGCCCCCATCGCCTGACCGCCATTGGTCGCAAAGCAGAGATGGGGCGCCAGCATCGCCGGCCCGGCCCCGCGCGGATCCGCCATTTCGAACTCGCCGCCCAGCGAGGGATCCTCCGCCGCGCCGCCATCGCGCACATAATAGGTTGCCGACCAGAACGCGCCCGGATGGGTGTGGAACTCGTTCCCCTGCCCCGCGCGGTTCACATTGGCCCAGGCATTCATTCGCCAGCCCAGCTGCCAGTCCGGCGCCGCTTGCTTGCCCGTGCGCTCCGCCGTCAGTTGCGAGGCCAGTTGCTGCGCGGTCTTCAGAACCGCCTCCCCCTCCGGTCCGCACCACGAGTGAAAGTCAGCAGGGCTCTGCCAGCCACCCCAGTTCGAATGATGGACCGAAGCGACCTCCTTCTCCCGCGCAAAGATGCGTTTCTCCAGCGCCGCATTGATCGCCGCATGATCCGGCAGCCGGAACACGGCAACCGGTGTCGGGAACAGATTGCGCATCTGGATCTGAGGGGTGTTCTGAGTGGTCATGATCTTGTCCTAGCGCCGAATTGCGCCGCGTCTCAATCCCTTTTCACCACACATCGCGCAAGGCCCGGACAAGGCTGGGTGGGCGGGCAGCCGTGCCTCGCCCCAACGGGGCGTGCACGCTGGATGCTCCCCAGGCGTCCGACCAGCCGTCCGAACCGGGCCTCCGCAAATCAGTCAGGCATAAGGAAATTGCCGCGCATCATCGCGATGGGACGGTCCTGCGCGTCCTGCCAAGCCGCCACATGGACATGCACGACACGCCGGCCCGCCTTCTGCACATGGGCCCGCGCAAAGGTCTCGCGCGGCTTGCCAGAGCGTAGATAATCGACCGAGATGTCGATTGTCTTCGGCAGCGGCGGCACGCCCTGGCCGGCCCAGCCCGTGACGATCTCGTTCCAGCCCAACTGCACCTGTGCCGTCAGTTCCAGGAAGGCCCCCGTCACGCCGCCATGGATCGCGGGCAGCATGGGATTGCCCACGATCGCCTCCGCAAAGGGCAGTCTTGCCGTCAACTCGTCCCCCAGACGGTCGAAACGCACGCCCAGAAACTTGGCATAGGGGATCTGCGCCGCCAGCTTGCCCAGCGCCGCACCATGCGCCTCCTCCTGCTCCGCGATTTCGCTCAGCCGACTCATGCCTTCGCCTCCCGCCGTTCCACAATAAAGGTGCCGGAGGCACTGGCCACCGGGTCCGCCGGGTCGTCGTGGAATGCCACCGCCCGGGTAAACGCGATCGAGCGTGTCAGGCGATAGCATTCCGCCCGGCAATAGACCCGCAGCCCCTTGGTCGCCGGGCGCATATACGCGATGCGCAGATCCAGGGTCGCAATCGTGTCCAGCTTTTCCGGCACTGCCATGACCGCGGCACCGCATGCCGTGTCCAGCAAGGCCGTGATCACCCCACCATGCATCACGCCGCTTTGCGGATCGCCGATCAGTTTCTCGTTCCAATCGACCGAAAGCACCGCTTGGCTGTCGCCCGAATAATGCACCCGCATGCCGATTTCGCGCGAATGGGGCAGCCCGCTGAGCACGGTGCCCTCCGAATCAAAAGCCCCGGTCAGCGAGAAAACCTCGCCCAATTCGCGTGCATCCGCGCTCTCTGTCATGGCGTCTCTCTATCGGTTTCGCTTGAGGGCGCACAGACCATACAACCACTGCGACAGCATGACATGCTCTAAATGACGTAAACGTCAAGTCTAGTGATTGACGTTCACGTAAGGCATATCCATATTCCGGCTCAGAGACGAATTTCTAGTCAGGAACCGATCATGAGCGACACGACTTACAGCATTGGCGAGTTGTGCAAGGAGTTCGACGTAACCCCGCGCGCGCTTCGCTTCTATGAATACAAAGAACTTCTGAACCCAATCCGTGACGGCCAACGCCGGATCTTCACCCAGCGCGACGTGGCGCGGCTGAAGCTGATCCTGCGCGGCAAGCGCTTTGGCTTCTCGCTGGCCGAGATCAAAGATTTGCTCGACCTCTACCATCTGAACGACGGTCAGGTTACTCAGCTTGCAGCGACGCTGGAAGCGGCCGAGCGCCACCGGATCGAACTGATCGGCAAGCGCGACGAACTGGATATGGCCATCGCCGATCTGGAGGATCAGATGCGCGTCGGTCAGGAGATGCTGGCTGAAAAGAGCACCCGCCGCGCTGCGGAATAAGTGCCGAATGAAACACCCGGCGCCGGGATGCTGGCGCTGGGCTCCCTCACCACCATAAGAACCTGGGAAATCACATGACCATTTACACCCCGCCGATCCGCGATTTCGAATTCGTTCTGCACGAGGCCCTGAAGATCCACGAGCTCGAAGATATCGCGGGCTACGAGGATCTGAGCCAGGACTTCACCGGCGCCATCCTCGAGGAGGCGGGCAAGCTCAGCCGCGACGTGCTGGCCCCGCTGAACCAGGTGGGCGATCAGCAGGGCTGTGTGCTGGAGAACGGCGTGGTGCGCACGCCGGAGGGTTTCAAGGAGGCCTTCGATCTGCTGCGCGAAGGCGGCTGGCCGGCGATGGACCTCAACCCGGAATATGGCGGCCAGGGCATCCCGGCGGTGCTGAGCCTGATGGTCGGCCTGATGCAATCGGCGGCCAATCTGGCCTTTGCGATGTATCCAGGCCTGACCCATGGCGCGTTTTCGGCGATCGAGGTTGCCGGCTCGGACGAGCAGAAGGCGACCTACCTGCCCAAGATGGCCACTGCCGAGTGGACCGGCACCATGAACCTGACCGAGCCGCATTGCGGTACCGATCTGGGCATGCTGCGCACCAAGGCGGTGCCGCAGGAGGATGGCAGCTACAAGATCTCGGGTCAGAAGATCTTCATCTCGTCCGGCGAGCATGACATGGCCGAGAACATCATCCACCTGGTCCTGGCGCGTCTGCCCGATGCGCCCAAGGGCACCAAGGGGATCAGCCTGTTCATCGTGCCGAAATTCATGGTCAACGAAGATGGCAGCCTGGGCACGCGCAACGGCGTCGCCTGCGGCAAGATCGAAGAGAAGATGGGCATCCACGGCAACTCGACCTGCGTGATGAACTATGACGAGGCGACGGGCTTCCTGGTGGGTGAACCCAACAAGGGCCTGAAAGCCATGTTCGTGATGATGAACGAGGCCCGCATGGGTGTCGGTCTGCAGGGGCTGGCGGTGGCTTCCGCCGCCTACGAGAATGCCGTCATCTATGCCAAGGACCGTTTGCAGGGCCGCGCCGTCACGGGCGCGCAAAACCCCGAAGGCCCTGCCGATCCCCTGATCGTCCACCCCGATGTGCGCCGGATGCTGATGGATCAGAAGGCATTCGTCGAGGGCGGCTATGGCTTCCTCGCCTGGGTCTCGATGCTGATGGATGCCGAGAAGCACCACAAAGACCCGGAGATGGCCGAAAAGGCGGGCAACATGGTTGGCCTGCTGACCCCCATCGTCAAAGGCTTTCTGACCGAAGAGGGCTATCGCCTCTGCGCCCAGGCGCAGCAGGTCTATGGCGGCCATGGCTATATCGAAGAATGGGGCATGAGCCAGTATGTCCGCGATGCCCGGATCACCATGATCTATGAAGGCGCCACCGGTGTGCAGGCGCTGGACCTGGTGGGCCGTAAACTGGGCCAGAACGGCGGCAAGCCGATCATGAACTTCTTCGAGTATATCAAGGGCTATATCAAGGAGAACGAGGACGACCTGACCCTGGCGCGGGACTTCCTGGAACCGCTGAAGGCGGCCTCGAAGGATCTGCAGCAGGCGGCGATGTTCTTCATGCAGGCAGGTATGAAGGATCCGAACGCGGCGCTGGCCGGGTCGGTCGACTTCATGCACCTCTTCGGCCATGTCTGCATGGGGTTGAGCTGGACGCGTCAGGCCAAGGCTGCCCAGACCGCCCTGCAAAACGGGGCCGAGGACGAACAATTCTACCTCAACAAGCTCACCACCGGGCGGTACTACATGTCCCGTATCCTGCCCGAGACAAGCCTGCGCCTGGCCCGCATCCAGACTGGCGCAGCCCCTGTGATGGACCTGCCCGCCGAGGCGTTCTGAACCGCTGAGACCACTGGACCGGGCGTGGATCGCCCGGTCCGCCCCCGCCATCTGCCGTTGTCCGGGCAACAGCGTCTCATCCGCTCATTCATGCGAAATGTCCGGAGCATTGGACGCCGCAGAGTGTGTGGGGGGATCTGCGGCGTCCAAATTGTTAACTCGGACGCTCCATCCAGGGTTCCCAAAAAATCGAGAATAAATTGAACCAGTTTGCCACAGGCGAATCCGATTGCCGGGTGAACGGACTCGCATCTGCATGATATCATGTCTAATGGTTGAGTAACCTTCGCCCGACACGCGCTTTCGTCTACCCGCCGCCGAGCTCTATGACAGACATTTTCCGCCTTTCCACCGACACCGATGGCATCGCAACCCTGACCTGGGACCTTCCCGGCGCCAGCATGAACGTGCTGACCGAGGCGGGGATCCTGGAGCTGGAGGAAGCGATCCCCGCCCTGCTGGCCGATGACGGCGTGCGCGGCGTGATCCTGACCTCGGCCAAGGCCGACTTCGCGGGCGGCATGGATCTTCCGACGATCCTGGAATACAAGCGCCGGGCCGAGGCGACCGAACAGCCCGCCAAGATGCTGTTCGATTTCACAATGCGGCTGCACGCCCTGCTCCGCCTGATCGAACGGGCGGGGGCAGATCCCAAGACACTGAAGGGCGGAAAGCCCTTTGTCTGGGCCTCGCCGGGCACGGGCGTGGGTATCGGCACCGAGCTTGCGCTGGCCTGTCATTACCGGATCGCCGCCGACAATCCCAAGGCCAAGATCGGACTGCCCGAAATGCAGGTTGGGATCTTCCCGGGCGCGGGCGGCACCACACGGCTGATCCGGATGCTTGGGCTGCTCGGTTCCTCCGAATTCCTGCTGCAGGGCAAGACGCTGGCGCCTCAGGCGGCGAAGAAGGCCGGCTTGATCGATCAGGTCGTCGCGCCCCCGGATCTGCTTGACGCCGCCAAGGCATGGCTGGTGCAGGCGAGCGAGGACGACGCGGTCAAACCCTGGGACCGCAAGGGATTCCGTCTGCCAGGCGGCGGCCCCTACTCCGCCCCGGGCTTCCCGCTCTATGTCGGCGCGATGGCGATGGCTCATGGCAAGACGCAGGGCGCCTTGCCCGCCGCCAAGGCGATGCTGAGCGCGGTCTATGAGGGTGCGCAACTGCCCTTCGACGACGCAATCCGGGTCGAGGCCCGCTGGTTCACCAAGATCCTGCTGGATCCGTCTTCCGAGGCGATGATCCGTACATTGTTCATCAACAAGCAAAAGCTCGAGAAAGGGGTCGCCCGCCCTGCCGGACAACCGGATCTGAGCGTGCGCAAGCTGGGTGTTCTGGGCGCGGGCATGATGGGCGCGGGCATCGCACAGGTCGCGGCCCAGGCCGGGATCGACGTGGTGCTGATCGACCGCGATCAGGCCGCGGCGGAGGCAGGTTTTGCCGCGATCTCCGACGCGCTGGAGAAACGTGTGGCGCGCAAATCGATGGATGCGACGAAGAAAGCCGCAATTCTGTCGCGGATCACACCTGCGACGGACTATGCCAAGCTCTCGGACGCCGACCTGACGGTTGAGGCGGTGTTCGAAGACCCAGCGATCAAGGCCGAGGTGACGGGCCGTGCCGAAGCCGCCATGCCCGAGGATGCGATCTTCGCCACAAACACCTCCACGCTGCCGATCACCGATCTGGCTGGCGCCAGCACGCGGCCTGCGCAGTTCGTCGGCATTCATTTCTTCTCGCCCGTCGACCGGATGCTGTTGGTCGAGATCATCAAGGGGCCCGAGACCGGCGACGCCGCCGTGGCCAAGGCGCTGGATTTCGTGGGGCAGATCCGCAAGGTCCCGATCGTCGTCAAGGATGCACGCTTCTTCTACGCCAATCGCTGTATTCTGCCCTATGGCCAGGAGGGCGTGCGGATGATCGCGGAGGGGATCGCACCCGCCCTGATCGAGAATGCCGCCAAACAAATGGGCATGCCGCTGGGCCCGCTGCAACTGACTGACGAAACCTCGCTGGATCTGGCCTTGCGCATCGCGCGCGCCACTGCGACGGCGCTGGGCGACGCGCATGAACCGACCCCCGCCGACGACCTGATCCGCGTGATGGTCGAGGACTACGGCCGTGCCGGGCGCAAAGCGGGCGCAGGCTTCTACGCCTATGACGACCGGGGAAAGCGGATTGGCCTTTGGCAGGGATTATCGGATCTGCACCCGCGCGCGGGCGAGCAGCCCGATCTGGAGGAGGTGCAGGACCGCCTGATGCTCGCCCAGACGCTGGAGGCTGTCCGCGCGCTCGAAGACGGCGTGCTGAGCGACATCCGCGAGGGCGACGTGGCCGCGATCCTGGGCTGGGGGTTCGCCCCCTGGACCGGCGGTCCCTTCGGTTGGCTGGACATCCTGGGGGCAGAGGAAGCCGTTGCAAGATGCCGCACTCTCGCCGCCCGCCACGGCAACCGTTTCGATCCGCCCGCGCTGCTGCGCCGGATGGCCGAGGAGGGCGGGCGGTTCTATTCCGAGGACTGAGCCTGGCTACTTCTCGTCATCGGCAGGACCGCGGCCTTCGCGCAGGATCCGTTCGATCGACATGCCTGTGCGATTGACCTGCGCCTGAGCCCATCTCACACGGCGTTCGAAAGCTTGGGGGCTTTCGCCACGCCGCCGATAGGTTTCATAATCCGAGCTATCCCTGCGCAGGCCGGAAGAGGACAAGGCTGCCTGACGGTTTCGCTGGCGCAGATTGCGCAGGTTCCGCTCGACCGCCGCCAACCGTTCGTTGGCCGCGCGCAGATCGCGGGTTGCCTGGTTGACATTTGCCCCGGCGGCGCGGCGGCGTTCCAATACGCGCTGGGCGCGGCGTTGGTCACGGCGGGCCTCGGCCACGCGATCCTCGGCTGCCTCGATGCGGCGATTGTTCGGGCCGGTCTGAGCACGGCGGCGGTCCTCACGGACGGTTCTGTTGCGACGTTCGCCTTCACGTGCCGCGCCCCGCTCGAACTCGCGCTGGCGCTGGCGCGCTTGCGCACGGGCGAGTTCGCGGTCACGCGCCTCGCGGCGCTCCAGGTCACGCTGACGGGCCTCGCGGCGCTCCAACTCGCGTTGGCGGGCTTCGCGGCGCTCCAGTTCACGCTCACGCTGACGCAGACGCTGGTCACGGCTCTGACGCAGATCGGCCAAATAGATGTCCCGCTCACGCGCCGAATAGAACGCCCTGCCATCGGAGGTCGGGTAAAGCACCCGCCCGGACCGGTCGCGATAGGGTTGCTGCGCGACAACACGCCCCCGGTCGAAGCGGTCGATGCCCGAACTGTTGCCGTAAAGATCACCATTTCCCGCCGTTGTCTGGCAGGCGGCAAGGCCACATGTCAGCGACAGAGCCATAACAAGGCTGGTTTTCGGTTTGAATGCCATCAGACGCCCTCCTTCACGCAAGACCCGTCATTGATACATATAGTGCCAATTTTTCTGTCGCGGCGGCCTCTTCACGTTCGCGTCAGGATCTATTGCACGAATATGGCGCAAAATGCGGGCTGGATGCGGCCTCGCCACGGCATTACCCTGAAAAAACCCAAATCGAAGCCGCTGGAGACCGCGCGGTTCATATGACCAAGGCAGCGAACCTTCCCTTTCTGGACCTGGCCTCGACGGCGTTTTCGACCCGCGGGCCCGAAGTGGTCGCGGCGCGCGACGCCCATTGGTGCGCACGCACGCCCTTCGGTCTGGCCGTGCTGCGCCATCGCGAGGTCGGGCAATTGCTGCGCGACCGGCGCCTGCGCCAAGGCAGTTATGCCTGGCCCGAGAAGACCGGGCTGCAGGGCAGCTTCGCCGAATTCTGGAAGCGCAGCGTGATCAGCCAGGAGGGCGAGACGCATCGCCAATTGCGCGCCCTGGCCCTGCCCGCCCTGGCACCGGAGTTTGTCACCGCACTTACGCCCCGGTTCGATGAAATTGCGGAGGACCTGGCATCGGGCCTGTGCAACGCAACGCCCGTGGAGTTCATGGAGCAATTCAGCATCCCCTTCGCTGGACAGGCCATCGCGATCCTGCTGGGTATGGCGCCGGGGGAGTGGCGCGAGATCTCGCACGACGCCTCGGATCTGGGCCTGGCGATGGGGGTCGATTGCAAACGCCACGAGGACCGCTTGAACGCCGCCTGCGACCGGCTGATGGCGCTGGCGGACCGCCTGATCGCCAAGGCGCGCAAAGGCGTCGATCAGGACAGCTTCATCGCCCGGCTGGTGCGTCAGTTCGAGGGTATGGGCGACCTGAGCGAGCAGGCCCTGCGCGATATGGTCGTGATCTCGATCTTTGGCGGGGTCGATACCACGCGCTCGCAACTAGGCTTCGCGATGGTGCTTTTCGCGGAACACCAGGATCAGTGGCGCCTGATGCGCCGCGATCCCGGCCTGATCCCGATTGCTTTGGAGGAGGTGATCCGCGCCTGGCCCACCACCACCTGGAGCACTCGCGAGGCCACCTGCGACTTCGAGTTCAATGGCCAGCGCATCCCGGCGGGCGAGACGCTGCACCTGCTGGTCCACGCCTCGGCCCGCGACCCGGCGGTGACCGGGCAACCGGGCTTCGACATCACGGCCAAACGACACATCCATTTCGGCTTTGGCGGCGGCGCGCATACCTGTCTGGGCCAGTTGGTCGCCCGCACCGACATGGCCGCCGCAATGCGCGCCCTGTCCCGCCAGATCGAAAGCTTTGAAATCGCCGAGCCACCGGTCTTCCTGCCCGATAGCGGCAATACCAGCCCCGTGAGCCTGATGTTGCGCTGCCATCCGGGCGACCCCGAGGGGCGCGCGTCCTAACCTCCCGTGCCGCGCCCGGCCACAAGCGGCGCAGTGTCGGCAAGTCGCGAGAGCCAACGGTCGAGCCGCTCGCCATTCACGCCCAGATCGGAATAGCCATAGATCGACTGCGAATAGATCACCAGCGAGGCACGCTGCCCCGCATCTCCCGTGCCCAGATCCACCGCCTCGACCGAAACGACATCCGGAAACCCGAAGATTGCCGAGCGTTGGACATAGGCACGCGCAGTCTTTGCCGTGGTCCAACCGGGCGGGATCGCTTCAACGTTATCATCCCCCAGCGCGACGGCATCCAGATAGTTCAGAAGCTCCTCTGGCCCGGTCGCGAAGATCGGCACCCCGTGGGTCGGAGCGGTCGCGGTATCGACCTCGCGCGGGGCGCCCAGGGCCCAGTTGGCCGAACCGGGCGGCGTGGCCGAGGCAGGATCAGCCTGGACCGACGTCAGGTCACCGCCCGAACAGGCCGCCAAGAGACCTGCCAATCCCACTATCGCGATCCACCGCATGAGCCCGCTCCTGTTCCCGTCGCTGCCGACTTTCGACATAGACCGCCGCTTCGCACTGTCACGCCCAACGCCGGGCAACCGGACACGTCGGTCTGCCGCCGTGGCAGAGATGAAATGCGATACCGTAGTCGCCGCGCGGCCCAAAACCGACATCGGGTGTTCGCGCACAAACTAGACACCCCTGTACAGCGCAGGGATCCTCGACCCATATTCAGCACTGGGGAGAGCCGCGCCATGACGCTACACCACACCGACCTTTCCGCTGTCACCCGACCGGTGGCCGAGGCGCGCGGGCTGCCCAATGCTTATTACACCAGTGAGGAGATGTTCGAGGCCGAGAAGTCGCGCGTCTTCTTTCGCAACTGGGCTGCGCTTGGCTTTGCCAAGGATTGTCCGGAGCCGGGAGATGCCCGCCCGATCAGTTTTCTAGGCCAGCCCTTGGTCATGGTCCGGGGTAAGGATGGGGTGCTGCGTGTGTTTCAGAATATCTGCCGCCACCGCGGTATGATCCTGGTGCAGGAAGCCTGCAAGATCCAGCGGGCGATCCGTTGCCCCTATCACTCCTGGTGTTACGAGCTGTCAGGCGAATTGCGCACCACACCCCATGTCGGCGGGCCTGGCACCAACCGCCATGACGACATCAAGCGCGAGGAACTGGGGCTGATCGAGGTGCGCAGCCACGAATGGCTGGGCGTGGTTTTTGTGAATATCGACGGCGAAGCGGCGCCCTTCGAGGAAGTCCATGCCGAGGCGCTGTCGCGCTGGGCGGAATTCGACCACCCGCTGCATCATGGCGGGCCCGACAGCTCGTTCAAGCTGGATGTCGCCACCAACTGGAAGCTGGCGGTCGAGAATTATTGCGAAAGCTATCACCTGCCGTGGATTCATCCCGGCCTGAATTCCTACTCCCGGCTGGAGGATCACTATCACATCGAGGCGCCGGGCAAGTTTTCCGGCCAGGGCACCACGGTCTATCGCCCGATGCTGTCGGAGGATGGCCGACGGTTTCCGGAATTCCCGGATCTCGGCGACAAATGGGATGAAGGGGCGGAATATATCGCGCTCTATCCCAATGTGCTTCTGGGCGTTCACAAGGACCACACCTTCGCGCAGATCCTGGAGCCGGTGGCGCTGGACCGCACGGTGGAGCATGTGGAGATCTACTTCACCGCGCCCCAGGTCACCGGCGACGACTGGGCCGAAATGCGCCAGAAGAACGCCGCCATGTGGAAGGAGGTGTTCCTGGAGGACATCTTCGTCGTCGAAGGCATGCAGAGAGGCCGCCACGCCAGCGGTTTCGATGGTGGCAAATTCTCACCCGTTATGGACAGCCCGACCCATTGCTTTCACCATTGGGTCGCGACCCAGATGGGGGCCTGAACGCCCTCGATGCCCGGCGATCTGGATCGGGCGCTGATCGCGGCACATGAGGCGGGCGATAGCGAGAGACTGACGGTGCTTTACGCCGAGGCGGCTGATGAGGCGGAAACAGCAGGCAATGTCGATGCGGCCTGCTTCTATCTCACCCACGCCTATGTCTTTGCGTTGGAGAGCGGCGCGCCCCAGGCAGCCGACCTGCATCGGCGATTGAAGGCCTACGGGCGCGAGGAATGAGCACTCACTCCACCGGCGAGAGCAGGGGTTTCCTGTTGCGCAGATGACGCTCGGCCAACCGTGTCAGCGCCTTGCCCGCCGGGATCGGGCGCGCAGGTTCGGGCAACGTCTCGCCTCGCCCCAGTTCCGGGAAGATTTTGTGGATTTCATCGCAGGCTTCCTGGCCCAGTGTCTTCAACGCCTGAGGGCCGGTCAGGAGGCTTTCGGTTGGGGCATCCTCGGCAAAAATAACCTCGTGGCGATCCAGCAGCAGGTGGAGATAGGTGACCGACCGGGTCTCTCCCGCAATCTCGATCCCGGGAAGGCCCAACAGCTTCTTGGCGGGCACCAGAACCTCCCCCGAACCGAACATCCGTTGCGCGATCCTGGAACGAACGAGCATGCGGTGCTGCGGCGAAACGCAGAGGTCTCGGGAAGGCAGCCCTGCCCCCAGGGCCCCCTTGCGGATGCGGATCGGCAGAAGCTGCGGAGCCGTGATCAGGTCGATAGGCGACAGCCTGCGCCTGCCGATCCAGCGGATCGGTCGCAGCCCGTGACCCTGCGTGCGCACCAGATCGCCAACCGAAAGATCCTCGATTCGGACCTGACATCCGCCATCCGCCTCGATCAGCGTGCCCGCGACGAAGCAGGCGAAGGTCAGCGGCGCATTCGGGAGCGTGTCACCGGAGCTTGGGCTGAAGAAGTCGACGCTCTGAATTTCGAAGCTCTCGATCGGCGCTTCCTGCAGCGCGAGGTTCGAGCTGTTGTTGGGGTCCGAGAACGACACCAGGAAAACCGAGCCGTCCTGCGCCTGATCCACTATGAACTGCCCCGTGAATGGGGGCGTTCCATCCGTGTAATTGAGCGTCCCGGTAATCACCGCAACATTGTCGAAACCGCTGGTGATCTCGGACCCGCCATCGATGGAATAGGTGACCGTATCGCCCTCGGACTCGAACGCCGTTCCGTCGCCGCCGATATCATCATGCGTGATGGTTGAGAGGTTGTTCTCGAATATCGGGCTGTCAGACGAGCCGACAGTCGTTCCCACCATATCGGCGCCGTTATCGGAGTCGAAATCGGTGAAATTGCCCAGAAACAGCGCCTGGTTTGTATGCGTAACCATTGAGGCACTCCACGATGGCCGGTCGCGCCGAACGCGGCAGGCACAAGCAAACAGCGGCGACTCACCCAATAGAGCCCCGGTAGAAGCCACATCCTCGCCAAAGCCGGTCAACAGCAGGTTAAGGATGTGATGCGAGGATTTGCCACCTTCCGCAGGGCAGGTCTTCGCGCCTTAGCTTCAGCCATGAACCACGCTCGCTGCCCATAGCTCCGGCACGCCCGATGAAGCTGATCAACACGACCGATCTGATCGCGCCGGGCTGGCGGTTTGTCGAAGATTTGTGCCCGGCCTATGACTGGTCTTTTCACCATGGACTCCCGACGAATGCGCTGGAGCGGCTGGTGCGCAGACCCAACCTGGCGCGCTATCGCGCAGGCTGGCAGGCGGGGCGCGACGCCGCGCGGCGGGCGGCCAGCCATGGCGACGCGGTGCTGGTCTCGCATCTGCCGCGCATGGCGGGGGCGACCAATGTGGCGCGACGCAAGTTTTGCCCGGAGGTGCCGCAGGTCGCGTTCTCGTTCAACTTCACCGATCTGCCTCAGGGGGCCGACCGGCGCCGGCTCTCCCGCGCGTTGGTGGGCGTGGCAGAGTTCGTCACCTTCACCGAGGGCGAGCGGCATCTTTATGCCGAGACATTCAACCAACCGGTGGAGCGGTTCCTCCACCTGCCCTGGGCGATGGATCCGCCCCGGGCGGGACCGACCAACCCCGCCCCCTGGCCCGACGGCTATTTCAGCGCGATCGGCGGAGAGGCGCGGGACTATGCCCTCATGGCCCGGGCGATGCGCGCCCTGCCGGACCAGAAGCTGGTGATCGTGGCGCGTCCGCATTCGCTGGCCGAGATCGACTTTCCCACGAATGTCGCCGTCTTCGCCAACCTGCCCGCGCCGCAGACCTGGCGCATCGCGGTCGACAGTCTGGGCCTGGTGATCCCACTGCGCGATGCCGCGACCACCTGCGGGCATATCACCCTGGTGGGCGCCCAGTTGCTGGGCCTGCCGCTAGTGATCACACGCTCCGCTGGGGTGGCCGACTACGTGGATGACGAGACCGCATTCCTGGTCGAGGCCGGAGATTGCGATGCGATGGTCAGTGCCCTGGGAGAGGTCGCACAGAGCCGGGACGCGGCTTTGGCCCGTGCCGCCCGCGCCCAAACCCTCGCCCGGACCCGCAGTGCGCCGCAGGTCTGGGCGGACTACTTCCACGACCTCTCGGCACGTAGGAGCGCACTGACGTGAGTTGGTCGAAATACCATCACCTGATCGACTATGTCCCCTCGTGGCGGCTGAAGGGCGCGGCGATGCGGCTGCTGCGCCCGGCGCGCGCGCAGGTGATCGACCAATCGCGCCAGATGAACCACGACCTGGATATGAATGTGGTCCCGTTCTTCGAGCATGACTGCCTGTTCATTCATATACCCAAGACCGCCGGGATCTCGCTGATCGATGCGCTGTTCGGCCAGCCCATGGGCCTGTCGCATACTCGGATCCGCACCTACCGGATGCTGCTGAGCGACGAGGAATATCGGCGCTTCCACAAATTCTGTTTCGTGCGCAATCCTTATGACCGGCTCTACTCCGCGTTCAGCTTTCTGAAAACCGGCGGGCTGACGGCCGAGGATGCGGCCTGGACGGCCAACAATCTCTATCCCTATGCGACTTTCGAGCAATTCGTGATGGAGTGGCTGTCGGAGGAGGCGGCGCATTCCTACTATCACTTCCAACCGCAAGTCGGCTTCACCCATATCCGGGGCGTGAACCAGATGGACTTCACAGGTAGGTTCGAGACGCTGGCCGAGGATTACGACACCCTGCGCGCGCGGCTAGGAACGGGCGCAGGGCTGAAACGCATCAATGTTGGTGAAAAACGCCAGGCTGCATGGCGCGAACTCTACACGTCCGCAATGCTGGACCGCGTGGGCAAGATCTACGCGAGGGATTTCGAGAGCTTCGGCTACGAGATCGAATAGCGCCGGCAACCGCCTCTGCACCCCAAGATGATGAACCTCGGCGAGGGTCGTGCGACACGTGGCGATAGTGGTTGCGTGTCGGGAGGGACATTGCCGCAGCGTTCAGAGACGTTGGCGGAAACTCGGAGAGATCCGCCTCAACCCCTGAACTGTTTGCGCAGGGCGTCCATTTCGCGGAAGAAGGCATTGATCGCGTCGAAGCCCGAAATACCCTCGGCATTCGCCTTGGCGATCCATTGTTCCCAGCTCAGGCGCGAGCGGTCCTGAAGCTCCACCTGCAAGTCCAGATCGGGTTGGATCACTGTCAGCCCCTGGGCAATCATCTCGCTGCGCTGGCGCAGGTCGAAACTGTCCCAGGCTGCGGAGCGGCTGGCCAGGGCCTCGCCCGACAGGCGCAGGATCGCGGCCTGATCGGGGCCGGAAATCTCGCTCCACTTCTCCTCGGAGATGAAGACTGAAAAAGTCGGCGCATAGACACCGCCATCGATCTCGGTGACGCCGACCGCCTTGTTCCAGACGCCCAGCGCGCGGGCCGTGCTGTGCGCCATCGCAAAGACCGATCCATCCTGGGCAGTGGCGGGCACCGTACCGGCCGCGCCTTTGTCCAGACCGTCGAAATAGGGGATCGCCCAGTTGTCGCCTGCGCCACCCTCCGCCTCCGCCGTCCGCCAGAGATGAGCCGGGGGCGCGCCGACGAAACCCAGCAGCGTCAGCCCCTCGAAGTTATCGGCGGGGCGGAAGAACCGGTCATGCACGCGCCAGAGGGCCGTCGCGGTTTCCAGCGCCGAGCCACCGATCATCGGCTGCATGGTTATCTGCACCAGAGGATGGCTGTCGACCAGATGCCCGTTGAAAATATAGGCCGCGTCGGCGGCGCCGGATTTCACCAGATCGAGCTGCTTTTGCGGGTCGCGTTCGGGCGACGCCGGCTCGACAAAGCGCACACGGCCAGCGGTTGCGCGCTCGATATCCGCCAGGAACGGATCGATGATCGCGGCATTCAGGATGAATTGCGGTGCCGCCGCTTTGTTGAAAACGACCTCGACCCGATTGAGCGGTCCGCCGGTGAGCGCGTCGGGATCGGGCGCCTGGGCCGCGGGGGCGAGAACGGCCGTGTTTTCCTCTGCCTCCGGCGCGGGCGGATCAGGCGTGACCGGCGCGCTCAGATCGCAAGGAATGCGCAAAACCGTGCCGACCTCCAGCAGGTTGGGATCGGCGCCCATGCGGTCGATGTTCACGCGGTGCAAGCGGCGAAACTGGTTGGGACCATAGGCGCGGCGCGCGATGATGCTGAGTGTTTCGCCCCGCTGAACGGTATAATCCTGGCCGCAGGCCAAGCGCTGCTGCGCCTGCGCTGGCGCGCCCGGCTGCGGCAGGTCGAGTACAAAGCCCGCCAACATTATCAGACATGCGATCAGGCCGTTTCGCATTCGGACCCTCCACCCGTCACCCTTAACAAATGCATATGAGATTGGACAGGCCGCATCAAGCGCTTGCTCACCACGCGGCTGCAGCAAGTTGGTTTTCAACCAGAAGTGAAGTTTCTCAGCGCTTTGGCACGCAATCTTCGCGCGAACAGAGCAATTGCTGCCGCCGGGGAATGCCTGTCACGCTTGCGTGAACTTGTGCCATCGCGGCGGCGATTTGACCGGGTTTGTCGCCCCGCCCGCGTGTTCGCACTTGCAGAGACGCGTCCCGGAAAGGCAGAGTGCGCCGCGCGTGCCGGATGGCAACCCGACGTCAGATCCCCAACCTCCGCGAAAGGCCGACAGACATGAATAAGACAGTCAAGATCATCGGCGGCGTGCTGGTCGTGGCGGCGCTGGGGTGGACTGGACTTTGGTTCTGGGTGAAGGGCCAGATCGAAACCCGGATGGATGCGGAGATCGCCCAGATCGCGCGGGGGGGCGACAAGATCAGCTTCGCCGAGCGCAGCGTGGCGGGATTTCCATTTACCCACCGCACCGTGCTGACGGATGTGGTGGGCGAGATGGCGGATGGGCAGATAATCTACAAGGCACCCGACCTGGTGATCGACTGGAACCTGCAGGAGCGCGATCAGGTGACGGTCACACTGCCGGCGACGTTTACCGGCGAGTTCGTGCCGCCGGAGGATCTGCGCGAAAGCTCGCCCGACCTGCCGGAGCGGATGGTATTCGATTTCGAAACCGTAGATACCAAGATCGTCGCCGAAGGTCCGCCGGGCGTGGCACGGCAACTGCAAATGACCGGTGAAAGCATCGTTATGGTTCACAGCTTCGCCGCCACCGATGCGCATTTCGCGATCGAGTTCCAGAAGATCGACACCAATGCGACAATCCCTGCCGATCCGGAAGTTGGCGAAGTCATCTCTGCCGGAACGCTGGAGCTGATCGACTATGCGTTGTCGATGGTCGGTGAAGACGGCAGGCGCGTGACGATGGAGGGCCAGGTCGAGGACGTCCAGATCACCGGAACCTCGAATATCCGCCAGCCCGCACATCTGGAGGCGATGATGGCTGGCGATCTGGCCTATGCGCTGTCCGCGACCTACAACATGGGCAATGCGATTACCCGCATCCGGGTCGATGGGGACGAGGAAAACCAGGGCGGTACCCTGACTTCGACCACCGGCACCAGCGCCGCGGTGATGGAGCTAGCCAACGGCACGCTGGATCTGCGTGGCGAGGCCCGCACCAATGCCTGGGAGGTGACCCCGGATGACGAGGCCGTCCCTTATCGCGGAACGGTCGCGATCGACATGATCGACCTGATCTACAAGGTACCGTTCGCCCCGTCCGAAGAAATGCTGCCCTTTGATGTCAAGCTGGCAATGATCGGCTTTCAGCCGGATGAGGTGCTATGGACGGCATTCGACAAGGACGCCGTATTGGCGCGCGATCCCGCCGAGATGACGGTGGATTTCGAGGGGACCATGCGTCTGACCAAACAGCAAGGTGAAGTCCGCCCGGGCGAGGCACCGCCGGTGGCCTTCGGCAATCTGATCATCAACCGCATCGATCTGGCGGCCCTTGGCGCCACTGCCAAGGCAACAGGGGATGTGGAGTTCATCCAGCCCCTCAACCTGCCGCAAGGCCGGGTCAAAGTGACCCTGACACAGGTTATGGAGACGCTGACAAAACTGGTCGAGGCCAAGATCGTAACGCCGGATTTCCTGCTGGTCGGCAGCCTGATGGCGCAGAACTATCTGGTCGAGGACCCGGAAACCGGCGCGATGATCGCCGATATCGAGATGGGGCCCACAGGCTACACCATCAACGGCCAGCCCCTGCAGTAGGGAGGGCCGTGACTTCACCGGTGGGGGGGAACGAAATTCCGCCACGGCGCGTTTCGCACGCACCAGCGGCGCTGCAGGGATATGCCCAATGACATCGCCAGAAGTTTCGTTAGGGTGACTTGGATGTCCGACTCGCGCCCGCTCCTCCGCTCCATGCTGCTACTTACGCTACTCGGCGCCTGTGCCAGCGACGAGGGGCTGAACGAGCCGCTTTTCGAAGCACCGGAAACTGCTGTCAGTTACGAAGCCGAAATCATCGGGCTGCCGGATGAGGAAATGACGGAGCTGGCCGAGACCGCACTGGCGACCTTCCAGCGTCAGGATGACGGGGCGCAAAGCCTCGCGTTTCTGAAACGCCGCGCGCAGTCCGATGTCGCCACCGTGACCAAGCTGCTGCGCTCGCGCGGCTACTACAACGGCTCGACCGAGGTCACCGTGACCTCCGAACCGGTCGAGGGCGACGGCGGGAACGAGGGCGACGACGCCGACGAGAAGACCGACGCCATGGTGCTGTTCGAGGTGACGCCCGGTGAGCCTTTCACCCTGACGCGCCACGACATGCCGGTAACCGCCCGCGGCGGCGATCCCGCGCTGGATGCAGCGGCCTTCGGTTCGCCCGTCGGCACGGTTGCCGAGGCGGCTCCGATCGTCGATGCGGAAACCCGTGCGCTGGCAGACCTGCGCGGCCAGGGTTACCCCTATGCTGAAAAGGGCAAACGCCGCGCCGTCGCGGATCTGGAAGCGCTGGAACTGGAAGTGTCGACGCCGTTCGATGCCGGCCCGCTCAGCGTTTTTGGCGACATCACCTTCGTGGGGCTGGAGGATGTGCGTGAGGATTACCTGCTGACCTATCTGGATTGGGAGGCGGGGCAGACGTTCTCGCGCGAGGAATTGCGCAATTTCCAGGACGAGCTATTGGCGACGGACCTCTTTAAGACCGTAACAGTCCTACCGCCACAGAAGCCGCCGGAGGGTGATGCACCGGTTGCCCTGCCGGTAACGGTGACAGCGGAAGAACGCGAGCCGCGCACTGTGTCGGCGGCGTTGCGCTTCAACACCGACCGGGGTCCATCGGTGCTCTTCGGATTCGAGCATCGTAATCTCTACGGCGCGAACGAGACGTTCAATGCCGAAGCCGAGGCCGGGCTGGAGGTTCAGCGCCTCTCCTTCGGCTATCGCGAGCCGCAATATCTGCGCGACGGGCAGGATTTCGTGGCCGGGCTGACCCTGTCGCGCGAGAAGGACGACGCCTTCGATGCGCTGACGGCGAGCCTGACCGCCGGGTTCACACGGCGCCTGTCACCGTTCTGGACCGTTGGCGCGGGCGGGTTGCTGGAAGCCAGCCTGATCGATGACATCGAAACCGGCGACACCGAGAGTTTCCTCGGCGGCATCCCGCTCTTCGCTGAATACGACGGCTCGGACGATCTTCTGAACCCCACCAAGGGACAGCGGTTCCGGGCCGACATCACACCCTTTGCCGGGCTTTTCGACAGCGAATTCGCGGGCTTCGGTGTCTTCGATGCCCAGGGTTCTACCTATTACGATGTGACCGACGAGGGGAAATGGGTGCTGGCGGCACGCGGGCGGATCGGGACGATCCTGTCCGAGGACCTGGAAACGGTGCCCCAGACCAGGCGCCTCTATGCCGGGGGCGGCGGCTCGGTCCGCGGGTTCGAGCAACGCTTTGTCGGCCCCCTGGATGCCGTCGGTGATCCGGTCGGCGGTCGCTCGGTTCTGGAATTGGGCGGAGAGGTCCGCGCACGCTTCGGCGATCTGGGCGGGGTCGTCTTCGTCGATGCGGGTTCGGTCGCGACCGATATCTATCCCAGTTTCGAAGAAGGGATCCAGGTCGCAGCCGGCCTCGGCTTCCGGTTTTTCTCGCCCGCAGGCCCCATCCGCGTCGATGTTGCCTTTCCGGTCAACGGACGCGCGGTGGACGATACGTTCCAATTGTTCTTCTCTATCGGACAGGCTTTCTGATGCGCAAGCTCATGATCTGCACCCTGGTTGCCCTGCTGGCCGTTCCGGCGGCAGCGCAGCTTTCCTTCCTGGGCATCAAGAACTCGATGGTGCAGTTCCTGTTCGACCAGCTCTCGACCGAAGGCGAATTCGAGATCAAGGCCGAAACGGTAGAGGAGCCGGAGGACGGGGTCACCGCGATCACCGGGCTGACAATCGCCGATGCCGATGGGGTTTGGTTCCGGGCGGGAAGCCTGGACTTTGCCTGGTCGCCCAGCCGCCTGCTGCTGGGCGAGATCGAGTTCTCGAACCTCGCGATGCGCGATGTCCGGGTGCTGCGCCAGCCGATCTCTCAGCCAGAGGTCGAGGTGGATACCGAGGAAGAACCGGGCGAGCTGACAATTGCCTGGCCACGCTCGCCCCTGACATTGCGGATTGAGCGTCTGGCGCTGGAGAACACTGTGATCGCCGAGCCGGTGCTGGGCCACGCGCTGGCCTTCGACGCTACGGGTTCCGCGCAGGACGAGGGGGATATCCAGGCGGTGACGCTGAACCTCACCCGAACCGATCAAGTCGAGGGAGTGATCAATTTCGACTATGAGCGGCGCTTCGACACCAACACCTTTCGCCTGCACCTGGATGCGCGCGAGGGGCCGCAGGGGCTGATTGCAGCGCTGTCGGGCCTGCCCTCAGACGCCGCATCCGAGGCGAAGATCGACGCCGATGGTCCGCCCGAAGACTGGAAGATGACTCTGAGCGTCGCCCTGGCCGATACTTTGAACCTCGGCGGCGATGCGGCGATCTCCTATGAGGGACCGCTGAAGGTCGATGCCAGGCTGGAGGCCAGCGCGGGGCCAAAGTTGGACCCGGATCTCGCGGCCCTGCTGGGCACCGGCGCGCAGCTGGAGGCCAAGGCGACCGAGGGCGAAAACGGCGTGATCCAGATCGAACGCGGCTTCCTCAGCGCACCGGATATCGACCTGACTGCATCGGGCACCTATGACCGCACCAGTGGCGCGCCGGATCTGGCGGTCGATTTGCAGGCACGTTCGGGTCTGGCCGCGCCGGTGGACGGCGTCGACTTCGAAGGCTTCAGCTTCAAGGGCACCGTCAAGGGCGCGCCGGGCGAATTGGCCGCCGATGGCGATCTGGGCCTGGTCGCCCTGCGGACGGACGCAGCGGACGTGGCCGAGGCGACGCTGGCCGTCGATATCCGCCAATCCCCCGGCCCGACGCCCGAGCCGGAACCCGTGGCGGAGGGGGAGGAGCCGATACCGGCCGAGCCCATCACCACCACCAGCTTTGCGGTGGCGGGTGCCACTCTGGGCCTGCGTCTCGACAAGATCGGGCCCGACGTGCTGGGCGATCCCCGGCTTGACATCACCGGCGCGCTCACCGGACAGGAACTGACGCTGGAGGACGCGCGCCTGGACTCCGACATCCTGTTGGTTCAGATCATGGGGCTGGTGGACCTCGAAAGTCAGGATGCCCAGGTGGAACTGGATCTGGACGCCCCTGAGTTTGGCCCTGTCGCAGGTGCCTATGGGGTCGAGCTCGACGGCAGGTTGGCCGCTAGAGTTCGGGCAACGATGCTGGACGGCACGCTGGATGCGAGCCTGACAAGCGAACTGGCGGACTTCACTCATGAATTGGGCGCCGCCGAAAGCCTGAGCCAGACGGTGTTGCTTAGCTATAATGAGGACCGCGCGCTGTTCGACATCTTTGGCCAGGGCACGCAGATGCGGGTCGACAAGATCCGGCCCGAACTGCTGGGCGACCTGGTCTTCGCCTCGCGCGGCAAGCTGGTCGGGGACGAACTGACGCTTGAAGCCTCGGAAGTTTCCAGCAACCTGCTGCGCGTCTCGGCGGAGGGTCGGTTGAATATCGCGGGCACGACCGGCGAGGTTCGCTACTCCGCCGCCACTGCAGACCTGGAGCCGATCACGGCGCTTTACGATGTGCCCCTGTCGGGTCGGGCCGCTGCCGATGGCACGGCGTTTCTGGCGGAGTTTCCCCGCATCGAAGGCATCGCCCGCGTCGACGGGATCGTATTCGACGGCACGGCATACGGCGACCTGCGCCTCAGCCACGACATGGAGGTTGGGCCGAACCCGCAGGGCGACCTTGCACTGACCCTGGCCGAAAGCCCCTATGGCAAGGTGGAGGCCGCAACCAGCCTGCGGTTCGAAGCCCCGGTGCTGGAACTGACGGGCCTGGACCTGAAGGCGCTGGGCGCCCGCGCGACTGGCGTGCTGACGCTGGATACGGAACAGACCTTGGCGGATGGCGCGATAAAGCTCGACATCGCCTCGCTGAAACCGCTGGCGGGTCTGGCCGGAACGCCACTGGCGGGCTCGATCTCCGGCGAGATCACACTGGCCCATGCGGGCGGGCGCCAGGACGCCAAGGCGCGGCTGGCAGCAAGGCGTTTGGTGACCGACGGCGCCGCGGTGGAAAGGGTGAATGTCGATGCCAGCCTGACCAATCTGTTAGGCACGCCCGGGATCAACGCCAGGGTCGCGGCGACAGGCGTCGGCGCCGGTGAAGTGGTGCTCGATACGACCGATATCATGGCGCGAGGACCGCTTTCCGCCCTGGACATTGCGCTCGATCTGGCGGGCAAGCTGGGCGAGGATCCGCTGAGCGCGAGCCTCAAAGGCCGCGCGGATGGCGAGGGACCGGTGACCGGCGCGCGCCTGAGCCTGCTGGAGGCCGATCTGGGTGGCGAAACCCTCTCGCTCAACCAACCCATGACGGTACGGGCCGAAGGTTCCCGGATCAGTGTGCGCAATCTGGACCTGACCCTGCCGCGCGGCGCCAGCCTGGTGGGTGAGATTACCAAGGCGGGCAATGCGCTGATCGGGGAGCTGACGCTGGAAGACCTCGACGCGACGCTGGCCAAGCGCTTCGCGGATGCGCCGGTGCTGGCAGGCACGGTTTCGGCGGAGGCTGTCTTCAACACGGGGCGCGGCCCGGCGGATATCCGACTCGACGCAACCGGCATGCAATTCGAGAATGTGGATGTCGAAGGCGATCTGGATCTGGCCACCTCGGTAACCTGGGACGGACGCAGGGCGGCCTTGCAGGGGGCGATCTCCGGCGGCTTCGGCGATCCGTTCCAGTTCGAAGGATCGATCCCGCTGCGCCCGGGTTTGGTCCCAAGCGTGCCATCCCGCGGCCCCGTCGAAGGCAGGGTACAATGGCAGGGCGAGATCGGCGATCTCTGGGCCCTCGTGCCTGCAGCGGGGCATATCCTGTCCGGGCAGATGAATATCGACCTGGCGGTCAGCGGCGATATCTCGGACCCGCAGCTTGGCGGTCAAGTCGCGCTGACCGAGGGTGGTTACCAGAATCTGGATCTGGGCACTATCCTCACGGATCTGAGCCTGACGACCCAGGCGGAACCAGGCGGTGCGCTGGGCTTTGCTCTGAATGCCAGCGACGGCGGCAACGGAAAGGTATCGACCGAAGGCTCGGTGGCGCTGGATGCATCCGGGCTCGACGTCAAGACCGTGATCGAAAGTGCCGTCCTGGTCCGCCGCGACGAGGCCACGGCCCGGGTGGACGGCGAGATCACAGTCGGCGGGCCGATGACGGCCCTGAAAGTCGATGGCGATATCGCGCTGGAGGCCGTGGAAGTGCGCCTGGTCTCGAATGCGTCCGCCAATATCGTGACGTTGGGCGATGTCCGGATCAAGGGCGCGCCAGAGCCGGAGGAAGACACGGCCGAGGGAAGCATCGACCTGCGTCTCGACATCACCTCGCCTGGGCGGATCTTCGTGCGCGGGCGCGGGCTCGACAGCACCTGGGGACTGGACCTGAAGATCCGGGGAACGGCAGCGAAGCCCCGCCTGACCGGCGCGGTGGAACGGGTGCGCGGGCGCCTCGACCTGATCGGCAAGGGCTTCGATCTGGCGCGCGGCAAGATCACGTTCGACGGCGGGCCCGAAATCGATCCGCGCCTGGACATCATGTTCGAACGGGAAACCGCGGACCTGACCGGCCGGATCATCGTGGATGGCCGCGCGTCCGATCCGAAGCTGAGCTTCTCCTCCTCTCCCTCACTGCCCGAGGACGAAGTGCTGCCGCGCACGATCTTCGGCAAGTCCAGTCAGGCGCTGACCGGCAGCCAGGCGATCCAACTGGCGTTGGGCCTAGCGACGCTGCTGGATGGCGGCGGTGGGACACTGGATCAGGTTCGCGGGGCGGTGGGGCTGGACCAATTGCGGGTGGAACAGGACGAGGACGGCAATGCCTCGGTCGCCGCGGGCAAGGAGGTGTCGGAGGGGGTCTTTATCGGCGCGAAGCAAAGCCTCGGCAGCGGCGAAAGCTCGGTGATCGTCGAAGTCGATGTCTTCGAGGGCATCTCGGTCGATGCGGAAGTGGGCCAGCAAAGCGGCCCGACCATCGGCCTGCGCTGGAAAAAGGACTTCTGAGCCGCAACAAAGCCTGTCTTATCAACAGCGGGCAAAGCTGGAAGATAGACCCTGCCGACCCAAACCATCGCACGCAACGCCCGGATCGGTGTGCCCGGCGGCCATTGCCCGTCGAAGACGGGTCAGAGGGCTTTGCCCTCTGCTGCGTGCTTGCACGCAAAATGGCCGCCGGGCACACCGATCCAGGCGTTTCCACCTGTAGGCTGTGTTGGCCTAGCCAGCCAGGCACACCGCACCACGCGTTGGATTTGCTGCTAGCCGGGCGACATGCTAGAGCGCGCGAAACGAGAGGGACATCCGATGACCACCGCAATCCATTTTTTGAACGGGCCCAATCTCAACCTGCTCGGCCAACGCGAGCCGGAGATCTATGGCGCCGATACCCTGGCCGATATCGAAGCGCGCTGCGCTGTACGCGCAGCCGATCTGGGCCAGAAGGTCACGTTTCGCCAGTCGAACCACGAAGGAGAACTGGTCACCTGGATCCAGCAGGCGCGCGGCGCGGCCGAAGCCCTGGTGCTGAATGCCGGCGCCTATACGCATACTTCGGTCGCGATTCTGGATGCTCTGAAGATGTATGAGGGGCTGAAGATCGAACTGCATCTCTCGAACCCCCATCGGCGCGAGGCATTCCGGCACCTCTCCTATGTCTCGATGGCAGCGGATGGTGTGATCGCTGGCTTCGGGGCCGCAGGTTATGTCCTGGCCCTGGAGGCGGTGGCGGCCAAATTGGGCGCGACCGGCATATAGAGCATCGACATATCGAGCTGGCCTGCGCCCGGCACCGTACCACTGCAGGACTGCCGAGTGACGCACCGAATGTCGTAAATCCGACAGAAATCGGGGGATTCAGGCTGGCGTGCGGGGATGCACACTCCAAGATGTTCCGGTCACAGCGGAGGAGAATCTAGCGATGAAGAGCCATGCCAAGGTGGTCGTAATCGGCGGCGGGGTCGTCGGATGTTCAGTGCTCTATCACCTGGCACGCGCGGGCTGGACCGATGCGATGCTGCTGGAACGCTCCGAGCTGACCTCGGGTTCCACCTGGCACGCGGCCGGGGGCTGTCACACCATCAACGGCGACCCCAATGTGGCGAAGCTGCAGAAATACACGATCAGCCTCTACAAAGAGATCGAAGAACTGTCCGAGCAATCAACCGGATTTCACATGACCGGCGGTGTGATGCTGGCCAGCACGCCCGAGCGGTTCGACTGGCTGAAATCCATGTCTGCCAAGGGCCGGTATCAGGACATTCAGTCCGAAATCATCACCGCCGAGGAAGCCCACGAGCTGATGCCCCTGCTGGACCCGGCGCAATTCGTCGGCGGGTTGCGCACCTATGTCGACGGGCATCTGGACCCTTCGGGGGTCACCTGGGCCTATGCCAAATCCGCCAAGAAGCTGGGGGCGGAGTTCCATCAGCACACCAAGGTGGAGGACATCCTGCGCACCGAAACCGGCGAATGGTTGGTCAAGACCAACCAGGGCGACATCACCTGCGAGCATATCGTCAATGCCGGCGGCCTCTGGGCACGCGAGGTGGGTCGCATGGTCGGGCTGGAACTGCCGGTTCTGGCGATGGAGCATATGTATCTGCTGACCGAGGACATGCCCGAAGTTGCCGAGATCAACGAGAAGACCGGCACGGAAGTGATCCATGCGGTGGATTTCGATGGCGAGCTTTATCTGCGCCAGGAACGCGGCGGGATGCTTATGGGCACTTATGAGAAAGCCTGCGTGCCCTGGTCGGAGAAAAAGACCCCCTGGGAGTTCGGCCACGAATTGCTGCAGCCGGATATTGACCGTATCGCGCCCTCGCTGGAAGTGGGGTTCGAGCATTTCCCGGCCTTCGCCAATGCGGGCATCAAGCAGATCATCAATGGGCCGTTCACCTTCGCGCCGGATGGAAATCCTCTGATAGGTCCGGTAAGGGGGCTGCCCGGCTTCTGGTCCGCCTGCGGGGTGATGGCGGGTTTCAGCCAGGGCGGGGGCGTTGGCCTGGCGCTGGCGAACTGGATGACCGAGGGCGATCCGGGCTTCGATGTCTGGGCGATGGACCTGGCACGATATGGCGACTGGGCAACGCTGAGTTACACCAATCCGAAAGTGCAGGAGAATTACTCGCGCCGTTTCTCGATCAAGTTCCCGAACGAGGAATTGCCCGCGGCGCGGCCCTACAAGACCACCCCGATCTATGACAAGCTGATCGCGGCGGGGGCGCAGATGGGCGACAGTTGGGGCTTGGAGGCGCCGCTCTGGTTCTCGCCGGATGGAACGCGGGATGTGTTCTCATGGCGCCGGTCGACCGATTTCGAGCATGTGGGCGCCGAAGTGGCGGCTGTGCGCAATGGGGTCGGGATGATGGAGATCTCCGGCTTCTCGAAATTCATGGTCCGGGGTCCCGGCGCGCGCGCCTGGCTGGACGGTATTCTGGCCTGCAAGATCCCCAATCCGGGCCGTATGACACTGGCGCCGATGCTGAAGCATGACGGGAAACTGATCGGCGATCTCTCGCTGGCGACCCTGCCCGCGAAACCCGGGCGGGCGGAGGAGTTCTTCCTCGCGGGCTCCGGCATGGCGGAGATTTATTACCAGCGCTGGTTCGAGGATAATCTACCGACAGATGGCTCGGTTTCGATCGACGTGATCGGGCTGGGGACGTGCGGCCTCTCGATCGCAGGGCCGAAGGCACGCGCGGTGCTGCAGGCGGTCTCGGGCATCAGTGTGGAGAATGCGGACTTCCGTTTCATGGCCTTCAAGGAAATGGATGTCGCCATGGCGCCCTGCCTGGTGGGCCGGGTGAGCTTTACCGGCGACCTGGGCTACGAGATCTGGATGAAGCCCGAGTATCAGCGCCATGTGTTCGACGCCTTGATGGCGGCGGGCGAAGAGCATGGCATGCGTCTCTTCGGGCTGCGGGCCCTGAACGCGATGCGGCTGGAGAAGAACTTCGGCGGCTGGGCTCGGGAATACCGGCCGCTCTACGGCCCGCTCGAGGCAGGGCTGGACCGCTTTATTGCCTATTCCAAGGATGCAGATTTCATCGGCAAGGCCGCCGCGATCAAGGAACGCGACGAGGGCGGTACGCTGCGCCTGAAAGTTTTCACGGTCGAGGCCAAGGATGCGGACATGATCGGGGACGAGCCAATCTGGCTGGGCGATGAGGTTGTGGGTTGGGTCACCTCCGGCGGCTACGCCCATGGCTCTGGCGTTTCGATGGCATCGGGTTATGTGCCCAAAGAGCACAGCCAGAAAGATGGTCCTTGGCAGATCGAGCTTTTGGGTGAAATGCTGCCTGCGAGAATCCAGCACGCGCCGATCTGGGACGCGAATGCCGAACGGATGCGCGGGTGACCCAAAAGGAATGCGGCAAGCCGCATACGCGACATTTGGCGCCCGTTCCGGGCGCGCTCCCCTCCCCGGCCCTCCCCAATAGGGGGAGGGGGCGTCAGATGGAGAGGGTCTGGGAGAGAGTTGAACGATGGGGATGATGCAACGGTATTCGGCGCTCTCGGTTCTTTGGGGCGGGCTGACCGGGCAGAAGCACTGGCAGAAGGTCTGGGGCCGACCGGAACCGAAACCGCGATACGACGTGATCATCGTCGGAGGCGGAGGACATGGGCTGGCCACCGCATACTACCTGGCGAAAGAGCATGGCATCACCAATGTCGCGGTGATCGAGAAGGGTTGGTTGGGCGGCGGCAATGCCGGACGCAACACCACCATAGTGCGCTCGAACTACATGATGCCGGGCAATTGCGAGTTCTATGAGCACTCGCTGAAGCTTTGGGAGAACCTGCATCACGAGTTGAACTACAATGTTATGTTCAGCCAGCGCGCCCATGTGAATTTGGTCTTCACGCCCGGGCAGCGCGATGCGATGGCCCGGCGCTATAACATCATGCGGCTGAATGGGATCGATGGCGAATTCTGGGACAAGGACGAGCTGTTTCGCCGGGTGCCGACCCTGGCGCGCGGCGAAAGGTTCGAGGTGCTGGGTGCCTATGTCCAGCCCCGCGCCGGGACTGCGCGCCACGATGCGGTGAACTGGGGCTTCGCCCGGGCCGCCACCGCGCTCGGCGTCGACATCATCCAGGAGACCGAAGTGACCGGCTTCATCCGCGAGGGCGGCGGCCTGAAAGGTGTCGAAGTGCGTCGCCGCGATGGCACGGAGATGGAGATCCGCGCGGACAAGACCGGTCTGGCGGTGGCGGGCTCCACCAGCCTGCTGGCGCATAAGGCAGGGCTCGGCAAGCTGCCACTCGAGACGCACAAGCTGCAGGCCTATGTCTCGGAACCTATCAAGCCCATTCTGGACTGCGTAGTGGTCTTCGGCGGGCCCGGCCATTTCTACATCAGCCAATCGGACAAGGGCGGGATGGTCTTTGGCGGCGATCTCGACAAATACCCATCCTATGCGCAGAAGGGGAACCTGCCGGTCTATGAGGATGTCGCGGCGAATTGCATGGCGGTGATGCCCTGTCTCGGCCGGGTGAAACTGCTCCGCCAATGGGCGGGGATCATGGACATGTCGATGGATGGTTCGCCCTTCATCTGCAAGACCGATGTACCGGGGCTCTATCTCAATGCGGGCTGGTGCTATGGCGGGTTCAAGGCGACGCCCGGATCGGGGCATGTCTTTGCGCATACGATAGCAAACGACGCACCGCATGAGGCGAATGCCCGGCTAACACTGGATCGCTATGCCCAAGGGCGCCAGATCGACGAATCGGGGCATGGGCCATGGCCGAAGCTGCATTGACGACCACGCTTGCGAGAGGCTGAGATATGCTGAGAATCCCCTGCCCGTTCTGCGGGCCGCGTGACCATACCGAGTTCAGTTATATCGGCGATGCGAGCGTGCAGATGCCCGAACTCGATGCCAGTCAGCAGGAATGGTTCGAGGCGATTTTCCTGCGAGAGAACCCGCGCGGACCGCTCCGCGAGATGTGGCACCATGTGCAGGGTTGCCGCAGCTTCCTGGTGGTGGAACGCGATACCCTGACCCACGAGATCGAGAGCGCGCAGCTGGCTCATCCGGGGATGCAGGAGGCGTGTAAATGACCTTCCGACCCGCAGCGACGCAAGTCACAAACTTCTCGGTTCGATCAGATGATCGCGACCGGTGCAGGTGCCGCCCCCTCCCCAACGGGGAGGGCCGGGGTGGGGGCGCGACCGGGACGGGCGCCAAAGATAGCGCATGCGGCCTCGGCCGCATTCCGTTTGGCTCGACGGTGCGGCCATGAGCGGTTATCGCCTGCCGAGCGGCGGCACCGGCATCGATCGCGCCAAGCCCCTGCGCTTCACCTGGGACGACGAGGCGTGTTTTGGGGTCGAGGGCGACAGCCTGGCCTCGGCACTGATGTCTTGCGGCAAGCGTACCGTCGCGCGCGGGTTCAAATACCACCGGCCGAGGGGCATCATGAGCGCAGGGCCGGAGGAGAGCGGCGCCCTGGTCACCATCGGCGCGGGCGCCCGGCGCGAGCCGAATGCCAAGGCCCCCTCGGTCGAGCTCTACCAGGGTCTGGAGGCGTTCGGCCAGAACGCCTGGCCCTCGGTCCGGTTCGATCTCGGCCAGGTCAACGATCTGATGGGCCGGTTCTTCGCCGCCGGTTTCTACTACAAGACCTTCATGGGTCTGGGCCGCGGCACCTGGGAATGGATGCAGTTCGAGAAGCTGATCCGCCGCGCCGCAGGCATGGGCACGGCCAGCCACGAGCCGGACCCGGATGCTTATGAATATGTCCATGACTTCTGCGACGTGTTGGTCGTGGGCTCCGGCCCTTCGGGCCTGGCGGCGGCGGAGGCCTGCGCGGCCAAGGGCCTGGATGTCATGCTGGTGGAACAGGACTTCCAGCTTGGCGGCAACCTCCTCTCGACTGCCGAAACCATCGAGGGGAAAAGCCCCGCCGATTGGCGCACGGAACGACTGGAGGCCCTGACTGGCGCCCGTATCCTACCGCGCACCACGGCATTCGGGCTCTATGACAGCAATGTCGTCGGACTTTACGAACGGGTCACCGACCATCTGGAGAAACCCGCCGCCAGCCTGCCCCGCGCGCGCATCCGCGTGGTACGCCCGGGCCGGGTGATCCTCGCCACCGGCGCGTTGGAGCGTCCCATCGCCTTTGGCAACAACGACCGCCCCGGCGTTATGCTGGCCGGGGCAGCGCAGACTTATGTCAACCGCTATGCCGTGGCGCCGGGCCAATCCGCCATCGTCGCCTGCAACTCCGACAGCGGATACCAGAATGCCATGGCGTTGGCGGCGGAAGGGGTCGAGACAACCCTGCTCGATGCCCGCGATCTGGTCCATCCGATGCGGGCAGAGGCCGAAGCCGCAGGCATCCGCGTGCTGCAGGGCACCCTGCCGGTTCGGGCCGAGGGGCGGCGCCATGTCACCGGCCTGACCATAGGCAGGCCCGGCACCCATGGCCATGCCCGCGCCGAACAGATGCTGGAGACGCAGATCATCGCGGCCTCCGGCGGTTGGTCGCCGGCGATCCATCTGGTCAGTCATCGCGGGGTGAAGCCGGCCTGGAACGACGAGCTCTGCTGTTTCCTGAGCGGCGAGCCACCCGAAGGTGTGGCCCTGACCGGCATGGCCGCGGGTTGTTTCGCCACGACAGCAGCGCTGGATCACGCCCGCGCCACCGCAGCGGACGCGATCAAGGTCCTCACGGGCACCAAACCGCGCAGCCCCAAGGCGCCCGCGCCCGCTGGCTGGCAGACACCGATCGAACCGCTTTGGGAGGTCACTCTGCGCGACCAGAAGCTGAAAAGCTTCATCGACCCACAGCATGATGTCAGCACCGAGGATGTCCGCCTGGCCGCGCGCGAGGGTTACGCCTCGGTCGAGCACATGAAACGCTACACCACGCTGGGGATGGCGACCGACCAGGGCAAGATGGGCGGCGTGATCGGCCTCGCGCTGTTGGCGGACGCCCTGGGCCAGACGATCCCCGAAACCGGGATCACCACCTTCCGCCCGCCCTATACGCCGATCCCCATCGGCGCGCTTGCGGGCCGAATGAAGGGCCACGGCTGGCGCCCAGTTCGGCGCACCCCGATGTATGACGTCCACGCAGAAGCAGGGACGAAGTTCTTGGATGTCGGCCTCTGGAAACGTGCCTGGTGGCATCCCGCGCAACCTGGTGAGACGCTCGCCAAGGCCTATGTGCGCGAGGCGACCCATGTGCGCGAGCGCGTGGGCATGGTCGATGTCACCACGCTGGGCAAGATTGCCGTGCAGGGGCCCGATGCGGGCGAGTTCCTCAACCGCGTCTATGTCAACGGTTTCGGCAAACTGCCGGTCGGCAAATGCCGCTATGGCGTCATGCTGCGCGATGACGGCATGGTTTATGACGACGGGGTCACCTGGCGCCTGGGCGAGGAAGAATTCCTGATGACCTGCACCACCGCCAACGCGGCGGGGGTGATGGCCTGGCTGGAGGAGCTGTTACAGACCCGCTGGCCCGATCTGCGGGTCCATGTCGCCTCGACCACCGATCAATGGGCGGGCGTGGCGGTTGCGGGCCCCAAGGCGCGCGAGGCGATCCAACCCCTGATCTCCGGCGATTTGTCGAACGAGGCGGTGCCGTTCATGGGGATCCTGCAAACCGATCTGACGGTCGAGGGCGGCACGATCCCGGTGATGGTCGCCCGGATCAGCTTCTCCGGCGAACAGGCTTTCGAGGTCTATGCCCCCTCCGACTACGGCCCCGCGATGTGGTCGAGCCTTCTGACAGGTGTCGAGGCCGCCGGCGGGTCGGCCTATGGCGTCGAGGCGCTGGGCGCGCTGCGGATCGAAAAAGGCCATGTGACCGGTGCTGAACTGGACGGTCGGGTCACGCTGGAGGATGCGGGGCTCGGCAAGATGGCATCCTCGAAGAAGCCCTTCATCGGAAATGTACTGCGCAAACGCCCGGATCTTGCCCGCGACGACCGCCCGCAACTTGCCCATTTCACGCCGGTCGATCCGGCGGAGCGGTTCAAAATCGGCGCCGTAGTCTGCGACCCGGCCAAGGTGGAGGGCCATGGCCTCGGCTGGATCACCGGCGTGACGGTGGCGCCTGCGCTCGGCGGCAAATGGTTGGGGATCGGGTTTGTCGCAGGCGGGCCCGCGGCCTGGGAAGGCAAGACCGTTGTCATCGCAGATCCGGTGCGTGACAGCGAAGTGCGCGCGCGGGTCGAAAGCCCACACCAATACGATCCAAAGGGAGGGCGGATGCATGGTTGAGCGCATCAGTGCACTGGCCGGCCAGCAGATCCCCCATAGCTTCGGCACGAACCTGACCCTGTCAGAGCGTCGCGTCGCACATATCTGGCAACTCACCGCCTGGCCGGATCGGCTGCCGGATCTGGCCAAGATCGCCGCAAAAGCCGCAGGTGTGAAGAAGGCGCCAGGCCCGCTGCAATCAGCCTTCGGCACCGCATCGCTGCTGCGCACTGAACCGCTGCGCTGGCTTATGGTCAGCGAAACGGAGCTTGAACCGCTCGCCCTTGGCGCCGCTGGAACACTGCTCGATCTGTCCCATGCCCGTACGGTGATCCGCATCGAAGGGATCGAGATGCCCGCCCTGATGGCCCGGCAAGTGCCGCTGGATCTGCGCCCCTCGGCGTTTCCGGACGGCAGCGTGGCGACCACCAGCCTGGACCATGTGGCCGTGACGCTGCACGGGCGTGAAGGAGGTATCGACCTCTACTGCATGCGCAGCTTCGGACTGGCAGTTTGGGAACACCTGATAGAGAGCGCCGGTCAGTTTGCGCTTGGCTGAAAACGGCGGACGTGGCTGCGCGCTCCCATGACAGCGCAGCACTTGCGACTGCCGGTTGCGCAGCCCACCCACCCGCGCGCAGCCACGCACTTCACCGTGTGGGCAAAGCAGATTGTTTGACCTGTCATCAGGTGCTGTCAGCGCGATGGCGTCGCGCGGGTGGGTGGGTATGACCGAGCTGGCCCCATGGAGCTGCCCGCGCATGGGAGCGCGGCGCCATTTCAGATCAGCGTCAGAGTGAAGAACGCCATCGCGAAGCATGCGATCATGCCCAGAAACGCCTGACGCCACCCCTTCTGGCAGCGGCGGATCAGCGGGTCATCGCGCAACTCTTGCGGTAACCGCCCGATCAGCAGCGGCCCCGCCAGCCCCCGCCGGGCACGGTCCATATCGTTTGAGATCGCCTTGACCTGGAGGAACCCATGTCGAGCATATTTCGCGAACCGCTCGGGGTAGGTCTGCGCCACATGCTCCGCCGCCGAGGCAATCGCCGACTTCCCGATGAACATCGCGATCAGCCCGCCGGCGAGCCACAGAAATGCAATGACCTTCATGCTGCCAGCTTTCCTGCCAGCGCGTCATCGATCAGGGCCTTGGTTTCCTCAATCCCATAGATCGCGACAAAGCCGCCAAAACGCGGCCCCTGCGAGGCACCCAGCAGCACCTCGTAAAGCGCCTTGAACCAATCGCGCAGCGGATCGAAGCCGTGTGCGTTGCCGACTGCGAAAACCAGCTCCTGCAACGCCTCGCCGTCCATGGCACCGCGCCAGGCATCCAGGCGCAACCGCAAGTCCCGGATCGCCGTACGTTCCGTATCGCTCGGCGCGCGGTAATTCTTGACCACCTTATCCTTCACATATCGCACCGCATGACCAGCCGCGGCGTCCAGCGAGGGATGGCTCTCGGGCGTTGCCTTCGGCGCATAGCGGCGGATAAAGCCCCAGAGCACATCCTTGTCCTCGGCGCTCGCGGCGGAGGCCAGATTGAGCAGCATCGCATAGGGCACTGCCAGATCGCTCTTCGGCGGATGGCCAGCATGAATATGCCAGGCGGGGTTGGCCAGACGCTTGGCCTGGTCCTGCGCCGCGAACCCACGCAGATGCTGATGATACTCATCGACGGTCTTTGGAATGATATCCCAATGTAGTCGTTTCGCAGTACGCGGCTTCTGGTACATGAAGAGGCTCAGGCTCTCCGCACTCGCATAGGTCAGCCATTCCTCGATCGAGAGGCCGTTGCCCTTGCTCTTCGAGATCTTCTGCCCTTCCGCGTCCAGGAACAGCTCGTAGTTGAAGCCCTCCGGCGCGGGCCGACCCAGCGCGCGGCAGATCTTGGCCGATTGGGTGACGGAGTCGATCAGGTCCTTACCGGACATCTCGTAGTCGACACCCAGCGCCGCCCAGCGCATCGCCCAGTCGGGCTTCCACTGCATTTTCACATTGCCGCCGGTGACGGGGATTTCGACCCGCTCGCCGTCTGGCTCCTCATAGACGATAGTGCCTTGCGTGACATTCCGCTCCAGCGTCGGCACCTGCAGCACATAGCCCGATTTCGGGCTGACCGGCAGGAAGGGCGAATACGTAGCGCGACGTTCCTCGCCCAAGGTCGGCAACATGATTTCAAGGATCTTGTCGAACCGCTCCAGCGCCACCATCAGCATCTCGTCGAACCGGCCCGAGCGGTAGTATTCGGTCGAGGAAGCAAATTCGTAGTCGAACCCGAACTGGTCCAGAAACGCATTCAGCCGCGCATTGTTGTGGGCGCCAAAGCTGTCATGGGTTCCGAAGGGATCGGGCACATCCGTCAGCGGGCGGTTGAGATGCTGCGCTAGAAGCTCCTGGTTCGGCACATTGCCCGGAACCTTGCGAAACCCGTCCATATCGTCGGAGAAACAGATCAGCCGCGTCGGAATATCGCTCAGTACCTCAAAGGCCTGGCGGACCATGGTGGTGCGCGCAACTTCACCGAATGTACCGATATGGGGCAAGCCCGAGGGGCCATAGCCGGTCTCGAACAGCACGTAACCCTTCTCCGGCGGGGCCTTATCATAGCGTTTGACCAGCTTGCGCGCCTCTTCGAAAGGCCAGGCCTTCGAGGTCATGGCAGCGTCGCGCAAAGCGGTGTCGGTCATCGCGGATCCTCCTAACGGTCCAGCGGGGTCTTAGGAGGGTCGCCCCCGGGCGTCAACTCTGACCCCTGCGCCACCCAGATTTCGTTGCCGGGACCGAAATCGGCCCGCTCGCTGCATGGGCGAACGTGACTTGCCGCGCGCGTGCGGCAGCCCTAGGGTCGCTCGGACCACCTGCTGCATGGAGAGCCCGATGACCACCGACAGCCTCAGCCCCCAGGACGCCCTCGTCAGCGTGATGATCGCCGTCTCGGTCGCCGATAGCCAGATGACAGAAAGCGAGATGGCGACGATGCACAGTGTGATCGACCATCTGCCGGTCTTTCGCGGATATGACCGCGACCGGATCGGATCGGTCTCGGCCCTGGTCGAGGATCTCTTCGACGACGATGACGGCATCGACGCACTGGTCGGCCTGGTCGAGCAAGCCCTGCCGGACCATCTGCGAGAGACCGCCTACGCCATCGCCTGCGATGTGGCTGCCGCTGACGGAATGGTAGCCATGACCGAGCTGAAATTGCTCGAGATCCTGCGCCATGACCTACGCGTGGGTCGCCTTGCGGCAGCCGCAATCGAAAGAGGTGCCCGGGCACGATACCAGCGCCTGGAACCGCGGGTCTGAGGAGAAACCAGCTTCCTGCGCACTACCCACTTCAGTGCCAGAATAACCGCCTATCATCAAAACGAAGTATCAGAGGTCAGCATCTAAAGGACAGAATTGGAGTTGTCAGCAAAGCCATCCAGGCGGCACAACTCCGCAATGCTCTCCTAGCCCTTCAGACCGCCTGCACTGCCCCTGAAAGCTGGATCGTTTGTAGCACGAGTTTCCGCTAGTTTCCCTTGCTGGGAGAGGAGCAGCCTAGCATGAAAGCATCGCAGTTCATGGAGGCGCAAAAACGGCAGCGCAAAAGGCGCTCATCATAAAGCAAGGCACGCCGGTCGCGGAGATCTGTCGGAAGTCGTTCATCGGTCAGGCGACAGTTCCGCAATGGTGTCCTCCCCCTTCAGGCCGTCCAATACGACCCGGATCTTCTCTTCGGCTGAGTACTGCCTGCGTGTGGCACGGCGGATGTCTTTGACGACCTTATCGTCATGGCTCTTTAGCATTCACGCTCTCTGTCTCATCTCCACTCCTCGGCGGGTACGATGTGCCAGAAATCCTCCCTTAGCAAATCATCCTAAACTGTCCCACGAGCGCTAATGTCAGACAGTCCACTGTGGCCCCCATCTCGAACTCGGGTCCTGCGGTGAGTTCCAGCGCATCGATCTGAGCGAGATCGATCCGGTAAACGACGGTGAACCCGTTCTTGCATCCACGCGCGCCGGTCTCGACCAGGATACCTTCCTTCAGGAAGTCCCGGATCGTTCGCTTGACTATGGTCTCGCCCAACTCCGTATGCCGCTGGATCGTCCCCTTCGAGCACCAGATACCCGACCCGTCATCAGACGCCTTGTCCGCCAGAAACATGATGATCTGCTTGCGGGGGGCGCTTCCAAACTTCCGTTCGGCACACGCATTCGCAACCCACCAGCTCATGAGAGCGCCACCAACGCCGCACGGACTTGCGAGTTTTGTACAGGTTTTGTGCGAGACTTCGGTCGTTTTCGGAAAATTCGATGGAAGACGAAACGAACATTTCTGCGTGCTTCTGCAGAAGCCTTTGCGAATAAGCCATATTTTTCAGGTAGATCTGGCGACCCCGGCAGGACTTGAACCTGCAACCTATCCCTTAGGAGGGGATTGCTCTATCCAGTTGAGCCACGGGGCCTTGGGCAGACTTCTCCCGCGTCGGACAAACTGCGTCAAGGGGTTGCGGGCGCGCCACATTGCATCGCGTGCGCAACACTCCCATATTAAATTGACTAACGAGATGAGGCGAACCAAATGCAGACCCGTGGCAAGTTCTTCGACGATATGAGCCAACTGATGACCAACGCAGCTGGTATGGCCCAGGGCGTAAAGTCCGAGGCTGAAACGGCAATGCGCAGCTGGTTCGAACGCTTCGTCGCCGACAGCAACCTGGTCACACGCGAGGAGTTCGAGGCGGTGCGCGAGATGGCAATTCTGGCGCGCGAGGAGAACGAAGCCCTGCGTGCGCGGATCGACGCGCTGGAAGCCAAGAAGAAATCCTGACCCCTTTCCCGTTGCCCGTTTGCTGAGCCGCCCCTGAAGGCGGCTCTTTTGCATTCGCCTCGGCGTGTCCCTGGCACTGCAAGCGAATCTTTTGTGTCGTGTGCCAGATTGTGCTTTACGCAGCCCTTCGTTTCGGACACCATATTTCGTGGGTCGAGGGTATTCTGCCCACGATCACTGGCAACCCTGGGTGCATCCTGTGGGCACCGCCTCACCGGGCCACCATAAAATGGGGGAGAGGCATGACTGCCATCGAGCAAGACTTTCACAACACAGACGTGCATCCAATCGACATCGTCGAAACCCTGGCGGAACAGTGCGAGTGGGATTTCGACCGTGTGGGCGAGGATCAGATCGCCATGGCGATCGAGGCCGCCTGGCGGACCTACTCGCTGTCGCTGGCCTGGTCGAATTACGACGACATGCTGCGCATGGTCTGTACCTTCGAACTGAACCCGCCCGAGGAGCGGCTCGAGGAATTCTATCGTCTTTTGAACATCGCGAATGACCGGATCTGGGGAGGTGTCTTCACATTCTGGCGCGATCAGAAGCTGGTGGCCTTCCGCTATGGGCTGACGCTGGCAGGCGGTGCCCACGCCACGCCCGAGCAGGTCGAGGCCATGGTGCTTAATGCGGTCGGGCTGGCCGAGCGGTTCTATCCAGCCTTCCAATTGGTCTGCTGGGGCGACGAGAGCGCCGAGGCCGGTGCCGCCATCGCAATCGAGGAAGCCTTCGGGACCGCCTGAGCCCTGACAGGATCACCGCGCCGTTCGGGGTTCCCATTCCTGCGCGCACTCGTCTAGTCTCGCGCTAGAACAGATCGCAACGACGGGTGCGAAGGGGAACAGGATGAGCGGCATACAGACCCTCTCGAAAATTCAATCTCTTGTCCTTCTGGGCTGTGGCAAGATGGGCAGCGCCCTGTTGCAGGGCTGGCTTGACGCCGGTCTGGAGCCCGCCCGGACAAGCATTATCGAACCTGCGCCGTCGCCCTGGCTTCAGGGACAGGGTGTCAATCTGAACCCCGCCACGCTGCCGGACGCGACGATTGCCGTGATCGCTGTCAAGCCGCAGATGATCGGCGAAGCGGCGCCGCAATTGCAGGCTCTGGCCGGGCGCGGTACGGTCTTTCTCTCCATCGCAGCAGGCACCACGATTGCAGAGTTTGAAGCGCTGTTCGGCGCAGACGCCCCAATCATACGCGCGATGCCGAACACTCCCGCCGCCGTCGGGCGAGGCATTTCGGCCCTGATCGGCAACGCGAAGGCAAGCGCCGACGACCTGGAAATGGCCGAGGCGCTGATGGCCGCCGTGGGCGACACCGTGCAGTTGCAGGATGAGGAGCAGATGGACGCTGTCACCGGCCTCTCAGGCTCGGGCCCGGCCTATGTCTTCCACATGATCGAGGCGATGGCGGCAGCGGGGGAAGCCCAGGGTCTGCCAGCGGAGATGGCAATGCGCCTCGCCCGCGCGACAGTCTCTGGCGCCGGGGCCCTCGCCGCGGGATCCGAGGAGGAAGCCGCGCAATTGCGGATCAACGTCACCTCCCCAGGCGGCACCACCGCGGCGGGGTTAGAGGTGCTGATGCCCGACCTGCCCGGTCTGATGCGCAAAACCGTCGCCGCCGCGGCGGACCGGTCGCGCGAACTCCGCGCCTGAGGGGACCCATATGACAGATACCATCACGTTCGACGACTTCCTGAAGGTCGATATTCGGGTCGGCACTGTGCTGCGCGCCGAGCCTTTTCCAGAGGCACGCAAGCCCGCCATCAAGCTGTGGATCGATTTCGGAGACGAGATCGGCGAGCGGAAGTCCTCCGCCCAGATCACCGAACACTACGCGCCCGAGAAGCTGATCGGGCGCCAGGTTATGGGTGTCGTGAATTTCCCTCCGCGCCAGATCGGCCCGTTCATGTCCGAGGTTCTGGTGCTTGGCGTTTCGGACGCCGGAGGCAACATTGTCCTTCTCTCGCCAGACCTTGAAGCGCCGAACGGAAGTAAAATGCATTGATTGCGACCGAAAGCTGGCGTAATTGTGTCTGGCTTGCCGTATTCCTGCTCCATTTTGGCGTAATTCTTGGGGCTTCGAGATTCTATTGGGGTGATCATGTCCATACGTGATAAGAGCCTGCCCAATCCGGGGCCGACGGGTCGTTTCGATGCGGCCCCTTCGCCACGAAGCCTGGCCGAGACCGGTCTGGAGCCCACCTATCTGATCGACCTTCTGGTCAAGACAATTTTCCGCCACGGCATCGAACGACCCAGCGCGATGAGCCTGGCACTGAAGCTGCCAGTGCGGATCATCGACCAGATCATCGAGATTGCCGAGCACAAGGCGCTGATCCAGAAACTGGGTCAATTGGGCGCCAATCTGAACTCGGAAATGAAGTACGCCCTGACCAACAAGGGCCGCGCTTGGGCGCAGGAGGCGCTGAGCTATTCCGACTGGACCGGGGCAGCCCCTGTGCCGCTCGACAGTTATCTTCGCGTGATGGCCGGCCAGCCCGTACGCAACGAAGTGCTCAGCCGCCAGCGGCTGGATTACGTCTTCCGCGATCTGGTGATCCCGGACGATCTGATGCAAAAACTGGGGCCCGCCGCGAACTCCGCCGCTTCGATGCTGATCTATGGCCCGCCGGGGAATGGTAAATCGACCATTTCCGAGGCGCTTTGCGAGGCCTATCAGGACCATATTCTGGTGCCTTATGTGGTCGCAGTGGACAACCAGATCATCCGCGTCTTCGACCCCGAAGTACATGAACCCGTCGCCGGCGGCCACGAAGTCGTGCATGGCCTGCGCAACAATCTCAGCTTCGATCAACGCTATGCGCTCTGCAAACGCCCGGGCCTGATCACCGGCGGCGAGTTGCTGCTGGAGATGCTGGATCTGAGCTATTCACCCTCGAGCCGGACCTACACGGCGCCGTTGCAGATGAAGGCGAATGGTGGGCTGTTCATCATCGACGACTTCGGTCGCCAGCGTCAGACCCCGCAGGATATCGTCAACCGGCTGATCATCCCGCTGGAAAAGCGTGTCGATTATCTGGCACTGCAATCGGGCCGGAAATTCGAGGTTCCGTTCGAGCTTTTGGTGGTCTTCTCGACCAACAAGATGCCCGAAGCTCTGGTCGACGAAGCGGCCCTGCGCCGTCTTCGCCACAAGATCCTGATCGACCGTCCAGACCGTGACACCTATGTCCGGATCTTCCTGCGCACCGCCAAGGCGTTCAACATGGCGGTCAGCGAAGATGTGCTGGCCTTCGTGCTGTTCGACCTCTACGAGGCGACGGGGCGGAACTACAGCTCGTTCCATCCGAAATTCCTGATCGAGCAGTCAATCTCGATCTGCGCTTATGAAGGGGTCGAGCCGCAACTGCGCAATGACTTCCTGCGCCGGGCATGGGACAACCTGACCACCGGTCCGGCCAGCGAAGAAGAAACCTTCTGAACCGTCGAGGTCAGCGTGGCAGGATCACGCTGACTCGCAATCCGCCCAACCGTTTGCTCTCGTCCAGTGACAGCGACCCGCCATGGGCGCGCACGATATCCATTGCAATGGACAACCCCAGGCCCACCCCGCTGGCAACATCCTGATTGCGACTTTCATCCAGCCGGGTGAAGGGACGCAGCACATCTTCGCGCTTCTCTTCGGGGATACCCGGCCCGTCATCCTCCACCAGAAACTCGGCATAGCGTTTGGTCAACCGCGTGGTCAACGAGACCCGCTCGCCATAGGATGTCGCATTGTTGATCAGGTTGGTCAGACAGCGCTTCATGGCCGCGCGGCGCACGGTGATCTCGCGCCTCTCCGGCGTCTCCACCTGGCTGAACAGCGTGATCTCGTGGCCATGACGGCGGGTGTCAGCCGCCACATCCTCGGCCAGTTCGAGGGCTGAGACCGGCTCGGGCACCTCACCTTCCTCACCGCGGGCAAAGGACAGGAACGCCTCCAGCATATGTTCCATCTCGTCGACATCACGGGCGATGCCCTGGGTCTCCGGCGTCTCGTCGCTGACGGCCAGGGCAAGGCGCATCCGGGTCAACGGCGTGCGTAGATCGTGGCTGACGCCCGAGAGCATCTTCGTGCGCTGCTCCATCTGTCGCTCGATCCGGCCGCGCATATCCAGAAAGGCCTGGCCCGCGCGGCGCACCTCCTGCGCGCCGCCCGGACGAAACGGCAGAGTGCGCCCACGCCCGAAGGCAATGGCAATGCGCGAGAGGTCATGGATCGGCCGGATCTGGTTGCGCAGGAAAAGCGTCGCCACGCCGGTCAGTGCCACGGCGGTCACTGCCATCCAGACCAACAGCAGATGCGGATTGGCCGCGTTCATCCGGCGGCGCGGAACCAGCACACGCAGGGCGCCCTTGTCCGTGGCGATCCGGGCTTCGACATGCTTCGGGAAGTTCACCAGATCCAATGCAAAAGGTGCCTGGATCTCCGCACGCATCGTCTCGGCAATCACCGAACCTGTGACATCGAAGAACGCACGGCTGAGGGCGACGGAGACCTCCTCGCCTTCATCCAGCCCGATCTGGAAATTGAACGGCGCGCTCATCTCGCGCAGGGTCGCCTGTGCGTCTTCGATGCTGGGTGCCTGATTGACCCGCTGGATGGCATAGTTGATCTCGCGCGCGATAGAGCCCGCCATCTGCGCCGTCACACCATCGTAATGCCGCTGGATGAAGACCGACGCCACAACCAGTTGCAACAGCACGATCGGGACCACCAGGATCAGAAAAGCCCGCCAGAACAGGCTTTTGGGCAGGTAGGGCTTGAGCACGGGTCCAAGGTCGAGCATGAAGGGCACGCTAGTGAGCGCACAGCGCGCGCGCAAGACGGGGTTTTCGCATGACCGACCCTTTCAACCGGGATCCCAGCGTGCGTTATGGCGAGGTGGAAACCCTGGCCGTGGATGGCGGCGTGCGGCTGCGCAGGCTGACCTGTCAGAACCCCTCTCCAATGACCTTCACGGGCACCCAGACCTATCTGCTGGGCGACGGGGCAGAGCAGGCAGTAGTCGACCCGGGCCCGTTGGACACGGCGCATCTGGAGCGTATCCTCGCCGCCACCGGGGGAAGTCTAAGCCATATCCTCGTTACCCACTCGCATCGCGACCACAGCCCTGGCGCTGCCTGGCTGGCAGCGCGCACCGGCGCGCCGGTTCTGGGCTTTGGCGGCCATGGCACCGGCATGTCGCAACCGATGCAGGACCTTGCGGCGGCGGGCGAAATTGGCGGTGGCGAGGGAGGAGATCCGGAATTTACCCCCATCCGATCGCTCGCGGATGGCGAGCGCATCACGGCGGCGAGCTGGTCGCTGCAGGCGCTCCATATGCCTGGGCATCTGTCGAACCATCTCTCCTTTGTGCTCGAAGGCGCCGGGGCCGTCTTCACCGGCGACACGGTGATGGGCTGGGCGACCACCCTGGTTTCGCCGCCCGAGGGGGATATGGCTGCCTTCATGAGCACGCTGGATCGGCTGGCTGGGCGGGATGACAAGCTCTATCTGCCAGGCCATGGGCACCCGGTGACCGATCCGCGCGGCATGGTCGCCCATCAGCGCACACACCGCGAGGCCCGGGCGGCGCAGATCCTCGCATCACTGGCGGAAGGGCCGGCCAATGCGGCAACGTTGGCAGCGCGTATCTATGACGATGTGGATGCTGCCCTACTGCCTGCGGCGGCACGCAATGTGCTGGCGACACTGATCTGGCAGACGGAGCTCGGCACTGTAAGGGCCGAGGGACCGCTGAGCGCAAATGTCAGCTTCCGCAGGCTTTGAGCGCCATCAGTCGCAGATTTCCTGCATCGCCACCCAATCGCGGTCGCTCAACACAGGCTTGAAACCACCATCGCCGATCATGTCGGCAGCGGCGGCGCGCGCCGCACGCCCATCAAGCTCGGGATGTGAGGCGAGATAGCGCAGGAACGTTTCGTTCGAGCCATGCTCCTCGGCCATACGGGCGAAGAACCCGGCAAACGGGCCGCTCGGCAGCCCGGCATCGGCCAGCAGCCGATAGGCCGTCTCATCCGCCCGTGTCTCGAACTCTCGCTGATAGCTGGCATTGATCACCGCCTCGGTCGCGGCGACAACCACCGCAGCGCCAAAGACATCGCCCAGCATGAGGCCGATGATCCCCGCCGATCCGGCGGCGCGCAGGGCGCCGACGGTCGGGTCGCGATGCACCACATGACCGATCTCGTGCGCCAGCACGCCGGCCACCTCCTCCGGCGTCTCAGCCTCCTTGATCAGCCCGCGAAACAGGATGACCCGCCCGCCCGGCAGCGCGAAGGCATTGACCAGATCGTGGTTCAGGATATCGACGCGCAATGGATAGGGCAGATCGACTTCCGACGCCAAACGCTCGCGCATCGTCTCGACTGCGGCCAACCCTTCGGGGCTGGTGCAATAGGCATCGTCACCTGCGACACCCAGAAAACTCTGCACCTGCTTGGCGACCGCATCGCCCATCTGGCGCTCACGCTCCGGCGGGATCAACAGAGCGAGTTGCCCGGCCAAAGCGGGCACGATCACGAAGACCATCAACAGAACCGAGCCGATGGCACCCGCGCCCCAAAACACCGCCTTGCGCACGCCCTTGCGGTCGACGCTGCGCTTGGTCAGATCCGGGCAGACCGCGCGTATTGCCGCCATCATCTCCGGATCGTTCAACACCACGCGTTCGTCGCTGTCGTGATGCGGCACCAGTTGGAATGTCGTCTGATCGGCACTTTCCAGCGCCCGCAAACTGGCCAGCGGCCAATGCGCGTTGACCTGGTTGTCAAAGCTGAGGATCACCAGGGTACGCTCGCCAAAGCTGATCATGACATTCTGCGGCACCGCTGACTGGCCGTCATAATAGCGAGCCCCGGCCTCCAGCCGCGCATATTGCTCCAACGCTGTCATCAGAAGCCAGCACCCACATCGACACCCAGCGCATCGGCAAAGCCGCCTGCCTCGGTATTGCCGTCATGGGCGCGTTGGCGGCTGTCGGACAAGGCGCCGGGGTTGTGGATCAGCATGGTATCGACCTTGCGTCGCAGGATCCGGTGCGTGAAGAACACCTGGCCCACCGCGAATGTGACGACGATCACGGCCAGATAGGTCAGGACGAACCCGATCAGCACCGCAGGCGATCGCAGCATCGCGAGGAACAAGTCCTGGACATCGTTCGCATTGCTGAAGATATCTGCCATCGAGGGGCCATCGCCCCCGGCGCCCAGAAACTCGAACACCACCCCGATCACTGCGCCCGCAATCGCCAGCATCACCGAGATCGTCACCGAGGTTAGGAACGACCCGGTCAGGAACACGCCCACTGCGTTGTTCACGTTCAACTCGCTCTCGAAGCTGATATCTTCGCCCAGTGTCTTGTTGGACCAGAGCGATTTGAACGCCTGGAACTGATACCGCACATAGCTGAGATAGAGCCCGATCAGCGAAACGAGATAGATCACCGCGCCGATCAGGATGCTGAACACATCCCCGGTCGGACCGGACTCCGCGAATCCATAGACGCAGAGCCCGATGAACAGCAGCATGATATAGATCCAGATCCAAGCCGCGAAAAGCTCCACCCACGATCCGTGTTGCTCGAATTTCTGATCGCCGAACCAACTGCGGTTGGTCATGTACTGCGCCAGCTTGAAGTGCTGGTAGGGATAGGCGAGACCGGCGGTGATCACCGTCAGAATGGTCAGCAGAACCGCCCGCAGCATGTAGCCCCACGATCCGGGCCCCATGCCAAAACGGATGCCCCGCCAGCGGGTGCGCGAGAGCAGATAGCGCATCCCCCGATACTGCGCGAAATAGATCAGCGGCAAGGTTGCAAACAGCGTGAGATTGAACGCGATCTGGGCCTGGATTTCGTCATCGGTCGCGAGCGAGAAGCCCAGGAACGTCAGGCCCAGATTGACCAACCCCAGATAGACCGCCAGGATCACCATCGCCAGCAGGAAGCCAAGCAGCTTCTCGATCCCTCGCCCGGTATATTCCAGCGGATCGCCGCGCAACAGGATCCCGCCCCAATAGTGGCGGCGCAGGCGCACGATCATCCAGAAACGATAGATTCCCAGCGTGACAATCGACATGAACGACGTGCGCAGCGCCATCCAGAACAGGGTCCAGCCATCAGCGGTATATTCCGGATGCGTCTGGCGCTGCTCGGTCGATGTCGGGCGTATCTTGGTGGTTCCGGGGACCGTGCGGTACCGTTCCAGATCCCACGCTGCGCGCGGCTCACCGCCGGCGCCGCCATCATGTGTTTCGTCGCTCATCCCAACCCTCAGGATATGATCAAACCAATATCGCCACTATGGCGGGCGGTCAGGGGCTTGTCACCCCGCCAATCGAGGGTCGCGCAGGGTCTTTATTCGCTGACGCGGTACTCTGCCCGGGCCAACCACTCGGGCGAGATCTCCACTCCCCAGCCTGGCGCGTCGGTTACCCGGGCCTCGCCATTCTCGATCGCATAGGGGCTTTCGACGAACAGATCCTGTTGCCAGGGATAGTAATCCGCGCCCTCGATCGCGAATTCCAGATACTTGCCCGCATTGGGGACGGCGCGCAAAAGATGCATGGTGAAAAGCGTGACCATAGACAGGTTCGCGCAATGGGGTGTGACGGGCAGGCCGGCCTCCTCCGCCATTCGGCAGACCCGCAGGGTGCGGCACATGCCGCCCAGATACATCACATCCGGCTGCACGATATCGACGGCGCGCATCTCGATCATCCGGCGCCAGGTGGGCAGGTCGCAGTCCTGCTCTCCGCCCGTCACGTCGATCTCCAGCGCATCGGTGACCTGCTTGGTCTGTTCCAGCTCCCAATAGGGGCAGGGTTCCTCGAAATGGCCAAAACCGTGGTCCTGCAGCATGTGGCCGATTTCGATGGCGCGTTCCGGACTGTAGCAGGAATTGGCATCGATCAGCAGATCGGCATCGGGCAGGGCGCGGCGCATGGTGGGGATTATCTCCTCCGTGCGCCCTGGCCATTCGTCCTGATTGCGGCCCACTTCCGCGCCCGCCCGCATCTTGAAGGCGGTGAAGCCGTGTTCGCCCGCCAAGCGTTTCAGACGCTCGGCCTCATCCCCCGGCGTGATGTCGCGTTTCATGGAGGAGGCATAGGCGCGGATGGGTCCGGGCGAGCCGCCCAGCAGCGTTGCCACCGGCTGGCCCGCGCGTTTGCCCCGCATATCCCAGATCGCCGTGTCCAAGCCACCCATCGCCCGGCGCAGATACGACCCTGGGAACTTGTGCTCGCGCTCCGTCACCAGGTCCAGCAGATCGTCCAGATCCTCCGTATCCCGGCCCAGCACCCAAGGGGCCACCTGCCGGTGAAGCACCTGTGCGGTAATGTCGGAGTGGTAGGTGGAGATCTGGCCCCAGCCCTGCGCGCCGTCCTGCATCGTCACGCGCACGAATCCCACATCCGGGGTCGAGAAGCTTTCGATCTTGGCGAGTTTCATCGGTGGTTCCCTCAGCCGCGCGCATCCTCCAGGATCAGATCGGCGGCACGCTCGCCCACCATGATCGCAGGCGCATTGGTATTGCCTGTGGGAATGGAAGGAAAGATCGAGGCATCGGCCACCCGCAGCCCCTGCACCCCATGCACCCGCAGACGAGGATCGACGACGGAGGCCTCGGGGTCACTGCCCATCCGGCAGGTCGCACAGGGGTGAAACACCGTCCAGGCATGGTCTCGGATGAACGCATCCAGCGCCGTTTCATCCTGCACCTCCTGTCCAGGCTGTAGTTCTGCGGCGATGATGTCGCGCAGCGGTCTGGCGCTGGCGATGCGGCGCATAAGCTTCAGCCCCTCGCGCATCAGCAGGCGGTCCTCCTCGGTATCCAGATAGTTGGGCTGGATGGCAGGGGCCTCGGCTGGGTCGGGCGAGCGGATCTCGACCCAGCCCCGGCTGGTCGGCTTGCACGGGTTGAACCCCAGCAGGAATCCAGGAAACGGGTCTGGCCGCATCAGCGGGCGGGTGCCCGGCGGTGCGCGGGTATAGCTGACAGGCGAGAAATAAAGCTGGGTATCCGGCCCGCCCGTCCCCGGGCACAGCCTGACGAAACCCCCGGCCTGGTTGAGACTGAGGCTGAGCGGCCCGCGCTGTCCAAACATATACTGCAGCCCGGCCCTGACTTTACCCCACCAGGGGCCAAGCTGCTGGTTCAGCGTCGGCACCTTAGCGCGGTAGAGGGTATCGGCGCCCAGATGATCCTGCAGATTGCGTCCGACATGGGCGGCATCGTGGATCACCTCGATACCATGGCGCTGCAAGACCGCGCCGGGGCCAATGCCGGAGAGTTGCAGGATCTGCGGGCTGTTCACCGCGCCTCCGCACAGGATTACCTCGCGCCGCGCCCGCGCCGTCTGCTCCTTTCCCTTGCGGCGATAGAGGACACCGCTCGCCCGGCCCGATGCGATCAGCAAACGCTGCACATGGGCATGGGTTTCCACCACCAGATTGGTTCGCCACAAAGCCGGGTTCAGATAGCAGCGCGCGGTGGAAGCCCGCCGCCCCCCGGATGTGGTGATCTGATAGAGGCTCGCGCCTGCCATCTCCGCCGCGTTATAGTCCGGGTTATGGTGGATCTGGATCTCGCCCGCCGCAGCCAGATAGCGCTGGCAAAGCGGATGGACATCCTCCGAGATATCGCGCACCGGCACGGGGCCACCCACGCCGCGCCGCGTATCGGGTTCACCCGACCAATCCTCCATCCGGCGGAACAGCGGGGCCACGTCATCCCAGGACCAGCCCGGCGCCTCGCGCGCCCAGGCATCATAGTCGCTGGGGTGCCCCCGCACATAGACCATCGCGTTGATCGAGGAGGAGCCGCCCAGCACCCGCCCCCGCGGCCAATAGCTGGGCTTGCCGCCCAGGCCGGGCACGGGCTCGGTCGTGTATTTCCAGTTCACCCGGGCGTCGTAATAGATCTTGCCGTAACCGATGGGCAGGTGGATCCAGGGGCTGCGATCCGGCCCGCCGGCCTCCAGCACCAGCACGCTCAGCCGCCCATCCGCCGACAGCCGATTGGCGAGCACCGCCCCGGCCGATCCCGCGCCCACAATGATGTAATCGTACTCGCTCATCCCCAACCGAGGTCCCCTAACACCGTCACCCGATGAAGGGTAAACACGCATGTCCGCTATTCACAGAATTATCGCGTCAAATTCTGGTCTGTCTGCGACGCCTGCTGCCGAGCGCACACTCAACGCGGCAGCAGCCCTTCCATAAACAAGCGGCGCAGGAAGGCCGCGGCATCGTCAAAACGCCCATCGCCGTCATCGCCCAGGATCGCACGGACCTGTGGGTCGTAGTCAGCATAATGCTGGGTCGTGGCCCAGATCGCGAAGAGCAGATGGCGCGGGTCCATCTGGCGGATTTCGCCCGCTTCGATCCAGACCCGGATGACCTCGACCTTTTCCTCGACCAGAGCCTTCAGGTCCGTCGCCAGTACGTCGCCCAGGATTGGCGCGCCGCGCAGCATCTCGTTGGCGAAGAGCCGGGATTCGCGGGGATAATCCCGCGCCATCTCGATCTTACGCTCCAGATAGGCGGTAATCTCGGTGGTTGGATTTCCGTTCGGGTCGAGGCCTCGCAGCGGGTCTAGCCAGGTATCTAACAACCCCTCCAAAACCTCGCGATAGATCGCGTCTTTCGAGGGGAAGTAGTAGAGCAGGTTCGGCTTCGACATCCCCGATACGGCAGCGATCGCATCTATGGTCGCGCCGCGAAACCCGTCGCGCGAGAACACCTCCAGCGCCGCCTCGCGGATTTTCTCGCGGTTGGCGGACTGGATGCGGGTGGGTTTGCGCGTGGCCAAATCGCTCTCCTGACAGGCGCCAGTTTGCTCTTGACGCTCCACCGCAGCTTGCTAGCCTCGATTTTACCAGATGGTCAAGAAGATGAGGCTTCCATGGCGGCTCCCGGCGAAAACCTGCGGATCGATGGCAACCGGCTGTGGGACAGTCTGATGGAGATGGCCAAGATCGGCCCGGGCATCGCAGGCGGCAACAACCGCCAGACTCTGACCGACGACGACGCCAAGGGCCGCGCCCTGTTTCAAACCTGGTGCGAGGCCGAAGGCTTGACCATGGGCGTCGACCAGATGGGAACAATGTTCGCCCGGCGCGAGGGGACCGACCCGGATGCGCTGCCTGTCTATGTCGGCTCGCATCTGGATACCCAACCGACGGGCGGCAAATACGATGGCGTGCTTGGCGTTCTGGGTGGGCTCGAGATTATCCGCACCCTGAACCGCCTGGACATCAGAACCAAACATCCCATCGTGGTCACCAATTGGACCAACGAGGAGGGCACGCGCTATGCCCCCGCTATGCTGGCCTCTGGCGTTTTTGCCGGCGTGCTGGAGCAGGGCTGGGCCTATGACCGGGTCGATGCCGAAGGCAAGCGTTTCGAGGACGAGCTTGACCGGATCGGCTGGAGGGGCGCCGAGCCGGTGGGCGAGCGCAAGATGAAGGCGTTCTTCGAACTGCATATCGAGCAGGGCCCGATCCTAGAAGCCGAGGATATCGATATCGGCGTCGTCACCCATGGCCAGGGCCTGCGATGGATCCAGGTGACCGTCACGGGCAAGGAGAGCCATACTGGCTCGACCCCCATGCCGATGCGCCGCAATGCCGGGCGCGGCATGGCGCAGATCACCGAACTGGTCCACGAGATCGCAATGAAACACCAACCGAACGCGGTCGGGGCAATCGGCCATGCCGAGATCCATCCAAATTCGCGCAACATCATCCCGGGCCGGGCGGTCTTCACCGTCGATTTCCGCTCGCATATACTCGAAACTCTGGAAGCTATGGTGACCGAACTGATGGAGAAAGCACCCGGTATCTGTGAGGCGCTGGGCTGCGGCTTCGAAAGCGAAATCGTCGGCCAATTCAACCCCCCGGCCTTCGACGAGGGCTGCGTCAACGCCGTGCGCGGGGCAGCGGAGCGTCTCGGCTACAGCCACCGCAACATCGTCTCGGGCGCAGGCCACGACGCCTGCTGGATCAACAAGGTGGCGCCCACAGCGATGATCATGTGCCCCTGCGTTGATGGCCTAAGCCACAACGAGGCCGAAGAGATCACCCCCGAATGGGCCGAGAAGGGCACCAACGTTTTGTTCCACGCGGTGGTGGAGACGGCGGAGATTGTTGAGTGATAGCAGCGCGAGGATGTGTTGGCACCTAATGTCAACAAAACGAAGTCGTGCCGAGAACCGCTCGGGCTTGCGAAGCTACCTCTGATCGGCTCAGAGACATATGATGAGATAGTGAGGGCACTGGACAAGCCACTGTCTGCTCTCACACCCGTGGATTTGAATGTACTGCTAACGCACGGGTACTGGCAAACCTTCACCGTAGGGCACGCGATCAGCCTCCTTGAGGAGAACCCGTTCATGGAAGCGCAGTATTATCAAGGCGACCTTCTGAAAACCTTGTTGGGCGTCTCGCCCGACTTCTGGTCAAAGCACGAGCCTCTCTGGATCAGGATGCACGGCATCTTGCACAGGATCGACGACGTTAATAGAGACATTGCCAAGGCGCGAAACGCTTTCACGATGGCGATGAAATAGGAGATGAACCATGTCCAAAGTCATCAAAGGCGGCACGGTCTGCACGGCGGATCGCTCTTGGAAAGCCGATGTTCTGATCGAAGGCGAGAAGATCGCCGCCATCGGTGAGAACCTCCAGGGCGATGAAGTCATTGATGCCTCCGAGGCCTATGTCATCCCCGGCGGGATCGACCCGCATACCCATTTGGAGATGCCCTTCATGGGCACAACCGCCGCCGAGACGTTTGAATCCGGCACCTGGGCCGCGGCCACCGGCGGCACCACCATGCTGGTCGATTTCGTCCTGCCGGGCGAGGACGGCTCCCTGATGAACGCGGTCGAGGCTTGGGACAAGAAGTCCGGCCATCAGATCTGCACCGATATCTCGTACCACATGGCAATCACCGGCTGGTCGGAGCAGATCTTCGAGGACATGGCCGAGGTCGTTCAGCGCGGCATCAACACCTTCAAGCATTTCATGGCTTATAAGGGCGCATTGATGATCGAGGATGACGAGATGTTCGCCTCGTTCCAGCGCTGTGCTGCCCTGGGCGCCATGCCTCTGGTCCATGCCGAGAACGGCGATGTCGTCGCCGCACTCCAGGAGAAATACATGGCCGAGGGGATCACCGGGCCGGAGGGTCATGCCTTCTCCCGTCCGCCGGAGGTCGAGGGCGAGGCCGCCAACCGCGCCATCATGATCGCCGATGCGGCGGGCGTGCCGCTGTATATCGTGCATGTGTCCTGCGAGCAGGCCCATGAAGCGATCCGCCGCGCGCGCCAAAAGGGGATGCGCGTCTATGGCGAGCCGCTGATCCAGCATCTGACCCTGGATGAGAGCGAGTATTTCAACAAGGACTGGGAATATGCCGCCCGCAGGGTGATGTCGCCGCCCTTCCGTGACAAGGCCCATCAGGACGGGCTGTGGGCCGGGCTGGCCGCGGGCTCGCTGCAGGTTGTCGCCACGGATCACGCGGCCTTCACGACCGAGCAGAAGCATATGGGCGATACGGGCTTCCCGATGATCCCCAACGGGACGGGTGGGTTGGAGGACCGGATGCCCGTCCTCTGGACCAAGGGGGTCGAAACCGGCCGCCTGACACCCAACGAGTTCGTCGCCGTGACGGCAACAAACATCGCCAAAGTCCTGAACATCTATCCCAAGAAAGGCGCGATCGTGGAGGGTGCGGATGCCGATGTGGTGGTCTGGGATCCGAAGATCTCCAAGACGATCTCCGCGACTACCCAGAAATCGATCATCGACTACAACGTCTTCGAAGGGATCGAGGTGACCGCCCAGGCCCGCTATACTCTCAGCCGCGGCGAAGTGATCTGGGAGCATGGCAAGAACAGCCAACCCCAACCGGGCAGAGGCCGCTTCGTTCCTCGCCCCGCCTTCCCGGCAGTGAACCAGGCCCTGTCAAAATGGAAAGAACTGACCGCGCCGAGGAAGGTGGTCAGGGACGTGACGAATATTCCGAGCGGGGTCTAGTTTGACTTGGACCGTCCATTTGCTGAACGCTCAGGGGCAGTTGGATGGTTTAACCGATCAGATCGAAGCGGGGATCAAGCGCGCCCGTCTGCGCGCCGAGACGGTGACCGATCCGGTATCCATCGATGTCGTGGTTCAGGTCTGGCCAAAGCGCGTAATCGAGGAACGCGGGCATGTCGGACATACGCCCACCGCGACGATGATGTACCTGACCTTCGATCCCGAAAAACCGAACCTAGCCAGGAACCTCGGTGAACCATTGGAACGCATGGTGGCTCACGAACTACATCACGTTCTGCGCAATGCCGGGCCGGGCTATGGAACATCACTTGGTGAGGCGCTCGTCTCGGAGGGGTTAACCGGACAGTTTGTTCAGCAACTCTTTCAGTCAGGCCCGGAACCCTGGGAACGCGCGATCACGCGCGAAGAATTGGCCCCCCACCTCGAACGAGTCGAACGGGATTGGGATCGTCAAAACTATGGCCACGACGATTGGTTTTTTGGGGCTGGCGAACAGCCGTTCTGGTTTGGCTATACTCTGGGCTATAGGCTCGTCGAAGCTTACTAAGTGAGCATCCAGGTGAGACGGCAGCTTCGCTCGCTCATACGAACGCTGCGGACTTTGCGAAAACACTTGCTTCCTTGCAGATCCGGTGAGTTCAGGATCCGGCGTCAACCAATTCCTCCAACTCGGGCAACAGTTTCACGCTTTCCTGCTCGTTCGGGTCGGTGCGGGCCAGGACCACGGTGGCGGGTTCGTCCTTCAGGTTGATCGGCAAATGCGGCATGCCCGCGGGGATGTAGATCATGTCGCCCGGCCCAGTCTCCATGCGGTACTGCAACTGCTCGCCCCACCACATCACCACGTCGCCCGAGATGGTGTAAATCGCGGTCTCATGCGCCTCGTGCAGATGGGCCTTGGCGCGGGTCCTTGGGGGAAAAGTCAGCACATGCATGCAGATGCCTTTGGATCCGACCGTCTCGCGCGAGAGGCCATGAGCATAGTCCAAACCCTGCTTCCCACGATAAGTTTCCCCAACCCGCAGTTTGCGGCATTGCAACGGAGCGGCGGATGCGTCCATTCTGAGATCCTCCTGAAGCCAAGGTCCATAACGAGGGTTACCGACCGATGAATGCCGAGGGCCACAAGGTCAGCGATCCTGCCACAAATGTGGGAACGCCATCCCCAAGCGCAAGACCCCCGGTGATCACGGCCGAGGGATTGACGCTCACATTTCAGACAGGCGACGGACCTGTTCATGCACTTTCGAATGTGAACCTTCAGATCGCATCTGGGGATTTCGTAAGCTTCATCGGCCCTTCCGGCTGCGGCAAGACCACGTTCCTGCGCGTGATCGCTGATCTGGAACAGCCCACCGGAGGCACGATTATGGTAAATGGGATGACACCGCAGGAAGCGCGGCTTGCCCGCGCCTATGGTTATGTGTTCCAGGCCGCCGGCCTCTATCCCTGGCGCACGATCGAACGGAATGTGCGACTGCCACTGGAGGTGATGGGCATCCCCAGGGCCGAGATGGCGGAACGGGTCTCTCGCGTGCTTGACCTGGTGGGGCTGCAGGATTTCGGGCGCAAGTATCCCTGGCAATTGTCGGGTGGCATGCAGCAGCGCGCCTCCATCGCGCGGGCGCTGAGCTTCGATGCGGATCTGTTGCTGATGGATGAACCCTTCGGGGCGTTGGACGAGATCGTGCGGGACCATCTGAACGAGCAGCTTCTCGCTCTCTGGTCGCGCACGCAGAAGACCATATGCTTCGTGACACATTCGATCCCCGAGGCGGTCTACCTCTCGACCAAGATCGTCGTGATGAGCCCTCGCCCGGGCCGCATAATCGACGTGATCGACAGCCCCCTGCCCGCCGAGCGGCCGCTGGAAGTCCGCGACACGCCGGAGTTCCTAGAGATCGCGGCGCGGGTGCGCGAGGGGCTGCGGGCGGGGCACAGCTATGACGACTAAAATCACCCTGCGACCCGGCAGGCCCGCCGATGCGCCGGCCTGCGCGGCAATCCTGAATGCCTGGATCGACGCGACCGACTGGATGCCCCGCTGCCACCCACCGGAAGATGTGGAACGTTATCACCGCGAGGTTGTCCTGGTGGACCGGGCCTGCACGCTGGCAGATCTGATTGGAGAGGTTGTCGGTTTCATTGCCATAGACACCCGGACAGCTTTGGTGACCGCGCTCTACCTCGCCCGCAAACATAGGTGCAAGGGGATCGGCACCGCGCTGCTCGATCATGTGAAAGCCGCGCATCCCGAGGGGCTGAACCTCTGGACATTCCAGGCCAATACCGGGGCGCAGCGCTTCTATCTCCGCGAAGGCTTTGCGGAGGTCCGGCGCAGCGACGGCGACAACGAGGAGGGGTTGCCCGACATCCTCTATGGCTGGGGACTCAAGCAATGATGGACCCCGATGGCGAAACATCGCCCCGGACGCGGTTCCTGCTACGCACGCAGCGCTGGGTGCGGGTTTGGTTCTGGTGTCTGGTAGTCGCTTTGACACTGGGCGTGATCGGCATCTGGCCATCGGCCATCGCGGCGATTGCCTTGCTGGGCATCGCCTGGGTTCCGATCATGGTCCTGGTATTCTGGGGCAATTGGCTGGACGAAATTATCAACCCGCATGCCGATCAGGATGAAGGACCATGGTGAGCCATCGCGCGCCATGCTGTCCCGGACTTGATCCGGGACCTCTACTTAAGGCCGCCTGCCAGAGCATCGGATCAAGTCCGGGACAGCAAAGCGGGAAGGGCGATGATGCGCTCTGTCCTGCCCGTCTTGACCATCCTGATAGCACTGATCGCGCTCTGGTATGCGGGTGCCGTGTTGCTGAATGCGCAGTGGGAGCGGGATCAGGCGGAACGCGCCGGCACCACGATCACATGGGCTGAGATAATTCCAAAGACCATGAGCCAGGAACGCCCGGTCCTGCCCGCACCCCATCAGGTGGCGGGCGAGATCTGGAAGACCACCGTCGAGAAGAAGATCACATCGAAACGTAGCCTCGTCTATCATGGATGGATCACGCTTTCGGCCACGCTCTTGGGCTTTGCCATGGGCGTGGCTCTTGGCATTCTCCTTTCGGTTGGGATCGTGCATTCCAGGGCAATGGACCTCAGCGTCATGCCTTGGGTGATCGCCAGCCAGACCATCCCGATCCTGGCGATTGCGCCGATGATCATCGTGGTGCTTTACAACATCGGAATATCGGGTCTGATCGCGAAAGCCTCGATCTCGGCCTATCTCAGCTTCTTCCCTGTCGTGGTCGGTATGGTGAAGGGGCTACGCAGCCCCGATGCCATACAGCTTGACCTGATGCGGACCTATAACGCCAGCCGCTGGCAGACCTTCTGGAAACTGCGCTGGCCCGCCTCGCTGCCCTATCTCTTCCCCTCGCTGAAGATCGCCATAGCGATTGCCCTGGTGGGTGCGATTATCGGAGAGCTGCCCACCGGCGCCCAGGGCGGGTTCGGGGCAAGAATGCTGAATGGCAGCTATTACGGTCAGGTCCTAATCATCTGGTCCGCCCTGATCGGGTCTGCCATCTGTGCAGGATTGCTGGTCACATTGGTTGGATTGATGCAGCGCCTAACCCTTCGCAAGCCAGGTGGCGCATGAGCGAAGCCGGGGCGAACTGGACTGCGTTGGGCGTTGCTCTGATCGGCGTGCTGGGGCTAGCGGGTTTCACTCTTGCCCTGCTGCCGGGCGCGGACGAACACATGCCCGCCCATGGCTGGGTCGCGCTGATCGGCACCTGGATATTGGCCTGGCGCCTGGTCGATGTGATCGCCAAGCGCTTTTCGACAGGGCGGCTTGGTACAATCGGGGCGGCGGCAAGCTTTGGCCTCACACTGCTATTGATCTGGGAGGCGATGACCCGCGGTCTCGGCGTGCCGCCGGTCATCCTGCCGCCACCGTCAATGATAGGTGCCGCAATCGCGGCAAATATCCCGATGCTCTGGGCCGATTTCGTGCAGACGGTCATCCGCTCGGTCCTGCCAGGCTTTGCGATGGGATGCGGAGCGGCCTTTCTTGTGGCCATCGCGATCGATCGATCGCCGTTTCTGCAACGCGGGCTGGTGCCTGTGGCGAATATGGCGGCTGCGCTGCCCATTGTGGGGATCGCGCCGATCATGGTGATGTGGTTCGGGTTCGACTGGCATTCGAAAGCCGCTGTCGTGGTGCTGATGACCTTCTTTCCGATGCTGGTCAACACCATGCAGGGGCTGGCTGCGGCCGACCGGATGCAGGGGGATCTGATGCGGACCTATGCGGCCTCGTACTGGCAGACGCTTTGGCTGTTGCGTCTGCCCGCCGCTGTCTTTTTGCCTCGGTTATTATTCTTGCCTGAATATATTCTTTGGCCGTTTTTCCTATTTTGGATTTGATCGTACGGTTTAAATGATCGGGGGTGATATGAAGCTGACCGGCATAAAAGTTGGTGGCATGTTCC
>JBCCDU010000013.1:0-69553 GCA_039030715.1 Pseudomonadota bacterium
AGCTGATTTCCAGCACCAGATGATTCGCGACGATCAATCCGATCTCCGCCCCGGTCAGCCCCTGCGGGAACACCACCAAAATTACCGCCGCGGCAAAGAGCATGGATTTCGGGTTGCCGATGTTCACGAGCAGCCCGGAAAGGAAGGCGCGCCCCTTGGGGCGGTTGGTGTCGGTCAAAGGCTTGCGCGCGTGGCGCCAGGTCTGCACCGCAATCCAGATCAGATACAGCGCGCCGCCGATTTTCAGCGTTGTGTAGGTCCAGGGAAAGAAGCGAAACAGGCTCTCCAGACCCAGCAGTGCGCCTAAGGTCCAACAGGCGGCGGCAACTCCCAGCCCAACACCTGTGGCCAGCCCCGCGGTACGGCCCGATGCCACACAGGTTTTGATAAAGTAAAGCAGCGCCGCACCCGGGCTGGCGATGGCCGCCATCAGCACCAGATTGAACGCGATCAGGCTTTCGACACTCACCGGTTAGTCCTTGCTCATGTCCGGTGCGTCCACCGCCTTCATCCCGACCACATGGTAGCCCGCGTCCACATGCAGGTTTTCGCCGGTGGTGCCGGAGCCCAGGTCCGAGAGCAGGAAGAGTGCCGCCTTGCCCACATCTTCGGTGGTCACATTGCGGCGCAGCGGCGAATTATATTCGTTCCACTTCATGATATAGCGAAAATCGCCGATACCGCTGGCGGCCAGGGTCTTGATCGGCCCGGCGCTTAGCGCATTCACGCGGATATTCTTGGGTCCCAAATCCATCGCCATATAGCGCACAGAGGTTTCAAGCGCCGCCTTGGCGACCCCCATCACGTTGTAATGCGGCATCACCCGCTCGGCCCCGTAATAGGTCAGCGTCAGCATCGAGCCGCCCTCTTCGGGCATCAGCTTCTCGGCGCGCTGCGCCAAAGCGGTGAAGGAGTAGCAGGAGATATTCAGCGACATCGCGAAATTATCGGCCGAAGTGTCGACATAGCGCCCAGTCAGCTCGGCCTTGTCGGCATAAGCGATGGCGTGCAGCAGGAAATCCAGCCGCCCCCATTTCGCTTCAAGCTCGGAAAATACCGCGTCGATCGAGGCAGTGTCTGTCACGTCGCAAGGCAGGATGATGCCCGAGCCAATGCTCTCTGCCAGCGGCACCACGCGTTTCTTCAGCGCATCGCCTTGATAGGTAAAGGCCATCTCGGCCCCCTGCTCGTGACAGGCCTTGGCGATGCCCCAGGCAATGGATTTATCGTTCGCGACCCCCATGATCAGGCCGCGCTTGCCCGCCATCAACCCACCACTCATGCCCGGTACTCCTTTGCTCGAAGCCGTTTTCTTGTTTTTTGGCGTCTTGTCGGGGCTTTTAGCAAAATTCACGTTTCCATCAAGCGGCATGCAGGTTGTGTTGCGGGATGGAAGTGTTTCGTGATCTGGGCGCCTGCGCTAGGGTCGCGCCGACTCGCATACGCTAGAGGGATCGGGAATGGCGGACTTGACGACAGGCGGCAAGCTGACGGGGATATTCGCGGCGGAAGATCCTTATGCGCTCGCACGCGATTGGATCGCAGCGGCGGAAGACAGCGAGCCGAACGATCCCGGGGCGGCCGCGCTCTCCACCGTCGATGCGCGCGGCCTGCCGAATGTGCGCATGGTCCTGCTGAAGGAGGTCGAGAAAAGCCCTTCGAAGGGCGGCTTCGTCTTCTTCACGAACCATGAGAGCGCCAAGGGGCAAGAGCTTGAAACCAATGCCCAAGCCGCCATGGTCCTGCACTGGAAATCGCTGCGCCGCCAACTTCGTATCCGCGGCCCGGTCGAGCGCGTGGGCGGCAAGCAGGCGGATGACTACTACAACAGTCGGGCGTATCAGAGCCGGATCGGCGCCATCGCCTCGCGTCAGTCCCGGCCCTTGGCGAACCGGCGCACCCTTATGGCGGAGGTGGCGAAGATTGCCGCCAAATATCCGCGCAACCCTCCTCGCCCTGCATATTGGGGCGGCTTCCGCATCCGTGCGGTAGAGATGGAGTTCTGGGCAGATGGCGATTTCCGCCTGCACGACCGGTTTCGCTGGACCAGGCTCAGTGCCGATAAGACATCCTGGACCGTGCAGCGCCTGAACCCCTGATCCCTCAGTCCACCCACCGACGCATAAGGCGGTTGAAAAGCGGTGCGGTTCCCTGCCCTATGGGGTCGCCCGCTTTCGCCAAAGGATCCCCCAATGCCGGAGATGTCCCGCCGCCAGACCCTGCTCCTGACCGGCGCCAGCCGAGGGATCGGCCATGCCACCGTGAAGAAATTCGCGGCCGAAGGCTGGCGGGTGATCACTTGCTCGCGTCAGCCTTTCCCCGAAAATTGCCCGTGGCCCGGCGGGCGCGAAGATCATGTGCAAGTCGATCTGGCGGATCCGCAAAGCACTATCGCTGCGGTCGAGGACATCAAGGGCCGGATCGACGGTCGACTGAATGCACTGGTCAACAATGCGGGGATCTCACCCAAGGGCGAGGACGGCGCGCGGCTGAACACCATCACCACCGATCTGCGCAGCTGGGGTCATGTCTTTCATGTGAATTTCTTTGCCTCGGTCGTGCTGGCACGCGGCCTGATCGAGGAACTGACCGCGGCGGAAGGGGCAGTGGTCAATGTGACTTCGATCGCCGGCAGCCGCGTGCATCCCTTCGCGGGCGCGGCCTATGCCACATCTAAGGCAGCTCTGGCGGCGCTGACACGGGAAATGGCGCATGATTTCGGGCCCTTGGGCGTACGCGTGAACGCGATCGCTCCGGGAGAGATCGAAACCGCGATCCTCTCCCCCGGTACGGACAAACTGGCCGACGCCCTGCCGATGCGCCGTCTGGGCCAGCCAGAGGAAGTCGCCGACGTCATCTACCATCTCTGCGGCCCTGGCGCGTCATACGTCACGGGGACCGAGATCGAGATCAATGGCGGCCAGCATGTTTGACGCTGCCACAGCCCGACACTCGCAACCGCCGTGCGCGGGTGGGTGGGCATTCCCGAGGCTGCAGCCCTCGCTGCCCTCGACGGGGAGCGCGCGGCGGTATTGCCCAAACACCGGACACGACTGCATCTGGAGGACCCGATGATCGATCTCTACACTTGGACCACCCCGAACGGCCGCAAGGTCTCGATCCTTCTGGAAGAACTCGGGGTTCCCTACACCGTCCACTCAATCGACATCACCAAGGACGAGCAGTTCCAGCCCCATTTCCTGAAGATCGCACCGAACAACCGCATCCCCGCCATCGTCGACCACGACACGGGCGTGGAGATGATGGAAACCGGGGCCATCATGCTCTATCTCGCCGAAAAGCACGAACGGTTCCTGGGCGAAGGGGCAGACCGGCTCAAGGCCATCGAGTGGCTGATGTGGCAGATGGGCGGCCTCGGCCCCATGGCCGGTCAGGCCCATCATTTCCTGCGCTTCAACCAGGGAAAGGCCCCCTATGCCGAGGAGCGTTACGGCAATGAAACCAAGCGCCTCTACCGCGTGCTTGACGAGCGACTAGAGGGGCGCGACTTCATCACTGGCGAATACTCCATCGCCGATATGGCCTGCTGGCCCTGGATCAGCCGCTTCGAGTGGCAGCAGGTGGATCTGGTCGCGCATAAGAATCTGGCCCCCTGGTACCGCCGGATAGCCGAGCGCGAGGCGGTGCAGAAAGGCTATCACGTACCAAAATTCACAGCCGACATCCCTATGCCGTAACGACAGCCTTGCATTCGGCGCAAAGCCGGTTTCGGTTGTTGTGCATTGCACAATTTTAGCTGGTATACCAAATACTCTCCCGCGAGCGGTCGCTTGGACCGCCGCGAAAAGGGCCGTGTGATGGCCCGGAAGGAGACTGGATATGACCGCTTTGACGCAATCGATCTCAACCGGGATCGGCGAGCTGGCAGAGGCCATCACCGACGTTTTTTCCTCGCTGCCGAACGCCATGGCCGCGACCGCTGAAATGCGCCGCCTGAACGGGCTGACCGACGCGCAACTCGAAGCACGCGGGCTGACCCGCGCCGATCTGCCAAAGATCGTCTTCAGCCACTATTTCGGCTAATCCCGACCACCGCACGCCGGATCGATTGACGTGATCAGGGCGTGCGGACCAACTCCTTCAGGCGCAGTTTCGTAATCTGGTGGCGCTTGCGCTCCATCACTTCGAAACGTAGCCCGTGGAAGGCAAAGATCTGGCCTTCCGTGGGGATCGTCTGGGCCTCGTGGATCATCAACCCGGCGATGGTATTCGCTTCCTCATCCGGCAGGTCCCAATCGCACGCGCGGTTGAGATCCCGGATGGTCATCGAGCCGGGAATGACGATGGACCCATCGGTCTCGCGCGTGATCCCCTCCATCTCCAGGTCATGCTCATCGGCAATGTCGCCGACGATCTCTTCCAGAATATCCTCCAACGTGATGAGGCCCTGCAGGGTGCCATACTCATCCACCACGAGGGCAAAGTGCTGGCGCCGCTTCAGAAACGCGCGGAGCTGGTCGTCCAGCGGACGAGTGTCCGGCACGAACCAGGGCTTCATCGCTACCGCGGCGATGTCCAGCTTGGCCAGCGCCTCGCCCACATCTTCGGCCCCGCGCAATTGCCGGTCGACGGCGCGCAGAAGGTCCTTGGCGTGCAGCACGCCTACGATGTTCTCGTATTCGCCACGCCAGAGCGGAAGGCGGGTATAGGGCGAGGCCAGACACTGGCTGACGATCTGATCAGGCGGATCATCCAGCGAGATCGACGCAATATCCCGCCTGTGGCGCATCACTTCGGCCACCTCGCGGTCCCGTAGGTCCAATGCGGCCAGCAGCCGGTCGCGATCGACCTTGTCCACACCGCCTTCGAAATGGTGGAAATCGATCGTCCCCCGGATCTGATCGCGCGAGGCCAGAAACTGCGCCTGTGGATCCACATTGATGCCAAAGGCGCTAAAGGCCAAGCGCACGAACCAGCGTACCGTGCTGACAATCGGCGCCAGACTGCGCACCACCAGCGCAATCGGCCCCGCCACGCGGATCGCCGCGCGCTCCGGATTGGTGATCGCATAGGTTTTGGGCGCGACCTCGGCAAAGACCAGAACCAATATGGTCATCACCAGGGTCGCCCAGGCCACACCGCTTTCACCGAAGGCCTGCGTGAACAATGCCGTCGCCAGCGAGGCCGCCAGGATGTTCACCAGATTGTTCCCGAGCAGGATCGAGCCGATCAGCCGCTCGTTGTCCTCGGTCAGGTCCAGCGCGGTCTGCGCCCCCTTCTGCCCCTTGGCCACCAATTGATGCACCGTGGCGCGATTCAGCGCGGTCAGCGCGGTTTCACTGCCCGAGAAGAACGCGGACAGGCCCAACAGGCCGAAGATCACAAACGCCGTCCACCAGAACGAGGGGTCCATAGAGCGGTTTCCTTTAAAGCACCAAGCGGGAGTTGCCCCGTTTATGGGGTTTCCGCAGGGGCGCTTCAAGGGCGATGGGACCGACACCCGAGCCGCGCTTAAACGGAAAGATTACCTCTTTGCACTAGCGCTACCTCCTGAAACATGGGCGAGGAGCCACGCGATGCATCAGCTTTATGCGACCGCTGGGTCGGGCAACTGCTTCAAGCCGCAGCTTATGATGACGCAATTGGGCATCCCGTATCGGACGATCTGGGTCGATGTGCTGCGCGGCGAAAGCCGCCATCCCGATTATCTGGCGATGAACCCGGCGGGCACCGTGCCTTTCCTGCGTCTGAGCGATGACCGCGAGATCGCCGAATCGAACGCCATGCTATGGGCATTGGCCCATGACAGCGCTTTGCTGCCGACACATCCCATCGAGCAGGCGATGATCGTTCAGTGGATGATTTTCGAGCAGACCCGGCTGGAGCCTTTCATCGCTCCCGCCCGGTTCTTCACCACCATCGTCCCAACAAGGCGCAGGATAAAGCACTGGAGATCGACGCCTGGCGCGACAAAGCCGAAAAGGGATTGCAACGGCTGGAAGCGCATCTGAGCAACCACGACTTCATGGTTGCCGCGCGCTATACCATCGCGGATATCGCGATCTATGGCTATGTCCATTTGGCGGACGAAGCTGGACTCGATTTCAACGATTATTCGGCGATCGCCGACTGGTGCGCGCGGGTGTGTCAGACACCTGGATATATCGCGATGATGTCGCTGGCGGAGGCCGCCTGAACCCTATTTGCTGCGGGCGACGAAAACACCGTCCCAATCGGCGCCCGGCGGCTCCTCGCGATACTGGGCGATCCTCTCGATAAAGGCGGCGGCCAGTGTTCTGGGGTCGAACAGTCCGACACCGGGCAGTTCTCCCACCGCCTTGAATGCTGCCTCCGCCGCATCCCAATCCTGTGCCAGATAGGCCGAACGCGCCCCAACGATATGGGCGGCCAGGGTTTCATAGCCCGGCTCCGCCGCAACGTTTTCGTCGCCAGCCACGGTGTGGACCGTTTCGGGCTGCGTGCGACCTTTCACGGCAACATCGTCGATCTCGAAGACCGCAAACCCTTTCAATCCCGCCGCTGTTGCGTCGCCGATCAGGTTGGTCACACCGTACTGCTTCGTCAGCCCCTCCAACCGCGAGGCCAGGTTCACCGCATCGCCGACACAGGAATAAGCCAGGCGCTGAGACGAACCCATATTCCCGACCGAGACATCGCCGGTATTGATCCCCACCCCGATGGCTGCGTCAGCAAGGCCGATCTTTGCGAACTCCGCATTCACCTGATCGATGGTCGGGAAGAAATCCAGCATCGCGCGGGTTGCCTTCTCCTGATGCCCATCCGTCAGGCGCGGGGCGTTCCAGAAGGCCATGATCGCATCGCCCATGTATTTGTCGACCGTCCCCTCATGCTTCAGGATCACATCGGTCAGCGGGCTGAGCAGCGAGTTGATGAAGGAGATCACCTCGTCCGGCGTCATCTTCTCGGTAATCGTCGAGAAACCGCGCACATCGAGGAACATGATCGAAAGCTCGCGCAGCGCGCCGCCGGGGGTCATGTGAGTTTCGGGATCGTTGATGATGTCTTCGATCACATCCGGGCTGACAAAGTGCTGGAATTGCCGGGTGATCTCGCGCTTCGCAGCGTCGGAGCGGAAGTAGTTCCAGCCAGACACGCTCAGATGCGCAGCCCCGACCGCGAGTGCAGGCGCGACAGGGCTGAAGAGGAACTGGCTCTGCGAGAACAGATACCAACTCGCACCGCCCAAGACTGCCAGAACCGATAATGTGAAGCCAAACCCGATCAGCGGCAGGTTCAGCGCAAGGATCAGCACTATCGTCGCCCCCAGTGCGATCAGCATCAGGAATTCGATCGACACGATCCAATCGGGCCGTTCGAAGAAACTCTCGGCGAGGATCTGTTCGATAATCTCTGCATGGACCGTGACACCGGGCACATCCTGACCCAGCGGCGTGGTGATCAGGTCGCGTAGCCCCGGGAAATCGGCCCCGATCAACACGATGCGCCCTTCGAACTCTGCCGCCAGATCGGGTGACATGGCACTGCCGGACAAAACATCGCGAGCAGAGATCACCCGCTGGGGCTTCACCCCGGCAAAGCGCACGCGCAAGGTACCATCGGGTTCCAGCGGAACGACAACGCCGGCGGCGCGCATATTGACGATTTCCGCATCGACACCCAGCTCCAACTCACCGCTGGCATCGGTCGCCTTGACGGCGGAACTCGGCGCATCCTGGGCCACTCGCAAAAGCTCCATCGACAAAGCGGGCACCAGGGTGCCGTCAACCTCGGAGATCATCGGCACATAACGCACATATTCCCCGGTTCCTGGCGGCAGGCTGATCGAGCCGACGCCCAGCGCCTGATCGATCAGGAACGGCAGACTGCCGAGAGAGCCCTGATAAAGCGAGACCGCCCCCTTCGCCGTCCCAAGCTCGACCGGGCTGCGCACGCCGCGCGGTGGTTGGCCATTTTGATTTTCCCCGGTCAGCAGGACTGTTGCTAGCACTGAATAGGAGTTCACCAGACTTTCGGCCAAAAGCGTATCGTTGTCCGGCATGGCCTGCAGCGCTGTCAGATCCACCTGATCCGGCTCCTGCAGGCCATGCCCGGGTGCGAAGTCGCGGCGGAACCGGTCCCACATGTCGATGACCTGCGTCGGCGAGGTGCGATCAGGTTCGGAGAAGATGATATCGAACCCGATTGCCGCTGCCCCGGCCTCGGTCATCCGATCGACCATCGCGGCAATGAAACTGCGAGGCCAGGGCCACTGGCCCAGCTCCCCCAGCGACGCTTCGTCGATCATTACGATCCGCACCGGAGAGGCGGCGGGATCGTATTCGCGCGGCTGCCACGCCTGATAGCTGTCGAAGAGGAGCTCCTCCGTCTCCTCCAGCACCGGCGCGCGCAAGAACGAGAGCGCGGCCACAATCAGCGTAATCGTCAGGCCCAGGCCCAGCGCTTTCCAATCCAGCTTCACTGCCCATTTCCCCATCAAGGGCCTGGCGCCACCGAGGTCGCCACCCCGCGAATCGCCCGGACCAACCCCCGGTCTCATCCTACGGCAATGATTGCACGAATTGGCGCAAAGAGGTAGAATCCAGAATGTCAGCGCTGTTGCAGCCTGACTAGACGAGGGGAAGTCTATGGGTGTTCGTTTTGCATGCGCGTTCTGCGCTGCGCTTTTGTTGTTTGCGCCGGTCTTCCCGGCAAGTCTTTTTCCTGGTCACGCGGCCAAGGCCCAGACCCCCGTATTCGCCAGTCAGGAGGCCGCGCGCGCCGAGCAGAAAGTCCTGTTCGACCGGCTGCGCGAGGAGCCCGACAATCTGGATCTGATGGCGGAATATGCCCGCCTCTCGATCCTGCTCGAGGACTACGAAGCCGCGATTTCTACAATGGAGCGGATGCTGATCTACCGCCAGGATCTGCCGCAGGTCCGGCGCGAGCTGGGTGTCGCCTATTTCAACATCGGCAGTTACGAAGCGGCGGAACTCTACCTCACCCAGGTACTCGCCCAGGACGATCTGCCCCCGGCCGTGCGCGAGAACGTGCAGGCCTATCTGATCGAGATCGATCAACGCACGCAAACCAACCGCTTTGTCTATGGCAATGCGGGGGTCGGCCTGATCTTTTCCACCAATGCCAATCTGGGCCCCGACGTGATCGAAAGCGGATTGGTACCGGGCGGTTTTTTGGATCCGCTTGATTCCGGCCCTACCGAGGATTTTGGTGTCCGCGCTTTCGGCTCGCTCGTGCATGACTATGACCTGCAAAACGCCAATTCCGATGTCTGGCGCACGGAATTCTCCACGCTCGGCATCCGCTATTTCGATGTGTCGGAAGGCAATCTGACATTCGCGCGCGTGCGCACGGGACCGCGCCTTTCGCTGAATGATGAGGAGTTCGGACCGAAGATCCGGCCTTTCCTCACACTGTCGCATCTCAGCGTCGACGACGCTTCATTCTACGTCCAGGGCGGTCTAGGGGTCGAGTTCCAAGATACGCTCTCGACCTTCCTGTCTCTCTTCGGACATGTCTCGGTCGAGCATCGCGATGTGGCCGATCGGACCATTGACGGCTTCGATTTGTTCCGCGCCGAGGCCAGTGCCGGGCTCGCCTATATCCCGACGCGCGATCTGACCCTGCGTGGGACATTCATCGTAGAGCAAGAAGTGGCCGACGAGTTCGAGAACACCAATACCGAGATCGCGCTGCGCTTCTCGGCAGACTACAGCTATGAAAGCGGGCTAAGCTGGGTCGACAGCAAATGGAGCACCAACGGCTTCCTCGACTTTCGTGGACGCATCTTCCCGGGCGACCAACTCAGGCTGGACCTAGACGAACCGCGCCAGGATTTCGATTTCAGTGCGGGAATTACACAGATCTTCGGGATCACCGAAAATCTGGGTATCCAGGCCGATATCTCCACCATCGTGCGGCGCTCGAATATTCAGACCTTCGGACTCGACAATGTAACTCTCGGGATTTCTGCGCTCTACAGGCTCTGAGCTGCAGCGCCCGTTCGGACCATGGGGGTCCGTTTTGTGAAAGGTAAGCCAATGCGTAGATCTGCCCTTTACACGACCCTGATGGCCAGCGTGGCCGCACTGTGCCTGCCCACCGGCGCAAGCGCGAGCGAGATTGGCAATGTCGCAGCGGTCAACCGGGATATGGCGGGCACACCGCCGGATGCCCAGAAGCGGCTGCTGGAGATCGGCGCCGCGGTCGTGCAGGACGAGCGGATCGAAACGACGGAGCTTGGCTCGGGTCAGTTGCTTTTCGTGGATCAGACCTCGCTTACCGTCTCGCCGAATACCGACATCGTACTCGACACCTATGTCTACGACCCCGAGGCCGATAGCGGTGATGTCGCCCTGACAATGACCAGGGGTACGCTGAGGTTTATCGGCGGGCGGATCTCCAAAAAGCGCCGCGCCCTGGTGCGCACGCCCACCGCGACGATCGGGATTCGCGGCGGTATGGTGCTGATCGAGGTGCGCGACGACGGATCGGTCAAAGTGACCCATCTGGCGGGCGAAAGCTCGACCGTGGTCTCCTATGGCGACGCGAATGGCGACGGGGTCGATGACGGCCCGGGCGACGGCGAGTTGGAGCCGTTTCTGGAGGGCCAGCCGGTCGGCAGCGGCAACAACAGCGTCACGATCAGCCGCGCGAGCGGCACCGCAGAGACCAATCCTGCGCCCGGTACCGGCACGGGCCAACAGGGCGGCACCCAACGCAGGCCGCGCGCTGCAAGTACGGTCACATTCACCGGTCTGACCAGTCCGGACGATCTGCAGGAGGTCTATGGCAAGCTAGAAGGCAATCGCAGCGGCGGCACCCAGCAGGTGCCGACCAATCAGGGGGCGGATCAAAGCACCCAGCAGATCGCAGGTGTCAATTCTGGCGTGCAGGATGGGCAAACCCGCCAGCCGGTATCGACCTCAGGCGAGCAGCCTGCGAGCGACGCGCCACCTAACGAAACCCCGAACGACCCGCGCGTTGCAGAGCTGCCAACCTCGCCAGAAACTTCGGACCCGACCGACATTTTGGATATAGTTCCGCCGCCGCCCACCGGTGGTGCGCCAGGCGGGGGCGCTTTCTTCACGCCTGGCCAGGGCTTCCAGACTTTTGCAAATATCGAACTCGGCTCGATTGTCGGCACCACGGCCAGCGGCGAGGTGGTCACCGTCGATGTGCCCGTATCTCCCGGCGATCTTCTGCCGGTGATCCCGGGCACCAATCAGGGCTTCTTAGCACAGACCCGTTTCCCCGATTCCGGCTTCTTTCTTTTGGAGCCGGGGCAGGCAAGCTCCACCGTTTCCGGTGAGCTTGTCGGCGGCGGCTTTGCCGATCTGGAGAACAACTTCTTCTTCATCCAGGCCGAGAATACGTTCTCCGAAAACAATTTGATCGTATTTGGCGATGCCACCCCCAATCAGCAGCAAGCCTTTGCACAGGCGGCGGGCGTGGCTGCTGCGGCAAATGAGGTTACCCGCTATCAAGTCGAAGCCAACTTCGTGGATGCGCAGCCAGAAGCCGCGCAAGTCGCCATAATCGCGAACGGCGCTGGCGGCCCCGATGCACCGCGGATCTTGTTCGGCTCAATCGATATCGATCAGAACGGAACAAGTCAGTCCGAAAGCCTCTCCGTCGTGGCCGGCGCGCTGACCCGCCAGGGCCAGGGGGGACCGGTGATTTCCACAGCGGTCCTGAGTTCGACCGTCGACACAATCAACTCCGACCAGCTCACAACTTTCGAGTTTTCGCGCATCGGGTCGGTCGAGGACGCCGCGGGGAACACGCTGTTCGGGCCGGATGCGGACTATATCGCGCTCAGTTCCGCTTTCCGCCTCGGCGGGACGGGCGGGTTCGTTGCAGACAATCCGGGCAATGGCACGACAATATCCCCAGAATTCACCAATGTGGGCTTTCAGTTGCAGCCCGAGGCAGCGCTCCTCACGCGCGATCCTGAGGGGCGGGAGGTGGTGAACAATCCGCTCTCGCTTGCCAATGACGCGACCAGCCGGGAAAGTTCTCTCGGGCTCTTGGACACGGCCTATGCGACTGGCATTGCGGATTGTGGCGCCAGGGGGTGCAACGGTGGACAATCGAGGTTCTATGCACTAACCCCGCGCACCGAAGGCGAAACGCGGACACCGAATGCCTCGCTGGACTTTGCAGCGTTCGGATCGGATCAGAACGCCGTGCAGGGGGCCTTCGTCTTCAGCGACAACGGCGACAGCGACATCCCCGCCGGTCAGGCGGGCGGTGATTTCTTCTCGTTCACGCCCAATGCCAATGACAGCGCCTATATCGACGACAGTCGGTTTGGCATCGGATCGGCGTTTGTGCCGGTCTTCGTCGCAGGCAACAATGGTGGGGCGGACTTCGTCGTCGCCTCTTCCGGCCTCGTTGGCGATGCGGGCGTTCTGCCCCCCGGCGTGGACGCCCAGCCGCAATTCGCACGCTGGGGCTGGTGGTCGGCGTTTTACACATCCGAGGTGCAAAACGGCGTCCAGCAGTTCGACGCGGTGCATCTGGGCACATGGGTTGCAGGGATCCGCCCCGATCCGTCGGACTTCACCGCCTTCACAGGGACCGGGTCGTTCAGTGGAGGGGCCGTAGGGACCCATGCCGACTTTGCAGCAGGCACACGCGACAGCATCGGTGGCACCTTTACGATGACCTATGATTTCGGCCAGCGTGCCGGCGAACTCGCACTCTCGCTGCCAGATGCAGGTTTCGATCGGACATTCGCCGTCAATTCCACGGGGAATATCGGCGACGCGACATATGCCGGTACTATCTCCGAGACCGGGCTGGATGCCAGGGTGGATGGTGCGTTCTACTCCGGCGGGGGCAGTGTGGTGGCCGCAACAGGCGGTGCGTTCGACATCCAGAATACGATCCAGAACACGCAGACCGTGGGCGTGATCTTCGCCGATATCGACTGAGGCGCCGCTGCCGACTCAACCGGATTGGCGCGTCCGCGCCAGTTCGGCCGAGGTATCGCGCAGCCGGTTGGCCAGGATGGTAATCAGTTCCAGCCCGATATCCGGGAATTCCTTCATCAGGTTCAGGATGGTCTGACGATCCAGCCGCAAAACGGTCAGGTCGCTGCGGGCGCGGATCGCAGTGGTGCGCGGCTGCTCGGTCAGAGCCGCGATCTCGCCAAAGATTTCGCCTTGCGAGAGTATGGCCACCTCGCGGTCTTCGCCGTCCACCGGGATCAGGACATCGACCTGCCCGCCCAGGATGACGAAGGCGCTTTCACCCTCCTCCCCCGCTTCGAACAGGCGCTCGCCCGGACGATAGCTTTGCGTTTCGCCCATCATCGCCACGACACGCAGGCGTTTGGGGTCCAGTCGACGGAAAAGCGGCGTTTCCTGCATCACGTCGACGGCCTGACTGAGATTCATCGACTTGAGGCTCCTGCATTGCCCACCCACGGCGCTGTCACCGCAGGGTTCCGTTCTCTTCGATCTCGATCACCCGGCTGGCGTCCTCTGCCGCTTTCTCGGTGTTGGCGGCATAGATCAGAGTGGCGCCGGGCAATTCCTCGCGAATGGCTTTCCTGAGAGATATATCGGTCGGTCCATCCCCTGCGGCAACCCCGTCGAGCACCAGAATGCGCGGGCGGCTGATCACAGCGCGCACCAATGCTATGCGGCGTTTTAACGAGGCGGACATCCCAGCACCCCCGTTTCCAACAGGCCGGTCGAGGCCCAGGCGGATCAGTTGCTGGCGCAACCCGGCGGCGTCCACCGCTTGCTCGATCTGAGCATCGAGCGTCTTCCAGGCGGATTTCCGGTCAAAGCGGCGACGGCCATGCAGCAGGTTCTCCGCAATCGTCTGGGCCGGGTTGAACTGGTCCTTGTCGAAGCTGACGAAGTCGTTGCGCCCGTCCAATGCACCGCGAGCGGCCTCGCGATAGGCCTGGAACCGCGCGCTTCGCTGATCGTCCAGCACGTCCAGGCGGTCACGGGTCGGCACATATTTCAGCGCCAGCGAGATCAGGAAACGGCGCTGCTCCAGATTGACCGAGCCGATGCCCTTGGGCCCCAGCTCCTCCAGCAATTCGGCGGAGGTCTGCAACTCGCTCTTCGAATAGGCGGCGAAACTGTCCAGCACAATCGAATCGCTTTCAACGGCCCCCACCAGTTCGGCGAATTCGCAGGCGATGTCCCATCCAATGGATTCGAACATGGCCAGCGCGCCCGAGCGTTCGAGGATCTCACTCACGCCCGGATGGTCGACATAGTCGGCAAAGTCGCCGACCGGGGCGGTTGGCAGTGCATAAAGCACGTTCTCCAGCAATGTCGCATTGGTGTTGAACGCCTCCGGCGACCAAGCCTCGACCAGATCAGAAACGTCGCGCCCATCCAGGGCCATGGCATGGCGCGCCTTCAGGACGGGCCCGGTCCAGGCATCGGCCTCGCCTGCGGCGATCCGGCTGCTGAGTGCTGCGGCAAACATGTCCTGACCAAGGTCGAAGCGGGCGACCAGATGCAGCAGCCGCTCCTCCAAAGCCTCGGCGCCCATGACATCAGCGGCAGTGTAGTCCACCCAGTCGCCGTCGGGATCGGCGGTGATATTGCCGGTCGCGCGCGCCTCCTTCAGGAACTCGCGCGCAATATCGCGGGCGGATTCCTCCAGCATAGGCGCCGCGCGATAAAGACCGTAGAGCATGTTTTCACGCAGGCTGCGCGAGATCAGCCCGGGGTCGGACTGTACATGCGAGATCGTCGCCCCCAATTCCGCCAGCCGTGCTTCGGACACCTGTTTGCCGCCGATGGTCACACGGCCCGAGGCTGGTTCCGCCAACCCGGCAATCATACCAAGCAGCGCCTCGCGCGCACCACTGGCCCCGCCGGTGACCGCGACAATCTCGCCATGCGCGATTTCCAACGCTGGAACCGTCAAGCCCCCGGCGCCGGGACCGCCTTCGATATTCATCAGTTTCAGATCGCCCTGCAGCGGCTCGGTATCGGTGAGATAGATCCGTTCCGCATCCATCACCCCATCGCCGATGAAGTTCTCGACCACGAAGACGTAGCGGCTGTTGAAATCGGTCCAGCGCTGCACGAAGTTCAGCACCGCTTTCCAAGGGCCGGCGATGTCCTTGTAGGCCGCCAACACAGCTACCAGAGCCCCGAAATCGAGCTGCCCCTTGATCACCAGATACCCGCCAATCGAGTAGAAGAAGAACGGCGTAAGTTGGTTGATCAGGTTGTTGATGAACTTGATCGTAAACTTGCGCTTGAACAGCGCCAGCCGGATGACAGTGTTCTGGTGCAACCGCCCCGCGATCTGGCCCAGATGCCAACGAGCGGTATCGTTGGTGTGGATCTCGGCGATATTGCCCACACTCTCCGAAATCGTGTCGGCCAGCGCGCGGGTGTTGGACGCACGCTCCTTGTTCAGGCGGATCACCTTGGCCTGCAATTTCGGGATCAGCCATGCCTGAATAGGGTAGAATGCCACCGCGGCCAGGCCCAGCAGCCAATCCTGCATGAAGATGAAGATCGAATAGACCACCAGCAGACCACCCTGAAAGGCGGGCGTGGCGATCACCTCGCCGATAAAGCCGCCCAGCGGCTCGATCTCGCCCAGCATCGACTGGATCACTTCGCCGGGCTTGGTGGTCTTGAACCGGCTCATGCGGAAGCGCATCACATGCTCGAACAGCATGAAGCGCAGGCGGCGCAGCATCCGCTCGCCCGTCATGCCGATGGCGATGTTCATCACCCATTTGATGCCGTTGATGATGATCACCAGGGCCAGGAAGATGAAGCAGAGGATTAACAGATAAGGTACCTGCTGAAACTCGAAACCCAGTATCGTCTGCGGGAAGTCTGTCCCGTCGATGGCCTGGTTGACGATGATCTTGGGGATTTCCAGCGAGGCATAGACCAGTGGGAACGACACCAGCGTGATCGCGAGAATAAAAAGCTGCTCACGCTTCGAATGGCGCCAGACGAACGAAAAGAAACGCGTGTCCATACAGAATTCTCCCCACGGCAATGGTCAGCCATACCGTAGGGAGGGTCAAGCGACAAAAAGCGCCTATTTGCCCGTCAGATGCAGCGCAATCTTGCGGCAATGCGGATGATCGCGATGCTCCCATAGATAGAGGCCCTGCCAGGTGCCCAACATCATCCGGCCAGATTGCACAGGAATGCTCAGATGCACCCCCGACAGAACCGTGCGGATATGGGCGGCCATGTCGTCCGGCCCCTCCATATAATGGCGATACCGTTCTGCCCCGCCATGGGGCGCCAGGGTCGCAATTGCATCCTGCAAGTCCAGACGCACATCGGGATCCGCGTTCTCCTGAATGGTCAACGAGGCCGAACTGTGCTGGCAGAGCAGCGTCAGAAGCCCCTCGCCCATAGACTGCGAGGTCAACCAGTCCGAGACCTCAGCCGTGATCGGAACCAGGCCGGGGCGGCGGGTCGGGATCTCCAGAATGCCGGTGGTTTGACGCATTTGCCCATGTTAGAGGATCGAACCAGGCGGGAAAGCGGAGATTTCCACCGATGCAGTACGACCCCTCCCTACCCTGGCGGAACCTCAAGGGCGAAGGCTTCAACGATCATATCGGGCCTGTGCGGTTTGCCCGCTCGGGCGACAATCAGTGGCAGGCCACACTGGTGGTAGATGCGCGCCATCGCAATGCGGGCGGTGTCTGCCACGGTGGTGTCACCATGACCCTGGCCGATCTGACGATGGGGGCAGCGTCCTATGCTGCGGGCGGCAAACGCCCCTGTGCCACGATTGAGATGGACAGCCATTTCCTGGCGGCGGGCAAGCTGGGTCAGAGATTGCTCTCGGTCGGGACGCAACTGCGTCTGGTGCGCGATCTCAGCTTCATGTCCTGTGAAGTTTGGGCACTGGATGAAGGGGGCGAGGCGCGCCAGGTCATGCGCGCCTCGGGGATCTGGAAATACCTAGCCAGCCGAAACCCCGGCGATGGCGGCAATCCGGCAGCCGATTAGGCGCTGTTCAGGTCGGCGATCAGCTTGTCGACATCGCCGCCATGCGCCCGCAGCATTCCCGCAACCTCGTCGCGCTGCGTCAGCAACAGCGAGACACCCTCGATCACGATATCCGCGATCACGACGCGTCCGGGTCTGTCGGTAACCAGCCACTCAACCACGATCGGCGCGCCCGATGGCTGGGTTACGGTGGAGCGGACCAGCGACCCCTTGCGGCTCTCGTCCACCACACCCTGGACCGATATCGTCTCGCCCGCATAGCCCTGGAACCGTCGCGCATAAACGGTCGAAAGGAAATGCGAGAAGGCATTGGAATAGCTGCCCTGTTGCGCATCGCTCATATCGCGCCAGGCCTGTCCGGCGGCAAAGCGTGCGATCTGGGGCATGGCCGCGCGGCTCTCCATCACGGATTTTAATTTAGCGGCTTTCGCCTTGGCATCGCCGCTGCCCTGGACAATGTCCAGAACCTCGCGCACGGCGCTTTGAACATGGCTCTCGGCCGCCGAGGCCTCCAGCGCCAGTGCCCGATATGGTGCAGTCGCGCCCAGTGCGGCGACAGCGCCAATTCCAGCCAAAAGGGTACGTCGTTTCATCTTTTTCGCTCTCCTGCCACGGCAACGCCGGATATCAGCCATATATTGCCACTCGCTGCGGATTTGAAGCTCTGCCCTTCGTCCGGCGTCTTACGTGGCATCACGCCGGTTCCGTTGATTTAGCATTCTGCATGCGATCACGCCGGTTTGACGACACTGTTATGCAGAAACTGCCCAGACCGCCCGAATTCGGCCCGGTTCTGTTGAGAAAAGCCATCAAAAGGGCTAACAGGCACAGATTGCTATGCTAAGCTGCGCCATAACGGGTGTGGAGCTGTCGGAAGCACGCGGGCGGTCGGGAAACCGGACCACCGGACTTATCCGATCTTAAACCATCGCGCAGATATGAGATAGGGCGCTCCACCATCGGGGCATCAGAACGAGGCCGGGCATGAGTAAACCGAGCGGCATCCAGGAAATGCGTCAGGCCATGGGCCAGTGCAGATCCCACTTTATTGCTGTTTTCATCTTCTCGATCTTCGTCAATCTGCTGATGCTGACGGGTCCGCTCTTCATGCTGCAAACCTATGACCGGGTGCTGTCCAGCCGGTCGGAGGAGACGCTGGTCGCCCTCGTCCTGCTGATCACGGCGCTGTTTGCGTTTTATGGATTGTTGGAATTCGCACGCGGGCGGGTTCTGGCCCGAGCCGGAGCGCGATTCTCGGAGATGATGGACAGCCGCGTGTTTACGGCCGTTCTGCGCCGCTCGGTCGCGCCGCAGGAGCGGGCGCGTCCCAATACCGCCGCGCGGGATTTGGATTCGGTGCGCCAGGTGCTTTCGGGTCCAGCTCCCTTCGCGCTGGTCGATATCCCATGGACGCCGATCTTCTTGACCGCGATCTTCATTGTCCATCCGCTGATGGGTTGGGTGGCCGTCGGCGGCGGCTCGATCCTGATCGCTCTGACGGCGATGAACCAGTACCGCTCGGCCAAGCCCAACGCGGAATCGCAGCAGGCGAGCGCCGAGGCTGAGAATCTGGGCGAGGAAATGCGCCAGAACGCCGAGGTCGTGCAGGGGCTCGGCATGCGCCAGGTTGGCCTCGGCCGGTGGAAGCAGTTCCGTCGTGCAGCGTTGGACAAGCAGCTTTTGGCGTCGGATCGCACGGCGAGCTATTCCTCCTCCTCGAAGGCGATGCGGTTCTATTTGCAGTCGATCATGCTGGCGGTTGGGGCGTGGTTGGCCCTGCAACAGCTTATCTCGCCGGGGATGATGATCGCAGGCTCGATCCTGATGGGCCGCGCCCTGGCCCCGATCGAGCAGGCCATCGCCCAATGGTCGCTCGCACAGCGCGCCCATCGCGGTTGGAAAATGCTGGGAGAGCTGCTGGAGAAGACCCCGCAGGAGGACGACAAGACCCAGCTTCCCGCCCCCAAGGGCTATCTGGCGGCGCAAGGGGTCGCAGTGCTCGCCCCGGGAGAGCAGGTTCCCGCGCTGCGCGGTATCGATTTTGCCATTGAACCCGGCAATGCGATGGGGGTCATCGGCCCCTCCGGCGCGGGCAAGACGACCCTGGCCAAAGTGCTGACTGGCATTTGGCGCCCCGCCGCAGGCAATGTGCGGCTGGATGGTGCGGCGCTGGATCAATGGCCCGATGGCGGACTGGGCCAGTATATCGGCTATCTGCCGCAGGAAATCGGGCTCTTCTCCGGCACCGTTAGCCAGAACATCGCACGCATGGCGGAGCAGCCGGACGACGCCAAGGTGATCGAGGCAGCCAAACGTGCCGGCGCGCACGAACTGCTGCTGAATCTGCCGCAAGGGTACGACACCGATATCGGCGCAGGTGGACAACGCCTATCCGGCGGGCAACGCCAGCGCGTGGCGCTGGCGCGGGCACTTTATAACGACCCGCCCCTTTTGGTCCTGGATGAACCCAACGCCAACCTGGATGCACAGGGCGAACAGGCCCTGGTCGATGCGATCCGCGATGCGAAGTCTCGCGGGCGCACGGTGATCATCATGGCGCACCGCCCGTCCGCCATCGCTGCATGCGATCTGTTGCTGATGATCGACAAGGGCCAGCAGGTCGACTTCGGCCCGCGTGACGAGGTGCTGAAGAAACGTACCAAGAACTATCAGCAATTGAACCAGGGTGGCCAGGCCCCCAAACAGGTGCCGGCGGCGAATGCTCCAGCAACAGCGCAGGTTGCCGGACCGGCCGCAGGCCAAGCACCGATGAAGCAGCCTGCCGCAAAACCCGCGACGACGGCCAGCATCCAGCAGGGGCAGGCCGCAGCGCCCGCAGCCCCTGCCCAGTCAAAAACCCAGTCGATCCCGCCATCGCCGCAGGGCGCCACGATGCAGTCTCAACCCTTGCAACAGGCAACTGCTCAGCCCACGTCTCAGGCGACGACGACGAATGTGACGGCGCCGACCGGCGCGCTCGGAACCAATCAAGGTGAAGTCAAATGATGCAATTGTCCGGCCCTCCCAGTGCTCCGAATGCCAATGCGTCCTCCGATGACGGCTGGTCTGCGCGCGAGCATATTCGTTTTGGTTTGGTCTGCGTGATCCTGCTCGCAGGTGGCCTGGGTGGCTGGTCCGCAACGGCCAAGCTGGCAGGGGCGGTGATCGCCAGCGGGCAGTTGCGGGTCGAGGCGCAACGCCAGGTTGTCCAGCATCTGGACGGTGGCGTGGTGGCCGAGATCAGCGTGCGCAATGGCGATGTCGTCGATGGCGGCGATGTTCTGATCCGGCTGGATGACACAACGCTGAAATCGGAGCTTGCGATCCTGGAGAGCCAGCTATTCGAGATTATGGCCCGCCGCGGGCGTCTGCTGGCCGAACAGGCCGATCTGGACGAGATCCTGTTCAACCCCGTCCTGATCGAAGCCGCGAAGACACGGCCCGAGGTGCAAACGCTGATGAAAGGCCAGATCGAGCTTTTCGAGGCACGCCGTCAGACCATGGCGACCGAAATGGCCGTTATGGAAGAACGCGAGCTGCAGCTACGCGAACAGATCGAAGGCGCCGACTCCGAAATGGAGGCGCTGCGCCGCCAAAGCGAGCTGATCGAGGAAGAGCTTGTGGGCCAGCGTGCCCTGCTCGCCAAGGGCCTCGCCCAGGCCAACCGGGTTCTGTCGCTGGAGCGCGAGGCCGCACGGCTGCTGGGCGAGCACGGTCAGATGACCGCGCAGGGCGGGCAGCTCAAAGGCCAGATATCCGAGTTAAAAATCGAGCGCCTTCGGATGAAGGACAGCCGCCGCGAGGAGGCGATCACGCAGGAGAGAGAACTCGGCTACCGCGAGTTGGAACTGGCGGAACGCCGGATTGCGCTGCTGGAGCAATTGAACCGGCTGGAGATCCGCGCGCCCCGCCCGGGCGTCGTGCATGATATGACCGTCTTCGCGCTGAAATCGGTGATCCGCCCGGCGGAACCTGTGTTGTTCATCGTGCCCTCGGACACCGAAATGGTGGTGGACGCACGGGTCGAGCCCCTGCACCGCGATCAGGTCGGCATCGCCCAGGACGTCGTGCTGCGGTTCTCGGGCTTCAACACCCGGACGACGCCCGAGATCAACGGGCGCATCTCGAAAGTCGCTCAGGACACCCTGGTGGATGAAGCCTCGGGCATGCAGTACTTCGGCGCCGAGGTCGTGCTGAACGAAGGCGAGCTGGAAAAGCTGGCGGGCAACGAATTGGTCGCTGGCATGCCGGTCGAAGTCTATATCCAGACCGGTGAGCGCACGCCGCTCAACTATCTGATGCGCCCGATTACGGACTATTTCGTCCGCGCGGGCCGCGAGGAGTAATCTCGCGGCGCAGCCAGGCCTTGGCCTTGACCGCGCGCCTCGCGCGGCCATCTTCTTGGGCGTGACCAAAGCGCCTGGAGTGTTATGAACGCCGACCCGCCTCTGACCCTGGAAATCGAGGTGCTGCAAGGGCTCGACACGATCGAGCCCGCTGAGTGGGACGCCTGCGCGGCGCCGGAACTGGCTGACGGTGGCCCGCCGATCGACCCTTTCACGACCCACGCCTTTTTGTACAGCCTCGAGACATCTGGTTCGGCCACAGCGCGCACCGGCTGGGCTCCGCACCATCTGGTGGCACGCTTTGGCGGAGAGGTGGTGGGCGCCCTGCCCCTCTATCTGAAAGGCCACTCGCAGGGGGAGTATGTCTTCGATTACGCTTGGGCCGACGCGTGGGAGCGTGCGGGCGGGGAGTATTACCCAAAGCTCCAGGCCTCGGTCCCATTCACGCCTGCGACGGGTCGGCGGTTTCTGGCGCGACCTGATACTGTCCTGCCGGTCGAGACGATCCAGGGTGCCCTGATGGAGGGTGCCGTGACCCTCTGCAACCGCCATGACATCTCCTCGCTGCACATCACCTTCTGCACGGAGGATGAATGGCAGATGGGCGGCGAGATGGGGATGCTGCAGCGCCTCGACCAGCAGTTCCATTGGGTCAACGACGGCTATGCAAGCTTCGACGATTTCCTGAACGCCTTGGCCTCACGCAAGCGCAAGCAGTTGCGCAAGGAGCGCGCGCGCGCGATTGAAAACGGGGTGACCATCCACCAGCTCCGCGGAGATCAGATCAGCGCGGAACATTGGGAGGCGTTCTGGATTTTCTACCAGGACACCGGCATGCGCAAATGGGGCCGCCCCTACCTCACCCGCGAATTCTTCGACCAGGCTCAGGCCAGGATGGCAGACAACATCCTGCTGATCCTATGCGAACGCGAGGGTCGCTGGATCGCCGGAGCGCTGAACTTCATCGGGCGAGAAACGCTCTATGGCCGCTATTGGGGTTGCCGCGAGGATCACCCCTGCCTGCATTTCGAGACCTGCTACTACCAGGCCATCGACTTCGCCATCGCCAACGGATTGCAGAGGGTCGAGGCCGGCGCACAAGGCGGGCACAAGCTGGCACGCGGCTATGGCCCGGTTACAACGCATTCCTTGCACCACCTGCCGGATCCCGGCTTTCGCAGCGCGGTGGAGCGGTTTCTGAAGGCCGAACGCGATGCAGTGGGGCGCGATAACGCGGCGCTGGCGGAAATGACGCCCTTTAAGAAGGGCGCCTGAAACCACGTCTCAGACCTGGTCGACCAGGGCTTCGCCCAGGGTGCAAACCGCCTGACCGGGATTGTCCTCGACATTCAGCACCTTGATCATGCCGTTCGCAACGAGGGCGGAAAAGCGCTTACAACGGACGCCCAGCCCGACTGCGGAGCCATCGAAGTCGAGACCCAGCGCCTTGGTGAAGGACCCATCGGCATCGGCCAGCATGCGGATGCCGGCATCGCCCGCGCCGGTTGCGCTGGCCCAATTGCCCATCACGAAGGGATCATTGACAGAAATGCAGACAATCTCGTCCACACCCTTGCCGCCCAGATCGGCCGCAGCGCTCACAAAACTGGGGACATGGGTGTTGTGGCACGTGGGCGTGAAGGCACCCGGGACGCCGAACAAAGCGACCTTGCGCCCATCGAAGATGCTGGCGGTATCGACTTTGCCCGGGCCATCCGCCGTCAGTTCGAACAGGGTGCCGGAGGGGATTTGATCGCCGACAGATACCATGGGGGTCTCCTTCTTGGTGCGTTGTTGTGGTGGTGGTTCAGTGTCGTGACCGGTTCTAGGGGCGGCTCGGCCAGAATCATAGCGCAATGTCTGTCGGAAGCACGACGGGGCGTCCCGGATCAAGTCCGGGACGCCCCGTTGTCCGGCCGCATATCTCGCATCAGCAGGATCTGCGTTTCGCCATAGCCGCGATCATCGAGCAGTTCGAAGCCCGACAATTCCGGCTTATCCTCCCCGGCGGCGAGTTCCAGCACCACAGTAGCGCCAGGTGCAATCCAACCGCCCTCAGCCGCAGAATTCAGCGCCTGGCCGCCCAAACCGCTGCGATAGGGCGGATCGGCGAAGACCAGCGTGAAGGGCTCGCCCCTGCAAGGCCCGAGCCTGGTGGCATCGCGGCGCCAGAGCTTGGTCTGCCCGATCACCCCCAGGGCATCGATGTTCTGCCGGATCAGCGCGCGCGAGGTTGCAAAGTCATCGACGAAGACCGCACGCGCCGCGCCGCGCGACAGTGCCTCGAGCCCGAGCGCGCCGGTTCCTGCGAAGAGGTCCAGCACACGCGCGCCCTCGATATCCGGATAGCCGCCATGGGCGAGCAGGTTGAAGAGAGCCTCACGCACCCGGTCCGATGTCGGCCTCAGATGCGCCTTGCCACCGCCTTCCGCTCCGGGTGCGGCCAGCCGCTTCCCGCGGAACCTGCCGCCGATGATCCTCACAGCACCGCGTCGAGGGCGGCGATGAGACGGTCGATCTCGCCTGGCGTCGTATAATGCAGCGCACTGACCCGTAGCACACCCTTGGCCGGGTCGATGCCCAGCGCCTCGACTGTGCGACGCGAGTAGAAATCGCCGCCGCCGCACATGATTTTGTGGTTCGCGAGTTCGACTGCGACTTCATCGCCACTGCGATCCAGTTCGATTGCGAAGGTAGGCGCGCGATCCTCCGCCCTGGTCGGACCCAGCAGGCGGATGTCGTTGCGGCTGCGAAGATAGTCGAGCAGCGGCGCCATCACCGCGATCTCGGCCCCGCGCATCAAGTCATGGGCATTGCCCCCGCCGTGATGGGCGCTGAGCGCATCGGCATAGTCAACCATCCCCGCCAGCGCTGCGATCTGGGCGTGGTCAGGGCCCGCAGGGGTCAGTTTCGCCATCAGATTATCGGCGTTGAAGTAATGCCCTTGGTTCACCAAACGCTCCGCCAGCGAGCGGCGCACCACCATGACCCCCTGATGCGGCCCGTGGGTCTTGTAGGCAGAGAAGAGATAGATATCCGCACCCAGCGTGCCCACATCCGGCAGTCCGTGCGGAGCGTAGGAAACACCGTCGACCACCGTCACGACCCCGGCCCCACGCATTTTCGCGGCAATCTCCGCCACCGGATTGATCTCGGCCACCACATTCGACGCATGGGGGAAGCAAAGCACCCGCGTCCGCTCACCGATCAGCGCATCCAGATCGGCGGGGTCCAGATGCCCGGTCGCCGGATCGATCTGCCACTCGCGGATCACCAGACCCTCTTCGGCCAGACGACGCCAGGGACCGGTATTCGCCTCGTGATCCTGATTGGTCACGATGATCTCGTCACCCTCGGCCAGGGTCTGCCGGAACGCTTGCGCGAGGACGTAGGTGTTCTGCGTTGTCGAGGGCCCGAAATGCACCTCGTCCTCCGCCACGCCCAACGCAACGGCGAGGCGCGTGCGGCTTTCATCCATCATCTCGCCCATGCGGCTTGAGCCGGGAAACGACCAATAAGGCTGGATCTTGGCCTTGGTATAAGCCTCGAACAGCCGATCAATAACGTGTCGGCAGGGATAGGAACCACCAGCATTCTCGAAGAAAGCCCAACCTTCCAGTTCAGGTTGATCGAATGCCGGAAACTGCGCGCGGACGAAATCGAGATCGAGTGTGGTCATAACGGCTCCCTTCTGCGGAGCCGGACCCTAGCGGCTGGCGTGCTGGCTGTGAAGCGCTGCCGAGGGACGCTGTTCGCAAATGTGCCCCGGCCCGCACTCGGACCGGGGCATCCCCCATTTCACCGCAGGGTGACTAGGCTGTCGGGCAGGCGAAGCCATACCTCGACACGACGGTTGCGGGCACGGCCCGCTTCGTCGGTATTGCAGGAAAGCGGCAGCAGCTCGCCATAGCTGAGCGGGGTCAGCTTCACACGGCCCAAAGTCCGGGCCGGGATCGCGCGGCCCAAGATGTTTCGCACCGCCAAGGCCCGGTCGCGGGCAAGCTCGGTATTGCGGGCCTGATCGCCGATGGAGTCGGCGAAACCGACCAGCATGACCTCGAGGCCATCGAACTCACCGGCTTCGATCCGCCCGGCCAACTCCTTCAGCAGCCGCACCGATTGCGCATCCAGCGAACTGGAACCAGAGCGGAAGCGGAACGAGACGCTGAGCCGGTCGGCGTTGCGCAACTCGCGCATCATGCGGCTGTACTGCGCACCACTGAAGTCGGGCTCGACCGCAGCGGTGTGGATCAGCATCATACCCATATCCTCAAGCCGCATCCGCTCAAGCCCGCTATCCACGAAGTTGCTTTGCTTGATGAAAGGCTGCGCCGCATCGGTTTGCATCCAGTCCAGAAAGGCCTTCGCCTCCGGATGGACCCGGCCAGGTCGGGTATAGGCATAGAGCCTGCGTGAGAGTGTGTAGCCTTCGATCTTCATGCGAAAATCCGAGGGTTCGGAAAGCAGCCCACAGGCCTCGCGGATCGCCAGTTGGTTGACATCGTTTTTCTGCGCCAGCCAGCGGCCGACAAAGCCGATGCCGCCGCGATCCGTCATAACCGCATCGACCATATCCTGATAGGCGGTCCAACGGCTCACATCCGCTTTCTCGTCCTTGCGTAGCGGGCGCACCAGACCATCCAGCAGAACCGCCCGATCACCCGATCCTTCGCCGAAACTGTTGACCGTTATCGGGACATCGCCGCCGCCAAGGTCTTTCCAGTTTGTGATCTCGCCAGACCAGATCGCCGCCACTTCTGCAGCGCTGAGGTTCGGAACCGGGTTGTCCTTGTGCGTGATCAGGACGATCCCATCGACGCCGATCACCTGTTCACTTGCGGTATTGCGCAGTTCGCCAATGTTGCCAGCAGCCAGTTTCTCCAGATCGCTGTCTTTCATGCGGCGGTCAGCCAGCCCGATCTCGGCTGTACCAGCACCGAGAGATTCGAAGGCCGAGCCGGAGCCGCGGATCTGCAAATCGATCTGCGCGCGCAGGCTGCCATCGGCATTGGTCAGCTTGATCACACGGGTCATCGGATCGTCGGTTGTTGTCAATTCATAGGTCGCGCCTATGTCAGCGGCATAGCCACGCAACAGGTTCGGGATCAGCGTGGTGCCGACTGTCCGCGATCCATGGATGCCGAATTTGGGTGAGAACGGTTTTGCTGCAAGTTGGGCCTGTAATGCGCCCTCCGGACATCCGGCACCGCTACAGGTGAAGTTCGCGCCCTCGACCTTCAGCAAGCCTTCCCCCGGCACATCGACGACGTAGACACCGGATTCGTAAAGCACCAGTTCGCCCTGTACAGCGATGGATCCGTCTTTCGACTTCAGATCGACCGGTCCGCTCTGTGCTTCCAGACCAGTCGCCCACAGGGTCGTTATAATCGCGGCTGCGGTTCCGATGAACCGGCGCGACCAAAAAATCGTCGTCTTGACCATCGCCAACGCTCCCTTGGGCGTCGTTGCCCCACGTCTGCCCCACACCTCGAAAGGCCCGATGAGATTTTGTTAACGCCAGAGTCGGGCAGAAGTTTGACGGGTAGATACCGCTAGCCGCGCTGCGGACGCTGCGTGGAATTCAATTGTCAAACAAATCGCGCTGTTGCATGGTCGCGCAATGACCCAAACGGATCGAACTGCAGCGCAAAGCGTCGGACATCAGATTGCGGACTCCCTGCGTCAGATGATCCTCGACGGAAAGCTGAGCGCGGATGACCGCCTGCCGGGCGAGCAGGAGCTTGCCGTGCGCTTCGGCGTCTCGCGCCCCTCTGTACGCGAAGCGCTGAAACGGCTGGCCGCGCAAAATCTGATCCGCACGCGGCGCGGTGCTTCCGGCGGTAATTTCGTCAACCGCATCGGCTGGAAACAGGCGCAGGAGCAGTTGGAGGCAAACGCCACAATGCTGATCGTTCTGGGTGGCATCGACCCAGATGTTCTGGCCGAGGCGCGGCTGAACCTGCTGACCGCCTGCGTGCCCCTGGCGGCGGAGCGGCGCGACGAGGCCACCCTGCGCGCCATGGCCGCCGAGGTGAGCTTGCAGGAAGGCGATATCACCGACGAGGATTTCTGCGCCTCGGACGTGCGTTTCTATCGTGCGCTGGTGGATGGGGCGAAGAACCCGTTGCTCTCGTTCCAGATGGCCGGGGTCATCGAGGCGATCCAACCGCTCCTCAACATGATCATCTATCGCGACCGCGACCGGCGCGAGATCGTCGCCCGTCATGCGAGGCTGCTTGGAGCACTGCAGGCCCGGGATGCACCAGCGATGATCGCGGAACTGACCGACCTGAACGATGACACCGCGAGGCTGGTGCGCGAGGCACAGCAGGCGCGCGAAGCCCGTGCACAGGTTGCCGATGGTGCAGGGATCTGAACGATGAACATGCGTCTTTCCGAATGGGTGGATGACCCGCGGTTCGTGACACTGATGGTCGCGATCCTGATCTCCGCCGCTCTCTGGGTCGCCACATGGTCGGTGATGGGCCGAATGGACATGCAGTCCATGCCCGGGATGGACATGTCTGGAATGGATATGTCCGGGATGGAAATGTCGGACACAGCGATGCCCGAGAACGAGATGTCCGGAATGAACATGTCGGGCACAGATATGCCCGAGAACGAGATGCCGGGTATGGAAATGCCCAAGGCGACAATGTCGGGGAACATGCAAGAGAGTATGCCAACCATGGGGGATGGCGGCGGCATGTGGGGCATGTCGATGGACCCGACCGACTGGCGACTGCGGACCATCAGCGAAGCTTCGCTGATGTGGATACTGATGATGGGGGCGATGATGCTGCCCGCGATGGCGCCGGTGATGGCGATCTATTCCGGGGTAGCGGCGAAGGAGGATCGGGGCGCCCGCCTGGCACTGCGCATCGGGCTGTTCACGCTCGGCTACTTCGCGCTCTGGGCCGTGTTCTCGGTTACGCTGGCCATGGTACAATTGGGCCTGCGCGGGTCGGAGTTCTTCACGATGGGCGGCACCCAGGCGACCCCGGCGGCGGCGGCGGCCCTATTGGTGGCTGCCGGGCTCTATCAGCTTTCGCCGATCAAGGATGCCTGTCTGCGCCATTGCCGCCATCCGCTCACCTATCTGCTCAGTCACTGGCGCGAAGGGGTACGGGGCGCCTTTGCGGTCGGCGCCAATCACGGAATCTACTGCGTCGGGTGCTGCGCCGTCTTCATGGGTCTGATGTTCGTCTTCGGCGCGATGAACATCTGGTGGATGGCGGTGATCGCCCTCTACTTCCTCGCAGAGAAAATCGCGCCACAAGCCGAACGCTGGGGCCGCTGGATGGGCTATGCTCTGATCGTCGCGGGCTTCTTGACTGCTGGAAATCTGATCATCTAGGGGAGGGCCTTCAATGGCCAAAAAACTGAAAAAAATCGCGAAATCCCGGGCGTTGAAGGTGATCGAAGACAATGACAAGCCGATCCCGCACGACACCGAATGGAAGCTGAAAGGCGAACTGGCGCTAAGCTGTTCCTGCGAGCTTTTCTGTCCTTGCGTCGTCTCTCTGGGCCAACACCCACCTACCCAGGGGTTCTGTCACGCCTGGATCGCGGCGCGGATCGACAGGGGCAAATATGGCGCAACCAAGCTGGATGGGCTGAACATCTGCATGCTGGTCGACATCCCGGGCAAGATGGGCGCAGGCAACTGGACAGTTGCCCTCTATATCGACGACACAGCCAATGACGCGCAGTTTGCGGCGATGGAGAAGATCTTCAGCGGCTCGGCCAAAGGGACGACGGGCCTCTTCCGGCTGCTGGTCGGCAACTATCTGGGCGCGCGGCGCGAGGCCGTGACCTACGAGACTTCGGGCGAGATGCGTACCATCACGGCGGGCCGCGCCGTCTTTGGTGAAGTCGCTCCGATCCCGGGTGCGCGCGAGGGCGAGCATGTAACGGTCGAGAACACCTCCTACTGGATGGGCTCCACGGTGATCGTCGGCCAGGCGCGCAAATCCAAGATCCGCGACTTCGGGCGTGTCTGGAACTTCGACGGCGGTTCGGGCGAGATCTGTGCGATTAGCTGGCACGGACCCTGAACATCGCAAAGCTTAGCAGAACTGGACCGCCCATTGTCTGTAGACACGCCTTGCCCGAATGGCATATTCCCGGCTCGTCCGAAACGAGGTCCATCGAGAGACGGTTCTGACGCGTCTCCAGATCCGTACGGCCAGGCGAAGCACCGAAGCGCTCCTCAGCGTATATCATGTCGCCGTGGCCGGGGGCTCAATCAAGACCTCGCTGAAGCGTCCTAGAAGTCGAAAATGTCACCCAGCAGATCGGCGGCCATGCTTTTCTTGCGATGTTTGCGAGGATGACGGTGATCGTCACGCCGGTCGTCATGGTGATCGCGGCGCCTATCATCGCGGCGGTGATCGTAGTAATCATCGCCCTGACCACGCGTATCGTATTCGGGTTGGGAGATGGCCGCGCTGCGCTCGATGATCTTGTCCAACTCGCCCCGATCCAGCCAGACGCCCCGGCATTTCGGGCAATAGTCGATCTCGACCCCGCTGCGATCGGCCATCACAAGCTGGGTTCCGTCAATCGGGCACTGCATCAAAGTCCTCCATGTTCATCCTTGCGATCACATGGGGGTCGCGCACCCGTTCTTCAACGCCCAGAAACCCGGTCAAACTGCCGCTACCCAATCCTGTCAAAGGATGAAGTCGCCCGCGCTCAGGATTGGGGCGCCGCTAACCTCCAGGTCGAAATCCTGCACCCCATCGCCATCCACGTCCCCGCGCACCAGGGTCAGGTCATTGGCGACCGAGCGGGAGATCCGAAGCTCGCCCGCAGTCCCGGAGAACGCGCTGAATCCGATGAAAGTGAACGCCTGATTGCCGCCTGTGCCGGTATCGGCATCGATGTTCGTGAGGCGGATCACATCCTCGCCCACGACGAAATCCGCGATGAAATCGCGGTTGCCGGGACCGACAGGGCTGTCGAAGATATTATTGTATCCGAAAGTGTCCTCACCCGATCCGCCAAAAAGGCGATCCTGCCCGGCATTGCCGAAAAGCTGGTCATCGCCTGCCCCGCCGCGCAACGTGTCATCTCCACCCCGCCCGATCAGGAGATTGTCCTTGGAATTGCCGGTGATCGCATCTCCGTCCATCGTGCCGAGCGCATTCTCGATCGAGGCGAATGTCGTCGTCTCACCGCCTGCCTGGAAGCTGGCATCGAACAGGCGCAGGGTCTGAGCGGTTTCGAACTCCCCCAGATCCAGCGCATCGATCCCTGAATTGCCGTGGATGCTGTTGAGCCCAAGGTTCAGGAAGAACCGGTCATTGCCCGATCCGCCGCGCGCATCGTCGTCGCCCTCGCCCAGCGAGATCAGGTCGTTGCCCGCGCCGCCTAGTATCGTATCGTCGCCGGCATGCCCGATCAGGCTGTCATTACCGTCGCGCCCATCGATGAAGTCATCGCCGATGCCGCCGTTCTGGGTCTGCGCCTGCTCGGTCCCGATCCGGGTGACCGAGGTCTGCGCCATCTGGCCGAACACGATATAGCCCGCACCGTGGTCGATCTCGCCAAGAACCGTGTCTTCGCGGTAAACGCCAAGAACCAGATCGTCGAAGCCGTCGCCATTGACATCACCGGCGGGGCCGGACATTCCGCGACCCAGGATAGCGCCGTTCTGGCTGGGCCCATCGATGCGGAACCCGTCATTGCCATCCAGTGCGCCAAGCTCGATCACCGGATCGAACCCGTCCGCCTTGCCAAAGACAACAAAGACCGCCCCCGTCGAGTTGTATCCGATCTGGTCAAAGAAATGCGCAGCGACAGCGACGTCTTCGAAGCCGTCGCCGTTTACATCGCCCGCCATGCTGACCGAAATACCGGTGTAGTCAGCCTGACGCAGCCCATCCATGCGGAAACCGTTCGAACCGTCCAAAGTATCCGGATCGAAGGCAGGGCCCCATTGCGATCGACCGAAGATCACATAGGCCGACCCGCTGCTGTTGGCGCCCAGCGAGTCTGCGCGCGGCGCCGCTATAAGAACATCGTCGAGGCCATCGCCATTGACATCGCCGCCGCCGCTGACCCAGTCGCCGAAAGTATCGCTTGGATCGACGCCACGGATCTCAACACTGCTGACACCGCTGCTGAATGTGACCTCCTCGGGCAGGTCCAGCGTTTCCAGATCTGCCCGGCCAAATACGATATAGGCGGCACCTTCGCTTTCGTTCGCAGCGCCGCTGGCCGGGTCGGCGTTGGGCGAACCCATAATCAAATCGTCAAATCCGTCACCGTTTACATCGCCCGCAAAATGGACGCTGTGCCCCAATTCGGCGCCGGTGCGCGCATCTTCGCCGACAAAGACCGCTCCCTCGCCTGGGTCGTCGAGACTTGTAATCTCGATTGTACCGCCGCCGGATCCGTCATCTTGATCCAGGTCCTGAAGGTTTGCATCTCCGCCGCGGACGAGGAAAACGGCGCCCTCGTTGCCGTTTCCAGCGCCCGAAAGCGGGTCAGCGCGGAAGGCGCCAATCAGGACATCGTCAAAGCCATCGCCATCGAAATCGCCGCCGCCGCCGACCGAGTACCCAAAGTTTTCAATCGTATTCGTACCGATGCCTTCAAAGACAAAACCCGTACCGCCGACGGGCGTGAACGAAACCACAGGCGCAAGGGTCGAGCCGCCGAAGATAATCGCGGCCCGGCCCGATCCGTTGCCGCCTCCCCCACCATCCGCACCGATTACGATGTCGTCGAAGCCATCTCCATCGACATCCCCGGCGAAACTGACCGATGAACCGACACTGCCATTGTCTGCGTCGCCCAGGATCTGAAACCCGTTGGTGCCATCCAGATCGTTGATGTCGATCTGGCCGTCGACCGCCCCGTTCGCGGCGTCCAACTCTGCCAGATGCGTGCCGCCAAAGACGACATAGGCGGCGCCGATATTGCTCCCCTCGCCGTCATAGCGTTCCGCACCGAAGACAAGGTCAGCAAAACCATCGCCGTTGACGTCGCCGACGCCTGCACTGGCGCGGCCAAAATCGTCTCTGTCGTTGGCGCCAGTTATGCGCATCGCGCTGACGCCGTCGATATTATCCAGGGAAAAAACCGCGCCGAATTCAGGCATGTTAGACATCTCCGACACCGCGCGTCCGGGAGATGTCCGACCTCATCAGCACGCGCAATCACACCAAAAGTTAACGTATGGTAACATGGTGTGACGAATGTCGGAAATCTCTTCGGTTTGGACGACTAGGCTTGGCCGAGATATCGGTCGAGGTCGTCCAGCTTATCCTGCCCCCAGAACATCTCCTCGCCGACGATATAGAAGGGAACACCAAAGACCCCGCGTGAGACAGCTTCCTCGGTATTTGCGAGGTAGGCGGCATCGGCTGCGGCGAGATCGAGGCTGGTGGGATCGACCCCTATGGCCCGCAGCTTCGTCTCGACAATGCTCTGATCGGCAATGTCCTCTTGCTCCACCCAGACCGCACTCATGATCGACCGTGCCAGCGCACCTGCATCGCCGCCCGCATCGGCCAGCGCAATCACTGCCCGCGAGGCCGGCAGCGGATCGGTCGGCCAATGCGCCGGTTGTTCGTGATAGGGCATCCCCGTCTTGGCCGAGGCCCGGCGCAGCTCCTGCAAACGATAGGCCATGCGCGCGGGCGGACGCTGGGCCGGCGGCAATCCACCTGTCGCGGCGAACACCGCCAGCGCGTCCAACGGCTTGTAGGAGATCGTCGCGCCACGGCGCTCTGCAATCCGTTCCAACCGGTCGGCGGCGAAATATGCCCACGGGCTCAACACCGAGAGGAAATAGTCGATATGCGCCATTTTCAGCACCTCCTTCCACGATCCGCAAAGCCTTGCATCGCGTTCCCATCGAATCATTGCAAGGGGGGGTGAGCGCGTTATGACACCGACGTGACAGCGGTTTCCGGGGGGAGCGAGCGATGCCGATGAAGACCGATGACAACATGAAACTCATCTCTGGCAATGCAAACCAGCCACTGGCCGAGGCGATCGCGCGGCGCATGTCGGTCTATCGTGGTGACAAAGTCGCCCTGACCTCGGCCCGGGTCGAGCGCTTCAACGATGGCGAGATCTTCGTCGAGATCTACGACAATGTACGTGGTGAGGATGTGTTCATCATCCAGTCGACCTCGAAACCCGCCAATGATAATCTGATGGAGCTGCTGATCATCACCGACGCGCTGAAACGCGCCTCGGCGCGCAGGATCACGGCGGTGGTCCCCTATTTCGGCTATGCGAGGCAGGACCGCAAAACGTCGGCCCGCACGCCGGTTTCGGCCAAGCTGGTGGCAAATCTGATGACCGAGGCGGGAATCGACCGCGTGCTGACGATGGACCTGCACGCCGGTCAGATTCAGGGCTTCTTCGACATTCCGACCGACAACCTCTACGCCTCGCCGGTTTTTGCGCTGGATATCAAGCACAATCTCTCGAAGGACAAACCGGTGACCGTGGTCAGCCCCGATGTGGGCGGCGTGGTGCGCGCCCGCGATCTGGCGAAGCGGATCGATGCGGGGCTTGCGATTGTGGACAAGCGCCGCTCCGGCGCCGGCAAGGTCGACGAGATGATCCTGATCGGCGACGTGAAGGACCAATGTTGCGTGATCGTCGACGACATCTGCGACACGGCGGGCACGCTCTGCAAAGCGGCCGATCTGCTGATGAACGAGGGCGCCGCCGAGGTTCACGCCTATATCAGCCACGGCGTCCTGTCGGACCCGGCCGTCGAACGTGTGACGGGTTCTGTGATGAAGTCCCTGGTGATCACCGACTCGATCCAGCCGACCGAGCAGACCAAAGCTGCGAAAAACATCCGCGTTGTCTCGATCGCCCCGATGTTCGCTCAGGCCATCCTGAATGTGGGCAACGACACCTCGGTCAGTTCGCTCTTCCATGAGGACACGCTGGGTCCGATCTACGAGGCTTTCTACAAGTTCGATTAGATTTTTTACACGCCACCTTGTGGTGGACTCAGAAGGCAATGTTTCAACCTTAAGCTCAGCCTATCTAATAAACGATTCTTGCAAAAAAACTATTTTGTGCAATTATAATACGAAATTGACCTGGAAAGGTATTTATTTGGAGTGATTTTGATGATGCGCATTCTTTCCTTCTCGCTTGTCTCTATGCTTATGAGTTGCTCGGCAACGCTAAAATCTCCAATTCCGTCAGACGAGTCCACCGCAATAGCTCAGGACAAGTTGGCAATCTCAGATGTAACAGAGTCGATAAAGTGCCAGTTATACTTAGCACTTTTCGACATTGACAAAAAACGCGTTAAATTAGCAGAAAAATTCCACAATACACCATTGAGCAACGAGATAAAAAACAGAAAGGCAGAATTCGATAAAAAGTGGCTACAGGCAAAAAAATCTATAAAAGAGATTACTAAGCGTGACAAACTTAAATGGGGTGAAATAGATTTAGAATCATTCCCGGACATTCACAAGCTGAGAGTTGAACGCATTATTATTGATGTTCAGCCATATTGGCTAAAATATCAAGAACTCATTAGCGAAGAGAGTGATTACAGTAAGGCGCGCAGGCTGAAAACATTAGCTGAACAATTCATCATAAGACCTGGGACTGCTCAATTGAAACTAAGCGATGTTGAGGTCATCGATGATGATATCGACGTGAGCATTGGTATTCCGGTGGGGATCAGTACGCTGACTCCAAGTGTGGGGGTTTCTCCTGCTGGCACAGCCGGAACAGCAATAACCCGCAGTTTTGCTGTCACCCCACCAGCCGAACCAACCAACTCAAGACAGCGCCCTGGATTCAAACCCAAAGTTATTAGCATAAAGGATAAAAAACACCTGACAGAGTACATAAAACTTAAATATGGGAGCGCGGAACCTATAAAATGCAACAATGGAGACAGTATAAACTCCAAGGGTTTCATATATAGTCACATAATATCCGCGTTTTTAGACGCAGAGAAAATAATTGGAGAAAAATCTGATGAAAAACCCCAGGTAGAGACGAAACTCAGCTTGACAGACCTCTCCTTCTCTTTCAACTTCAAGGTCGAGCGAGTGGCAAATGCTGGTGTGTCGGCTTTGGTTTTGACTACAACAGACATAAATATTGGACCTAGCTACATAATCACTCAGACAGAAACTAAAGATAATACTCTTACACTAACATTGCCGATCCGATCGGCTGACACAGGTGATGATCGCCGATTTTTTGATTGCAGGACATCAGGCTTCGGTCAAGTATGTTTGGAAACTGCCTATATCTCGGACCGACACAACCAATTTTTTCCGGCAGAGCCCGCGTCCACACCCGATGCTGCACAGCAAAGAAAGACGCCTGGCGCGACGCAACCGAAGGCCGCCCCGCCAACCGACGAAACAGAGCGCCAGGACGCGCGTGATCAAGACGCGTCGGAAGGTGCCATAAAATTGCAGGGGCTGCCTGCGGCCGAAGGCGGAGGTGTAGAATACTAAGCAAGCAAACTGCACAAGGGTTTAGGTCAGCCTGCGAACCTATATCCGCAAAACCGCCCTTCTGGCTCTTGCGAGGGGTGTCAAATAAACAGGATTGCCGCCATCGGCAAGCGCACGCAAGGATCCAGGCCGGGAACTGCCGCGAAGCGATTGACGCGCACCGGCCCCTCGCCTATAGAACGCTTCAAGTTTCCGAACGGTTGTGGTAAGAGCGGTAGTTCCGCACCATGAACATTGATGCGAGCCCGGACTGCCGGGCTAAGGAGTAAGGCCATGAAGGCGGATATTCATCCCGACTACCATCTCATCGACGTGAAGATGACCGATGGTACGATTGTTCAGATGCGCTCGACCTATGGGGCCGAAGGCGACACGCTGACGCTGGACATCGATCCCAGCGCGCATCCGGCATGGACCGGTGGCGGACATAAGCTGCTGGATACCGGCGGCCGGGTGTCGAAATTTAAGAAGAAGTTCGAAGGCTTCGGCTTCTAAGCTCCGCGTTCGCGCGCAAGCGTTTCAGGCGCGCCCCTGGTGGCGCGCCTTTTTCGTCTTTCATTCGCCTTGGCCAGATCTCTTGGGGGCTCCACCATGAAGCGGGCGCATGTCATCGTTCTGGGGAACGAAAAAGGCGGCTCCGGCAAATCCACCACGGCGATGCATCTTTGCGTGGCACTTTTGCGCGACGGCAAGAAGGTGGGGGTGATCGACCTGGACCTGCGTCAGCAGAGCTTTTTCCGCTACCTAGAAAACCGCCAGGCCTACTCTGAACGCATCGGCCAGCAATTGCTGATGCCGGTGGGCGAGAAGATCGAACCTTCGACCGCCTCGCTACGCGATCATGCGGACCACGAGGATCACACGACATTAAGCGACGCCGTCGCCCGTCTGTCCGAAACTTGCGACTTCGTGATGATCGACACGCCGGGCGCGGTGAACCAGCTCAACCGCTCGGCCCATCAACTGGCAAACACGCTCATCACGCCGATCAATGACAGCCTGATCGATTTCGATCTTTTGGGCCGGGTCGACCCGGCGACTGGCAAGGTGCTGGGCCCCTCGGTCTATTCCGAACTGGTGTGGGAGGCACGCCAGCGCCGCGCCGTCGACCGTAGACCCCCTATCGACTGGGTCGTCCTGCGCAACCGAATGTCGACGCTGGAAAGCCGCAACCGTCGCCAGGTCTCGAAGGTCATGGCAGACCTGGCAAAGCGCATCGGGTTCCGAATCTCGCCCGGTTTTTCCGAGCGTGTGATCTTTCGCGAGTTGTTCCTGAACGGTCTCACCCTGTTGGACCTGAAAAAGGGCGGCATGATCTCGCTGACCCTCAGCCATGTTGCGGCGCGGCAAGAAGTGCGCGATATGGTGAAGGCCTTGTCTTTGCCCAATGTTGGGCCGGTGAGTTAGGAGTTTCCCATGCGTATCGCGATGATCGGCACCGGTTATGTGGGTCTCGTCTCAGGGGTCTGTTTTTCGGATTTCGGGCACGAGGTCGTTTGCATCGACAAGGACGCGGCCAAGATTGACGCCTTGAACCGCGGCGAGGTGCCTATTTTCGAGCCTGGGCTCGAGGCGCTAATGGCCGCCAACACCGCAGCGGGTCGCCTTAGCTTCACCACCGATTTGACGGCGGGGATGGAGGGGGCGGATGCGGTCTTCATCGCCGTTGGCACCCCGACGCGGCGCGGTGATGGCCATGCCGATCTGACCTACGTCTATGCGGCGGCCGAGGAACTGGCCCCGCTGATCGCCGGCTATACTGTGGTGGTCGTCAAATCGACCGTGCCCGTCGGCACCAATACCGAAGTCCGCCGCCGGATCGTAGCAGCGGCGCCGGGGGCCGAATTCGACGTCGCCTCCAACCCCGAATTCCTGCGCGAAGGAGCGGCAATCGAGGATTTCATGCGTCCCGACCGCGTGGTGACCGGCGTCGAGACCGAGCGCGCGGCGAAGGTGATGGAGGAAATCTATCGCCCCCTCTATATCCGCGAGACACCGATGATCGTCACCTCGCTGGAAAGCGCGGAGATGATCAAATACGCGGCCAACGCATTCCTCGCGACCAAGATCACCTTCATCAACGAAATCGCCGATCTCTGCGAGAAAGTGGGGGCCGATGTACAGTCGGTGGCCAAGGGGATCGGGCTCGATGGCCGGATCGGGGGCAAGTTTCTGCATCCTGGCCCGGGCTATGGCGGGTCGTGTTTCCCCAAGGACACCAGCGCGCTGGCCCGCATCGGCCAGGACCATTCCAGCCCGGTGCGGATCGTGGAGACGGTGATCTCGGTCAACGATGCCCGCAAGCGCGCGATGGTGGAGAAGATCCGCCACGCGATGGATGACAAATTGGCGGGCAAACGCATCGTGGTCCTGGGCGTCACCTTCAAGCCGAACACCGATGACATGCGCGATGCCCCCTCCCTCACCATTGTTCCTGCCCTGATCGGTGCCGGGGCCGAGGTAACCGTGGTCGATCCCGAAGGCCGGAAGGAGGGCGAGGCACTGCTGCCTGGCGTTACCTGGGCCGAAAACGAATACGAGGCCGCGCGTGAGGCAGACGCGCTGGTCGTGCTGACCGAATGGAACCAGTTCCGCGGCCTGGATCTGACCCGGCTGGCGCAGTCCATGCGCGGGAATGTGCTGGTGGATCTACGCAACATCTACCGGCCCGACGAAGCGGAAGCGGCAGGGTTCTCCTACCGCTCGGTCGGGCGTTAGCGCAAGCGGGTGCTGATCTCGCGCCGGGCGTGCTCGCGCCCGTCCCGCATCAGGAGCGCAACGCCGCGATAGATACCGGGCTCCCATGCCGCAACTCGGCGCTTGCGCCCCACCGCGCGAAACTCGCGCGCGCGGTTGCGATCCATCACATGGGTCGCCTCGGATACAATGGAGCCATCGGGGGCAATCAGGGTCAGACGCAGGCGATCCCCTTCCTCCAACCCGAAGAAATGCGCCCATGTGACCAGGGCCGGTGCGTTTACAGGCAGGGCGCTCGCGTGGGGGCTGCTGGCCTTGATCGCGTCGTAATCGGGGACGACCGTCTGAAAGCCTGCGCCTATCAGTCCACCTGGGGTGAAGGCAACCCCCGCGTCAGGCGCCCACAGGGTGTCCCCCTCCACATTGCAGGATGACGACATCGGCGTCCCGTCAAAGGGGTCGATCACCTCCTCCCCCCGCCGCAGCGCCAGATGCAGATGAGGAAACTGCGTTCTGCCCGAGAGGCCGATCAGGCCGAGTTCGTCGCCAGCCTCCACCAGGTCACCGGAACTCACGGCGACCGAGCCCTGGCGCATATGACAGTATTGGCTGGACCAACCGCCCTCATGGTCCAGGATAACCGCATTGCCGCATTCCCGACCTGTCACGTCAGGGGCGTTATCGCCGGATTGCAAGGCATCGACCATGCCATCTCGCGTCGCCCGCACCTTGCCCGGCGCAATGGCAGTCACCGCTACGCCGCGCGCCATCGCAGCCAGATCTGCCAACGCGAAATCGGTACCCTTGTGGCCATCGTAGGTATGGGTCGAGCAAAACGTGTCTCGGGCGTCCGGCCCGGGGTCGTGATCGACATATTGCTGGATGAAGCAATCCGCGCCGATCTCGCAAGCCACCGGACTTTGCAGATCGAGCGCGATTGCAGGGCTGGACGCGAGCAGGCTCGCGGCCAGGATTCTCAGCATCACTCCGCTGTCAGCAGCGGAGGTTTGCTTTTCGGCAGGCGCGGTTTTTCGGGTGGCGAGATGTCAAGATAGATCTTGCCCTCGCGACAGCCGACCTTGACCAAACCGCCCTCCGCCAGCTTGCCAAAGAGTAGCTCCTCCGCCAGCGGCTTCTTGATGTGTTCCTGAATCACGCGGCCCAGTGGGCGGGCACCCATCCGCTCGTCATAACCCTTGTCGGCCAGCCACTCAGCGGCTTTCTTGGTCAGTTCAATGGTGACGTTGCGCTCCATCAACTGCGCTTCCAACTGCAGGACGAACTTGTCGACCACTTGCAGGATCACCTCGCGCGGCAGCGAGCCAAAGGAAATGACGGAGTCGAGCCGGTTGCGGAATTCCGGCGTGAACATCTTCTCGATCGCCGCGACATCGTCGCCCTCGCGCTTGTCGCGGCCAAACCCGATAGCCTCCTTCGCAAGGTCGGCTGCACCGGCGTTCGAGGTCATGATCAGGATCACGTTACGGAAACTGCAGGACTTGCCGTTGTGGTCCGTCAATTTGCCGTGGTCCATGACCTGGAGGAGGATGTTGAAGACATCCGGATGCGCCTTTTCGATCTCGTCCAGCAACAGCACGCAATGGGGATGCTGATCGACGCCATCGGTCAGAAGCCCGCCCTGGTCGAACCCAACATAGCCCGGAGGCGCGCCGATCAGGCGGCTGACCGAATGCTTCTCCATATACTCCGACATATCGAAGCGCAGCATCTCCACCCCCATGATGGAGGCAAGCTGTCGCGCCACTTCGGTCTTGCCGACCCCCGTGGGTCCGGCGAACAGGTAGCAGCCGATAGGCTTCTCCGGCTCACGCAGGCCCGCACGGCTGAGCTTGATGGCCGAGGACAGCGCATCGATTGCCGTGTCCTGTCCGAACACCACGCGCTTAAGGTTGGTTTCCAGGTCGCGCAACTGTTCCGCATCGTCTTTGGAGACCTGCTTAGGCGGAATGCGCGCGATCTTGGCGACCACCGCCTCGATCTGCTCCTCACCGATGGTCTTCTCACGCTCGTCGGCTGGGACCAGGTGCTGCGCGGCGCCGGCCTCGTCGATCACGTCGATGGCTTTATCGGGCAGCTTGCGGTCGTTGATATAACGCGCGGAGAGATCGACGGCTGCCTTCACGGCCTCCGGCGTATACTCCACATCGTGATGCTCTTCGAAGAAGGGTTTCAGCCCGCGCAAAATCTCGATGGCGTCGTCAACGCTGGGCTCGGTCACATCGATCTTCTGGAACCGGCGGCTGAGCGCACGGTCTTTTTCGAAGTGCTGGCGGAACTCGTTATAGGTCGTGCTGCCCATACAACGCAGGCCGCCAGACTGCAGCGAGGGCTTCAACAAATTTGATGCATCCATCGCACCCCCGGTCGTGGCCCCGGCCCCGATCACGGTGTGGATCTCGTGGTTAAAGAGGATCGCAACTTCGTGCTCCTCAAGCGCCTGGATCACCGCGTTCAGCCGCTCCTCGAAATCGCCGCGATAGCGGGTCCCGGCCAACAGCGCGCCCATATCCAGCGAGAAGATGGTGGAGCCCGACAGAATCTCCGGCACTTCCTTATCGACGATCTTCTTGGCAAGGCCCTCCGCAATCGCGGTTTTGCCCACGCCGGGATCGCCCACCAGAAGCGGGTTGTTCTTGCGCCGGCGGCAAAGGACCTGGATGCAGCGCTCGACCTCGTGCATGCGCCCGATCAAAGGATCGACATCGCCTTTCTCGGCCTTCAGATTGAGGTTCACGCAGTACTTGTCGAGGCTGGTTTCCTCGCCCTGCTCCTCGGTGATCGTCTCGCCGTTGTCGATATCCTCGGCGCCGCGCACCGGCCGGGTCTCGCCAAATGCGGGGTCTTTCGCGACGCCGTGGCTGAGGTAGTTCACTGCATCATAGCGGGTCATGTCCTGCTCCTGCAGGAAAAACGCCGCATGGCTCTCGCGCTCGTTGAAAATCGCGACCAGCACGTTGGCGCCCGTAACCTCGGCCCGACCGGAGGATTGAACATGGATCGCCGCGCGCTGAATGACGCGTTGGAACCCGGTGGAGGGCGCCGCCTCCGTCCCCTCCGCATCGAAAACAAGCTGATCGAGCTCGCTATCGATGAAGCGCGTCAGGGTCTCGCGCAGTATCCCCAGATCCACTGAACATGCGCGCATCACACGCGCCGCATCCGGCTCGTCAATCAGGGCAAGCAAAAGATGCTCCAGCGTCGCAAGCTCGTGCCGCCTGGCGTTGGCGAGCGCGATGGCGCGGTGTATGGCATCTTCCAGCGATTGGGTTAGCGAAGGCATCGGCATCTCCCAAAGGGTCGGACCAGCGAGGCTGATCGGCAGCAGCAACCAGTCAAAGGCATAATAGTTATCTTGGAGTTGTTTCGGGGACGATCAAGGAGAGATTTCGCACAAGCGGGCACAAAATCGAGATCGTCACTCCTTTTCCATAGTGCATTGCAGCGGGTGCTGATTGGATCGCGCGCAATCCATAACCTGGGTCACCTTGGTCTCCGCAACCTCGAACGGATAAACACCGACCACCGCGACGCCCTTGGTGTGGACCTGCAACATGATCTGGTAAGCCGCATCGTGGTTCAGGTTGAAGAACCGCTCCAGCACATAGACCACAAACTCCATCGGGGTGTAGTCGTCGTTCAACAAGAGGACTTTATAGAGCGAAGGCCGCTTGGTCTTGGGCCGGGCCTTTACGGCAACGCCGGTATCGGGGTTGCCACGGCCGGGTTTGCCCTCGTCCTCATCGGACAGGACAGGCATGATGGCGGGGTCGAGGGCGTTGAACACGGTTTGGTGAGTCCGGTTTCCAAGGGCTTTGCGGAACAAGGATATAAGAGAAAGCATGAACGAGAAAAGGGGGCCGCGGCCCCCTTTTTCAATTCCGGTGAAATCGGGCGTCTTACACGCGGATCGATTTCATCATTTCGGTCGCGGCCGAGAAGCGATCGGTGATCGGCGCAAAAGCGTCTTTCGCGGCTGCGGTGTACATTTCGTTCATCTTGGTCGCCTGAGCAACGAAGGTATCGAACGAGGTTTTCGCAAAGTCGTTCTGCTTCTCGAAATACTCGGTGACCGATTTGCATGCGGTCAGGTCTTTCGCAGCAGCGACGCCTTCTTCATAGGACTTTTTGCTGTAGGCCATCAGCTCGGCGTTGATGTCTTCAACGGCCTTGGCTGCGATTTTCGAGGACGCAACGATCGCGTCAACGTTTTCCTGGCCGAAAGCGGTGGCGTCTTCGAGGCTCTTGGAGACTTTCTCCATGCCTTCTTCGACGGTTTTCTGGGCTTCGACGGTCAGGTCTTCGATCTTCTTGTTGGCGGCTTTCGTGGCCATTTGATCTCTCCAAGATATCTGTGTTTGCGGTCGTCGGGGTGCGGTGCAACCCCTCGCTTTGCTGCGACTGCGAAATAAGGGAGGCTATGCGCTGCGTCAAGTCAATTTTGTGCGCTGCACCATATTTTTCCCGAAAGCCCGTTTCGGCTGACTTCGCGTACTTGGTTTAGCATGGCAGAGACCCGGTCGGGCAAGCTGTGGACAACTTTTAACTAAAAAGAGATTCTCAAGGGAATCACAGTGTGTTACTGTTGGATTTGCAGACAGGACCGCTCACCGAAGGCGACCAAAAATGATCTCCGGGGGCACGAGGCAGATATCGAAGCAGGGACCACGATCATGTTGAGTGGACTACGTTGCATTTTATGTGGGCTTTTGGTCGCGGTTGCCTTAGCGGCAGTCTCGGCGCCCGTGCAGGCCGCGCCCTACGCGGCGATTGTCATGGATATGCGCGATGGCCGGGTGATGCATGCCCGCAGCGCGGACCGAAAACAGCATCCCGCATCGCTGACCAAGATGATGACGCTTTATCTGGCGTTCGAGGCGGTCAGCAACGGGCAGCTTTCGCTAAACACCAAGGTGCGGGTGTCGCGCAAGGCCGCGCGGATGACGGGCTCTCGCCTGCGGCTGAAAGCGGGGGAGCGCGTGACGATCCGCGATCTGATCCGCGCCACCGCAATCAAGTCGGCAAACGATGCCGCTCTGGCGTTGGCTGAGGCCATTGCGGGTTCTGAAAAACGCTTTGCCCAGTTAATGACGGCGAAGGCGCGCCAGCTCGGCATGGCCTCGACCACCTACAAGAACCCCCATGGGCTGACACGCTCGGGCCATTTGACGACGGCGCGTGATCAGGCACGGCTAGCACGGCATCTGTTTTACGATTTTCCCCAGTATTACAATGTCTTCGGACGCAAGTCCGAGCGTGCTGCCGGCCGCCGGATCTACACCACGAATCGGCTTCTCGGCAGCTATCGCGGGATCGAGGGCATGAAAACCGGGTACACGCGGGCCGCAGGCTATAACTTGGTGGCGACCGCCAGCCGCGGTTCCAAGCGGGTGATTGCGGTGGTTATGGGTGGTAAGAGCTCTCGTTGGCGGAATGCCCGGGTGGCCGAGCTGCTGAACATGGGCTTCAAACGCGCTCATACCCGGGTCGCCACGCGCAAGCCCGGCCGTCAGCGGATCCAAGTCGCCAGCGCGCCCCTGCCCCGCGCAAAGCCCGGCACGCCTGCAACGGGGCTTGCAGCCCTAGCGGAAGCACTGGGCTCGAGCGCCAGTGCCGCAACCGCGCCGAACCGTGTTGTGCGCAAAGTCTCGCGCCTTGCCCCCGCTTACTCGGATCACCCGCGCGCCCGGGCCGGGTCGAAGGTGGCGCGGGCGAGTGGCACGACCGCGCCGATGCCCGCGAGCAAGGATCGCTGGGCCGTGGTCGCGGGCAGCTATACCGACGAGGCGGGCGCATTGGCCCGCTTAGCCTCAATCGCTGGACGACCGAATCTGCCAGTCGGCAGCAGCGAATCCCTGATCGATCAGCGCCGCGCGAAATCGGGCAAGATGGTCTATGATGTGCGGTTCAACGGCTTCAGCAAGTCGCAGGCTGCCGCGCTCTGCGCCAATCTCGACAATCATTGCTGGACGGTTTCGCCCAACCGTTGATTGCGTGAACACGACCCCGCCGCCCGAATGCGGCGGTGCGGTCGACGGGCCTAAAACGGGCTCCCTCAAGTCTCGAATAATCCCAGCAGAACAGCCGCGCCGGAAAGGTAAGGCTGCCGCGTAACATTCAAACTGTGAGAGATAGATCCTGGGCCGTCGCCAGATACAAGCGCGGGCGGCCCCGGAGAAGGCCGCCCGCAAAGCAACTCATGGTACACAACTTACGCCCTCAGCTTGTGACCTGGTTCCTTGGTCCTTGCGGGGATGCCGAGGAGTGTCCCAAGCTGAGTTTTTGATACAGCAAAGCGTTCGGTGCGGACTGTGATAATCCTCACACTTAGGTGAGATTTTGCCTTAATTTCCCCCAAATTGCCTTGGGGGTGGTGCATTTCAGCAATAAAGTTTCGGCAAATGTGCAGCTTTGAAACAGGTCGACAATCGGCGAACAACCTATGGTTATTTTCCGGTCCTGTTTGGGGGGAGCGGCGGCATATTCGCCGTCGAATGTGAATGAGTAATGAACTTTGGCAGTCTTTTCCGGAAGATAGCACCCTGAAAGCCTGCGGAGCGGAGGGATGTTCCGCTCTCGCAAAATACTGGACCGAATCGACCTTCCAGCCCCGTGCGCTGATCGTCAGCGAGGACGAGTTGGAGGACGACGTCTACTTCATCCTGGGCGGCAAGGCGCGCGCGGCAACCTACACCAACAACGGCAAAGAAGTGCTGATGTCCGAACTGCCGCCTGGCGAGGGTTTCGGGATCTTTGCCGCGATCGACGGCCTGCCCCGTTCGACCAATGTCATCGCAATCTCCGAATGCCGGGTCGCGCGGATGTCGGCGGAGAACTACAACCACGTGCTCGACACCGACACGCGGGTGATGCGTGCGTTCCTCAACTATATGGTCGACCGGATCCGGCACCTCTCGATCCGGATGACCAATGTAACCACGTTGAACGCTGAGCAGCGGCTGATTTACGAGTTGGTCGAACTCGGCAAGACCAACATGATCAGCGACGACACAGCGGTGATCGACCCTGTCCCCACCCAGCAGGAACTGGCGGTGCTGATCGCCGGACAACGCGAGTCGGTGGGCCGCGATATGTCGAAACTCGGCAACAAGGGGTTGATCGAGCGCGAAGGGCGCGTGTTGACGATCCCGTCGATGGAGCGGCTCGAGGACTATCTCTGGTCCGAATAACGTCAATTGACAGGGCCCGGATTGGCGCCTAGCCAGCGCACCATGACCACCCGCTATGACACCGCCATCGACGCACTGCGACGAAGCCCGAAAACCTGGACCGTCACCGGCGCTGCCGGGTTCATCGGTTCGAACCTGGTCGAGGCTCTGCTTGCGCTCGGCCAGCATGTCATGGCTCTGGATAACTTTTCGACTGGATCGCAAAAGAACCTGGCAGAAGCCGGTGCCGACACTGACGGTTTTCGCCTGATCACTGGCGACATCCGCGACCCCGGCGCCTGTGTGGATGCGGTGGCCGGCGCCGATTACGTGCTGCACCAGGCGGCCCTAGGCTCGGTCCCCTGGTCGGTGGAGGACCCGCTGCGTACCCATGAGGTCAATGTCACCGGCTTTCTCAACATGCTTATCGCCTGCCGCGATGCGGGGGTAGAGCGAATGGTCTATGCGGGTTCGTCCGCCAGCTATGGCGACTGCGAACTGGTGCCGGCGATTGAGGACCGTCTGGGTGTGCCCCTCTCGCCCTATGCCGCCTCCAAGACCACGAACGAGATCTATGCGGCAGGCTTTGCCCAGACCTATGGCTTTCACAGTGTCGGCCTGCGCTATTTCAACGTATTCGGCCCGCGCCAGGACCCCGAGGGCGCCTATGCTGCCGTGATTCCCAAATGGATCGCGGCGCTGCTGCGGGGCGACCCGATCCAGATCAACGGGGATGGCGAGACGACGCGGGACTTCTGCTATGTCGCCAATGTGGTACAGGCGAATGTCCTGGCAGCGACCCAGCCGATGGAGCCTCCGCACCGCGTGTTCAACATCGCCTGTGGAACGCAAATTTCCCTGAATCTTCTGTTGGAGAGTTTGGCGCGCGGCCTGTCGGATCTGGGCCTCAACCCGCAGGTCGAGGCGCGCCATGGTCCGTTTCGAACGGGGGATGTGCGCTTCTCCGAAGCCGATATCGCGCGGGCGCAGGCGGAACTCGGCTTTGCACCCACACACGATCTGGCGGCGGGTCTGGCCGAAGCAATGCCGTGGTACTGCGAGCTCTGCGGAGTGACCCCGCCGCGCGGTTAGAATTTCATCTTTCGGAAAATCCCTTCCGGGATCATCCCGATAATGCCCATGATGATCCGCCATTTCGGGGTGTAAACGACCTGCCGGCGGGCATCGAGGCCCTTCAGGATCACCTCGGCTGCCTTGTCGGCATCGACGGTCATGGCGCCCGGCAGATCCATCCCCTCGGTCATCGCGGTGCGCACGAAACCTGGTTTTACCGTCATCACGTGCACGCGCGTCTCGACATATTTCTGGCGCATCCCCGACAGCCAGGCCGTGAAGCCCGCCTTGGCTGCGCCATAGGCATAGTTCTTGGCCCGCCCCCGGTCGCCTGCGACCGAGCTGATGCCGATCACCGCCGCATCCACGTTCAGCGTGGAAAGCCGTCGCGCGGCCTCCTCCAGCGCCAGGGCAGGGCCGGTTAGGTTGGCCGCGATGATCTGCGCGGTCAGCTGGGTGTCGGCCACCGTCTCGTCCTGGTCGGCCATCAACCCGACGGCCGAAACCACAATATGGGGGATCTGCGAAAGGCTGTCGAAGAACGCCGCATGCCCCGCAAGATCCGATATGTCGAACTCATGCAAACTGACGGCGACTTTATGTCGGATCTCCAGATCCGCCTTGGCCTCCCCCAACCGCGCCGGATCGCGCAGCGCCAGCATTAGTGGATGCCCTCGCGCACCGAAACCGTGGGCCAGCGCCAGCGCCATGTCGGAGCGTGCGCCGAGGATCAGGACGGGAGCATCAGCACTCATAAACCCAGCCTTTCTGAGAGAAGCGAAGAAAATTGCGTCGGGCGCTTGGCGGTGAACGCCTCCGCCGCCTTACCATATCCGGCGCGCAGCATAGCGGGGCGCATCCGGCTGTCTTTCGCGAGGTAGAGCCGACCGTCATGCGCCGCCACGATCCGGTCGAGCCGGTCCATCAGCAGAAGCGCCTGCGGTGACATCGGGAAATCCATCGCCAGAGTATATCCCTCGATCGGGAAGGAGATGCCATCGCCACTGCCGGGGCCGAAGCGCTTAAGTACGCTGAGGAAGGCACCCTGCCCCGCCTCCGCAATCGCCTCGAGCAGCGCGCGCAATCCGGCTTCCGACTGCTGCAACGGGAAGGCGCATTGATACTGCGCGAAGCCGCGGTTGCCATAGACACGGTTCCAGCTACCAACTGCGTCGAGCGGGTAGAAGTAGGTATCCCAATCGATCAGCGCCTCGCCCTCTTTGCGCTGGCCTGAACTGTAGTAGGCCGCATTGAAGGCGCGCGCACTGAGCTTGTTCAGCAGCCAGTCGGGCGCATCCATGGGCAGCGTCTTCAGACGGCGGCGTGGCGGGCGCAAGGGATCGTCGCGATGGCGCCAGTCCAGATCCTCCGGCGCTGCGTGTTCGCCCAGATAGATCAGCGAGCGACCAAAACTGCGGCCCGTGGCCAGACAATCGATCCAAGCGACGGAGTATTCGGCGCTGTCGCCCTCCTCCAGCGCCTGCATCGCGCGCTCCAGATCCGGGGCCACGATGGTTTCCTGCCGGATCCAACCGGTCTGGATCGGTTTCAGATGCAGCCCCGCGCGCAGGATCACGCCGCCGAGGCCCATGCCACCCACCGCGCGTTTGAAAGGCGCCGACCCCGGTTTCGCGCGACGCACTTTCCCATCGGCGCCCATCAGGTCGATCCAATCGACATGCGCGCCAAAACTGCCGCCGCGATGATGGTTCTTGCCATGCACATCCGCCGCGATCATGCCGCCCAGCGTGACGAACTTCGTGCCGGGCGTGACCGGCGGGAACCAGCCACGGGGCACGAAGACCTCCAGCAGATCGGCCAGCATCAGCCCCGCCTCGGCCTCCAGATACCCCGTCGCCTCATCGAAATGGACCAGCCGGTTAAGGTGGCACATGGAGATTGTCATTTCAGGCTGCAGGGCCGCATCGCCATAGGCCCGCCCCGCCCCGCGCGCAATCATCGGGCCTTTCCCCATAAGCGCCGCAAGCTCCGCCTGATTACGCGGCGCCGCAACGACGCATTCGGCGCGCGGATAGCGCCCCCAACCTGAAATTTCCTGCCTCATGCGGCGCTCGTGAAAACGAACCGGCGGTCGAGTTGGTATTTCACGACATAGCCGATGGCGAGACCCAGGGCACCGCCGAGATAAAGCATCGCCTCGGTCCCCCAGAGCATGAAGAACCCGGTCTGCATCCCCCAGAAAATCACGGTCGTCGCCACGCCCATCAGCGTGTAGAGCCCAAAGCGTTTGCCATGGGCCGCAGCCCCGGTGGAGCGGTCAAAGAAGATCCAACGCTTGTCGAGCAGATACTTCACCACCAGCCCCACGCCCGTGCCCATCGCCAAGGCACCCCAATAGGCGATCCCAGGCGCCCCCGCATCCGGCGGCAAAATCTGGTGAGACATCCATTGCGCACCCAGATTGGCCATCGTCGCGAGGGCGGCGAAGGCAGAGTAGAGCAGCGTCAGCCGTGCCAGGCTCACAAACCCACTCGGGCATAGGTGGCGGCCAGGATGATCATTGCGACCACGCCCCAACTGACCTTGTCGCGCAGCGCGAAGACGATGGGATCGTCGCTCATCCGGCCGCGATGGGTCACCATCACCATCCGCGTCAGCCAATAGAGCATGAGCGGGCAGACCATCCAGAACGCCTCCGGCACGGCATAGCTCGCCTCCGCCGTCTGCGAGTTGATATAGAGCGCGAGAACCAAAACCGCCGCGTAACCCGCCGACATCGCGATATTGCGGATAATCGGCAGGTCATCGACTTCATAGGGGCGCCCGGTCTTGCGCTCTGGATTGGTGTTCAGCAGGTCCATCATTTCAGCCTGACGCTTCACAGCCGCCAGCGAGAGGAAGACGAACATCGAGAAGGCCAGCAGCCAGGGCGACAGGATGATCGCCGTCGCGACCCCGCCCGCAATCACCCGCAACGAGTAGAGCCCTGCCAACGTGCAGACATCCACCACGGCCTTCTTCTTCAAGAATAGAGAATAGGCAAACGTCGTCGCGTAATAGACCGCAAGGACGAGGAAAAACGCCATCGGCATGAACATGATCGCAGCCGCAAAAGCCGCGAGGAACAGCCCAACAGCCATGACCACGCCTTTGCGGATCGAAACCTCTCCCGATGCAAAGGGCCGCTTTGACTTGCGCGGGTGGCGTCGGTCCGAGGCCAGATCCAAGATATCGTTGATGATATAGACACTGGAGGCCGTCAGGCTGAAGCAGAAGAACGCCACGACAACAAGCATCAGCGTCGCCATATCCAACTGCCCCGCTGAGAGCATAGGTACCGCGATCAGCGCATTCTTCAACCATTGGTGGGGACGCAGCGCCTTGATCCAGGCGGTTTTCTTGCCGGTATCCGGCACCGCCTGCACCTGGCCATGCGCCTCGACCGGCAGATTGCACGCCTTGCCGACGGTAATCGCGTTGCGCGCCACCGCCCAGACCGGCAGATCCGCCTTGCTGTCGCCGACATAATCAAAGCCGCCGATGCCGAAACGGTCGGTCAGGAAGGCCGCTTTCTCGGACCCGCCCAGATTACGCACACCGTCCGAGCCGTGAACCTCGTCGAACAGGCCCGTATGATCGGCAATCGCATCGGCATAGGCCTGATCCGAGGCAGTCACCAGCGCCACATGCCGCCCCGCGCCCCGCGCCTTGGTGATCAGGCGGATCACCTCCTTGTTCAGCGGCAGCGTTTCGATATCCGGCACCGTTTGCGAGGCTAGCCAGCGCTTGAACGCCGCCTTGCCCCCGCTTAGCCGCCCCGGCATCGCGAACAGGTGATGCGGCTTGGCCGCCAGATGCATGGTCAAACCCTCATGCAACATATCGGTACGCAACAATGTGCCGTCGAGATCGACCACCAGCGGCGGTTCCTCCGTCAGGTCCTTGACCTCGTTCATCTGCAACTCTTGTCCCTATGTCCCCAATCGTTCCTTACAACATCATAGCATCCTCTGAAAGCGAATCGCCGCCCTTAGGGCAGACGGGTTGACGCAGCCCCAGGGCTGCTGCAATCCAATTGCATGGCTCGCCTTTTGTTCCTGTTGCTGATCCCTTTGCAGATCACGGGCCTGTCCCTCGTCGCCCAGGCGGAAACCCTGCGCGTTGCGGTGGCGGCGAATTTCCGCGACACACTGTTAGAATTGCAGCCGATTTTTGAGAGTGAGAGTGGAGATCGCCTCACAATTTCTGCGGGATCCACCGGGGTTTTGACAAATCAAATCACGCTGGGCGCCCCTTTCGATATTCTACTTGCCGCGGATACGGAGCGGCCGGCCTATCTGATTGCGGAGGGTCACGCGCTAGGCGATAGCCTGAAGACCTATGCGCTTGGCAGGTTGGCCCTGATCACACCGCATGCGGTTCAGATCCGCGAGGACATCCGCGCACAACTTCTCGACGCCAAGCGGATCGCCATCGCCAATCCGAAAACAGCGCCCTACGGCGCCGCTGCCCTGCAGGTCTTGGACGCGATGGGCGTCGGCGAAGCGATCGCGCCAAGACTGGTCCTCGCGCGCAATGCCAGCGGCGCGTTAGCCTCGCTGCGCTCCGGCGCGGCGGAGGTCGGTTTTGTGGCGCTCTCGGCCCTTCACGATCAGGAGGACCCGCATTGGCTGGTGCCTGCGGACATGCACGCGCCCCTGCGCCAGCAAGCCGTAATCCTGAACCGGGCTGGACAATCGCAGGGCGCGAAACGGCTCATGGCCTTTCTCACCTCGGAGCCTGCGCGCGACATTATCGCCGCCCATGGATATGGCCTTGAGTAGTTTCTTCGGCCCGGACGATGCCCAGGCGCTGGTGACCACACTGGCTCTCGCGGGAATGACGGTCGTTGTTCTGATGATCGTCGCGACGCCAATTGCCTGGCGGCTGGCACGCGCAAAGGGGCGCTGGAAGGCCGTGGCGGAGGCTCTGGTCGCCCTGCCCCTGGTGCTTCCGCCCACCGTGATGGGCTTCTATCTGCTGGTTCTGATGGGGCCGGCGGGGACGCTCGGCGCCTGGTGGGTGGAACTGACCGGCACAACGCTGGCCTTTTCGTTCTCCGGGCTGGTGATCGCGAGCTGTGTGCATTCCCTGCCATTCGCCGTGCAGCCGCTGCAAAACGCCTTCGAGGCGGTGGGAGACGATCAGTTGGAAGCGGCGGCAAGCCTGCGCGCCTCGCCGTGGGACCGGTTCGTCTCGCTGGTTCTGCCGCTTTCGATCCGCGGCTATATCACCGCCGCCGTGCTTACTTTTGCCCATACCCTGGGCGAGTTCGGGGTTTTGCTGATGGTCGGCGGCAATATTCCGGGCGAGACGCGGGTCATCTCCATTGCGATTTTCGAACATGTGGAGGTTCTGGACTACGCCGCGGCGCACCGTCTTGCGGCCCTGCTGCTGGCGGTCGCATTCGCGGTTCTGCTCTCGGTCTATCTTCTGAATGCCCGGTTTCGGGCGCGGGTCGGCTGATGCGCCTCTCGCTCGATCTGTCAACGCAGTACGGCGGTTTCACGCTGGCGGCGGCTGGCACATTCGATCTGGCGGGCGTCACCGCGCTCTTCGGACCCTCCGGCGCGGGCAAGAGCACCATCCTGCATGCCATCGCCGGGTTTCGCCCCGGGCTGGGCCAGGTCGAGGTGAATGGCGAGCGCTGGCAGGACGCGACCACAATGCGCCCGGCCCATTGCCGCCCCGTGGGCACCGTGTTCCAGACCGGGCGTCTGTTCGATCACCTGACGATCATGGGCAATCTGCGCTTTGCCGCAAAGCGAGCGGATCGCGACGGGCCGCAGATTACGCCGGATATGGCCATCGAGGCGCTGGGCATCGCGGACCTGACCCAACGCGATCCCACCACCCTCTCGGGCGGCGAACGCCAGCGGGTGGCGATCGCGCGCGCTCTTCTGACGCGACCCCGGCTTCTGCTGATGGACGAGCCGCTGGGCGCACTGGATCGTCGCGCCAAGGCAGCGCTCCTGCCGTTGATCGCCTCGCTGCCGGAGCGGTTCCAGATCCCCGTGATTTTCGTCAGCCATCAGTTGGAGGAAATCACTCAGATCGCCAGTCGAATGATTGCCCTGCGCGACGGGCGGTTCGTCGGGGATGGCCCACTTAGCCAGATGATCGAGACGCTGGATCCAATGGTTTCCGGCCGGTTCGAGGCGGGTGCCCTGCTGACCGGCAAGGCGACGCGTCACGAGGCCACCTATGCCATGCAAGCCATCGATCTGGGGGGGGCCGAGATCTGGATGCCCGCGCGCAGCCCGCTCTCGCCAGGCCAGGATGTGCGGGTCCGCTTGCGCGCCCGCGACGTCTCGGTCGCGTTGTCCAAGGTCAAAGGTATCTCGATCCGAAATCAGGTGCCTGTGACGATCACTTCGATTGCCCCCGAAGACGGCGCCTTCGCCGAAATCACGCTGGATTTGGCGGGTCAGACGCTGCGCGCCCGCTCCACCCGCCTCTCGGTGTCAGAACTCGGGCTGGAACCGGGTATGCAGGTTGTGGCTTTGGTCAAATCCGTCGCGCTCGACCGTCGGCTCAGCTGACACCGGGCTTAATCTCCATATTTGCAAAAATTCCGGGAGTGTGAAATTTTCCGGAAAGTTTGCAACAAGGGGCCAATGCAGGACGTTTGGCAGGGCATCATCGAAGCTGCGGGCCTGGTGTTGAGCGGCGACCCGGCGCTGATGGAGATCATCGCGCTGTCGCTGCGCGTCACCGGGACCGCCGTGGTCATTGCCTGTCTGATCGGAATGCCGCTGGGGGCGCTTCTGGCGGTCGGACGCTTTCCCGGACGCGGTACATTGATCCTGCTGACCAATGCACTGATGGGTCTACCGCCGGTTGTGGTGGGGCTTCTGGTCTACATGATGCTCTCGAATGCGGGGCCGCTGGGCATTCTGGGCCTGCTCTACACGCCGACCGCAATGATCATCGCGCAGGCTGTGCTGGTAACCCCGATTATCGCGGCCTTGTCGCGTCAGGTGCTGGCCTCGATGCTGCAGGAATACAGCGAGATGCTGCGGGCGATGGGTGCATCGCGGGTCGAGACCGCGCTGACTCTGCTGCGCGACGCCCGGTTTGCGCTGATCACCGTGGCGCTTGCTGGCCTCGGTCGCGCGATTGCAGAAGTCGGCGCCGTTCTGATCGTGGGCGGCAATATCAACCACGCGACGCGGGTGATGACGACTGCGATCGCACTGGAAACCTCCAAGGGAAATCTCGCGCTGGCGCTTGGCCTGGGTATGGTCCTGATCGCCATCGCGGTGGCGGTCAACGCGGCGCTAATGGCCGTCGGCCGGAACCCGGCGCATGCTTGAGATGACACGTATGCCCCCGCTACCCGGTCTGGTGGACGTCACGGTCACCGCGAATGGCCGCACCCTGATCGACGGGCTGACCCTGCAACTGGGGTCGCAGCGCACAGTGCTGTTGGGCCCCAACGGCGCGGGCAAGAGCCTGACCTTGCGCCTGATCCAGGGTCTGATCGAACCGGAGCAAGGATATATCCGCCAGGGCGCCGGGCGAACCTCACTGGTGGCACAGCAACCGGTTCTGCTGCGACGCAGTGTCCGGGCCAATCTGGACCACGCCTTGAAGATCCACGGGATTGCGAAGACCGCGCGCCCCGGTCGGATCTTGCACCTGCTGGGCCTGGGGCGCCTCACAGACCTGGCAGAGCGCCCTGCGCGAGTCCTGTCGGGGGGAGAACAGCAACGCCTGTCACTGCTGCGAGCGCTGGCCGCAGAGCCCGCCATGCTGCTGCTGGACGAGCCCAGCGCGCATCTGGACCCTCAGTCCACCGCACATATCGAACGCGTAATCTTCGCAGCAGCGGTGCCCTTCCTGCTGATCACACATGACCTGGGCCAGGCGCGCCGCATGGCTGACCGGGTGCTGTTCATGCATCATGGGCGGCTGGTGGAGGACACGCCCGCCGACGCATTCTTCACCCAACCCCAGAGCGCAGAGGCCAATGCCTTTTTGAACGGGGACCTGATCCTATGAGAGCCCTTGCTGCCCTTCTGGCCATGATCCTCGCGCTGGCTAATCCGGCCTTGGCCGAGGATCGCTCGATACTGGTGCAATCGACAACGTCCACCGCGAATTCCGGGCTCTACGATCATCTGCTGCCGATCTTCCAGGCAGAGAGCGGTATCCAGGTGAATGTTGTCGCAGTCGGCACCGGCCAGGCGATCAAGAATGCCCGAAACGGTGATGGAGATGTCCTGCTGGTGCATTCGCGCGAGGCGGAGGAGGCCTTCGTCGCCGAGGGCTGGGGCGTTGAGCGCTTCGATCTGATGTACAACGATTTTGTCTTGGTCGGACCCGAAGACGATCCGGCGGATGTTGCGGGCATGACGAATGCTACCAATGCGCTCGACAAGATCCGGCGGACAGGTTCGATCTTCGCCTCGCGCGGCGACAACAGCGGGACACATGCGAAGGAACGCGCACTTTGGTCGGATACCGGCAGCGAGCCGCAGGCGGGGGAGCCGTGGTATCGCGAAACCGGCGCCGGGATGGGCGCCACCCTGACGATTGCAACGAATATGGGGGCCTACACGCTCAGCGACCGCGCGACGTGGATCAGCTACGGCAACAAAGGCACGCATCGGGTTCTGGTCGAAGGCGATCCGAAGCTGTTCAACCAATACGGCGTGATCCTGGTGAACCCGGCGAAGCATCCCCGCGTGCGGTCCGGGGACGGGCAGATCTTCATCGACTGGCTTCGGTCACCGCGTGGACAGCAGGCCATAGCCGCGTTTCAGGTGGATGGACAACAGCTCTTCACGCCGAACGCGCATTAGCGCTCAATCGCCATTCCAGCGCACTTGACCCAGGGCGGAGATGTCATAGCCCGCCATCGCCCCCGCGCGCTCGGCAAATGCCGAGCTGTGCGCGAAGTCCATCAGACGCTGCCAGGCAGGTTGAAACCAGAACTGGCGTGCGATGGCGATGTCATAGTGCTCGACCGTAAGGGGCAGGAAATCCAGTTTGTACTCGCGCGCCATGCAAGCCAGGCCGGGGGCCGCGACTGCGGCACCGTTGGCGATGGCGGAGGCTGCCTCGCTTTCCGTTCGCGCAGGTTCCGCCGACAGATCCAGGTCGTCCAGATCCACGCCCGCCACCGCCAGTTGGTGTCGGAACAGGATATCCGCGCCCGAGCCGGGCTGCCTCGCGACGACCTTCTGACCGGCCAGATCGGATAGTTGGCGAATATCCGCCCCAGCCGCCAGGATCAGCCCGCGCTGGCGTTCGGCCCAGCCGACCAGCACGAAACCCGCGGGCAGGCGGGCCGCAGCAATGGGGATGTTCCATGTCCCGCTGGCCGCATCGAAAACGTGCATCCCGCACGCACTCGCCTGACCCGAGACCACACGTTCCAACCCATCGAGCGAGCCGTCGAAAAAACTCGGCAGTCGCGCGCCCGACGCACGGAGCGCCCAGTCAAGCAGCGGATCATGCGAGCCTGCGATCACTTCAGCACCGGCACTCGCAATATCCCGGGGCCGCTCCTCGGCACCCTGGCGCCGGCTCAACCACGCCTGCACATCCTGGCGTCGGAACAGCAGTTTGCCGGTCGCCCTGGTATGGGGAATACCGCCCGACGCTGCGAGATCGTAGACGCGGCGTTGTTTCACGCGCAGCAGGTCGGCAACCTCCTGCGTCGTCATGAAATCCGGCAGATCCTCGGACACGGTCATCGCCAGACCATATCGCCGCCTGTCGCCCCTGCAAGCAAAAGCGAGGGGCCAGAGCGATGGTTAGAAATTGGACCGAAATCGTGGCGCCAAGTGATTAATATTGGAAAATATGAACAACTATACTTAACAATAAAAAATCAACACAAATAAAACTCATTTGACTTTAGAGCTACCCTCAATGTAATTTTCAGCATGTAGAGTGTCGTCGGGGAGTAATCACGCAGATGTCGGAGCAGACAGCGCCCTTGCGCCTGACGCAGAAATTGCTTGCTGCCCCACGCGGGGCGAAACAGGCGATGATGCTTGCGCTGGACATGATGGCCTTGCTGGCCGCCTGCTTTGTCGTGCCATGGCTGTTCGGCGTCCCGCTGAGCGCCCTGCCCTTTATCAAGGACCAGCAGATCTTCGTCGCGATCTACGTCCCGCTTGGGCTTTGCCTTCTGTGGTTCCTGCAGTTCTATCGTATGGTCGTACGCACACTGGACCACAGCGCCGTTTCGAAAATGGTGCAGGCGGGGATCGGCCTTTCGGTCCTGGCTGCCCTGATCTTCCTCGACCGCACCAGCGTGGCCAAGGCGGCGGCGCTGGGCGTGGTAGTCGGTGGCGTATCGATCGGCCTTGCCGGACTTGGCCGGGTGCTGGTGCGCAATCTGATTGCGCGTATCGGGGGGGCGCCAGTGGGCGATCCTTTGCTGATCTATGGCGCCGGACGGGCGGGGCATCAGCTTGCCTCGGCGCTCGCCAACGATCCGCGGTTTCGCCCTGTAGCGTTTCTGGATGACGACCCGGCGCTACAAAATCTGCGCGTTGGCTCGCTGAATGTGCATCCAGGCAAGGCGCTCGAGGACCTGAGCAAACGCCACAATACCAAGCGGATTGCCATTGCCATCCCCTCGCTTGGTCGGCGGCGGCGGCGCGAGATCATGGACGAACTCGCACGCCAGGAATTCGAGGTGCTGTCGATCCCGGCCTTTGCCGACCTGGTTGCCGGAACCCATGCCGTCTCGGACTTGCGGAAGGTTCAGATCGGCGAGCTTCTGGAACGCGATGTGGTCGATCTCAGCCAGTCGCGAATGCATCGTTGGTTCGTCGGACGTACGGTGATGGTAACCGGGGCTGGAGGCTCCATCGGGTCGGAAGTGGCGCGCCAAGCTCTGCAACTGGGTATCGAACGGCTGATCCTGTTCGAGATGTCCGAGGTCGCGCTCTACACCATTCATCAGGAACTCAAGGGCCAGACCCACGAAGTGGAATTGATCCCGATCCTGGGTTCAGTCACAGATGCGGCGCGTGTGGCTGCGATCTTCACCGCGCACAAGGTCGATGCCGTGTATCACGCCGCCGCGTTCAAGCATGTGCCCCTGGTCGAAGCGAATGCGCTGGCCGGGATCGAAAACAACATTCTGGGCACTGAAACCGTCGCCCAAGCAGCGGGCGCGCACGGGGTGCAGCGGTTCGTGCTTGTCTCGACCGACAAGGCAGTGCGCCCCACCAACGTGATGGGCGCCACCAAGCGCCTGGCGGAGCTGGTAATCGGCGCGGCGCAGCAGGACCATCCGGGCACCGTCTTCTCGATGGTGCGGTTCGGAAATGTACTCGGCTCGTCGGGCTCGGTCATTCCGCTTTTCGAGCGTCAGATCATGCAGGGCGGGCCGGTCACGGTCACGCATCCCGAAATTATCCGCTATTTCATGACGATCCCGGAAGCCAGCCAACTGGTCATCACCGCAGGTCTGCAGGCCAATGGCGGCGAGGTCTTTGTGCTGGATATGGGCGCGCCGGTGAAGATCATCGATCTGGCGCGGCGCATGATCCAGCTTTCGGGCGCCAGCGTACGCGACGCCCAGAACCCGGATGGGGATATCGAAATCCGCATCACCGGATTGCGGCCGGGTGAGAAGCTCTACGAGGAACTGCTGATCGACACCGATGCGGTGGCGACCCCCGACCCAAAGATCTTCTGCGCGCGCGAACGTGGTATGCCAACGGCAGAGGTGGCCGAGACCCTCGGCGCATTGCGAAGCGCTATCGAAACCAGCCAGGCGCAGCAGGCGCTGGCCATCCTCGAACGGGCCGTGCCGGATTATACCCGATCCGGCGATGCGCAGGATCTGGATGGAACCCAGGCGCCGCATATCTTCCCACATACCATTCCGGGCGGACGTGCCTGAGAGAATTGCGTGCCTCCGCCGGGGCGTATAGTCCTGCGAACCCATCACTGCGCGGAGGAAGCTGCAATGACCGATCGTGGAACCTGCCTGATCACCGGCGCCAGCAGGGGCATAGGTGCTGCCGTGGCGCGGATGGCCGGACAGGCCGGATATGCGGTTCTGGTGAACTATGCAGGCAACCGCCAGGCAGCAGACGCGGTTGTGGCTGAAATCACCGGCGCTGGCGGGCGCGCCCTGGCCCATCAGGCGGATGTGGCGAGCGAGCCCGAGGTCGTCGCGATGTTCGACCGGGCAGAGGTGGAGCTTGGCCCCCTCACAGCGCTTGTGAACAATGCCGGGATCACCCAGACCAGCACGAAATTCGTCGATATGGATGCGGCCCGGATCGACCGGCTGATGCAGGTGAATGTCACTGGCAGCTTCATCGCGGCGCGCGAGGCCGTGCGTCGGTTCACAGGACCGGGCGCCATCGTCAATCTCTCCTCCCGCGCAGCGCCTCTCGGCAGTCCGGGCGAGTTCATCGATTACGCCGCCTCGAAAGGCGCCATCGACACCATGACCATCGGGTTGTCCAAGGAGGTCGGCCCCCAGGGCATCCGCGTCAACGCCGTGCGTCCCGGCCTGATCGAAACCGAAATCCATGCAACCTCGGGCGACGCGGGCCGCATCGACCGGTTGGTTGGCGGGGTTCCGATGCAACGCACCGGCACGGCGGAAGAAGTGGCCGAGGTGGTCATGTGGCTCCTCTCCGATGCCGCGTCCTACGTCACCGGCGCGCTGGTCGATGTGGGTGGCGGCCGCTGAGCGTCGCCCATGAGGATCCACAAGATCGTCTCCGGCCTGGGCGTCGGCGGGGCGGAAGCCTTTGCGGTTGACCTCGCGCTGGCGCTTCAGGCGCGCGGGCACCGACTGCAGATAACCGCGCTGTCCCATGCCCGCGAAATGGGCGATGACAGCGAGGTGGAAGCCCGCAATCGGACCCGCCTGGCAGAGGCTGGCGTGGCAGTGGAGATTATCGGCCACCGCAAACGACGTCGGGTCTGGCCCGCTGCGAGGCAACTTCGGCGCAATTTGCGCGGGTCCGAAAACCCCGATCTGATCCATTGTCATCTGAAACTGGGAATCGCCCTGACTTTGCTGGCCGGGTGGCGTGGGACGGTGGTCGCGACCCATCACAACACACCCCTGCCCCGTCCCGCCTGGCCCCTGCGGCTGCTTTCGCACCGGACTGGGGCCTATGTCGCAATATCCAGCGAGGCGAAGCGGAACCTGACGGCGGTTGCCGCCTGCCCGGTCCATCATATCCCGAACGGGATCGATCTGGAACGGTTGGGCGACATCTCGCGCAAACCGGCTGAAGAGGGAACGCTGCGGGTCGTCTCCCTCGGCAATCTGCGCCCGCAGAAGAATTACACCCACCTGGTCGAGATCGCGGCGGGTACGCAGCCGGGCATCCACTTCTCGATTGCCGGCGAAGGGGCAGAGCGGGCAACAATAGAAGCGCGGATCGCAGAGCTCGGCTTGCAGGATCGGGTGCGCCTACTGGGCGCGCGCGCCGATGTCTCTGCGCTGCTGCAGAATGCGGACGCCTATCTCCTCACCTCGAAATGGGAAGGGATGCCGATCGCCTTGATCGAGGCGATGCAGGCCGGATTGCCGATCATCTCCTCCGATGTCGGCGGGTGCCGCGAGATTCTGGGGGAGGAGACTGGCTTCCTCTGCCCGAGCGATGACACCGAAGCCTTCACCACCGCCTTGAACCGCCTGGCCGGGGACACGCACCTGCGCGCTCGAATGGGCCGCGCCGCCAGAGCACGTGCCAAGGACTTCGGGATCGACCCCTGCGCCGAAGCGCATGAAGCGCTTTATGCCGAGGTTCTGGGATGAGTTTCTCGCGCCAGGCACTTGCCAGCCTCGCGATCACCGGGGGATACGCGATCCTCGCCATGGGGATCGGCGTTCTGACTGCACGGCTTTTGGGGGTGGAGGGCTTTGGCCTCTACGCCTCGGTCATCGCGCATGTGAACATGCTGGCGATCCTGGTCACCGGCGGTTTGCCGACGCTGCTGCTGCGCGAGATCACCGCCGCCGATCATGCGGGGGACGAAGGGTTGCTGCGCGGTCTGATCCGCCGCGCACAGCAATTCACCGGATTGGCAAGCGCTATCATCGCACTTGGCGCCCTGGCCCTCTGGCTCCTGCTCGACGCCGGGTCGGGATGGTGGGTGACGTTCTGGCCCGCATTGGCGGTGATGGCCTGCCTAAGCTTTCTCGATGTAAAAGGTGCTGGGCTACGCGCCTTGGGCCAACCGCTTATGGGTCAGGTTCCCGCTTCCTTGCTACGCCCGGCGCTGCATCTGGGCCTGTTGGCGACACTGGCGATCTGGGTGGCCCCCATCGACCCTGTCATGGCCGTCTTGGCGTTTCTTGCGGCTTCACTACTCGCGCTCGCCGTCTCCTCGGCGATGCTCGGGCAACGGCTGTCCGCCAGATCATCCACACCACCCGTCTTCCGCGACCGCGATTGGCTGCGCGCACTAGGGATCTTTCTGTTGGCAGGCGGGTTCATCCGCCTCAACCAGCATCTGGGCGGCGTGATGCTGGAGCATCTGTCGGATCGGCGCCAGATCGCACTGTTCCAGGCCGCCATGCAGATGACCATGCTGGTTCTACTGATCCGCCAATCGATTGCGGTTCTGCTGATGCCCCGGATAAAACGTGCGTTTTTGGAGGGAACACAAGCCGACCAGCAGCGCCTTCTTGTCGAGAGCGCCCGGATCTCGACCCTGTTTGCAGTCCTTCTGGGCGGCGGCCTTATGGCCCTGGGACAGAGCGGGATCGGTTGGATATTTGGCGAGGACTTTGCGGACAGTTATGACGTGTTGGCCGTCATGATCGCGGGACAGATCGTGATCATGACGCTCGGCCATCCGGGCATCGCGCTGACTCAGGCGGGGTTCGAACGCGACAGTGCCCGCACCATGGCGCTCGCGGTCGCGCTGAACCTCGCCATCGGTATCGTGCTGATCCCTGTACTCGGTGCGCTGGGCGCAGGTTTTGCGGCAATCGCGGGGCTCTTCATCGCAACGGCCCTGCAAGCCCGCCTCTGCCAACGCCGCCTGGGCATCCGGGGCGAGGCATTTGCTCCTTCGACACCGAAATAACCCAATGCGAGCCCGTACACCCGAATAATCCGAAAATTTTCCTCACGACTTATTCTTGTGTAAACTGCCACCCTGTCTTTATGACGGTCGCTGGAGACCGGATGGGGCGACGGGTTTGAACCAGGAATTGAGCAACACGGTGCTGGAGCGCCAACGGGCCCGACCCGGGGGTGGAACCCTGGCGCGCCCGCGCGACCTCTACAGTCTCTTCACGATGGCGGAGTTGGAGCGCACGGGCCTCAGCCTCTCGGCCATGCTGATCGCGATCCGGCGGCGTAAGTGGAGCGTCGGGCTGATCACGCTGCTCAGCGGCGTTCTGGCGTGGTGGTATCTCAGCGGCGTCACGCCCCTTTACCCCGCAACAGCCAGTGTGGTTCTGGAAACGCAGCAGGAACAGGTGATCGATCTCGACAGCGTGGTCACCGGCCTTTCCGGCGATTTTATCGCGATCAACACCGAGACCGAAGTGCTGCGCTCGCGCAAGCTGCTGAGCCGCGTGGTCGATGATCTGAACCTGATCGAGGATCCGGAGTTCAATCCTTACATCATTCAACCCTCTGGCTGGACGGAAGAGCCCTGGGCGAAGAGCCTGTTCGAGAGCATCGGTCTCGCCGGCGACCCACCGGCCATGCCTTCCGAAATCGTGCAGCGCAATGCGACGGTGGATGCGCTGCGCAATCGCATCGCCATCACAAATGTCGAAGCCACCTACGTTTTCGAACTGTCGATCCAGACCCGCGACCCGCAGAAATCCGCCGATCTGATGAACCGCCTCGCCCGGCTCTATATCCTAGAGCAATTGGAGGTGAAGTTCGAGGCAACGCAGGCCGCAACCACCTGGCTGAGCAGCCGCGTGGCCGATTTAAAAGTGGCGCTGGAACGCTCGGAAGCCGCCGTCGAGGACTACAAATCCGCCACCACGCTGGTCGATGAAGTGCAACTGGCGGAGGAGGCGCGCAAGCTGAAAGACCTGCGCAGCCGGGCCGAGCAGTACCGCTTGGAGAGCGCGGAAATCCAGCAGCGCGTGGCCGAGATCGCCAGGATGCGCACGGCGGAGGATATCGACGGGATCACCTTCCTCGTCGCCTCGCCCCGGCTCAACCGCATTGCCGAGCAGATGGCAGGCGTTGTGGGTCAGACCGCGCAGGCCAATCAGCGCCGCGACGTGCTAATGACGCAATTCTGGGCCGAACTTGCACGCCAGACCGCGCAACTGCGCTTGCAACTCGACCGCTCGCGCAGCCAGGCCGAGGCGGTGGTACCGCTGATCGCGGATCTGGAGGAGTTGACCGACAAGCAGGCCAACGACCTTGTCGTGCTGCGCCAGCTCGCCCGCGAGGCCGAGGCCAGCCGCCTGATCTATGAGCATTTTCTCGCCCGGATGAAGGAAATTTCGGTGCAGGAGGGGATCCAGCGCGCGGATGCCCGCGTCCTCAGCGCCGCAACCCCCAGCCGGACCCGCAGTTTCCCGAACAAGACACAGACCATGGGCCTAGCACTGCTGCTGGGCTTTTTGGGGGCGTCGGCCCTGGCCGTTCTGCGCGAACACCGCCTCTCGACCTTCCGCGCGTCGGAGGATGTTGAAAAAGCGACCGGTCTGCGCGTGCTTGGCAATCTGCCGCGTGCTCCCATCCGGCGGCGGCGCGATCTGCTAAGCTATGTGATCCGCAAACCGTCCTCGGCCCTGGCGGAGGCAGTTCGCGATCTGCGCACCTCGCTGCTGCTCAGCGACGTGAAGGATCCGCCGCAGGTGATCGTCTCTTCGTCATCCGTACCGCGCGAGGGCAAGACCACACTGGCGGTCCTGCTGGCGCAGAACTCCGCAGCTTTGGGCAAGAAAGTGCTGCTAATCGAATGCGATCTGCGCAAGCGCACGCTGAATGCCTATTTCGAACATCAGGGCGACCGCGGGCTGATTTCGGTTCTCTATGGCGAGGCCCCCTTCGAAGACGTGGTGCAGCACGACCCACGCGCCGATCTGGACATCCTGCCGGGCGAGGAGAGCCCGGTAAACGCGGCGGACGTTTTCTCCTCGGCGCAGTTCGAGCTTTTCCTGTCCCAAATGCGCGCTCGCTACGACTTTATCGTGATCGACACGCCGCCGGTGATGGCGGTTCCGGATGCGCGGCTGATCGCTTCGCTGGGGGATGCGCTGGTCTACTCCATCGCCTGGGACCGGACACCGCGCGAAGTGGTGCAGGCCGGGCTCAACCAGTTCCGTGAAATCGACGTGCCGCTGATCGGCCTGGCCCTGACCCAGATCGATCTCAGCAAGGCCGCGCGATATGGCTATGGCGGCTATGGCCAGTACTACAAAGCCGGCAAAAGCTATTATCACAACTGAGGACTTGGCCATATCGATGGCATTTTAACCAAGTTTTAACTGCTCGCGATTAACCCTCCCGCTATCGGCATCATAGGTGCCGGCCCTTTCCGAGAGCATGGATAACGCCCGGCGCACATTGTGCCTGTCCGCCATTGCTTGAAGATCTCCCGCGAGGTTCGAACATGCCCCCGATGCGCCTGCCCGGCGTCACCCGGGGCGCTAAATTATGGAGGCATCAATGCCTGGAACGATAAAAATCTGGTGGCACGACGGGTCGACCCGCGATGCGCGCTATCAATCCACGCCGTTGATCAACGAGCCTGAGCTGGACTTCGAAACGGTGGCCGTCGGCGCCGCGCCCGCCTCAAGCGGCGAGGCCCCGGCGGAGGCCTATGTGGCCGTGATCGAGTCGAATGTCGCCGTGCGCTATCGCATCCAGCCTGTGGGATCGACCGAGGACGCCGCCTCGCCCCGCGCTAAACCGATGCTGGCCACCAGCTTTGCAACCGCGACAATCGGCGTGCGCCCCGGTTACCGCATTTCCTTCATGGAGGATTTTCTATGAGCGTTTTCAACACAGGCTTCGGCACCCCGAACGCAGCAGCAGGCGGGGGATCGACCGACCTCTCGGTCCAGGCGACACCGGATGCGGTTGTCGTTCTCTCCTCCACTGGCGCGGATGCTGTGCTTCTGGCCGCCGACGGCACCAATGCGGGCGTTCTGACCGCGGCGGACAAGCAACGCCTGGATACGCTGGCGGGCGATCTGTCTCTGCCGGATTTCGACACCTTTGCCGATGCCGCCGCGGCGGTGCCCACCGGCGATTTCCTGCGCACCGCGGGCTTTACCTCGCCGGGTGACGGCGGCGGCGCGCTTTACGCCAGGGTGGCGACCGATCCCGGCCATGGCGGGGTTCTGCAAACCGCCGATAACGCCTTCTGGGATCTGGCAGAGCTGCGGGTGACCCCCTTCATGTTCGGCGCGACCGGCAATGGCAGCACCAATGACGGCGTGGCTTTGCAGGCATTTTTCGATTTCCTAGGCACGAATATCCGGATACTCGGCGATTTCTCCGGTGAGTGGGGAACGAGCCAGACGCTTTCCATTACGGGCACCATCGGCAGCCGTTTCATCTGCGGCACGATCAATGCGCTGGGCGCGATGGACACCATTCTGACCATCACCGGCGCCGGTATGAACTTCGACGGCACGCTCGAACTCAACGGCTTCTCCCCGGGTGGCACGGCGAACTACGCCAACCGCCAGACGACCAATGGGATCGAGCTGATCTCGGCGGGCAACACCAAGTTCGACCGGCTTTGGCTGCGCGGCTTCCAACGCTATGGCGTCTTCGCGACCACGACCGGGAACAACCAGCTCAACCTGGGTGATGTGCGCGCTATCGATTGCGGCTCCATCGGCGAGACGGTGCTGAACCTTGCGCTGACATTCGATTTCACCGCCCGTTCCGACAACGGCATCGTCGGTCCGAACCAGCAGTCGACCCTGACGACGACTGGCATCCCGCCAGAGCTTGAACCCGGCGATATTGTCAGCATCAATGGCCGTCCATTGCTGATCCAGGAGATCGCAGGCAACGATCTCTCGGTCTATCCGAACCCGCCCGCGGGCGTCAGTTCGGGCCAGATCGTTGCGCTGCATGGCGGCACGGTCAATCTGCAGGGCAACGATGCGGGCCTCTCGTGGATCGAGTCGATCAGTTCGATCCGCTGCGGCACGGCGTTGCGTGCAGGCGCGCTCTATGGCCAATCGGTGGGCAAGCTGCATGCCGAGGCCTGCGGGATCGGTGTGATCCTGGGCAATGTGCGTACCGGTTCGGCCAGACGCATCTGTCTCGAGGGTGCGTATTTCGAAAACTGCCAAGTGCATATCCTGCATACCGGCGGCGTCGCGGCCTCGGTGGTAATCGAGAACCCGCATCTTCTGGATTTCGAGAAATCGTTCCGCCTCAGCCAGATGGACGCGAATGACAACCCGGTGGATCCGCGCCTGGTGGGCGTCACGCTGGTCAGCGACAAGATCCATACCGGATCGGCCCAGCGGGCCTTCGGCGCCACGAACCCCATCGAGAAACTGTCGAACGACGCCGGGTCGAACAAGATCTTCACCGACCGGTCCTCGGTTACGTTTCAGCTCGACTACGACGATGGGGCCAATCGGCTCTACGGGTTGGATACGGTCGAGATCACGGCCTTCGGTCCCGGTTTGGAAAACCAGCCGACGGGTGCGGTGGTGATCGAACCCAATGCGGACGATCTGGCCGCTGGGATTACGATCGATGGCGGATCCAGCTTCACCCTGCCTGCGCGCAAGCACCCGGTCTATATCGTCGCGCGCTTCGTCGTGGCGGATCAGAACTGGCAGGTGAACTGGACCGAGATCGCACCCGCGCTGGTCCCGGCGACACCTATCGCCGATCCAAGCGGTGGCGCTGTCGTGGATGCCGAGGCCCGCACGGCGATTAACGCGATCCTCACCACATTACGCGATCAAGGCTCCGTGGCGATCTGATGCTTGCAAGCCACGGCATTCCCGGTGGTCGAGGGTCCACCGGGAATGTCCAAATGCGGCGATCCGGCCAGCGCTGGATCGCCTATCCGGCTTTCATGGCGTCGACCTCTGCCAACGCTGCTTCGCGAGAGGGCAATATGTCCGGCGAAGGCGGCGGCTCGGCCCCCTCCGCATACCGCACGGTTCCAAGCGCATAGTTCACGGCGATCCGCTTGCCACGATGGGCATAGGCGACCCAGGCCTCCGGCCACACACTGCAATCGCGGTAATTCACGATGAAGTAACATTGCCGTCCCGCCTGGCGGATCACCCCTTCGATCGCGTCATAGACATCGTTGACTGTCTGCGAGCTGCTGAACGCCAGATCGCTGAAATCGAGCTCGATCACGTCGAGGTCGGGAAGGTAGTGGATACGCTCGGCATAGGCCTGCGGGCCGGTCACCGGCGCAGCGTCTTTCTCTCGCGCCGCGGCGTAGACGCTGGCGGCCAGGGCGCCCACGCCCTGCTCCAGCCTGGTGCATTCGCGCAGCGCGGTTTCGATGAAGCGCTGACGCTCGCGCTCCTCCAGATCCGGGAAATCGCGCAGAATTTCGAGGGCACCACGCACCGCCGTCAAGGGCGAGACGAAATCTTCCTCGACCTTCGTGCTCAGCGCCAGGGTGGCATAGGGGCGGCTCTCGTCCTCGGACATCGATCTTCTCCAACCACGGCCCCGGCTTCACATTAGGCGATCCATGCGGGCCGGTCCATCCGCCTGCGATGCGGCGGCGACGCCCCAGAGAGGTTGCAGGGACGTTGCAAGCCCCGGGCATTCCATGCGACGCTCAAAGAAAGGCCACCGGATCAGCGCATCCGGCCGAGTGAGGGGACCGGGCCATGACCAAACGCGTGCTCGTGATCGAGGACGAACCGAACATCACCAGTTCGCTCAGCTTTCTGCTGCAGCGCTCCGGCTTCGATGTACAGACCGAGGATGACGGCAAAGCCGGTCTTGCCGCTGTGTTGGCGGATCCGCCCGATATCCTGATCCTGGATGTGATGCTGCCCGGGATGGATGGCTATCAGATTCTCGAGCGCTTGCGCGGCGAGGCTAAGACCCGCGACCTGCCGATCCTGATGCTGACGGCAAAGGGCCAGCAGGAGGACCGGCAAAGCGCATTGGACCGCGGCGCGGATCTGTTCATCACCAAGCCCTTCGCAAATGCCGAGATACTGGAGGCTGTGCAACAGCTCTCGGCCGGGCGCCCGGCCTGACCGTTCGATGATGCGCAGCGGCCGGGCTAAGCATCTGGCATTGCAGGCGATGATGCGTCTCCTCGGGGTGGAAAGGGTCAACAGTATCCTGCTCGCGCGGAACTTTCGTGCCTACCGCCGGGCTGGGGTGATCTTCATCCATGTACCAAAGGCGGCGGGCAGCACGATCTCCGCCGCGCTCTACGGACGCTCGCTGGGGCACTTCACGGCGGCGGAGTTGCGCGACCACGCACCACGGACATTCACGAAACTTTCCAGTTTCGCCATCCTGCGCGACCCGGTGGCACGGGCCGTATCTGCCTGGCGCTATGCCAGGTCCGGCGGCACGGCGGAGGGATGGATCGCACCCCATCCCGACTATGCTCTGCCCGCGTTTCAGACCCTGGAACACTTCGCCTGCGATTGGTTGCCGCCGAGGATTGCAGCACCCGATCTGGACTTCGTCTTCCGTCCGCAGACCGGCTTCGTCTGCGACCAGACCGGCACGCCCATACCCGACCACCTTTTTGCGCTGGAGCGACCGGCTCCACTGTCCGCTTTCCTAGCCACGCGGGGTGTTGCGGATCTGAGCCGTATGCCAGGGCGCAATCGGAACCCTGGAGGAGAAGACGATCTCGCAACGCTGTCTGCCAGGGCGCGGGGAGCCCTGGCCGGTATCTATGCCGACGACGTTGCGCTCTATCGCAGCCTGATCACCCAATCGCCTGACGAAACGGCCGGAGGACCACCCGAATGAAATACCGCAAACTGGGATGCAGCGACCTCAGCGTCTCGACCCTCTGCCTCGGCTCGATGACCTGGGGCAGCCAGAACACCACCGCCGAAGGCCATGCCCAGATCGACCGCGCCCTGGATGCGGGCATCAACTTCATCGATACGGCCGAGATGTATCCGGTGAACCCGATCAGCGCCGAAACCCAGGGCGCGACAGAAACGGTCATAGGCGAGTGGATCGCCAGGACGGGCCGACGCGCCGATATGATCCTGGCGAGCAAGGTGTCCGGCGCAGGGGCGGTCGGATCGCGCGGCGGCGAGCCGATCACCGGCGCTGCGATGCACAGGGCGATCGAGGGCTCGCTGCGACGTCTGAAGACCGATTATATCGATCTCTATCAAATCCATTGGCCGAACCGGGGTTCGTACCATTTTCGCAAATACTGGAACTACGACCCGACCGATCAGGACCGCACATCCACCCGCGACCATATCCGCGAGGTGCTGGAGACCGCTGCGACACTGATCGAGCAGGGCAAGATCCGCCATCTCGGCCTGTCGAACGAAAGCGCCTGGGGGGTGATGCAGTTTCTGCAGATCGCGGAGGAGGAAGGGCTGCCACGCGTCATCAGCATCCAGAACGAGTATTCTCTGCTCTGCCGGATTTTTGACCTGGATCTAGCGGAACTCTGCCATCACGAGGGGGTCGATCTCCTGTCCTTCTCGCCGCTGGCGGCCGGAATTCTCAGCGGCAAATATCAGGGAGATGCAGTGCCGCCAGGCTCTCGGCGCAGCCATGTGGCCAATCTGGGCGGGAGGATCAATCCACGGCTGGAACCGGCCGTCGCGGCTTATCTGAGCATCGCGGAGCGTCATGCGCTCGATCCCTGTCAAATGGCGCTGGCCTGGTGCCTGACACGGCCCTTCATGGGTTCGGCGATCTTCGGTGCGACATCGATGGAACAAC
>JBCCDU010000014.1:0-65055 GCA_039030715.1 Pseudomonadota bacterium
GAGATCTTCATCGACATGCACAAGGAAGGCGCAGGCTTCCGCGCGATGATGAACAACTTCGCCATCGCGGTCTCGATGGGCCTGCAATACGGCGTGCCGCTGGAGGAGTTTGTCGACGCCTTCACCTTCACCCGGTTCGAGCCGGCGGGGATTGTGACCGGCAACGAGTCGATCAAGAACGCGACCTCGATCCTGGATTACATCTTCCGCGAACTGGCGGTCAGCTATCTCGACCGCACGGATCTGGCCCATGTCGAGCCCGAGGGCGAACGCTTCGATGCGCTGGGTCAAGGCGTGAACGAAGGGGTCGCGAATGTGACGGAGGTGAAGGAGGAGGCGGTAAACTCGGCCCTCGACCTCGTGAAGCATCTCTCGCCCGGCTTTCACCGCAAGCGGCTGCCCAAGGAGTTGCGGGTCTATCAAGGCGGCCAGACGGCGGAGGCAGCACAGCCCCAGATGATGGCAGGCACCGCAGCGGCGGCCCCTATCGCACCAACCGCAGCAATCGCGGCAGCGGGCGCCACGGTCATGAGCCGCGTGGCTGAAGCTCGCGCCAAGGGCTTCGAGGGCGATGCCTGCGGTGATTGCGGCAACTACACGCTGGTGCGCAACGGCACCTGCATGAAGTGCAACACCTGCGGCGCGACGAGCGGGTGCAGTTGATTAAGCAGAGTGAGTGCAGGGCAATTGCGCCCTGCCGGGGGAACAGTTCAGGCCGCAGGCGTAGACTACCGGGCAGTAGTAAAAGACCATTGGCTTGAGGACTCGGGGGCGCTTCGGTGCCCCCTCTTTTTTGCGCGGTGCGCGGCAGAGGCGGCCCTTCTCAACGCGCCTGCGATTGTGTAGACGGGCCACAGCAGTTGAGAGCGGCAGGTTATGACCCTTCATCCGACCATCACGCCCCGGCCGGGGGTGCTCGATATCTCGCCCTATGTGGGCGGCGAGAGCGAGGCCAAGGGCGCCAACCGTGTCTTCAAGCTGAGCGCGAACGAGAACCCGCTGGGGCCGAGCGTTCAGGCGATCGAAGCATTCCGGGCAACCGGGGAGACGCTGGGCCTTTATCCCGATGGCGGGCATCTGGCGCTGCGCCAGGCGATTGCGGAGGTTCATGGGATCGAGCCGGAGCGCATCGTCTGCGGGTCTGGCTCGGACGAGATCATCTCGCTCCTGTGCAAGGCTTACTCCGGCCCTGGGGACGAAGTGCTTTATTCGCGCCACGGCTTCCTGATGTACGCAATCTCGGGCCTTGCTGCGGGGGCAACCCCTGTGACCGCGCCCGAGACGGATCTGACCGCCGATATCGACGCACTGATTGCGGCGATGACCTATCGCACGCGGCTGGTCTTTCTGGCCAACCCGAACAACCCCACCGGCACGATGGTTCCGATGGCCGAGGTCGAGCGCCTGGCCGATGCCATCCCGCCCCGCGCGCTGCTGGTGCTCGACAGCGCCTATGCGGAGTATGTGGAGGGCTATGACGGCGGCATCGCGCTGGTGCGCGCCCGCGAAAACGTGGTGATGACGCGGACATTCTCGAAGATCTACGGCCTCGGCTCGCAGCGGTTGGGCTGGGGATACGCGCCGGAGCATGTCGTCGATGTGTTGAACCGGGTGCGCGGCCCCTTCAACGTGACCAGTGGGGCGCTGGCAGCGGGCGAGGCCGCGATGCGCGACCAGGATTGGATCGCCCATTGCCGTGCCGAGAATGCCAAATGGCGTGCCTGGCTGGCGGAGGAACTGGCTGCACTCGGTATCGCGACCGCCCAAAGTTTCGGCAATTTCGTCCTGGCGAAGATCGGAGAGGGTGCAGCCGCCTGCCACGATCATCTGGCCGTCCGCGGCGTGTTGGTCAGGCGGATGGACGGCTATGGCCTCGCCCCGCATCTGCGGATCAGCATCGGCGATGAGGAGGGCTGCCGCGCCGTGATCGAGGGGGTGCGCGATTGGCAGAGCCAGTGATCTTTCGCCACGTCGCGCTGATCGGGCTGGGTCTGATCGGCTCTTCCATCGCCCATGCCGCGATGCGTGCGGGGGCTGCGGGCCGGATCACCGGTTATGCCCGCTCGCCCGAGACGCGCGCGACAGCGGCCAAGCTGGGCTTTTGCGAAGTGCTAGAGACCGCGGCGGAGGCCGTCGAGGGTGCAGATTGCGTGATCCTCTGCGTGCCGGTCGGTGCCTGCGGACCCGTGACCGCCGAAATTGCGCAACATCTGGCCCCGGGCGCCGTGCTCAGCGATGTCGGCTCGGTCAAGCAGGATTTGATCGCGGCGGTGTCTCCCCAAGTGCCAGAGGGCGTGCATTTCGTACCCGCTCATCCGATGGCGGGCACCGAGCATTCTGGCCCGGAGTCCGGCTTTGCCACCCTCTTTGACAATCGCTGGTGCATTCTGACACCTCTGAGGATCGAGGATGCGGATGCTGCGGAGCGACTGGAGCGGTTCTGGCAGGCTTTGGGCGCGCGTACCACCCGGATGGCGCCGGATCACCACGATCTGGTCTGCGCTGTGACCAGCCATGTGCCTCATGCCATCGCCTACACCATGGTGGGCGTGGCGGATGATATGCGCCGGGTGACCGACCGCGAGGTGGTTGAATTCTCCGCTGCGGGCTTTCGGGATTTCACCCGGATCGCGGCCTCCGATCCGACGATGTGGCGCGATGTTTTCCTGAACAATCGCGAGGCCGTGCTGGATGTGTTGGGTCGGTTCACCGAAGAGCTGATGCAGGTGCAATCGGCGATCCGGGGCGGGGATGGCGACTTCCTGTTCGACTATTTCACGCGCACCCGCGAGATCCGTCGAGGTATCATCGATGCGGGTCAGGACACGGGCGCACCCGATTTTGGGCGCATCGGTACGACAGCGACGTCGGAAGACGCCCATGACGATCATGTGGAAGAGTTGATGAGGCCGCTTCGTCGATGAGCCTTTTGGGCTTCCTCCAGGCTACCACAACGGCGGCGCTGCTGACGGCGCCCCTGCCGCCGGAGCGGCCGAGTGTGCTGCCACCGACACCAGCAGGCGAGCGGGCGGAGACCGCCGATCGCGTTCCCCTGCCGCCCGCGCGTCCTCAACGGTTGGCTGCGACACCTGCCGTCCCCGTGACCTCTGCGCCCAGCGGTGCCGATGTGGTGCCCGGTGTGGCGCTGGGAGGGCTGATCTGCCGCGATCCGCGTCTGAAAGGCGAGCGTCGTCCGGATGTCGTCTCCAGCAGCCAGGCCTGCGGGATCCTGAACCCGGTGAAGGTCAGCGAGATCGCCGGCGTGCGACTTTCCACCCCTGCCATCCTGAATTGTCCGACGGCACGGCGGGTGGCCGATTGGCTGTCCGGCGTTGCGCAGCCTGCCGCGAAGGCACGTCTGGGTGCGCCGATCCGCGAGATCTGGGTGATGGGAAGCTATAGCTGCCGCACGCGAAACCATCTGCCCGGCGCGCGGATTTCGGAGCATGGCAAGGGCCGGGCAATCGATATCGGCGGGGTCACGCTCGGCAATGGCGAACGGCTGACCGTAAGCAACGATTGGAACAATGGCGAGCGCGGAGAGTTCCTGCGAGAGCTGCACGGCAAAGCCTGTGGACTGTTCCATACCGTGCTGGGGCCCAATGCGGACCGGCATCATCGAAACCATTTCCACTTCGATACAGCCCAGCGCGGTGGCAATCCCTACTGCCGCTGAGGGTCAGAGCGGCGGCGCCACACGCGGCGCGTCCGCCACGGCGACGGGGCCGATACGCACCTTGCCCCCGGAAAGCCGCAGCGGCACATCCAGCGTATCGCCCCCGCCCGCCAGCAGGGCGACGAATTCCAACGCTTCCTCGATTGCATCTAAGACATCTCGGCTCACAGCACCGGAGTCGCGGGCAACCTTTATCATCTGGCGCCAGTTCCGCAGCCTCAGCTTCACTTTACCCTCGGGAAAGCCTGCGCGGTCGACTTGGAAACTGCCCGTGGCCTCGACGCTTAGTTCGCCCCAGGTGAGGCGTGCGGTCTTGACGGTTGCGGCGGCCAGTGCCAGGCGTCCGTCCTCCAGCGCATGACGGTCCAGTGGGGCGCGAAACGCGCCATGCCCCTCGATCCGCAATGCGTCCAGCTTCGGTTCCAATAATCCAGTGGGATCAATCGCTTCGATGATGGGTTTCGGTAGATCCACGCCCTGGGCATCGACCAGCAGATCGTAGGCGTTTGCCGGCCCTGTTTCGGGTGCGCGTTCAGTGACCTGAACCCCCAGGATCTCCGCCTCCGCTGTCCAGCCGGATTGCGATTCCAGTCGGATCGCGCGGCCCTCGGCCTTGGCATCCAGCAGCGGCAGGGCTGGTTCCGGGCGCAGAGCGAGGCTGGCCGCGAGTGTTTCGTGGGTGATATCGACCCGTTCGCCCGGTACGGCCAGGCGATGGGCTTCGGGCAGCGAGACGCGGATGCGCGTGGGGGTTTGCGCCGCGCCCTCGACCGATACGACCGGCAGTGCCCAGGCCCATCCAGTGCGCGGATCGGCCAGCGCGATGTCGGAGATTCGGCGATCGAGCCGGAACGGAAACCCCTGCACATCGATCGCCCCATGTTCGGCCTGCCAGCCAGCCTCGCGCCGCTCTTCGAACCAAGTACTGATCGCGGTTTCCTGACCGACGGCCAGCAGTGACCACCACGCGAACCAGCCGATTGCGCCCAGGACAACAAGGCCCAATCCCCATTTCATCAAACGCTTCATCGTGCCGCTCACTTAGTTTTGACGCATCGACAATGCGCACGTTATAGACTCCGCCTGCGAAGGGAAGCATCCGCCAAGTGCGGAGCGATCAGGTAGGATCAATGGCAACCGGCGAATTCTGGGTCTTTGGCTACGGCTCGCTGATGTGGAAAACCGGGTTCGAATATCTCGAACGCCGGGTGGCGCGATTGAACGGGTACCGCCGCGCCTTCAGCCTGACCTCGATCCGTTATCGCGGCTCGCCCGACAATCCGGGGCTGGTGCTGGGGCTGGATTGGGATCCAGAGAGAAGCTGCACCGGCACAGCCTTCCGTGTCTGCGCCAGCAAAGCCGACGAGGTGCGCGAGTATCTCAGCGACCGCGAGCTGATCACCCGCAGCTATTTCGAAATTTGCGCGCCGGTGACGCTGCTGTGCGAAGGTCCGGGGCAGGGCGCACCGGTCACAGCACTGACCTATGTGCTAGACCGGACGCATGAGCAATATGCGGGGCATCTGAGCCAGGCTGAGCAGGCAGCGCGCATCCGGTCGGCAAGCGGACCGATGGGACCGAATATCGAGTATTTCGACAACACCGTCGCCCATCTGGCCGAAATCGGCATCGACGACCCGGACCTGATTGATCTGGCCCGGGCGATCCGTCAGGATCCGGCTTAGGAACTGCGACGAAGCTGGAGGAGCATCCCCTCGGTCGCGGTAATCTCAAGCTCTTCGCCCTCTGCGGGCGTTGTCGTGCCCGGCGCCAGCCGCCCCCTCCAACGGATGCCGTCGACTTCGACCGGACCCATATCGGCCTGGAAAGGGCCCGCGACGACCGCCTTTCGTCCGATCAGGGCGGCGGCGCGGTTATTGAGGGGCCCGTCTTGCTCTGACGGTCCGCGCTTTTTGACGATGGCATAGCCCACCAAAGTGTAGACCAGCGCGCAGATCGCGAAGAGTGCAACCTGGCTGGTCCCGCCCAGGTCCGCCACCACCAGTACACCCGCGACCGAAACCGCCGCCAATGCGAGCCAGAGCAGGAAGTAGCTGAAGGTCACCAGCTCCAGCGCACCCAGCGCCAGAGCGAACGCAACCCACCACCACGGCGATATTCCATCGAGAAAGGAAAACATCACAGCCATGACTTACCCTTTCTTCAGTGCGCCGGTCAGTTCGGCAACACCCGCGACTGCACCTGCGATACCCGCAGCATCCATCGGCATCAGCACGGTCTTGGAGTTCGTGCTGGACGCGATCTGCGCAATCGCCTTGGTGTATTCCTGCGCCACGAAGTAGTTCAGGGCCTGCACATTGCCCTCGGCCACGGCGGTCGAGACCATCGCGGTCGCTTTCGCCTCGGCCTCCGCCTCGCGCTCGCGTGCCTCGGCGTCGAGGAAGGCGGCTTCCTTGCGGCCCTCAGCCTCGCGGATCTGGCTTTCGCGCACACCTTCGGCCTTCAGAATGGCGGATTGCTTCTCGCCTTCGGCGGTCAGGATCTCGGCGCGTTTCTCCCGCTCGGCCTTCATCTGACGGCCCATCGCCTCAGTGATATCCATAGGAGGCTGCAGATCCTTGATCTCGACACGGGTGACTTTCACGCCCCAGGGCTGGGCCGCCTGGTCGATGATGCCCAGCAGCTTGGTGTTGATCATGTCGCGGTTGGACAGCACGTCATCCAAATCCATCGCACCGATCACCGACCGGATATTGGTCATCGAGAGGTTCTGCAGAGCCCGGTTCAGATCGCGCACTTCATAGGAAGCCTGTGCCGCATCGACGACCTGAAAGAACGCAACCGCATCGGCCCGAACGGGGGCGTTGTCGCGGGTGATGACCTCCTGGCTGTCGATGTCCAGAACGGTTTCCATCATGTTCACGCGGTTGCCGACCTGATCGATCAGGGGGATCAGAAAACGCAATCCGGGGCGCAAGGTCATCGTGTATCTGCCGAACCGTTCCACGGTCCAGTTTTCGCCCTGTGGCACGGTCCTGACCGCGCGGCTGACGATAATGACGACAAAAATGACCAGAATGATCAGTGCAATCGGAAACGCCTCGAGAATGCTCAGATCCATATTTCCCTTCTCCCTCAAAACCTCGGCTGATGCGCCGATCTAGTATCTATATGGGCGGAAAACACAACAATTTGAAGAGGCTTTGCGTCTGAGCGGGCAGATCCGGTTGCAGAATCAAGCGGCTAGGAAGGGAAAAATCCATCCTGATCCGGGCTCTCCAAGCGCTGTTAGTCTACGGTACAAGCCAAAGTGCGAGAGATATGGGCAAGCGGGCGCCCGCTCTCTGCCGCCCATTGGTTAAAGGCCGCCTGAACGGCAGCCATGTCGCGCTGGCTCGAGGGCGCCTTGCCCACCACACCCTCGCGGATCAGGGCTTTTACCACGTCCCCGCCCAGCATGTAGCCATCGCGGCCCAGATAACGCAGGGCATACATTCCGGTATTTCCGCCGATCCGCGCGCCACGCTTTTTCAGCACCAAAAGCAGGCCCGCGAAGTCCTCCCCCGGCCAGTCCGCAAAGAACCGTCCCGCGCTGCCATGTTCTTTCGCCAGATCGCTGAGGAAGATCGCGTTATCACGGACCGAGAGGAGTTTTTGCGCATGTCGGATCACCCGCGTATCTTTCAGCAGAGTATCCAAATCGTCGTCTGACATCGAAGCGCAGCGCCCGACCCGGAACTGCCAGAGCGCGTCCTGGATACCCTCCCATTTGTTCTCGACCACTTTCCAGTTTAGCCCGGTTTGAAAGATCCCGCGCGAGAAGGTGGCGAGCCAGCGGTCGTCGGGGATCGCGGCCACTTCGTCCGGGCTTTTCAGCTTCGGTAATGTCGCTTCGAACGCGGCCCGACCGCCCTTGCGGGCCGCAGCGATCTCGAACAGGTCTTCAAACTGATGCATCGCGTCTATCCGCATTTCGAGTGGCCGCAATCGCGGCAGACCTCGCAGCCTTCCTTTATATCCAGCGCGAAGCTGCCGCAACTCGGGCAGGTGCTAGGGGCGCCTCCCCCAACCGCGATCGCCTGGGCGGCCGGGTCGGAGGGCAGGCCCATGCCTTCTCCCTCGATAAAGCCGATCTCGACCAGGTGGCGTTCGATCACGCCCCCGATGGCGGCCAGGATCGAGGGGATGTATCTGCCCTGCATCCACGCCCCGCCCCGGGGATCGAACACAGCTTTCAGTTCCTCGACCACGAAGCTCACATCCCCGCCGCGGCGGAACACGGCGCTGACCATGCGGGTGAGGGCGACGGTCCAGGCGTAATGCTCCATATTCTTCGAGTTTATGAAAATCTCGAAGGGTTGCCTGCGCCCGCCTACGATTGTGTCGTTCATGGTGATATAGATCGCGTGGGGGCTGTCCGGCCATTTGAGTTTGTAGGTCTGCCCCGCCAAGGCTTCCGGCCGCTCCAGCGGTTCGGCGATATAGACGACTTCGCCATCGCCATCGGGTTTCGCTACGTCCTCGGCCACGGACAGAACCGACCCCGTGACATCGTTGGGGCGATAGGTGGTGCAGCCCTTGCATCCCTGCTTATACGCCTCGGCATAAACGCTCTTGAACGCCTCAAAGCTGATATCGGCCGGCACGTTGATGGTTTTCGAGATCGAGCTGTCGACATGGCGCTGCGCCATGGCCTGCATCTTCACGTGGTCCAGTGGCTCCAGCGTTTGCGCAGAGACAAAGTAATCCGGCAGGTCAGCTTCCGCCCCGAACTTCTCGCGATACTTGGCGACGGCATAGTCCACCACTTCCTCCTCGGTGCGGCTGCCGTCCTTCTGCAGGACCTTGCGGGTGTAGCTGTGAGCGAAAACCGGTTCGATTCCGCTAGACACATTGCCCGCCAGCAGCGAGATCGTCCCCGTCGGCGCGATGGAGGTCAGGAGTGCATTGCGGATGCCATACGTGGCGATGTCATCGCGGATATCCTCCGGCAGGCGTTGGATCACGTGGCCCTTCAGGTATTCCTCGCCATCGAAGAGAGGAAACGCGCCTTTCTCGCGCGCCAGTTCGGTGGATGCGCCATAGGCCACCTGTTCGACCGCCGCCATCCACTGACCGGTCTGGCGAACGGCCTCCTCAGAGCCATAGCGCAGGGCGCACATCGCCAGCGCATCCGCCAGCCCGGTGACGCCGAGGCCGATTCGCCGCTTTGCCTGCGCCTCCGCCGCCTGTTCGGGTAGCGGGAAGCGGCTGATATCGACCACATTGTCCATCATCCTGACAGCCGTGGCGACCAGGTCCGAAAGCTCTACCTCGTCGATATGCCCATTCTCAAAGGGCTGGCGCACCAGCGAGGCGAGGTTGATCGAACCCAACAGACAAGCGCCGTAGGGCGGCAGGGGTTGTTCCCCGCAAGGATTGGTCGCGGCGATTGTCTCGGCATAGTGTAGGTTGTTCTGGGCGTTGATCCGGTCGATGAAGATCACGCCGGGCTCTGCATAATCATAGGTCGCGCGCATGATCCGATCCCAGAGATCGCGGGCCTTCAAGGTGCGATAGGTTTTGCCTTCGAACACCAGATCCCAGTCGGTATCGGCATCCACCGCTGCTATGAAGGGGTCGGTCACCAGAACGCTGAGATTGAACATGCGCAGGCGCGCCGCGTCCTGTTTGGCGGCAATGAAATCCTCGATATCAGGGTGATCGCAGCGCATCGTCGCCATCATCGCGCCGCGGCGGCTGCCCGCACTCATGATCGTGCGGCACATCGCGTCCCAGACATCCATGAAGCTGAGCGGGCCAGAGGCATCGGCGGCCACCCCATGCACCAGCGCGCCCTTGGGCCGGATCGTCGAAAAGTCATACCCGATGCCGCCGCCCTGCTGCATGGTGAGGGCTGCCTCCTTGAGACCCTGGAAGATCCCCTCCATCGAATCGGCGATGGTGCCCATCACAAAACAGTTGAAGAGCGTCACTGAACGCCCGGTGCCTGCGCCAGCGATAATGCGACCGGCCGGCAAGAAGCGGAACCCGGAGAGGGCCTGATAGAAGCGGTTTTCCCAGAGCTGCTGGTCGGCCTCCTCCACCGCGAGGGCCGATGCGATGCGCTGCCAGGTCGCCTCGATGGTGGCGTCCACTGGGGTGTCGTCCGCTTCTTTCAGCCGGTATTTCATGTCCCAGATCTGTTCAGCGATTGGAGCGGCAAAGGCGGACATCGGAGCCTCGTGACAGCAAGATGTTGTGGAGTTCCCCTTTTATTCCACAAATCGCCGCACCCCTCAAGCAGGTCTAAGCAAATGGAAGGCTCGTGCCGGACAAACGCGATGCATGGGCGCGCTGGAACGCTCCGCTGGCACAGGATTCGATGTTTTGCCCAACACTGGTAAATGAGCGCCAATACCTCGATGCCAGCCGGAGGCTGGATCGAGGGCATGTCGTGGCGGGCGCGAGCCCGCCTCCGCTTGGTTAAAATCGCTTCGACAATGCGTGGGGCTTTTCTTTCGAGAGCGATCTGCCATGTAAGGGGGATGAATATACTGCCCGCCAAAGCCGCGACGACCTCAATGTTCTCGCCCGAACGACCTTATACGTTCCACATTGAATTGACGGACAAGTGCAACGCGCGTTGTCCAATGTGTCCTCGTACCAATCATCTGGATCATTGCCGACCCAATCGCGATGTGGTGCATAATGTCGAATTGTCGCTCGCGGATTTCGAGACGCATTTCGATGCGGAGTTTTGCGCCCGCACCGAAAAGGTGATCTTTGGCGGCGCCTATGGCGACCCGCTAGCGGCGCCCGAACTGCTGGAGATTGTCGAGCATCTCACCGATCACGGTGTTGGTGTTGCGATCGCTACCAATGGCAGCTTGCGCAAGCCCGATTGGTGGGCGCGGATGGGGCGGGCAATGGCGCGAACCAATTCGGCGCTGGAGCTGCATATCGACGGGTTGGAGGATACGACTCATCTCTACCGGATCGGAACCGACTACGCGAAGATCATCGAGAATGCCGAGGCGTTCATCGCAACCGGCGCACGGGCCGAGTGGCATTTCATCCTGTTTGGCCACAACGAGCATCAGGTAGAGGAGGCGCATCGGCGCTCGCGCGTGTTGGGATTTGCAGGCTTCACGCTGATCGATTCGATCCGGTTCGGGCCAAAGGGCGAGTTTCATTTTCAGCAGCCCGATGGGAGTGCCGGGATCTATCGCGAACCTGCGCGCCGGGCTGCGGATTTTCGGCTGGCGGAGGATGGCGGCCTGACTGTGGCACCGCCCGAGCCCGCCCCACCGCTGCGGATCGACGGGATTGCGTGCAAATCAGCGGAGCGGAACTCGCCTTATATATCAGCGCATGGGCAGGTGTCTGCCTGCTGCTGGATGACGGGCTCCGTCGAGGAGGCCGGATTTCATGCCGAGCATGGGTTGAAGTCGGCAGCGATGAACATCCGCAATCGGCCGCTGGGCGAAATCATGGCGGATGAGCCTTTTGCTAGCTTCTATGCCAGTGCTTGGAATGCGGGCCGGTTGGAAACCTGCAAGATCAAATGCGGGCGGACGCGCAAGCAGAACAAGCGCAACGCCCTTTGAGATCCGGCTGGGGGGTGTTCCAGCGTGACTTGCTGCGCAAGCCACGACTGCCCACCCGCCCAGCCAAAATCTGTCATGCGATCAGGCCGTCTGTGCCTGCACGGTTTTCGCCACGCAGAAGCCAGAGCGGACGGCTTCTGAAGTCGACAGTCAATCCGCTTTGGTCCGGTGAGGACCAGGTCCGGTCGAACAGGGAACTGGCAGGCATGTAGCGGATCGCGAGGCCGGCCCGCCTGCGATCGGATCGGTTCGGCCGGGAGCCATGGATCAGATAGACATCGTGGAGCGACATCTGACCGGGGTCCAACGTCAGATCCACAGCCTTGTCTTCGTCGAATGCATCGGGCGCCAGACGCTGCGAGAGTGCCGCCCCCGCCTGATCCCGATGCTGGAACAGGCGCTCGCCGCGATGCGAACCGGGTATCACGCGCAGGCAGCCATTGCCTGGATCGGAACTTTCCAACGCGATCCAGACCGTGCAAGTCGCGAGAGGGCGGATCGGCCAGTAATGGCCATCCTGGTGCCAGGGCACTTCCATCCCGTCGCCTGCCGGTTTGCAAAACATATGACAGCCCCAGAGGACGATGTCCGGACCGATTGCCGCCTCGACCAGATCCAGGATGTCAGGATCGCAGGCCAGATCGAGAAAGATCTTGGACCCGGTTACGCCTTCGCAGTTCGGGCCATCGACATGAACGCTGATCAGGTGTTCGGGCCGGGTGTCGGGATTGTCGCGCAGCAGGGTATCTAGCGCGTCCTGCAACATGGCCAGGCGCGTGCCGGGAAGGCGGTAGCCGGGGATGACATAGCCCTCGGTCCTGTAATGCTGGATTTCTTCCAGCCTGAGTGTGGGCATCGCGACGTCCTTCCTTTGGACGGATCGTGGCGGCGAATGACGGTCTTGGCAAGATCGGGTGCAGCGAGCCTGTTGCTCGATACCGGGCCCCGCGAGGCCCGATATCTCGGTTGCCGATCGCTCAGGCGGCGACGGCGGTTTCTTCCTCGGCGTTGTTTGTCTCCTCCGACACCTCGAGGACCGACCCCGTGATCGGGTTCGGTCGATAGGTCGTGCAGCCTTTGCAGCCCTGGTCATAGGCCGCGCGGTAGACTTCCTCGAATGCGTCGAACGAGATGTCTTCCGGGCAGTTGATCGTCTTGGAGATCGATCCATCGACATAGCGCTGTGCGACCGCCTGCATCTTCACATGGTCCAGAGGGTCGAGGTTTTGCGCCGTGACCAATGCGGGTGGGAGATCGCGGCTGCCCGTCACCTCGCGGTACTTGGCGACGGCATGATCCACCACCTCCTCCTCGGTCTTGCTGCCATCGGCCTGCAGCACCTTGCGGCTGTAGGACGTGGCGAAGATCGGCTCGATCCCCGAGGAGACGTTGCCAGCATAGAGCGACGTGGTCCCCGTGGGCGCAAGCGACATCAGGACGCCGTTGCGCAGACCATGGCTGGCGATGCCATCGCGGATATCCGCCGGCAGCGTGCGGACCTGCTCGGCCTGCAGGTGCTGATCGCGGTCGAAGGCCGGGAAGGCCCCTTTCTCGCGCGCCAAGCTGACCGAGCAGCGATAGGCCGCATCGCGGATGGCTGACATCCAGAGCCCCGTCTGGTGGACGGCCGATGAGGAGCCATAGCGCTCTCCAGTCATCAGCAGGGCGTCCGCAAGTCCGGTAATTCCCAAACCAATACGGCGCTTTGCTTTCACCTCTATTTCCTGCTGGGGCAATGGCAGGGCCGAAACGTCGATCCCGTTATCCATCATTCGAACTGACAGATAGACCAGGCGTGCCAGTTCCTCCTGATCGATCCTCGCGTCCCGGGTGAAAGGATCGCGCACCAGACTGGCGAGGTTGACGGCCCCCAGCAGGCAGGCGCCATAGGGGGGCAGGGGTTGCTCGCCACAGGGATTGGTGGCCGAAATCGCCTCGGCATAGTGCAGGTTGTTGGCCTGGTTGATCCGGTCGATGAAGATCACGCCCGGTTCGGCATAATCATAGGTGGCGCGCATGATCTTGGTCCAGAGCGCCCGCGCCGCGACGGTGCGATAGACTTTGCCCTCGAACACCAGATCCCACGGCCCGTCCTGCTTCACCGCTTCCATGAAGGGGTCGGTGACCAGCACGCTTAGATTGAATTGGCGCAACCGCGTCGGGTCGGATTTCGCGGTGATGAAATCCTCGATATCCGGATGGTCGCAGCGCAGCGTCGCCATCATCGCGCCGCGGCGCGACCCGGCGGAGACGATAGTGCGGCACATCGCGTCCCAACTGTCCATGAAAACCAGTGGGCCGACAGCCCCGGCGCCCACGCCGCGCACGGTCGATCCCCTGGGCCGGATGGTAGAGAAGTCGTGCCCGATGCCGCCGCCCTGCTGCATAGTCAAGGCAGCCTCGCTCTGCATCTGCCAGATGCCCTCCATCGTGTCTGGGATCTGCCCCATGACGAACGAGGAGAACAGGCTGACCGACCAATCGGTGCCAGCCCCGGCCATTACGCGGCCCGCGGGCAGATATCGGAAACCGGCAAGCGCGGTGTGAAAGCGCCTGGCCCAAAGCTCCGGATTTGTCTCGGCAGTGGCGAGCGCGCGTGCGACCCGCCACCAGGTTTCATTCACGTTATTCTCAATAGGAACACCCTCCGGCGTTTTCAGCCGGTACTTCATGTCCCAGATCTGTTCCGATATCGGCATCGCAAAGTTGCTCATCATCCATTCCTCGTTTTTTACGGTGACAAGCAGCGGTCGGAAGTTAGTGTTCTGTTTACTGTTCGTCAATTATTCGTTTATTAACAAAAGGTTAACAGATCTTAACGGTGATTGTTACACGTGCGGTCTACGCCGCTCTTGAGATAGGGATTGTTGCCCCCTATGGTCGAGCGGACTGGGGAATACAATGTAACACGAGGACCTTGGGTGGGTCAGTCAAAGGTGCTGAACACGAGGCAGGGGGGATTCGCGCGCGCGTGTCGCGCGCGTCACCGGGGACTATGTGCCGCATCGGTTTTGGCTTCGCTCTGCCTCTCCAGCACTGCATCACGGGCCGAGGAACCGGATGCCGTGATCGCTCCGCCGCGCCCGACTCACAACAATTACGGCATCACCGGCTTGATCGAGATGCCGACGGCCGAGGTGCAACCGGACGCGCAGGTCAGCGTCACCACGTCGTTCTTCAGCGGCTTTCTGAGGAACACGGTTTCCGCCACTGTCCTGCCGGGGGTGGAGGCCGCGTTCCGCTACTCCGCCCTGAAGGACCTGGGTACCGTACCGGGCCAGAGCACGCTGTTCGACCGCAGCTTCGACATCAAGGTGCAACTGATCGAGGAAAGCAACAACTGGCCCGCTGTCGCCATCGGTCTGCAGGATTTCCTCGGCACCGGAATATTTGCGGGGGAATATATCGTCGCCACAAAGAGCTTCCTGGACGGCAACCTTAAGGTGACTGGCGGGGTCGGTTGGGGCAGGTTGTCCAATGTGCGCGCCTTCGACAACCCGCTGACGCGTATCAGTTCGGAATTCGACGAGCGGACAGGGGCGGGCAGCACCGGTGGCAACGTCAATTTTGGCGAGTATTTCAGCGGTCCCGATGCCGGGGTTTTCTTCGGCGCGCAATGGCTGACGCCGGTCGACGGACTGACGCTGACGCTGGAGTTTGCCAGCGACAATTTCGAGTTTGAGGAAGATGCAGGCGCGATCGATCCCGAGGTGCCGATCAACTTTGGCGTCTCCTACCGTCCGATCGAGGGCGTGGAGATCGGGGCCTATTACATGTATGGCAGCGAGTTCGGGGTGCGGGTCTCGCTCTCGGCCAACCCGTTCAAGCCGCTGGCGCAGACGGATGGAGAGGTGGCGCCTCAGCCACTCATTGAACGTCCGCCGCCTGCGGAAGACCCCTCACAGGATCTGCTGGGCGAGGTGCGTGAGCTCTTCACCGGAACAGCCCCAACCACCAGCTTCGCCGAGGCGGGCCTGGACGAGGTACGTGTCGAGGAACGCCTGGGCGGCGTGCGCTGGGCGGAGGCGACGGTCGCATCCTCCGCCGGGTATGCCTGCCCGGCCGATGCTGCGACCGCGATTGACGCAGAGTATGGAGTGGTCGACGCGGTCACCTTCCGGCATCCCGATGAAACGACGCTCTGCACCATCGCGTTGCGGCCCGCTGGACAGCAGGCGATCCGGCTGACGCGTGCGGCCACGGTGACGCATCCGACCGACTGGCATAGCGATGAGGCGATCCGCCAGCAGGTTGTCGAGGCGCTGATCGCGGAACTGGATGCGGACGATATCGGGCTGTTCGGGGTCGAGATCACGCCGGATCGCGCCGAAGTCTATATCGAAAACGCGCGTTTTCGCGAGACGCCCCGAGCCATTGGGCGGACGGCACGCGCTTTGACGCGGACCATGCCGGCTTCGGTCGAGACCTTCGAGATCATCCCGGTGGAGGAGTCCATCCCGGTCGTTTCGGTCGTGCTTTCACGTTCGGACCTGGAGGATCAGGTGAACCGCCCGGACGCGGCCCGTCGGGCCTGGCTGGCGGCCTCGGTCGACGATGCCAGGCCGGTCGGCTTCGGTGGCGATCCGATCACGGCCGAGCAGTTTCCGCGCTTCGCCTGGTCGATCAGCCCGGCGGTTCCGATCAACCTGTTCGACCCGGATCAGCCGGTGCGCGCCGATCTGGCGGTCGAGGCGGGCGCGAGTGTCGAATTCCTGCCTGGCCTCTCGATCGGCGGTGCGGTCACCCAGCGGATCATCGGACAGTTGGACGATATCGAAACGGAAAGCGATTCGGTGCTCCCTCAGGTCCGCTCGAACTTTGCGGAGTTTCTGCAGCAGGGCGACACCGCTATCACCCAGTTTACTGGCGACTATGTCGTGAAGCTGGATGACGATCTCTACGGTCGCGCCTCGGTCGGGTATCTCGAACGGATGTTCGGCGGCGTCAGCGGCGAGTTGTTATGGAAGCCCGCCAATCAGAGCTGGGGCCTGGGTGTCGAGGTCAACTATGTCCGGCAACGCGACTTCGATGGACTGTTCGGGTTTCAGAACTTTGATATCGTGACCGGGCATGTCAGCCTCTACTGGGATACTGGGTTCTACGGGATTTCGACGCAATTGGATGCCGGGCGCTATCTGGCCGGAGATTACGGCGCGACCATCACCGTCAGCCGCCGCTTCGCCAATGGGTGGGAGTTCGGCGGCTTTTCCACCTTTACCGATGTTCCGTTTGACGAGTTCGGCGAAGGCAGCTTCGACAAGGGTCTGTTCCTGACGATCCCGCTGAACTGGGCTCTGCCAATCGAGACGCGGTCCGAATTCTCCACTGTCCTGCGTCCGCTGACCCGCGATGGCGGGGCGCGTTTGAAGGTTGCCAATCGCCTCTACCCGCTGGTGCGCGATTTCGACCGCCAGCATTTGCGCGCAAATTGGGGGAGCTTCTGGGAATGATCCGCAAGTCTCTCGCCTGTCTGGTCCTTCTGCTCGGTGCATGCTCGAACGATGGTCGGAGCAATGTGGAGCATGTGGGCGGGTTTCTCGCGGATCTGGTTGTGCCGCAGGGTGACGCCGCGCCTGCCGAGCCCCCACGCGAGTTGACCCGGGCAGAACTTGACCAGATCCCATTTGCCACCGTTGCGCTGTCGATCGACGGTAGCCCGCGGGCCTTTGTCGTGCCGCTGGCGGACAATGGCGGCTATCTCTCCTATATGGACGCGACCCGGCGGGGTTTCGTGATGCAGGGCGGGGCGGTCGTGGGGACGCTGGGCCTGGGCATCGATCTGAACGGCGTGCGCAATGGCGCGAGTGACCCGATTGCGCATCCGACCCCGCTGGCCGACTGGCCCGGGCAGGTCTATCGCAACTATCAGTACAAGGTACGCGACGGGGCGGAGTACTCCATCTCGCTCACCTGCATCTTCGAGCGCGTCGCGAGCGAGCGGATCGAGATCATCGAGCGCAGCTTCGATGTTGTCCGCGTGGCCGAGACCTGCACCAACCGCCAGCGTCAAGTGGTCAACCAGTACTGGGTCGAGGCGGAAAGCGGTTTCATCTGGCGCTCGACCCAATGGGTCAGCCCGAAACAGTTACCGCTCACAATCGAGATTATCCGTCCCTATCGCGAAGCGAACTGAAGACGGTCCGACACCTGGACCCCTTTGTTTCGGAATGAATCAGCCGCCGTTGGTGGTCGGCGTCGTGGTTGGCGAGGAACTATCATTGTCGATCGCCAGTACCCCGATCACGACGCCCGCGATCAGGATCAGACCCCCCGCGATGATCGCTCCATCGGGGATCGAACCGGCCTGAAAGATCGGCAGCGGCTCGCCGGACACCCCACCCGCGGTGGGCGTACCGCCGACCTGGCTATCCTCAGCCGAGCCATCGGTTGCCGTCTGCGCCGTGCCTGAAAACGGCGCGAGCGCCAGCGCTGCGGCAGCGATGATCGTGGTTGCTTTCATGTCTGACTCCTCAAGCAGCAGTTTACGCTTCCTGACCAGGGCGGACGCGCGTTCTACCGTCAGCTTCCCAGCAATTCCAGATTCCGCGCGGCCAGTGCCGCGACAGTGGTCGATTGCTGGCTCTGCTCCCCGCCCTGAACGGTCGTTTCGATCCGGGCGGATTGTCCGTTTGCAATCGCGGTCCGATAGTAGCGCGCGGCGGCAACTTTGTCACCGAGATTGGCACTGGCCACCCCAAGGTTGAGGTTGACGTAAGGATCCCCCGCATCCTCTGCCAGCATCGCCTCGAAATGCGTCTGAGCCTCAGCGTATTGCCGGTCGGCCAGCATGGCAACGCCCTGATCCAAACGGCTGATATCCGTCGAACAAGCCGACAGAAACGTCGCTGAAATCACTGCAATTGCTTTCAGAACTCCACGCATCGCATCCTCCACTCAGTTGAGCCAGGAACCACCCATGAGGGTTGATAGCAGGTTCCGAAATCCGTTGCAAAGTCGGTGGACAAGATCAGCGCCTGCGCGGTTGGCGGGATTTGCCGCCCTTCGGTTTCTGCTGTGTCTTGGCCTGGGACGCCAAGGGCGCCAATCCCAGTTGATCGGACAGCACTTTCGCCCGGATTTCTTCGACGGCGCCCAGGGCCAGATCGCCAAGCTGGAAGGGGCCATAGCTGACGCGGATCAGACGGTTGACCACCAGGCCCACGGCCTCCATCGCCCGGCGGATCTCGCGGTTGCGCCCCTCGCGCAGGCCCAAGGTCAGCCAGGCATTTGCGCCCTGTTGACGGTCGACCTGCACCGTCATGGGCTGAAAGCGCTCACCCTCCACGGTGATCCCGGCGCTCAGTGGGGCCAGCATCGTCTCGTTGGGGGTTCCATGCACACGCACGCGATATTTGCGCATCCAACCGGTGGAGGGAAGCTCCAGCCGCCGCTTCAGGGCCCCGTCATTGGTCAGCAACAGCAGCCCTTCGGAGGTGAGATCCAGCCGCCCCACCGACATCACGCGCGGCAGTTCGGGCGGCAGCCGGTCGAACACCGTGTCGCGCCCCTTTTCGTCCCTCGCCGTTGTGACGAGACCGGCTGGCTTGTGATAGCGCCAGAGGCGGCTGCGCTCGGCCGCGCCGACCGGTTTGCCGTCCACCTCGATCCGATCCGCTTCGGTGACGTTCAGCGCGGGCGAGGCGATGTCCTTGCCGTTAACGCGTACGCGCCCGGCTTCGATCATCCGCTCGGCCTCGCGCCGCGAGGCTATACCGGCGCGCGCCAGGCGTTTGGCGATCCGCTCGCCCGGTTTTGGCTGGTCTGTCATGGCGGCGTCTTAGCCCCCCGCGCATCGCGACGCCAGCTTTCGCTTGATCCGGCGGGCACCAGGCGGCAGATGGTCTGATGGCATTCACGTCCTTCATGCAGGTGGCCCTGGCGGCGGCGCACGATGCTGCCGCGCGCGAGGAAACGCCGGTGGGCGCCGTGATCGTTCGGCGCGACAAGGTTGTCGCCCAGGCCGGAAACCGGGTGCGCGAACTGGCCGACCCCACAGCCCATGCCGAAATCCTGGCGCTGCGGGCGGCCGCCAGCACCCTTGGGTCCGAGCGGCTGATCGATTGCGACCTCTATGTCACGCTGGAGCCTTGTCCGATGTGCGCGGGCGCCATCAGCCACGCGCGGATCCGCAGGCTCTATTACGGGGCAGAGGACGTGAAGGGTGGCGCGGTTTCGCATGGCCCGCGGGTCTTTCAGCACCCGACCTGCCATCACGTCCCCGAAGTCATCAGCGGTCTGGAGGAGGCAGAATGCGCCGCTCTCCTGCGGCAGTTTTTCCGCGCCCGGCGCGGTTGAGAAGCGGTGGCCATCGGCCTATCCTCCCCACATGATCGAAACCGAAATTCTGGTGGCTGGCGGCGGTATTGCGGGTATGAGCGCCGCGGCCCGTCTCGCGAGCCTGGGCCGAGAGGTGACCCTGGTCGACCCCGCTCCTGCCGGGGGGGGCACCCCCGATCTGCGCACCACTGCTTTTCTGCAGCCCGCAATCGAAACGCTGGAGCATTCCGGCGCCTGGGCCGGGATGGCGGGGGATGCGGCGCCGCTGAAGACCATGCGTCTTGTGGACGCCGGTGGGCGCGAGCGGGTGGTGCGAAAGACGGCCGACTTCAATTCCGCCGAGGTGATCGACCGCCCGTTCGGGTTCAACGTCGCCAACGCGGCCATTCGGGCTGCATTGACTGCGCGACTTGATGAAGCTGGTGTCCGATATCTTCATCAGGTTGCCGTTTTCGGGACTGTGGAGCGGACACAAACGCGGATCGCCCGCCTCTCCGACGGTCGCCAGGTCTCGGCGCGCCTGGTGATCGCTGCCGATGGGCGCGACTCGGCACTACGCCAGATGGCGGGGCTGACCGCGCGCCGTTGGCATTACGGGCAGAAGGCCCTCGTCTTCGCGGTAGGTCATGATGCGCCGCATGAGGGGGTTTCGACCGAGATCCATCGCACCGGTGGCCCGCTGACCCTGGTGCCCATGCCTGACGAGGGTGGGCGGCCGCGTTCTTCCGTCGTCTGGATGGTGCCGGGGCCAAAGGCTGCCCGGCTCGCGCAATTGGGACCGGAGGCGCTGGGCGCGGAACTGACGGCCGAGACGATGGATCTCTTCGGCGCGCTGGATGTGCTGGGCCCTCACGCTGTCTGGCCGATCATCGGGCAACTTGCGACGCGACTGACGGCGCCCCGACTGGCCCTAATCGCCGAAGCGGCCCATGTCATCCCGCCGATTGGCGCGCAGGGTCTGAACATGAGCCTGAAAGACGTCGAAACTCTCGCCCATCTGATCGGTGCCGCCGAGGATCCGGGGTCGGCGCAGATCCTCTCGCCTTATCAGGCGCGGCGCTGGCCGGATATGGCGGCACGAGTCGCAGGCGTGGATGTGCTTAATCGTGCGGCGCAGGCGGAATGGCAGCCCCTTCGCGATCTGCGTCATCTGGGCCTCAGCGCCATTCACGACATACCACCGATCCGCCGCCTGGCGATGAAACTGGGGCTGGGTGCCTGAGCAAGGGCCTCACAATCGCACCCAAGCCGCAATTTACCGACAATTTGATGTTTCCGGATCGACCCCTCGCCTGTAGTGTCGTTGCGGGGATGAGGGGTCAGCCTGCTGGATTGACGTGACGCGACTGCCCCGCGCTGTGGAGTGGCGCCCTATTGCATAGATGCGATTCTGATCGATGCTTGCGCGATTTTTAGAGGGGTGATTGGCGATGGCCACATTCATTGTAGATACGAAAGCCGACGCAGTTGACGATGCGGACGGAGTAACTTCGTTGCGCGAAGCCATCGCTCTGGCAAATGAACAAGCAGGCGCCGACACCATCGCCTTTTCGGCAACTGTCTTCGAAGGTGTTGAGACCGTGATCCGCCTGACCCAGGGCGAACTGACGATTCTGGATGAGGTGACGATCGACGCTGGAAACTCCAAGCTGGTCATCAGCGGCGATGCGAATGGTGACGATATCAGGCAGTCCGACGAAAGCGGACTAACCGACATCATCACCAGCCGGGAGCAGGGTCTGCTCGATGACAACAGCCGGGTTTTCAATATCCAGATGGGTTCTGGCGCCACGACTCTGGTCGGCCTGACGATTACCGGCGGCTATGTCGGCACCGTAGATCCGCCCGAATTCGCTATTGGCGGTGGTATTCTCTCGCGGGCGACGCTGGAGTTGCGCGACAGCGTGATCACCGGAAATGGAACCGGTGGGGAGAACGCATCGGGCGGAGGGATCGCCATCCTTGGCGATCTGACGCTGCGCAACACAGAGGTCACACACAATGTGGTCACCGGGTTCGCATCTGCCGGGGGCGGCATCGCGACAGCAGACGGGTACGAAGCTGATCCCCAAGGCGTTCGCATTTACGACAGCGTGATTTCGTCGAACGGAACCCAGGGTGAACTGGGGCGTGGCGGTGGGATCAGCAGCCGCAACGACATCCTGCTGCGCGACACTGTCCTGGCCTTTAATCAGACGCTGGGCGACGACGCGGAGGGCGGGGGCCTCTTCGTCAGTGCAGGTTCAGCTACCGTGGAGAGCGTGACCCTTTTGGGCAACCGGACAATCGGCACCGGGTCGTCTGGCGGTGCCATCTACAGCACAGATGGGGCCCTGACGCTTGTCGACAGCGTTTTGAGATTAAACGAGACGGAAGGCGGCGCTGCCGAGGGCGGCGGGATCTGGGCGGCCGAAGTCGCGCTTACCAACACGGTGGTGGATCGGAATTACACCAGGGGCGAGGAGGCCCTTGGCGGCGGTGTCTTTGGCTTCGACGAAGTCATAGCGACCAATAGTCAGATCACCAATAATAGAACGATGGGCGACCTGGCCTATGGCGGAGGGATTGCCGTCGGATCCGGTTTCGCTCGGCTCACCAACACGACGGTCGCGGGCAATTTCACCGACGGTGATGGCGCAGTCGGTGGTGGCATCTACGGCGGCGAGGTTGCTCTTTATAACTCTACGATAAGCGGCAATATCTCAGGCGATGCGCGGGGCGGCGGGATTTACGCACCTGGCCAGATCATTCTCTCGAACAGCATTGTACTGGGTAACGAGGCGCTGCTGGCGGAAGGCGACGAGATAGAGAGTGATGGCGAGACCACTTTCACCGGCTTGAACATCGTGGGTGGAAGCGGCGATGTGTTTGACGCCTCGGTCAGCGCGAACGTGATCAATGCCGATGCAACGCTTGTCTTCGAGGAGACCGGAAACGACGGTGGCGCCACCTTTGGTATCCCTGCGAATAATGGTGGGCCGGTCGAGACGATCGCGCTCAGCGACAATCACCGGAACCCGGCCCTCGACGCTTCGGGTGGGGACAATACCGCTATTCTGGACGCGCGCGGCTACTTTCCGGTCGATTTCGGCTTTGACGCGCAGTTCGGGGACAATGTCCGCGACCTTGGCGCGTTCGAGCTGCAGTTCCAGCCATTTCTGGTCACAACGACTGCGGACACGGTGGTTGCAGATGACGGTGTGTTGTCGTTGCGCGAAGCGATCCTGCTGGCGAATTTCAGGAACGGGCCGAATACGATCATTTTCGACGATACGGTGTTCAGCGGCGGCGAGCAGAGCTTGATCCGCCTGACCCAGGGGCAGTTGGAGATCACTGACGGGTTGACCATCGACGGCTCCACTGGTGTGGACATCTTGATCACCGGGGACGCCAACGGCGATGATATCACTCGGGACGGTACCAACATCACCGATCTGAGTGCGGTCGAACAGATCGAGGACGGTGGAGACGAACCGACCCTGAACCCTGGCTCGGGTGGGCGCGTCACCGATCGAGATATGCTGGATGATAATTCCCGGGTGTTCCTGATCGATGCAGATTTTGACGAGACAGTCCTTACTTCTCTGACGATCACTGGAGGCCGCGTGCAGACCTCAAAGTTGGAGGTGCCACCTCCCCCCGATCTCAACAATCCCGGTATCGGGGGCCGCATCGCCGAGGCCAATTCCTATTATGACGGCGGCGGTGGCGGGATTTACGCGCAATCAAGCCTGACCCTGGACCGCGTGGTCATCGATGGCAATTCAACCTTTGGCGACGAGGCTGTGGGTGGCGGGATCTCGGCCACGGCAGGCCTCACCCTGATCAACACGACGGTTCGCAACAACCGCACCGAAGGTGAATATTCCGATGGTGGCGGAGTTCACTTTTACATCGAAGACAATGGAGCGCCGATGCTGAACCCGGGCGCTGCCGGCGTCATCGATGGCCCCAAGTTTTCCGCCTACAACGCGACCTTCTCGGGCAATGCTACTCTGGGCGATGCCAGTTCGGGTGGCGGGATTTTCGCCGATGGCGAGATTTCGTTCCTCAACACCACCATTGCCGCCAACGAGGCGGCGGGGCGCAGTTCCAGCGGTGGCGGTCTGTTCATGAGCGGTGGCGTATCTTCGGAACTGGTGAATTCGACCGTCACGGACAACGCGACCAGCCATGCATCGTCTAATGGTGGGGGTGTCTCGCTTAAAGGACCGCTGACGATCGTCAACTCCATCCTTCTTGGAAACGATAGTCCGGGCTCCGGGGATGACTTGCATCTCAATCCGCAGTCTCAATCTGCCGCCACGCCCGAGTTCAAGGGTGCGAATATCGTGGGGGCTGGATATACGCCGTCCGATGACCAAGGGATCATCCAAGCGGACCCTGACCAGGTTTTCGCGCAAGTTGTGGTCAACGGAGAGACCTCCGGCGGCGTTCTGGCTGACAACGGGGGGCCGGTCGAAACGGTTGCCCTGCGAGGCAACGCGGATAATCCTGCGCTAGATGGGTCCATTGGCGAACTCCTCGGCCAGGCGACCAATGGCGAGATTGTAACCGCAACCGATGCTCGCGGCTTTGACGCGGTGGACTTGGAGATTAATGGGCCGGACATCGGACCCGCCCGCGATATCGGCGCGTTCGAGCTGCGACCTGCAGGCATAATCAAGGTGACGACGGCCCAAGATGTTGTCGATGCGAATGATGGGGTGCTCTCGCTGCGCGAAGCGATTGCGTTGGCCAATGGCATCTCGGGCACGGATACGATCATCTTCGATGCGGCCGTCTTCACTGGCGGAGATGAAAGCCTGATCCGCCTCACCGAGGGCCAGTTGGAGATCCGCGACGGTGTCATGATCGATGGCTCCACCGGTGTGGATATCGTGATCTCGGGCGATGCGAATGGCGATGACGTAACGCGCGACGGGACCAACATCACGGATGTTGCCCGTAGCACTTTGGTCGTGGATGAGCCGCCTCAGGTTGGAGCCGAGGGTCCGCTCAGCGCCGCGTCGCACGAAGACCTGCTCGATGACAACTCCCGCGTCTTTCTGATCGAGGAAGGAATTGCCGAAACGACCCTCAACGCGATCACGATCACGGGTGGGCGCACGACGGGGGCGTCGATCGACAACAAGCCACCAGATCTCTTTCCTGGTACCGGTGGTCTGATCCTGGACGAGGCAGGCGATGATCAGCCGCGCGAGGATCAGGCAGGTGGTGGCATCCTCGCAAAGTCGGATCTGAGGTTGACCAATGCGACGGTCGCTGGGAACTCGACTTTCGGCGATGAGTCCAGCGGTGGCGGTGTCGCAAGCAGCTCTAACCTCTCGCTCTTCGGTACCACGATAAGCAACAATCTGACCCAAGGGCGCAGCGCCGATGGCGGCGGGATTTTCTTGGACAGTATGCGGTTCGCCGAGCATCAAATCGGCGACCCGATCCCCACCCTGATCGCTTCAAACTCGACTTTCTCTGGCAATTCGACGCATAGCATTGGTGCCGATGGAGGCGCGATATCGGTCACCGGGGCCCTCAATCTCGTCAACTCGACGCTGAGCGGTAATTCGACGAACGCCTTCGCCTCGGACGGTGGGGGCGTAAACCTCGCTATTCGCAGCGTCTCAGAGATCTCGAACACAACCATTACCGGAAATAGCGTTGGTTTCGGTGCGCGTGGCGGCGGCGTATATGCCGAGACGAGCCCGGGAGGTGTTACCCAGAGAGGGGTCCTCACCATCTCCAACTCAATAGTCTTGGGCAATGACAGCCCCGATGAGGATGAGTCCGAGATTTCAACGTCGTCGTCGTTTTTGTCGTCCGTGTTGCTTGATTTCACCTCAGGCAGACCGAGCATCGTCGGCAGCGAACCGACATTCGAAAATGCCGGCCAGGTCATCAATGCCGATGCCGCGCAAGTCTTTGACGAAACCGCCCCGAATGGTGAAGCGATTGCAGGCGTGCTGAGGGACAATGGTGGGCTGGTGCAGACAGTCGCACTGCGCGCCGATCTCGACAATCCGGCTCTGGATGCGGTTCTGACAGATTTGCAGAACGATGCCCGAGGGTTCGAACGCGAGGTTGACGTCGCGCCCGTCACGTTTGGCGGGATAGAGGGGCCCACGGGGGATCTGGGGGCCTATGAGATCCAGTCGACCCGCAGCGAGGGCGCCGACATCCTGGTGGGTGACGAGCCGGGCGATGTACTCTCCGGCCGCGGTGGCAATGACCTGTTGATCGGGCGCAGCGATGCGCATGTCTTTCTGGGAGGTTCCGGCAATGACACGGTCAGCTATCAGCTCGAGGATGTCCGCGTCAGGGCCGATCTGGATGGTCGCCTGTCCGGTCTCGATGGAGCGAACGGCGATACATATCTGAGCATTGAAAACCTGACCGGCAGCGATCAGGACGACGTGCTGTTCGGCAACAAGGCCATCAATCTGCTGAAGGGCGGTTTGGCGGAGGATCGTTTGACAGGGCGACAGGGCGCCGACCTGCTGGAGGGCGGCGCAGGCGCCGACCGTCTGATTGGGAATGCCGACGCCGATACCCTCACGGGCGGAGAGGGGGACGATGTCTTCGTGTTCTTCAACCGCTCCGACAGCCGAGCGATCAATCGCGACCGGATCACCGATTTCGAGGCTGGCGACCGGATTGACCTGAGCCGCGTCGATGCGGACATCGAAGCCGCTGGGAATCAGACCTTCGCCTTTGTCGGGCAGGATGCCTTCGACGATGCGGGTCAGATCCGTTTCTTCCACGCGGTCGCGCAGAATAAGACGGTGGTCCTTGCCAACCTGGACGAGGATGCGGCGTCGGAGATGTTCATCGAACTGGACGGTTTGATAGATCTGACAGCGGCAGACTTCATATTGTGAACGGTGGCTAGAGCAAGATCCCAACCTTTGCTCACCTGAACAGCGTTGGATCGCGCCTCGTTGGAGACGCCCCGCGTTGTTCGTCAGCGACCGAAGTTCCGCCAGCCGTGCGCGTGGAGAGTTCGCTGATACCTGGGGATGTGAGGCGCGCTTCTTCACGTTTGTCGAGTTTGCCCGTGCGGCACCGACAGAACCGCAAAGGGCGTTCGTACCATCGGTCTCTTGTGTAGCTTTTCGATGCATCTGATGGCGTAATAACTAAATTCGGGCGCGGGACGTCGCACCTGCCGATCGATTGCGCCAAGAGGCACTGACAAAAGAAAGTGCCGCAACGAAAGCCTGGAGACCCCATGGACAAGACCCATCACAACACTGGCGCGGCGGATCACGACGCCGCCGGCGGACACGGCTCGATGAATGCGGGTGGTATGCCCGTAATCCAGGATAATAACGCGTTCCTGATGGCGATGGGCGCGGGCAGCCGGGTTGAAATCCACGCCGCCGATGCTGCGAAGGACAGTTGGACCCAGCTTGATCGTTCGGTGACCGAGGGGGAACGCTCGCTGCGACTGGCCGAGGCAACCGGATGGGAAGTCGGCGACAAGATTGCCATAGCCTCGACCGGGTTCCAGATGGAGGAGGCTGAGGAGCGCACCATTGTGGCCGTCAGCGCCGATGGGCGCACCGTCACGCTGGATCGCCCGCTCGAGAATGATCATTACGGCGAGATCGACACCTACACCAACGGTCTGACCGGACAGGACCGTGAGACCTGGGACGTGGATATGCGGGCTGAGGTTGCGCTCCTCAGCCGCAATGTCACCATCCAGGGCGACGCGGACTCCGCCGATGATGGATATGGCGGCCACACGATGATCATGATGGGCGCCGAGATGCATATCGACGGCGCCGAATTGACCCGCATGGGCCAGGCAGGAGAACTCGGCAGGTACCCGCTGCATTGGCACATGCTGGGTGATGCGTCGGGGCAATATGTCACCAACAGCTCGATCCATCAGACCTTCAACAAGGGCATGACGATCCACGGAACGCAGAACGCCTGGATCGAGAACAACGCGATCTATGACACGGTGGGCCATACTTATTATTTCGAGGACGGCTCAGAATTCGGGAATGTGCTGACCGGCAATCTGGGCATGAACACGCGCGAAACCGACAGTGTCGCGGCTGGTCCCATTGGGTCGGATCATACAGCGACATCAACCTATTGGGTGACAAATCCGAACAATCACCTGATCGACAATCACGCTGCAGGCTCGGACCATGCGGGCTTTTGGATCCTGTCTCAGGAGCAGGTCGAAGGTCTCTCGGCGATGGTCGCGCGCTATGACGGGTATGTCCCCAATGATCAGGCGCCGGGCCAATGGATCGGCAACTCCTCGCATTCCAACGGACGCGACGGGATCTTTATCGGCGGCCAGTTCATCGAGGAAACAGGGCAGCGGACGGATTTCGACCCGGCAATGGGCGAACTTTACCAGATCACCGACTTCACGACCTACAAGAACCAGGATTTCGGGCTCTGGGTCCGGAACGGCGATGGTGTCTGGGATGACATCAAGGTCGCCGACTCGAAAAAGGGCGCGCGGTTCTGGGGCGCGAACGAGGTCAGCGACAGTGTGATCATCGGCCGCTCGGACAATGCCGAGAGCTTCGGGCCGGATTTTTATCATGGCTGGGAACTCTATGACATGGCCAGCGTCCTGCAGGACGTGCATTTCGCGGGTTTCAGCGAGGAGTTGGATACCGCCATCGCCAATCACAGTGGCTTTGGGCGCAACACAAATAACAGCGTCAGCGGGCTGACCTTCGAGGATGTGGCCCAACGGTTCGCCACGAAGGTCTATAGTGCGTATCTGGATGGAGAGCGCGACAATGGCGGCTCGTTGATGGGCGGCCTGCACGATCTGGATGGCAGTCTGACCGGCACGCCCGGCGCGATCATCACGCCGGGGATCCTCGACGTCTTGCCGAATGAGAATGCCGACATTCTGCGCTCCGCCTTCAACGGTATCGAGGCTGCGGGCTTCAACTGGACCGAGGGTGCTGTGTGGGTCGAGGATGGCAATTACTGGGTCAACCCGGCCAGTAGCGTCATCGGCAAGGTGAATTTCGTCACCTCCGGCGAAGCGGACGAGCGGGTGGATTTCCTCATCACTCGCCAGGATAACGGGGCGCGCCTGATCTACAGCAACGAGGCACAGGGCAGGAACAACCAAGCCCAGTTGGTGGTCGATGGAAGCGGCGATGTCGAATATGTCGTCGAGTATCCCGATGGTATCCCGCCGACGCGTCTGATACTGCATGTCCAGGATCTGCCCCAGGGCGCGACGGCCTATTATCGCTTCAAGGACTTGCCGGACAGCACGATCTTGCAGGGCGCCGATCAGGTGGCGGGGCGCACCGCGCTCGACAATGCAGTCGGCAGCGCCTGGCTTCGTGCCGGAAATGGCGACATTGTCGTCAAAATGTATGCGGACAAGTTCAAGACGCGTCACAGCGATGCGATCGACGACTTGCCGCGCGTCGGCGACGATGTCTACGAGGATCGGGTGTTTCTGGTCTTCGAACCGGGCCCGGGCGATCAGCCCTATGGCGACGGGCTCGCGGTACCGGCTCCCGCCGATTTCCGTCCGGACCCGAACCCGGACCCTGCGCCGGACCGGGCCGAAAGCACCTCCGCCACTGTCGAGGATACAGATGATCTGCCGCGCTGGTCCGATGCGGCGCTGTGGGATGGCAACCCACCGGGTGCGAATGATGTGGTTCTGATCGGGCCGGGGCAGCAGGTTGTGCTGGATGTCTCTACCCAGGTGCGCGGGATCATAATCCAGGGTGAGGATGCCGCCTTGATCGTCGAGGATGATGCCGGCAAGACCATTGACCTCACGGCGGATTGGGTGCTCGTCAACAATGGCGGCCTGTTCCAGGCTGGAACCGAAAGTGACCCGATCGATACCGACTTCACCCTGACGCTTACCGGCGACGACAAGAACTTCGACCTGTTTGTCGAGGCCTATGTGGCCGGCGATATGCCCAACACGGTGGTTGCGTCTTCTCCACCGGATGAAACGCGGACCCGGACCATCGAGGACACCGACAATACCCGCGCCTGGGAGTTTTATACCGACACATTCGACGCCGATGGCGTTCGTGTCAGCCGCACCATGACCTATGACGACGGTCGGGTGATGGAGACGGACTATGCCGCCGGTATACGCAGCGAAGCGACGATGACCGACATTGCCGATGTCCATGGCTGGTCGAGCTATAGCAATACCTATGATCAGAACGGCACCCTGCTGACGCGCAGCCAGACGAACGATGACGGCCGGCTGGTCGAGACGACCTATGACCAGGGCAAGCGCGCCTCGGTCACCACAATCGATCAGGTCGACAGCTTCATATGGCAGCAAACGGATCAGCGTTTTGAAGGCGGCAGGTTGGTCTCGAGCACCATCACCTATGACGATGGGCGCGTCTTTGAAATCGAACTCTCCAACGGCGCCCGCACCGGCACGCTGATGACCGACGCTGCGGACGCATACGATTGGGCGAGCTACAGTGAGACTTTCGACCCAACCGGCGCGCGGCTCTCTCGCACCACGATCTTCGATGACGGGACGCAGCGCACTACGGACTACGATTTGATCTGATGAGTTGGCACGCGTTGGCTATGGCAACCGGCGAGGGGCGGCCACACTCTTTTTGTGCGCCGCAGTAGTTGCGGTGCGAATAGGATGGCATCTGAGGTCCCCGCTGGCCTGAGACTCGCGCAAGACTCCGACTATAGCCAGCGTGACCCAACCCTTGCCGGAGCTTCTGCGAAGAAACGGCACTGCCTCGGTGGGCTGCGCGGCTGTCAGATTTCCCCGCGAGGTCAGGAGTATTTGCGAGAAAATAGAAAGATTACTGTAACAGCGAGAGCGTCAAAAACCGCGGTGCGATCATCACACAGCACCAATATGGTTCATCCTGATAGACCCCGGATCGACCGTGAACTAGGATTTCGAGAAACCACTCGACGATGAATACGGGGGAACTTGATGGCTGACCTGGATTTGCTGAAGCGTGAGTTGAGGGAGAAGGGGGTTAAGACCTGCATCGCCTCCTATGTCGATATGCATGGTGTTTCGAAGTCCAAGTTCGTGCCGATCGATCATCTGGACCAGATGATGCAGGGGTCCGAGATGTTCACCGGCGCCGCGTTGGACGGGGTTCCGCAGGAAATCCAGGACGAGGAGGTTTGCTGCATGCCCGATGCGGATGCGGTGATGATCCTGCCCTGGCAGCCGGAGGTTGCCCTCTTCCCCTCGGATCTCTGGTGCGAGGGGAAACCGTTCGAGGCCTGCTCGCGCAATATCCTGAACCGACAGATCGAACGGGCGCGCGGCATGGGGTTTGCCATGAACCTAGGGATGGAGGCCGAGTTCTTTGTCTTCCGCGACGAGGGCGAGGGGCGCGGGCAGGAGGCCGGTCGTGATCCGGTCTCGGCACAACAGCACCTGGAGAAGCCAGCCTATGACACTTCGCGCCTGCTGGACAATGTCGGGTGGCTGCAGGAATTGGTCGACGCGATGAACGGGCTAGGCTGGGATGTCTATTCCTTCGACCACGAAGACGGGATCGGCCAGGTCGAGATCGATTTCGCCTATGCGGATGTGCGCAGCATGGCGGACCGTTTCGTGTTCCTGCGCCTGATGGCCAACGCAATCGCCCGAAAGCACGGTGCCTATGCCTCTTTCATGCCGAAGCCGTTTGGCGAGCGCACGGGCAGCGGCGCCCATTTCAACATGTCTTTGGCGGATGCGAAAACGGGCGCGAACCTTTTCAAGTCGGACAGCGACCCGCGCGGATGCGGGCTGTCGCAGCTCGGCTATCAGTTCATGGCGGGTATCCTGCGCCACTTGCAAGCCATCATGGCAGTCGTCGCGCCGCAGGTGAACAGCTATAAGCGGCTGGTCAAACAGGGCTCGATGTCCGGTTTCACATGGGCGCCGATCTATGCCTGCTATGGCAATAACAACCGAACCAACGCAATGCGCATTCCCAAGGGTGGGGGACGCGTCGAGCTGCGCGCCGCCGACAGCGCCTGCAATCCATATCTGGGCGCCGCGCTCTGCCTGGCCGCGGGGCTGGAGGGCATCGAGGAGGGTCTCGACCCCGGTGATCCGAACACCGACAACTTGTATCTGATTTCAGAACGCGAGCGGAAACGGCGCAAGATCGCCTTGCTGCCGCAAACCCTAGAGGAGGCCGTTATCGCCTTCCGGAAAGACCCGCTAAGCGCATCCGTGTTCGGCGAAGACATGTTCGCCGCCTGGGCTGAGTATAAAGAGCAGGAGTGGTTGAGTTACCTGAACCACGTCTCGGACTGGGAACGCGAGCGGTATCTGCGCTTCTTCTGACCTGGCGGCCGGGAGGCGGCAGATGAAAGTAGACGATTTCGCCATTGACCTGCCGCTGGCCTCCGGCGGTGTACTGCGCGGCGCGCGCTGCCGCTACGCCACCTGGGGCCGCCTGAACACGGCGAAAGACAATCTGGTCCTGTATCCCACACGGTTCGGGGGAACGCATGAGCAGAACGCCTTTCTGATCGGCCCAGGTAAGGCGCTGGACCCGGAGCGTTATTGCATCCTTGTGCCCAACATGCTGGGGAACGGGGCTTCGTCCTCGCCGTCGAATACCTCACATTTCCCGCTGGTCACGCATGCGGACAATATCGAGTTGCAGCGTCGCCTGCTCAGCGCGCGGTTTCAGGATGCTCCAATCGCCCTCGCGGTCGGCTGGTCCATGGGTGCTCAGCAAAGCTATCGCTGGGCCGTCGAGGAGCCAGACCGGGTCGTCCGGCTGCTGACCGTTTGTGGGACGGCGCGAACGACACCCCACAACCGGGTTTTCCTGGAAGGTGTCCTCGCTGCCCTGGGAGCCGACCCTCGATTTGGGACCGATGCGTCTCCGATCGCCGGGCTGCGCGCGGCCGGACGGGTCTATGCAGGTTGGGCTTACTCCCAGCCATGGATCAAACGCGCGGGGTATCGGGACCCCGAATACGCGCAAACCTACGGGACATTCGACAGCCTTAACGATTGGCTGGAAAACTATTGGGACAAGCTTTTCACAGCACGATCGGCCGACGATATTGCCGCCTGCGCGCGGACATGGATCGCCAATGACGTCGCCGATGGCGGAGACCTGGACGCAAGCCTTGACCGGATAACCGCGAAGACACTGGTCATGACGGCGACAACCGATCTTTATTTCACACCTGAGGATTGCCGCGCCGAAGCCGAAATGATCCCCAATGCGATGTACCGCGATATCGAAACCGATTGGGGCCATATGTGCGGTTCAGGACAGTCAATTGCGGACACGACCCTCATCGACGATGCGATTGCCGAATGTTTGGCGTGGACCTGAACTTCTTTGCCCTGACGCAAGCCAGCTTGTCGCGGTTTAGGACAACTCAGGTGTAACGCAATTCAACTATGCGCTGGCTGTGTCCCTGCCAGCCAGTCTCGTATTCGTGCCGCCCTCGGCCTTCTGCTATGCCACTTGCCTATCGAAGGTGGCGTGGCTCCTTTAGCCCTGTCGAATTGCCTGAGCCCGCACGAATAAGGTAACCGCGCTTCCGAGCAAGATCTTGGTACGATCGCGCAAGTCCATCGAATACGCTTCGGCTTGCTTCATGCATCCTGGGTTCCAGACGAAACATACTGGAACGTCGATAAAGGAGCATCGAGATGCATGATCAGAATCTGAACCTGCGTGGTATATCTCATGATATCAACGGCTTGATGGCGCGCGCTATGCTCGCAGCCGATGGGCTTCGCGAACATGCTGATGTGGGTGTTCGGGCACGTGCCTGCCAGATCGGCGCTGCGATCGACCGGGTTGCAGAAATCTGTAAGGCCGAGCTCGACCCTCATAGTCAACCCGATCCGACCATGGCACTTGGCTCGACGTGCATAGAGCGTGTCTTGCGGGAAATTGCGGAACTGGTCGCCGTCGAAAGCACCCTCAGCCCGCGACCGGTGCATTTCTACATTTCGGTGGATGAAGATGTGCGCCTGACGACCAATCCGCAGGCGCTGTTCCGTATCCTCTTCAACCTCACCTTGAATGCGGCGAACGCCATCTCGCGGCATGGCGGGTCATCGATCAGGCTTTCGGCCCGGCGATCCGGAGAGCAGATCCTATTTGGTATTGGCGATGACGGCCCAGGGCTTCCTCAACACATCCTCGACTATCTTTATCCAAGCCTGGAAACCGGAAAGACGCCAACCGAAGGGCGCATCGGATCGGGTTTGATCACCGCTGTGGCGCTGGCGTCCGAGCTTGACGGTGAACTGGTTCTCTTGAGCAGCGGTGAGGCGGGAACGAGTTTCTGCCTCGTCCTGGACAGCGACCCGTGGGACGAGATCAGCATCAGCCGGAGCGCATCCTTCATTCGCGCGGACCGCGAAACTATGGCGTGACCCCGTCAGCCTGCAGTCTTGAGCGCGACCCGAATTGGAGGATAGGCAGATGCATCGGAGACCCTCGGACCATGTACCGTTCGATTCAATAGCCAAAGCATCGTTGATCGACGCACTCTGCCACGTTCTAGGCAACACCTGCCGCATTGCGCGGATTGCGATCAGCTATCAGTGGAATGCGCGGGGGCCTGGATCGTTTCAGGCCGAAACGGAGTTCCGTGAACAGGCAGGCGAGTTGCACGAAGCACTTGATCATATCGCCGAGCACATCCGCTCGCTCGGCGGTGTTGCGATCCTGGACTACACGGACAGCAGTCTGACCGCGAACGCGCCAACGCCTTTGGATCTGCCGGCGCTCCCGGAGATGATCCAGATCATGATCAGTGCTCATGGCGAAGCCTGCATCTCGATTGAGGCTGCAATCGATATTGCCGAGGAGGCGGCTGAGCGCCCCAGCGTTCAGCTTCTCACCGACCGGATTGCAGCGCATCGCCGGCATGGCTGGCGTACCCGGATGATGGACGAAGGCAGATCTGAAGTCGTGTTGCCGCAAGGTTCCCAACAGACACTGCACTTCGGTCGACCGTAAATCGCCGAAGACAACGGCTCGTCTCGTAGGCAAATGTACGGGGCAGGGGCCAGCGCGGTAGCGTTTGCCTCGGTCAGTCCAATACGGTCGAACGGTACGCCCCCGGCGTCATGCCAACCTGCTCCTTAAATGTCGTGGTGAAGTGAGATTGGCTGGAGAAGCCGCAGGCAAATGCGATCTGGGCCAGAACCGCTGTGGGATCCGCCAGCATCCGCTTGCTCGCATCGATACGCCGCGCAATTACGAATTTGTGCGGCGAGATGCTCGTCGCGACCCTGAAGCAACGCGAGAAGTGGAAGGGTGAGAGCCCAACCAGGTCCGCGAGGTCACGAATAACAATCGTATGTTCGAGGTTGGCATCCACATAGTCGGTGATGCGCGCGAGGCGCTGAGCGTCGAGTGCCGCACCCTCTCCCTTGCTCATCGGAGATTGGCCCTCGCCAGCGATGCGCGCGAGTGTGCCCAGAAGCGTCAGGACCAGACCATCGACGACCAGCGCGCCACCCGGCCCGCCGCGCAAACCCTCGCGCCACATTCCGTCTAGGAAGCTCGGCAAATTTGCATTGAAGATGTCACGACCGTAGAGCGCGCGCAGAGGATCGTCCTTTGACGGTGCGCCATCGGTGAGAAGCAATTCTTGGACTTCGGTTTTCGGCAGCGCCAGCATCAAAAGCTCGTGGTTGCCCTCGCTCTGCCAGGATGCGCCTGCATCGGCGGGCGCCAGATAACAACTGCCCTTCCGGCCCGAGAGCTCGACGCGCCCGTCTCCCAAATCGACGCTGGACGATTTCAGCGGCCCGTCCGTCACGATCCGCACGACGATATCAGGCACGGGCGGGATGAATTTCTCGTGGCCTTCCTGATTGACCCGCATGAGCGTGAACTGATGCGACCCCTGTACCTGGGATTCCCGTTTGAAGCTCGGGTAAAGACTGTCGAAAACATCGGAAAAGCTCTCGAAACCCGGCGCCGAGATGCTGGTCGAAGGCGTGATCGCATCCGACTTTCGCGGAGTGGTTTTCACGGTCATGTCAATCAACTTAGCACACGGCCTTTCGATCCGATCTCGCTTATCTTCATCAGCCGATCACATTTGGTCTCAAGCGGTCTAATGCTCTTTTTCGTTTACAGCCAAAATCTAAGCTAAATGGAGGAACTCCGCCTGAATTTCAGTTTCTTGCCGGTTCGTTTGATGACCCTGCGCAATATCTTTGCCGCTCAGCGGTCGATGCTTTTGATTGATGCCTGGTGTGGGCCTGTTTCGCTTAGAGCGACGTTAGTCGAATGCGCGCGGCGCTGCTCTATCGAACCTGGCAAAGCGCATTGAGGCTGAACGCCGCTATACGAAGATCTGCGCGACATATGGCGAGGAAAACCGTTCAGGAGTCTCGAGTCAGCTTTTGAGATGACGGCTGATCCAATGGGATAACCTTGTGTAAAGCATGCAGCGCCCCCGAGGTAGCGAACACGTCCTAAAGCTGGCAATGCGCGATCAATGGTTGTCCGGCGTGACAATGCGAACGGCTGCATAGACCGCAGAGTGACGGATTGCCGCCCTTGGCATTACGTAAAGCAACGAATGAAAAGTCTGGCGTTGCGCAACTGCGACCCAAACGTTTCACTTGCACGGTAACAAAGGGCCGATGCCTACAAACTTGGGCCTGCGGTTGAGCGGTTCCCCATAGCCATTTGGAAGAAAATGCGCCAAACGAGGGCACGAAGACCACGTTCGGGTCGAGGCGATAAGAGAACGTCTGCCGTCGGCGCTAGCCGGTAGAGTCGCTGCCGCGAGCCGGAACACCGCCGAAAAGGGACCGGGCATTGTGGGAGGTTAGCGCGGCAGAGCGGCGACGCTCTGCACATAGTCAGAGCAAGGGAGGAAACCATGCTGAAATCAGTCTTAGCTGTCGCCTTGGCGGCGACCCTGTTCGGTGGCGGCGCGTTCGCCGCCGAGAAGATGCGCATCTCGCTTCAGCTTCCGCTGAAAAGCCATCTCGGCCAGAACCTGTTAATGTTCGAAAAAGAGGTCGAAGCACGCACCGATGGCGCGATCGATGTCGAGATCTATGACAGCGCAACGCTTTACAAGGACAAAGAAGTTCCTGCCGCCGTCGGTTCGGGCGCAATCGAGGCTGGTGTCGCTTCTCTCACGCGGTATGTCGGCGACGCTCCTGTCGTCGACGTGTTCTACATGCCGTTTCTTTTGAACACTGAGGAAAAGCTCCGCGCCGCGGTTGCCGAGGGCTCTGTCGTTCGCGCGACTATTGAGACCGAGGTGGAGAAGACCGGTGGTTCGATTCTCTATTGGCAAGCCTATGGCGGCGCGATCATGTTATCCAAGGGCGGGCCGATCCGCACCCCTGCTGATCTTGAGGGCAAAAAGGTCCGTGTCTTCGGCAAGACTCTGGGCGACTTTGTTACCGCTGCCGGCGGTGCGCCGACGCTGATTTCGGGCTCCGAGCAGTATCTCGCATATCAGCGTGGCACCGTAGATGTCGGCATGACCGGCGTTTCAGGCGTCAAGTCCCGCAAGCTATGGGAGGTAATGGACACGATAACGGTTACGAACCACGCCGGTATCGAGTTCGTGGTTGTCGTGAACAATGACTGGTGGGCCGGTCTCTCGCCCGAGATCCAGGGCCATATCCGTGACGCCGCGGCCGTGGCCCAATCGGATGTGCGCGACAGGATGGCCGAGATTGAGGCCGATGCCTACGCTGCCGCTAAGGAGAACGGGATGACGGTGGTCGAATTGACCGAAGACGACCTCGCCGCCTGGAAAGCGGTCTCTCAGCCTGTCTATGATGCCTATCTTGAAGCATCGGGCGACGCCGGTGCAAAAGTCCTCAGCGCGACATCGAATTGACGGTTCAAGCTCACAGGGGCGGCCAAACGGCCGCCTCGGTCGAGGATGCATGACGATCATCACCACGATTTCCCGAATTGCGGGGCTCTTTGGCGCGTGTCTGATGGCGGCGACGGGAGCGTTGCTGACCTATGAGGTCATAGCGCGTTATTTTTTCGTCAAGCCGACGATCTGGGCGGCGGAACTAAGCCAGCTCTGCCTGATCTGGGGGTGTCTGTTGGCGATGGCTTGGGTCCTCAGCATTCGCCGGCATATCACCGTGAATGCGGTGACCAACCTGCTTCCACCGGGGGCACAAACCGTCTGCGTCGCGGTATCTCTGCTGGTCTTGATCGTCTTTTCAGGCGTCGCCGCGATATATGGGTGGGGAATTTTCCATGACAGCTTTGACCGGGGCCGCACAACGGGGTCTCTTCTAAACCTGCCGAGCTGGGTCGCCGAGCTCTCCGTGCCCGTAGGTTTCACCCTTCTGGCCGCTCAGGCGGTGGTGGAGTTGATCGGCCTGCGCCGCGCGCATCTCCCATCACTAGGGCGCAGTCACGAATGACCGTGCTTCTTATCCTACTCTGTCTCTTCGCGCTGCTTCTCGTCGGCGTGCCGGTGGCGTTCGCGCTGGGCGGGTTGGGTTTGGGAATGCTGATTTTTGGCGGCTTCTCGCCACTTATGGTACCGCAGGCGATCCTGTCAACGCTGGACGGGTTCATCTTGCTGGCGGTGCCTCTGTTCCTGCTGATGTCGAACATCCTGCTCAAGGGCGGCGTGGGGCGCGATCTATTCACTGCGGTTCAGGCCTGGGTCGGGCATTGGCCGGGCGGGCTGGCAGTGGCGACGATCCTTTCCTGCGGGCTCTTCGCGGCGATCTCCGGCTCCTCGGTTGCGACGGCCGCGACGATTGGCACGGTGGCGATTCCAGAAATGGTGAAGCGCGGCTATGGGAAACGCTTTGTCTATGGTCTGCTCGCCGCAGGCGGGACGCTGGGCATCCTGATCCCGCCCTCGATCCCTATGATCGTCTTCGGCTTTGTTGCCGAGGAGTCGGTCATCGCCCTCTTTCTTGCGGGCATAGGCCCCGGGTTGTTCCTCGTAAGTCTATTCGTCATCTTCGCCATGCTCCATGCGCGCTTTGGAGGCGGCTACACCCCCGTGCCTGCCGCGAAGTGGGGAGAGCGTCTGTCCGCCACGCAGCGCGCGCTGCCCTCTCTGGCTCTTGCCATCCTCATTGTGACCGGCCTCTATTCCGGCGCTTTTACCCCGACCGAGGCAGCGGCAGTGGGCTTTACCGCTGCGCTGCTGATTACAATCTTCTGGCTTCGCACTCTGACCTGGAGCGCGTACTGGGCGGCGGTGCGTGAAAGCGCGATCACAACGGCAGCGATCCTGCTGATCGTCGCCGGGGCCAAGGTCTTCGGCAAGGCGATCGCGCTCTATCGGATTCCGCAGGATATCTCCGCCTTCATCGCGGCGAATATCGAGGGGCCGCTGATCTTCATTCTGCTTGTCTCAGCCGTGCTTCTGCTGATGGGGCTGGTGTTCGAGGCGCTGTCGATGATCCTTATCATGACGCCCGTTCTGCTGCCCGCAGCAATAGGCCTGGGCTTTGACCCGATCTGGTTCGGTATCTTCATGGTGATTATGGTTGAATGCGCGTTGATCACCCCGCCTGTGGGCTTGAACCTCTACGTGATCCAGGCAGTGGCGCGTGTTAGTCTAGGCGAAGTGGCGCGAGGCGTCTGGCCGTTCCTGGCTCTCATGATAATCACGGTCGGCGTCCTATATGCTTGGCCCGATCTGGCCCTCTATATCCCGTTCAAATGGTGACCCGATGACCCAGGCCGCAATTCTGAGGACTCTCTTGGAGGAGGATCGCTGCCACCCCATGCCCTGCTGTTTCGACGCGCTATCGGCCAAGTTGATCGAGCAAGAGGGGTACGCGCTGACCTTCATGTCTGGCTTCGCCGCCTCGGCCAGTCGGATCGGCGCGCCTGATCTCGGCCTGATGAGCTATGGTGAGGTCGTCGACCAGGCTCGCAATATCGCGGATGCGACCCGTATCCCCCTGATCGGCGATGGCGACACTGGCTACGGCAACGCGATGAATGTGCGCCGGACGGTCGAAGGATTTGCCAAGGCGGGTTGCGCTGCAGTGATGATCGAGGATCAGCTTGCCCCGAAACGCTGCGGTCACACCCCCGGCAAAGCAGTCGTGGCGCGGGAAGAGGCCTTCGACCGCATCCGAGCCGCCATCGATGCACGCGAGGCCCTTCGCGAGCGTGGGGGTGACATTCTGATCCTTGCTCGCACCGACGCACGACATGAGCACGGCCTTGGCGAAGCCATCGAGCGAGCTGCGCGCTTCGCCGAGTTGGGGGCCGATATACTATTCGTCGAGGCTCCAAAGACCGAGGCTGAGATGCGCGATGTTTGCGCGAATCTTCCTGGGCCGAAAATGGCGAACATCGTCGAGGGTGGCCAAACGCCAGACCTCCCAAACGCAGCACTTCACGACATCGGCTATTCGATTGCCGCCTATCCGCTCTCGCTCCTGGCTGCGGCGATGCAGGCGATGGTCAGAACGTTAAAGGCGATGCGCGAAGACGAGCGACCCGGTCGAATGGAGTTCAGCGATCTCCGGCGGCGGATCGGCTTCGACGATTACTACGTCACATCCGAACGCTACGAAACATCCGCACGAAGCTGAAACGCAAGTAACGGATATCAACCAAACGCGAAGCCATTCGCGACTGCGTCGTCCCGGCCCGTTTTCTTGACGCGCTGATTGGTTCGAGGCTCTGGCACCCCAACTCGAAAAGAGCAATTTTTATAATGTGTTGGGTGTTCGGACTGGGATATGAAGTAGTCTTTCGAGGCCTTCAATTGAATGGCCATTCTGTCCCGCGAAACTGAACATCTGGCTTGAGGACTCGATGCCTGGCCTATGCGAAGCCGAACAAGCACCCCGAGATGCGCGACAGGACGATCCGGGAGGTATTCGAGGACCAGCGCCCGAGCCTCGTGCCGTATGTCGGCCCGTGCGATGGATTCCACGCGGTTCCAGCCGCAGTTTCCAAGATCTGTCTCGTGCGGTTCAATCGGCAGATGGTCGACATCCTGAGTGCCGTGCTGATCGATGGGCTCGATGCTGTCGAAGCCGCTTGTGCCGAGGCTCTGTCGCACAACGTCCGTTCGGCCGGTGTCGTGCTAAACATCCCGGCCCGCCATCGCGAGCCGCCAGCGTCCTTGACTGCCCCTGCTCCTTTGAGCGTAGCCACCCCGAATGGAAGATTGGCTTGGTCAAAGGAGCAGAGGCAGGATCTTGCTAATGGACCATAAGTCCACAATTCACTAAAACTCAATCTGAACCACCCGATGGGGCGAGCCATGTAGGGTCATCATGCTTGATGAACTTGTTTTGCGTTACAATGATCTGCGGTCTTTCCTCGCCCGCCAGTAGGGATGCCCTCACGATGCTGCCGATGCGTTGCAAGAACTGGCGGTGAAGTTCGCCGCTTCGGATCTTCAGTTCCAAGGTGTCGCGAACCGGCAGGCCTATATCTTTCGCGCCGCTCGCAATATCGCCCAGGACTGGGATCGTGCGCGGCGGCGGCGGGCGCGTGATGCCAGTGCAATCGTTCGCGGGTTCGGCGCCGACCCGATCGTGTCTACGGAGGATCAGGTTCTTGCCGTGCAGCGCTCCGCCTTGTGTCCTATGCGCTGGACGAACTGCCTGAGCGCCAACGCCGGGCGCTTCTGATGAGCCGCCTCGGCAAGTTCACTTTCCGCGAGATTGCGGCGGAACTTGGTATCTCGGAAAGCATGGTCGCAAAGTATATTGCCGCCGCATTGCGCCATTGCCGCGACCGGCTCGACGATGCCTAGCGGGCCGGATCGGTCGCGCAAATCTGCTCGATGAGGTGACATCCATGAGGTCTAGTGGATGGGAGGGCAAAACGACATCGGATCGTCGCCGCCTTGAGGATGAGGCCATCGATCTTCTCGTTGCGGCCCGTGCCGGGGGGCGCTCTGCGCGAGGCGCTCGACATGCGCTGGAGGCATGGCGGTTGAAAAGCCCGGAGCATGCCCGTGCTGTCGAAAAGGCCGAGGACGTTTGGGGAAAGGTCGGTGCCGGTCAAGCCGGTCCGTCTGCGTGGTCATCGCCACGACAATCGTGCCAGAGACCTGCGACAGCCTTGCGTGTCGTAGCCCTTGCTGCTGCAGTCCTCGCGCTTGTGGTTTTCGCCGATGACGCTCGACTATTGCTTGCCGATCATCAGACGCGGGCTGGTGAACTCAAGACCATTGCTCTGCCCGACGGCTCGAGCGCTACCCTTAACACGACAAGCGCCATCGATCTTGAATTCGGGTCGGATCGTCGTCGCGTGCGGCTGCTGGCAGGCGAGGCATTGTTCGAGGTCGACGCGGATCCAGCCCGGCCCTTCGTCGTGGAAACGCCCGAAGGCACCGTTCGCGTCGTGGGCACCGTCTTCTCCGTGCGCTCCATTGCAGGTGAGACCCGTGTGAAGGTCGCGGAGGGGGCGGTGACGACGACCCCTGCGGCGGCACCGGAAGAGCAGATTAGCGCCGGAGAAGGGCTCACCTTCACGGAAAATCAGGCGGCGAAGATGGCCATCAAGCAATCCACTGCCTTCGCCTGGCGCGAGGGGCGACTGGTCTTCAATTCCGTGCCGCTCGAAACGGTCATTGCTGAATTGGATAGGTATTACTCCGGCGTGTTCGTCCTCGTCGGCGGAGACTTTGGTGAGCGTTTGGTATCAGCCGTTTTCCGCTCGGACGAGCCGCTCGCCGCACTGGAGCGTATCGCGGAGCGGTTCGGCCTTCGGGTCTTGCGAATGCCCGGCCTGAAAGTGATCTCGGTGCGTTAACTTTTTTCGGCGCGGTTGCTGCAAGATCCGCGCGCCGGCGGTGTCTTATTCATGAGAAGCCACCCTCCTCTCCTCGAGCCCGCGCGTGCCATCATAACATTGTCTTTCGCTCGCTGGCTCGCCCTGAGAGCTCGGGCCAGCCAGCCATGATCGGACCCGAGATCCGAAGGAGACAGGAATGAACGCACATATCAGAGCTCACGGGTTGCTTGGTATTTTGTTGGTCGCGACTATCATGTCGCTCGCGACGACCGCGCACGCGCAGGAGCGTAGGTTATCGATCGCGGCACAGCCATTGGACAGCGCGCTGACGACGCTGGCACTCGAGACAGATAGTGAGATACTTTTCGATGCGTCCGATGTCGCAGACATCGGTGCGCCCGCCCTCGACGCAACATTGAGCCTCGACTCAGCGCTCGCAACGCTCCTGGCCGGCACCGATCTGCGCGCCGTCTTTATCGACGCGGATACTGTGACGCTGGTGCAAGCTACGGCAGCTTCAGCGCCGGAAGACACCTTCGTCATGGACGACATCGTCGTCACCGCTCGACGGTTCGAGGAAGCGGTAAGTGACGTGCCGGGTTCGGTCGTCGTGGTGACCGAGGAAGAGATACAGCGTTCGAACATCGTCGACCTGTTCGATTATGTCGAGCGCGTGCCCAATCTGGCAATTCAGGAAGCCGGCAACCCGCTTGATAACGATGTTGCCCTGCGAGGCGTGTCCAATTTCACGGGCGCGGCGGCGAGCGGCCCGGTCGTCGGCTTCTTCCTCGACGATGTAAGCCTCAACCCGACAGGGTCGACCAACGCGCTTAATTTGAACTTGATCGATGTCGAACGCATCGAAGTCCTCTTCGGACCGAAGGACACGGTCGTCGATCATAGCACGATCGCTGGCGCGGTCAATTTCGTCACAAAGAAACCGAGTGTCGAGCGCGAGGCCACGTTGGAGCTTCAGGGGGGCAGCTTCCTCGACGGCCGCGTGAAGGGCGCGCTCGCAGGGTCGCTGACGGGCGACAAGTTGCTGACGGCCGGGCTTACGGCGTTCGGCGATGTCAGCCGCGGCTTTATCGAGTTGCCAAATCAGGATGATTTCAACGGAGAGAACAATTTTGGCGCGCGCCTCGCGCTCCGCTCACAGCCGACCGATCGGCTTGCGCTCGACCTCAGTGGTTCCTTCGATCGCACGGTTTTTGATCAGACCAACGCGATTGCCGCCGAGACGATTGATGCGGATCCGCCGCAGAACTTCGAGACAGTCGACAGCGGGTCTTCGGTCAACCGTTCCTTGTTTATCTTTGACAGAAACTACGATTTCGACGTCGGCTCGCTGAACTCGAAGACGTCGTTCTCCCGGCTCTCTGCGGAGTAATTTAATGGCGACGATCTGGAGTTTGATCTCGTGACCTCGGCCTTCACCACCTCGGAACGCTCTGTCGCGCAGGAGTTCAAGTTCGAGGCCGATGGCCTGCAAGTCCCCATACTCGGCGAGGTCGGGTTCGTGGCCGGTGTCAACTTCGCCTTCAGTGAGGAAGACGTCACTTCGAATATAGATTTTGGCGCCGCCCCCTTGATCGCGAGCACGACTGAAAGCGTCAATGATCTTGGCGTCTTCGCCGATCTGCGTTTTCGCCCGGTCGAAAAGCTGGAACTGGGCGTGGGTGCGCGTTTCACGCGCTCGGCGGTGGAACTGGAAGGAGAGCAGGCGCCATCTTTGATCGAGTTGCCCGGTCTTCCGCCAATCGTCATTCCTGGCATCACCAGGACCTTTGACGACACCTTCACCGCTATCACGCCCAGAGGCAGCGCCCGTTACGATTGGACCGATGACTTCAGCACGTATGTGGCGATCTCCACAGGGTTTCGCCCCGGCGGTTTCAACCCCTTGGGGCCTTCGTTCGGCCTGGGCTTCGAAGATGAACGCGTGATCAACTACGAAGGCGGGTTTCGCGCGAGCTTCCTCGACGACCGCCTCGATGTGAGTGGGACCGGATTTGCACTGTTCTATGATGACATTCAGATCACCAGCGTTCTTGCCCCCGGGGTCGTTGCGATTGGGAATGCTGGGAAAGCGCGCTCCATCGGAAGCGAAGTCAGCATCAACGCGCGGCCGTTGGATGGTCTTAGCGTTGGGCTCGGATATGGTCTTGCGCTCACCAGGTTCACCGATTTCGACGACGCCTCGGGCGGTGGCGTGACGACCGATCTGACGGGGGAGCGCTTGCCCAACGCGCCCGTCAACACCTTCCGATTTACGATGGACTATGCCCGACCGGTACTCGCAGAGCGCGCCGACGCGTTTTTACGCGTGGAACACAGCTACACCAGCGATGCCCCTGTTACCGACAGTGCAACCCCATTTGAGTCAGGCTCGGAGGCGCGCAATCTCGTCAATCTGCGCACCGGTTTTCGCGCTGAGAACTGGGAACTGGAGTTTTTCGTGGAGAATCTGTTCGACGCACGCTTCCAAGTGGGGGCGAACGCCACCGCCATACCCGGAGTGATTGCCCCGGAAATCGGAGATACGCGTCGTTTCGGCGCTCGCGGAAAGATCCGGTTTTGAACGCGTGATAAGGGATTTTCGGTATCCTTGGTCAGGTGTTCGAAGCTTGATCTTTTTTGAGAGGAGCGCCCCGTCATCTGCGTTCGGACAAAGGGCTGGAGTTTCTCAACCATCCGGGGCATTCTTAGCGATGAGTATCAACTGCCTGATGAGATCCAGATACTGGCCCTAACAAAGAAGTGCGACGCTTCGCTGCGAGCGCCCAAAAGCCGTGTCAGCAGTTGTCGCACTCCAAACCGGCTATACGCGATAAATACGATCTTGGACTGAGTGTGACAGCCGCTCGGCAGGACAAAGCGCTCCCTCAGCCCGTCTGCCGGAAGGGCCGCTTTGCGGCCCAAACCAGAAGTGTTCCAGCCAGTGCAAGCAAAGCGATATATAGAAACTCAAATTGAAACCGCGAAGTTTCCAGCAGGCCCAGAGTAACGGCGCTCTGTTCAAGCACCATGCCGAACAGAGGAAGAAATGCGATTGCAGCAGTATAACCCTGTGCACCGGCAACGCTGATCGCCCAGAAGGTCAGGAACATGGATGGTGCTCTCAGCAATATCCCGACGGCGATGCTGGACAAGACCAGAGGCCAACTGAAAGCTCCGAGAATGTCGCTTCCCTGGATGATCCGTGCAGCAAGAAAGACTGCAGCCGTAATCGCGAGCACGACACCTGAAAACCAAGCCCGTCCCGAGAGCGTGGCCGATTTGTTCTCAGGGTGTCGTTCGGCTATCAGGTTCATCGCGGCCAGACACAGGGCGTTCAGACCCATCAAGCTGAGAACCGCAGTCCGCACATCGCCCTCAAGTCGCGCGGTCATCGACGCAACCGCGACAACTATGATTGCATGTCCGACCAAAGCGAGGCCGCGCGGCGGCGTCCTGCTAAGGATAAAAACCAGCAAAGCGATGACCGGTAGATTGATCGCACCGATCGTCCCAGCTTCCAGAACGCTGATAGACGCCAGGACCGCCGTGTAGAGCGAAGCAGACAATACTCGGAGCGCGCCCAGGGCCCAATTGGACGCCCTTGTAAAACTCCGCTTTGCCCTGGCGCCCCGATAACCGATTGCCAAAAGGGCGATACCGCCCGCGACAAGCTGCAGGAAGCTGAACGTCCACGGGTCGAGGTCGAAATTCAGAAGCAGAACCCGACTGGTAACGCTCAGGGCAGCCCATGACAAAATGGCAGCGATGGTGATGGCAATTTCGTTCAAAACGTTCGCGTCTCCGGGGTTCAGATCCAACATTCGTTGCAGTGTCGAGAAAACGCAAGATGAGCTCTATGCCGCCATCAGCGGTACTGAAGGGGTCTCGGCAACCTAGCGCTGCCAACGTCAGCTCGGCAGTGCGGACGGGAGCGGCAGGCTGAAGGCTCCGCTGTGCGTGCTCGGAACCTTACCGGCATTTGCCAAGAGCGCCGCGCTTGGAATATTGGGCAACGCGCGCTGATAGATGTTTGCCAAGGTTGCAGCAGCAAATTTCATCGTCACACCTCGCCACGGGAGCGCTGCCCATAGAGATCGTGGGCTACCTGCACCAAGCCGAACTCGCACTACATCACTGGCGCTGATGTCTGCAGCATGCAATGCTTTAGCTTCGTGCAGTCTCGAAACGATCCCCTCGGCGCAATGACGGTTCGAGCCATCGATCTGCTCCCCGAGCTGCGTCGACCTTCCGCTGGCGATAGCCCTCACTGTCTGCGTTGGCCAAACGGCCAGGCTGCCGGCCCCCAGCAACAATCTGGGCGCGGTCGGCCTCGCGGGTCAGAAGGTAAGCGTCGCGCTCGCGATGAAGGTTCTGGGGGCCCCCTGAACCAGGTAGTTCGCTCCCGGGAAGCCGCCCACTGTCGCCCAGTAGGATGAGTTGGCGACGTTCTCGACCCTGGCACGCAGCGTCAGGTTGCGCCCTGCTATATCGGCATCATAGCTGGCGCCAAGGTCCAGCCGAACCCAATCGTCGGCGGAGAAGGTGTTTGCCGCGTCAACAAACTGCTCGCCTGTGTAGATCACGCGGCCATTCACCGACAAACCTTGGACCCAGGGCAAATCGTAGTCGGCGCCGATATTCGCCTGGAAGTTCGGCACGCCGATCGCGTCGTTCCCCTCGTTCAGCCCGCCTGTCGTTTCGCGCAACTCCGCGTCGACATAGGTGAAGCCGCCCAGGACGCGCAGGCCATCGAAGGGCTCCCCAAACAAGGTCACCTCCACCCCTCGATTTCGCTGCTCGCCCCCATCGGTGAAAATCGCATCTTCCACGATCCCCTGCTGCTGTGTGATCGAGAAGAAACTGAGGGTGGCACCAAACCTGTCATCGATATACTTGGCGCCGAATTCGTACTGACGGCTGACAAAGGGGTCTAGGACCTCGCCTGCATTCAGGATCGGGGTGGCCCCGCTGAATGCCGGAGCGATCTCGCCGCGCTGCAGGGCTTCGGCGTAGTTCGCGAAGAGCGATACGTTCTCGATCGGCTTCACGACCAGGCCGGCGAAGGGCGATAGTCTCGAGCCGTCGATCTCGGACAGCTTGGCACCGGTATCGAAGTCGAAGGCTTTCGTCCGGATGGTTTGGAACCTTCCGCCCGCGGTCAACTGGATCCGATCCTCCAAAAAGGAAAGCGTGTCTCCGAACGCGAAACTTGCGACCGTGGTTTCTTCCGTTGTCAGGGGATTTGACAAAATGCCGCCAGTGAAAAAGTCGGCTGGCGGCAGCACGCCAGCCTCGGGATTATCGAGCGTGCCCAACGAAAATCCGGCAAAATCTGACAATGCAAAGGCGTTCTCGAAGTCGAGATAGGTGGCTGAGCCGGAGAGGACGATCCGGTGCCCGACGGGCCCCGTGTCGAATTCGAAGGTTACTCCTCCGTCGCCAGAGAACACAGTATCCTCGCGCGTGTTGTCGAAGCGGAAGGCGTTCAGGGCCCCATCCGGCGTGGAGGTCGGGTTCGCCAGAACATTCTTCTCGTCGCCAAGCCGGAAACCACCGGCGATCCAGGCCGAGATCTGATCGGTGAAGTCGAACTCGCCACGGGCCGCGAAGAAGAGCTGCGTCTCCTCGGAGAATGTCCCTGGCTGGGCGTAGTTGATATCCGCATCCGGCGGGCTCGGCACCGCCGACAGCGGAGTCACCTGGGGACGGGGATTGTCGAGTTGATTGTCTTGAAACCCCAGATCGGCGCTGAACCTGAAGCGCTCGCCATCATAGTCGACCCCGACCGAGGCGGCGACGAGGCTCTGTTCCTCGTCATCAATCGATGTCTCGCCGATACGTCCCGTGGCGCCGACGCGGATGCCCCATTCTTCGAATTCGCCAAAGCGCCTCGCGAAATCGGCGGCACCGCGGAACTGCTCGTCGCTTTCATAGCCGAGCGTCACACTGTTGAGGCCGCCGCTGGGCGCGCGTTTGGGGATGAGATTGACGGTCCCCCCGACTGCGCTGTTCCCCGGTGCTGCGCCGTTAATGAATGCGTTCGCGCCCCGCAGCACTTCGACCCGCTCGATCAACGGCGCGGCAACGACCTGACGCGGCAGGATGCCGTAAAGACCGTTGAGCGTGATGTCGTCGGAGAACACCGGAAAGCCCCGGATGATGTAGAGTTCCTGAAAGTTGCCGAACCCCGTCGCCACGCGAACGGTTGGATCGTTCAAAAGAACATCGCCGACCGTCTGCGACTGCTGATCCTCGATGAGCTCCGATGTGTATGCCGTTCCGCTGAACGGGAGGTTTTCATAGGTCTGGTTGCCGAGGACACCCGCACGGCCACCCGTGGCGACCTGCCCCCCAGCAAAAGGTTCGACGATGCTGACTTGCGAACCCTCGACGAAAACCGTGTCCATGACGACCGTATCGGCGTCAGCCGATTGCGCCAGTGCCCCCGTTTGCATCAAAGATGCGGCCAGGGTGGCTGTCGCAGCCGACCCATAGAACCTCAAGACTGTCATGCTGTTCCCCTACGCATATCAGAGCCAAGTGCTGGCTTCGTATCCGCAAAAGGGAATTATGCTAGCGTGATCTCCTCGGTAGTTTCTGGTCGCGCTGATTGTCAAGTTAGACGGATCAAAAAAAGCCGCTGACTGGCAGAAGCCCATATGAGCTTTTCGATTTGGAGAGCGTAACAGGCTTGTCATCCGTCGCCTGGACGCAATCGGCGGCTGCAAAATTCGCGGCCCGGTTGCTGCCGTTCCGGTCCACCGAGATGCGCGACTTCCTCAGGTGGCGCGAAGCTAGCGCCCAGGATACTGAGCTCGCCGCCCTGCTGGCGATCAAGGGACCAGGGATCTGGTCCAATAGGCCGCGATATAGCTTGAATTGTCTGGCCTCGGTTCCGCCTTGTAGGCGCGGCGCACGCGAACGGCCTCGGACTTCTCGGCCGCAAACCACAGGAAGTGATCGTCCCATCGTTCTGACATCTCGATCGCAAGCTCTCCGAGCGAGGTCTTGGAACCACGCGATTGCCAGGTGAGCTTCATGCCAGGTGGGGGGGAGATCGGGTAGCTACAGCGCTCCCCCTCCACGGCACTCAGTACTATTTCGCCGGTCGCAGATGCCGGTATCGTCTCGACAATACGCGCGACGGCGGGGAATGCCGTCTCGTCGGCGAAGAGCAGGAACCGGCGCGCATCGGGAACGCCGCCCCCACTTGGCCCCATGAGTGCGAGCAAGTCTCCCGCGCGCGCCTCGCGAGCCCAAGCAGTCACGCGACCTCCATCGTGGAGGAAGACATCGAGGTCGAGCTGTCCCTCCTCCAGCAGAATATGACGCGCCGTATAGACAGGCCGATGCAGGGCGAGTTCGCCCTTCGGCCAAACCGTGGCGCCGTTCTCACCAATATGGGGCCAAATGATCGTCTTGGCCCCGGCAGGCGGCAAAACAAGTTGGAAGTGGATCGATGTGTCGTTGAACTTCGTGAGATCGGGAACGGCGACTTTCACCCGCAGAAAAGTACCGCCCACGGGCTCTATCGACTGGACCGTTGTGACCTGAAAATTAGGGGGCGGCGCGCCCACCGTCGCCGCATCCGACCAGCGCAGCTTAGAGGCGCTGTCCGGCGCAAACGTCGAAAGCTGATGGACAAAGGCATCCTTGAGGATAAACAACGATTGCTCGTTGGGGGCAAGCACGCTCAACTCGAACCGTGTTGCCAAAGGCCGGAACGCGTAGACGCCGTAGACCGTTTCGACCATCAGTTCTTTGTCATCGTCGCGGAGGATCGGCAGATCGTGCTCGGCGGCTTGCGCCAGAACGATCGAGCGCATCGCCTCGAAGGCAATCCCACTCACTCTTGCATTGGCAACCGACGGGAAGCGTGCGTGTTCAATCATGACCGTCTCCCTTATGCCGGAATGACAAAGGGTTTGCCGTGGATCGGATCGGCGATGACTTTGCAGGTCAGGCCGAAGACCTCCGCCATGAGAGGCTCGGTCACGATATGCTCGGGCGTCCCCTCTGCATGGACGCGACCATCCTTCAGCGCGATCATATGATCCGCGTAGCGCGCGGCCAGATTGATATCATGCAAGACGATCGCGACGGTTTTGCCGCCCTCTCGGTTGAGACCGCGGACCAGAGCCAGCAGTTCCACTTGATGAGCGAGATCGAGAAAGGCGGTTGGCTCGTCGAGCAATAGGATTTCGGTGCCCTGAGCCAGCGTCATCGCGATCCATGCCCTCTGCTGCTGCCCTCCGGAGAGCGTATTCAGTGGCCGCTCGGCCAAATCGGCGAGCCCAGTACGCGACAAAGCATCCGCGATGGCGCTCGCATCTTCCTCGGATCCCTGACGGAAGGCGGTCTGATAGGGGGTTCGCCCGCGCCTAACCAATTCGCGCACGCTCAGCCCCTCGGGGGCAACGGGCTTTTGCGGAAGTATGGCAAGTCGCCTCGCGACTGCGCGCGTTTTCTGCCCAAGGATCGGTTGACCGTCGAGATAAACCGTGCCGCTTGAGACTGGGATCAGCCGGGCCAGCGCCCGCAACAGGGTGGATTTACCGCTGCCATTGGGTCCGACTATGGTGGTCAGAGCACCATCGGGCAGGGCGGCATGAAACTGCTGGAGCACGGTTTTGTGTCCCAGGCTTACTGCAATATCCGATGCAGATAGGCGAGATGTCGCGGTCACGAGACATCTCCCCCGCGCAGTTGGCGGAACAAGATCCCGATAAGGACCGGTGCGCCGATCATTGCCGTGAAAACTCCGGCAGGCAACGCGACCAACGGCACGGATCTGGCGGCGAAGTCCGCACAGAGGACGATCAAGGCCCCTACCAAAGCGGTGGTCGGCAACGCCGCGCCGCCGCCGCCTTCGAGGCCGCGCGCGATAGGGGCCGCCACGAAAGCCACGAACGGCAGTGGACCCGCGACGCAGACGGCGAGAGCGACGAAACCGATCCCAACCGTCGCAACCATCAGACGCAAGCCCATCAGGGGCAGCCCAAGACCTCGGGCGATATCGTCGCTCATCCCCATGCGCACCAGCGGGAAGCCAAGCCAAATTGCCATCGGCACCAAGACTATGAGCCCGAACCCAAGGAGCGTGACATCCGTCCAGTCGCGTGCATTCAGGGATCCAACCAGCCAAGCGACCATTTCCGTTGCGGTCAGCAGATCCACCCTCGCAAGCAAAAGCTCCGCCGCCGCTGCAATCGAAAGATTGACGCCGATCCCAATAAGGACCAGCCGATAGGGATCGAACCCGCTTCGCCAGGCCAAAGCCAGGATGAGACATGCCGCGACCACGACACCAGTCACAGCGCCGATAAGTACAAAGCCACCCGTAAGCGCCACCGCGACCAGGGCGCCAAAGCTCGCGCCTGATGTGAAGCCGATCCAATCGGGGGACGCGAGCGGGTTGCGCAGCATTGTCTGGAAGAGCGCGCCCGATAATCCAAAGGCCGCGCCTGCCCCGATAGCGACCAGAATACGCGGCAGGCGGTGGTCGATGACGATCATCCGCTCGATATCCGAGCCGCTACCAGCCAACGTGCCTAAAATCTGGCCCAGCGACATCGGATAAGTCCCGACTGTCACGAACGATATGGCGAACACCAGAACGAGGGCGGCAAGCAGCAGGCGAACCGCCAAGACCCGGACGCTTGCGGCGTGAGGGGGGGCGTGCGCAGCTACGCTCATAGCCTCACCATAGTCTTCTGCCGCACGAACCAGATCAGGAGCGGGCCGCCGATCAAGGCCGACATGATGCCTGCGGGCAGATTCCCGCCCAGGATCGCCAGGCGGCCGATCAGATCCGATAAGATCAGCAATATGGCGCCGAAACAGGCCGAAAAGAGCATGGTCCAGACTACATCCGGCCCGGCGATGCGGCGCGCGAGATGCGGAACGATCAGGCCGACAAACGCAATCGGTCCCGCCATCGCAACGCTGGCCCCGCAGAGCAGCACGATGGAAAGACCCGCCACGCACCAAATCAGACCGACGCGGAGGCCGAGAGCTCTCGCGACGTCCTGACCCAGCATCATCGCATTCAGCCAAAATCCGGCGAGGGCTGCGAGGCCGAAGCCGACCATGAAGAACGGTGCGAGTGCGTCGATATCCGCGAGGCTCACCCCGTCGAACCCGCCCAGAACCCAGATTCGATACGTCTCGAGCGTTCGGCTGCTGAGGAGCAGGACCGAGCGGATCAGCGCCAGGCTGAGCGCTGTGACCGCCGCGCCTGCCAGAACGATCCGCACCGGATGCGCCTGCGCGCCGCCGCCAAGCAGGAAGACCAGCAGCGTCGCCAGGAACGCGCCTCCCAGGGCGATCCAGACGAAGCCGCCGGGATCTGTGATGCCGAGAACGGCGATGGATAGAACAGCACCGAGCGCTGCGCCCGCATTGACGCCTAGCAGGCCGGGATCCGCCAGCGCATTGCGCGTCATGCTCTGCATCATCGTGCCCGCAACGCCCAGCGCAGCCCCCGCCAAGACCGCCGCAACGACCCGCGGAAAGCGCACCGCTGCCAGCACGATGTGATCGGGATTTCTGGCATCGTAGGATGAGAGCGCAACCCAGACCTGGGGCGTATCGATCGGACGGTAGCCGAGCAGGAGGCCAAGTACAGCAATTGCAAAGAGCGTCGCTACAGTCAGCACGAGGCGCGCGGCTGTCGGATTGGCAGCAGGTTTGGGCCCCGCCATCGCTCAGTTCCCCATTGGCAGTAGACCTGCCTCGAACATAGAAGGGACTACTGTCGCGGGATCTCCATCCATCGCCCGTTCTAGCAAGGGCACCAGCTCGTCCAGAGCATACTCCAAGCTGAGCGGACTGGAATGCGAGAGCGCTGCAGAGAGCAATGGGCCTGCATATACCTCGCGGCCCTCCCTGTGTGCGCGCATGGTGTTGCGCAGCGGCATATCCAGGACACCTCCCGCGGTCCCCCCAGGGTCGAGCCAGACCAGGACATCCAGATCGATGGATGAGATATCCTCCACCGGCAGGGGTTTGAAATACGCGTTGCCCCCGGGAAGATAGGACAACTGATCCGGGACCTCGAAACCAAGCGCCTCAAGGAACTGACCGCGCAGATCTTCATCGGTGTAGGCGGCGAGCGCACCAGCCCATGACATGGTTGCCGATGCGCCCTGCCACTCCGGATGCCTGCTCCGGACTTCAGCAAACCGGGCTTCGATGCTGCGGACGACAGCAGCGGCTTCTTCGCCGCGCCCGGTTGCCTGGCCGAGGCGCAGCAACATGTCCTGCCACGGCGTGCCCCAATTTCCATAGCCCGGCGCCGGCCCGAGCGTCGGGGCAATGCGCGAGAGCAAATCGTATTCCCGCTCGGTTATGCCGGACCATTGCGCTGTGATCAGATCGGGGGCGAGCAGAGCGATCCGCTCGATGTCGATCTCACCTTGCATCACAATGGGCTGCGCATCCCCCAGCGCATCATGCCCCCACACCCAGACACCGTAGGGATCCGAACCATACCATTTGCGCAGAGCATAAGGCTGGATGCCAAGCGCCAGCAGAAAGTCATGCCCGATAAAGCTGAGCGAGACGATCCGTTCCGGCTTGGCCTCTACCCTTGCCACGCCGAAAGCATTCTCGATTTCGACCGGAAACATATCGCCGGCCTGCGCGGGGCTGCTGCACACGAGGCCCGAGGCCAGAGCGAAGGCAATCGATGGATCGCCTTGTCTGCTCCGGTTTCGCCGGTTGCCTGAGCCCCCGATCCTCAGAAGCTGACCCGATAGGCTATCGAACCGGTGATCCCCGGGCCGCGTGCGTTGGAGAAGCTCAGATCAAAAGCCTGATTGATGAGAGGGGTATAGTCGTTATTCAGCAGGTTCTTGACGCCGATTTCCAACTCTCCGGGCCCAATGTCGAAGCTCGAGTAGAGATCGACCAGCGTGTAGGAGTTGATATCGGAGGTGCCCCCGAAAGCGGTACTGTTCGGCTCACGCGTGCCCACATGAGTGACTTGAAGGCGCGCATCCCACCAGTCGAAAGGCTGATAGTTTGCAAAACCGGTGACTTTGATCGGCGGGATCCGGGTCGAGGGCAAATCTTCGTCGAAGTCGCCGTCATCATCAATGTCGATCCGCCCGCGTTGCCAGGTGAAGGTGCCACCGATCTCGAAATTATCGAACACATGCGCAGAGGCGGTCGCCTCGATCCCGGTGATGCGTTCCGGCAGGCGTTGGATGTCGATTGTACCTGGCTCGAAAGTGGTGCCGTTGTCGGAGGTGCTGAGAAAGCCGACAATGCTTCCGCTGAAGCGTCCATCGTTATAACGCATGCCGGCCTCGAAGCTGTTGGTGCGTTGTGCCTCCGAGTCTGCATCGGCCGCGCTCGTGAAGGTGCCATCGGTGATCGTGCGGATTACCTCGGCCACCGTGAAGCCTTGCGAGAAGCCGCCATAGAGATCAAGCTCTTCGGTGATATAGATCGTCCCCGTCGCATTGAAGAGCGTCTCGCTAAAGTTCTGGCGACCACCTGCAACAAGATCGCCGGTGTCCGTGAAAGAGTCCGAAAGATCGATCCGGATCCGTTCATGTCGGATACCAGCCGAGATCTTCCCGTAATCGAAAATTGGGATGTCCACTTGTCCGAACCCCGCAATGGCCAACTGGTCGGCCTTCGGGCTGGTTTCGAGCGTTGGAATAGTCAGCGCTGTAGCAACTTGCTGAGTTTCATCGCTGAGCGCATCGATGCCCCAGGTCAGGGTAAAGGGCAGAACCGGAACTGGAACGGGCGTATTGATCGTCAGGCGTCCACCAAGGTTCTCACTCTGAATCAGCGTCTGGTTGAAGCCCGGGAATATGCCGAACACCGTTTCGATGTTGCTGTAATAGGCCTGAGCCTTGATTGATGAGCCGAACAGATCTTCGTGGGTGTATTCCATCACGACATTGCTGTTCGTGGTGCCCGGATCGACTGGGTTGGCGTTGCCGAACGTCGCTGGTGTACGGATATCGAGGTCTGGGTCCCCCGCGAAGCTGATCCCTGCGAAATCTGAGTTCGGAGAGAAGTCGTAGTAGAAACCTCCGACCTGCACCCTTTGGCGATCATTGTCGAAATTGTAGCCCACTTTGCCGTAAATATTTATGCTGTTCGAGTCGGCGATACCGCCTTGAACCCCAACCGGGTCTGAGGGGATCCGCAGCCCATCGGCATCGAAGAAGCCACCGCGCGAAACAAAAGAGACACCTCCGATATAATCGATCGGGCCGGTCCGACCCGTCAGATCTGCGGAAGCTTCATAGGTGAATGCGTCGGCGACGAAACGGGTCAGAGAGTTGTCGACGCCGATGCGGGCATTCACCTGGAGGTCACCCTCCTTTGGGCGTTTGGTCACGATGTTGATGAGGCCGCCCGTTGCTCCGAAACCGAATGCTGCAGTACCGCCGCGGATGATCTCGATCCGCTCGATGGCATCCGGGTCTATGGAGTTCAGCGATCGCCTGCCATCGCGAAGTGGAGTTGATTGCGGCACGCCATCGATCAGAGTCAGGAAAGTTCTGCCCCTCAGCGTCTGGCCGAAGTCGGATTGCAACTCGTTGCTTGGGCTGAAGCCCGGTACGGTCGTCCCAAGGATATCCCCGATATTGCGTGTAACCGGACGCTGAACCTTTAGATCTTCCTCGGTCAAGACCGTTACCGAGCGGGTCGTCTCGTCCAAGGGTGTCTCGACCCGATTGTCCGCCTCGACGACGATCGTATCCATCACTTCGGTGTCCGAGGTGTCCTGCGCAAACGCCGACCATCCCGGCACCAATGCGGCCGAACAAAACAACAGTAGTTTGGATTTCATCACCTACCCCCCAAGGTATTTCGCGAATACCTTGCGGGACGCTGGGTATCGGCAACTGATATAAGTTTTTCGACCTTGTCAAGACTCGCGATCGCAAGATGCACCTGACTTAATGCCTACCAACGGCATTGCCGCGGAAACTGTTGCCAAGACAACGATTTACCGGGGTATTGATCTCTCGCGATCAACCGCCGGTGAGATTTGGTTTGGTCTCAGATACTCCAAGGCCCGAATTTCATAGGGTGGTAGCCTTGACGTGGCTGACGGGTTGAAGTCGTCCGATTTTGATGCACACTCCAGCGAACCCAGCTCACCAATAAGGTTCGCAAGGCATCATCGGACTCTCTGGAGTGGCTCGGTATGGTCTTAGGCTCTGCGAAACAGATTGTTTGGGTGCCGTTCGCCCGTAATTCTCTAACCAGTCTTGGCAGGTCTGGCGCGCCAGCAGGCATGGCCTGCGCCTGATGTCGGATATCGCTGAACTTTATCGGGCCCATCACGGGTGGCTTGTCAACTTCCTGAACCGTCGCGTCGGCTGCCGTGAGAACGCCGCGGACCTGACCCAAGACACTTTTCTCGCTCTGGTGGGTCGCGCCGAACTTTTGGAATTGCACACGCCACGGGCGTATCTGGGGAAAATAGCGTCTCGGCTTGCGTCCAACCATATCCGGCGGCGTCTGGTAGAGCGCGCTTGCATGCGAGCCATCGCCGAACAGCCCGCAGCCTATGCACCATCTGCAGAGGAACGAAAACAGATCGTAGATATGCTGGTGCAGATCGCCGCTGTGTTCCAAGGCCTGCCGCGTCGTGCCCAACGGATTCTGATCATGTCACGCGTGGATGGGATGCGATATCAAGATATCGCGGATAACCTGGGCGTATCGCTCAGCACGGTTGAAAAGGACATGGCCCGCGCGCTTGTGCACTGCTACCTTGCAACCGCGGAAGAACACTGACGACGCGGGGATTCCATTACAGAAGCCGGGGTATCGGATCGGTGGTATGGGCGGGACTTCTGAAGAAATTACACAAACGGCGCTGATCGAAGCCGCAGAGTGGCTGGTTCGCTTGCAATCGGGAACAGCCGACGCGGTGTGTTTGCAGACTTGGATCAGCGCCCGGCCCGAGAATGCCCGGGCGTGGCAACGCATGTCTCAGTTCGAGCAGGGGATTGTGGAAGTGCCCCCGGAACGTCGGGAACTGGCCAAGCGTGCGCTCGATTCGGTTCGGGCACAGCGGAGCAAGCGAAAGACACTCAGCATACTCGCGGCGCTCGCGTTGGGTGGCGGTTCCACCTGGGGCTTCTTCAGAACGCCCGCTGGCGGCAGGCTGCTGGCCGACCATGCGACCGGCATCGGTGAGAGGCTGACGAGGGCGCTTCCACGCGGCGGTGAGCTGCGTCTGAATACCGATACGATTGTGATGGAGTCCGATCATGCAAGGCTCAAGCTCACCCGAGGCGAGATCTACGTCGATACCGCAGGCGAAGCGATATTGATCGACACGGCCTATGGGGCTTTGCAGCCGGTCGGCACTCGGTTCACGGTGCGAGATCTGGGCGATGCAACGCGGGTTTCGGTGATCGACGGTCTTGTTAGGGCGACACCGACGAACAGCTCCTCGTCAGTCGATGTCTCGGCTGGCGAGACATTCCGCTTTGATCGAAATCGGGCAGCCGCCGATCCCGTCGTCTCGCAATTGAGTCCTACCGCTTGGCTCGACGGACTGATAGACGCGCGGAGCGTACGCCTCGGCGATCTCGCTGCAGAACTGGCCCGATACCAAAGCGGCCATATCCATATCGCCAGCGACGCAGCCGATCTGATCGTGTCCGGTGTTTTTCGACTGAATGCTGTCGACGAAGCCTGGCTCGCGTTAGAGGCGAGCTTGCCGATCAGCGTACAACGCTACACACCGTTTCTGACCGTCATTCAGCGCATTTGATCAAAAAAGTTTACGGGTTTTCCGATCTCGCGTGACTCCGGAGGAGAGTTAAGAGGGAGAGAACTCTATGAACCGTTCGATTGGGACAACCACCACACGAAACTGCACGAAGTCCGGGACCCTGGCGATGCTTATGGGCGGGGCAGCGGCGATTGCATTGATCGTCGCGCCGGTAAGCAACGTGAATGCACAGGCGGCGGGCGAAGTGCGCACGTATGCAATCCCCGCCGGTCCGCTCGAAGACCAACTCGCGCGTCTCGCACAGACTGCAGGGATTACCTTTTCGTATGATCCAGCGCTCGTCCAGGGAGCGTCGGCGCAACCGCTGACAGGGGACTTTACTGCTGAAGACGCCCTCGCCAATCTGCTCGCTGGATCGGGCATCGACTATCAGTTCATCGGCGAAAACACGGTTACACTCGAGCGGTTGGCCGATGCCGGGTCCGGCGCGGCAGAGGTCGATGGAGACGTCATCGAAATGAATGAAATTGTTGTTCAGGGATTTCAGAACTCGCTCTTCAATCGTTTGCCGCTCGAGCGTGAGGAGATCGTCTCCTCCGTCGAGGTCATAGACCGCGAGGATCTCGATCGGCTCGACTTCACCAACGTCTTTCGGGCGCCCACCGTCGCGCCAAACGTGATTACCGACAACGTGACAACAGAGGGAACACCCAACTATCTGGTGCGCGGGCTAGATGCCGAGATCACAGTCGATAACAGACCCAACCCCAGCATTGGCCTGATCGCGGCGCCGGACAGCTCTTTTGTAGAGAGTCTTGAAGTGCTCCGGGGCCCGGCCTCCATTACCTTTGGCCCGCAATCACCTGGTGGTATCGTAAACGCGATTTTGAAGCGTCCCGAGACAGAAGATTTCGTTGAAGTAAGGGGTGCTGGGTCGCAGCTCGGCACACTTCGCACCGAGCTAGACGCCAACGCCGGTTCGCTGTTTGGATATGACAGTGTGCGTGCACGTTTGAACTTCGCCTACGAGGATGAAGGCTTCGCTCGTCCGCAAGAGGATCGGGAGATATTCGCAATCCGCGGCATCGTCGAAGCCGACATCACGGATCGGACACGCCTGCAACTCAGCGCATCATATAGGGATGTCGAGATCGTGGCGGGCGGTGGTTTCGCTGTGTTCGAGGACGGATCTATCCCCACCGCCTTCACACCAGAGAACACGTTCTTCGGTGTGCCGGTCGAGAGCAGCGGTGACAACCTATACGTGAGCGGAGAGTTTCAGCAAGACATACTCGACAACCTGGAGCTTGTTGTTCGGGGAAACTATGTCCGGGAGGAGTTTTCTTTCCTCAATGCCCAAGGGTTCTTTAATGACGAGGGAGAATTTGGCGGCATTCCACTCGACGATCCACAATTCGGGAACTTCATATTCGCCGACGCGGGTAATGTGAATGAGGATGTCATATTTGTCGAAGGACAGCTTCGTGGTGACTTCGAGTTGTTCGGCAACACACAGGATTTTACGATTGGCGGCTCATACACCTTCAATGACCAATTCTCAGATTTCGGCTTCGGCGACCTAGTCGGGACGGTGGATCCACTAACCGGCGAAACAACGCTCACTCCCCCATTTAACTTCGATATTCCGACAACCGATTTTGTTTTTGCTTCGACGGAAGACCTTTTCTCCGTCTATGCTGAAGCGGCATTCCGCCCGACTGATTGGTTGACTATCCCGGTCGGGATTCGCTTCGACGATTTTGAAGAGGTGGCGCAGGACCCGCTCAATAACGAGATCACAGGAACCGTCGAAGAAAGTCAGATCACGTTTCGAGCAGGCATATCTGCCGAATATGTTGAAAATCATCGCGCCTATTTTTCATACGCGACGACCTTCTTACCACAGGACGGCTTCACAGCTGCCGGGACTCCGGTTGGCCCAGAGACTGGGGAAAACTTCGAATTTGGGTTTAAGGGGTCCTTCTTCGACGGCGGATTGGAATACTCAGCATCGTTTTTCCGGTTGATCCGTGACGATGTAGCCGTCGAGGATCCGAATAACGACGGTATTAATGACTTCTTCTTCATCGAAGGTGGGCAACAGACGATCCAGGGGATCGAGCTTTCCGCATCGGGTCGTGTGACCGAGAATTTCTCGATTTTCGCGAGCTATGGCTTTCTCGATGCTGAGTTCACCGACGATACCGCCGGTGAGCTAGGGGAAACAGTCCCAGAAACCGCTCGTCACAATGCAACGGTCTTTGGTCTCTACGAATTCGATGGCAAATTCGACGGTCTTCGGGTCGGTGCGGGATTTCGGTATCTGTCGAGCCGCGCAGGACCGACCAACAGCGACATCTCGTATGACGGATACGTTCTATTCGATGCGCAAATCGGATATCGAATCAACGAGCATATTGACCTTCAGCTTACTGCGCAGAACATACTCGATACCGCCTATTTCGATAGCGTCGGTTCCGATGGCGATCCGGCAAGCAGCTTCGATTTCGGACCGCCGTTGACGGTGCTGGGAACTGTGAAGGTGAGGTTCTGAGCGAAAGGATGACCAGTCTGCAGCGTTCATCATCTGATCGAGCCCTCGCCCGCAAGCGGGTGCGCGATCATTCGAGGGCGCGCCGCGCAGCGCCCTGGGCGAAGATCTTCCCATGATCGCGCGTCAGCTTGCGGCGACTGCGGCAGCGATAAGGGCCCGGCCTGTTCTGGCGCGCTGGCTGCTCGCAGGCCCGGGCGCCGTCGCACTCGCCGTAGCCACGGTGATGGCAGCGCCTCTGTGGCTGCCGGAGGGCACGGCGGGCATCGATCATCTGGTCTGGCCGCTGGTGCTGGCACCGCTGGCTTGGGCGATTGCCTGTTTCTACCCGCTTCTCGCTTCAGACCCAGCGCGGGCGGCGGGCATAATGGGCGTTCTGACGGGTGTGCAGGCGGTTCTGATCGCTACGGGGTTTTTCTAGGCGGACTTTGGTCTGCCATTCTCCGGTCGCCCAAGCAGCGCCCGGAAAATGCGAGAAGGAGAGAAGGCTGAGATGATCACCCTGGATCAGGCACGCATGAAGCGCATCACAGCGGTGCACGGCTGGTCCAGCGTGGTGCTGGGCCTTTTGCTCTACGTGGTTGTTTTCACTGGTACGGTTGCCGTGCTCGCACATGAAATCGGCCATTGGTCGGTGGGCGGCCCGAAGGTCACCGCACCGCTGGAGGGGCTGGTCGACCAGCATGTCAGGCGTCTCTCGCGCGAGGTTCCACCCCGGTATCATGAAGACATCTCGGTTTGGCACGATGAAGAGGGCGATCTGCGTATCTTCTTCCACGCCCATGCGACCCATCCCGATACCGCCGAGGAGGCCGATCTGGGTGTTCTCTACGAACTCGACGCCGCGACCGGTGATGTCCTCGCGCGCCAGGAGGGTTTTGTCTTCGACGATCCGAACGTGGCGACCGAGAGCGCCCTCGGCGCATTTCTTATCGACATACACGTCAATCTTTACCTCGGTTACCCATGGGGCGACCTGCTGGTGGGAATCTTGGGTCTGGCGATGCTGGCGGCGGCGGTATCCGGTTTTTTGATGCACAAACACCTGATCCGCGACATGTTCGTGGCTGAACGTGCCGGCGCCCGGCTTGTCTCGGCGCGCGATCGCCATGTACTGGCCAGCACCTGGTCGCTGCCATTTGCGATCATTCTGGCGTTCACCGGCGCGTTTTATGGCCTCGCCTGGACAGTAACCATGCCCCTGATCACCGAAGCCGCGTTCGGCGGCGATGAGGACGCGGCAGCCGCAAGAATGTGGGAGGCGCCTGTCGCCGAGGATACACGGCCGGCGCAGATGGCAAACATAGACTACATCTTGGTAGACAGTGTCGCACGCACGCCGGGGGCAGTGTACTCCGTCGATCTTGTGAATTGGGGGCGTGCGGATGCCCGCGTGATCGTCTGGCGAAAGCCATCCGATGGCGGTTTGTTTTGGTTCGCGCATGAGTTCGACGGCGTAACACGCGCCTTTCTTGGCCAGAAGCCGTCGCTCGGAACCGTCCCCTCGGTCGGCGGAACCCTCTACGACCTGATGTGGCCGCTCCATGTCGGGGACTTCGCTGGCTGGTTGTCGAAATTTGTCTGGGTCGGTCTTGGTGGCGCGACATGCTTCGTCATTATTTCAGGCCTGCGTCTCTGGGTGCGCCGAAGATCGGAGGACCGCCTTTGGCGCAGATATCACTTTGCGATCCTGGCCGTAGGTTGGGGCGTTCCGCTTGGTATGCTCCTAGCCGCTCACGCCTTCTTCCTGTCGCTCCCGGCCGGTGATCCGTTCTTCTGGACGCCTGCTGGTTTTCTGATTGGCGCCATTGCGTCGATTGCCATGGCCGCCCGCGCAAGCGACGCATCAAAATTGCGCCGCCGCTTTGCGATCCTCGTCGCTTCCATGCTGCTCGCGCTGCCATTGGTGAGGCACTTCATGGGCGGGCTGAGTATTGCGGAGGCACTGATCATGAGCCGGGCGGATGTCCTGGCAATCGAGATTCTCCTGCTTGCCATCGGATCGGGTATGCTGATCGCAATGACGCGAGGGGCAGGGGATCACCGCACGACAGAACCGGAATTGACCAACAGCACGTGATGTTCAAGCCGCCCGGTTCGGTCAGCGCGGCAAAAGTGTCTTGTCGAGCGCGTTCCTAACGAAGCGCCTTCGAAAGATGCTCAATCAACCGTTGGACACGATATGGCAAGCGGTCGCGATTTGGGTGAACCAGGACGATTTCTTGCGGCGGTAGTTCGTAATCCTCAAGAAAGGCAAGAAGCCGTCCGGTCGCGAGCGCCTCCCCCACATAGGTATCGGCGAGACGTGCGGCGCCCAGGCCCAATTCACAGGCTCTCGCAAGAGCTGGTCCGTTGTTGCTCAGCCAACGGCTCCGCACTTTCACGTCGATCGGCTTGCCGTTCCGGTGAAATTGCCAACGCTGATCCGGCGCGCCGACGCAGGGCAGTCGGATCAGATCTTCCGGGGTGCGCGGTGCGCCATTCACCGCGACATAGTCGGGGGACGCGCAGACGATCAGTCGTCGTGTGTCAAGGCGCCGGATGATCAAGTCGGGATCGGGCGGCATGCCGTGCCGGATCGCCAGATCATAGCCTTCCCGGATCAAGTCGACGCGCCGCTCCATGATCTGCAACTCGATCTCGACCGAAGGATGGAGATGCGTGAAAGCGACTAACGCCTCGGTCACCCGACCCTCGCCTATTCGCCCCCCAGCGGTGACGCGGATCGGGCCTTTCAGATGATCATGCCCGTCCGCAAGATCGGCATCCAAGCTCTTGACTTCGGACAAAATTGCTCTGGCGCGCTCGTGATACCGCGCGCCCATCTCGGTCAACGCCACGCGGCGAGTGGTTCGACTAAACAGCGGGACGCCAAGCCTGCTTTCGAGATCGGAAACGCGTCTGCTCACGAAAGAAACGGAAACGCCGAGCGCCTGGGCAGCTAGTGTGAAACTGCCGAGATCAGCGACCGTACAGAACTCCAGCAGGCCGTCGAGATGCTGTCGGATTGTTGCTGTCATGAAAAAATTAGATCACCTTTTGTTGGTTGGATTTCAATGATGCAATTAGCGACCCAATGGAGGCGCTACCTGTTTGCCACTGGAGGTCGCCATGAGACTTGCGTCCATTTTGCTCGCCATACTGACAATCCTGCCGAACGCCACGCAAGCTGGCCCCGCCGCAGATGCTGCGAAAACGTTCTTCGATCGCTACCGCGCCCAAGATGTGCCCGCGATGATCGCTTTGTTCGAGCCGGGCGCGCTGATCGAATACGTTCCTTTCGCGCTCGAAGGTCCGGTGGAAGAGGTCGGCCCCGGCAGTTGGGGCGTATTGATCGACGCCTTCCCGGACTTGTCCAACGATGTCCACAACATTACCGACTCTGCCGATGGCCGGACGGCCTTCGTCGACGTTTCGATCTCCGGTACGCAGGCGAAGCAGGCATTCGGCGTTCCGAACAAGGGGCTGACCTATGACCTGCGCCATCTCTTCGTGATCGAGACCGACGCGGATGGCGACATCGTGCGTCTGACCGCCTTCTGGGACAACGCCGATTGGTACAGACAGCTGGGTAAGACGATACTCGACTGAATCCCATCCGAATGAAGGAGATGAACCCGATGAAGCCCCCCCGCATTCTCATCGTTCTGACGTCCCATGAAGACTTGGGCGATACCGGTCGCAGGACCGGCTTCTGGCTCGAAGAGATTGCCTCGCCCTACTACGTGTTTCGTGATGCCGGCGCCGAGGTGGCGCTCGCCTCAGTTAAGGGCGGCCACCCACCGATAGACCCGAAGAGCGCGCTGCCTGAATGGCAAACCGACGACACACGCCGCTTCGATGCGGATACGGAAAGCCAAGCAGCCTTGGCAATGACGCAGGCCATCTCTGAGGTGGATGCAGAGAGCTACGATGCGCTGTTCTTTCCGGGAGGCCACGGACCCATGTGGGACTATCCCGGAAACGAAACGCTCGCCAGCCTGATCGAAGCTTTCGACCGCACCGGCAAACCCATCGGAGCCGTCTGCCACGGCCCGGTCGCACTCGTCGACGCGAAAGCCAACGACGGGCGCCCCCTTGTCGCAGGCAAGCGCGTCACCGGCTTTACCAATGGCGAGGAAGCCGCGGTCGAGCTGGCGGAGGTTGTTCCGTTTCTTCTGGAAGACCGTCTGCGTGAGCTTGACGCGCATATCCATAATGCGGCGGACTTCACCAGCCACGTCGTGACCGACGGCAATCTGGTCACCGGCCAGAACCCACAGTCGTCGGCCGCAGGCGCGAAGGCCCTCCTCGCTCTACTGAAAAGGTAGGGGCCGCAGCGTCTTTGTGCTGAGCTCAACCATCTGGTCGCGGAACATCTCGACCGCCGATTGCTCAACCCAAAACAATTGGACCGCCCCTGTCCGTTTGAGCGCAGCCACCCCGAGTGGAGTTGGAATTGGAGTTGGAGTTCCCCCGGTTTTGTGGACGGTTATGCGCTAGACAATTCTAGCCGTTGGAGGGCCTCCTTCTCGTAGTTGATGGGTGAACGATATCCAAGGGCCGAATGTCGGCGTCCGGGATTGTACCAGCCTTCGATGACTCGA
>JBCCDU010000015.1:0-63912 GCA_039030715.1 Pseudomonadota bacterium
CCTTCGTCGCGGCGTAGTTCACCTGAGCGAACTGGCCTTTCTGACCGTTGATCGAGGAGATCACGACGATCCGGCCGAAGCCCCGCTCGCGCATGCCAGGCCACACGGGATGAATGGTGTTGAAGACGCCGGTCAGGTTGGTGTCGATGACGGCGTGCCAGTGTTCGGGCGTCATCTTGTGGAACGGCGCGTCTCGGGTGATGCCGGCATTGTTGACCAGGATGTCCACCGGGCCGAGATCGCTTTCGATCTGGGCGATGCCGGCCTTGCATTCCTCGTAATCCGCCACGTTCCACTTGTAGGTCTTGATGCCGGTCTCGTCGGTGAAGGCTTTGGCCTTTTCGTCGTTGCCCGCATAGGTCGCGGCCACTTGGCAGCCTTGGTCTTTCAGCGCCTTGGAAATGGCGGCGCCGATCCCGCGCGAGCCTCCGGTGACGATGGCGGTTCGGGTCATGTGGGGTCTCCTCCCTCTTGGTGGTCTTCTAGCCAGGCCGCGCCGTCGCGGTGGCCTTGGTCCCAAGCCTCGCGCAGGAGGCCGGGGTCCGTAAAGTCGAGTTTCGAACCGGACAGCACGGTTTGGGACGGCTGAACATAGTGGATGCGGCCCGGGTCGTCGTCCGGCAGGGACTGGAAGCGCTTGGTCAGCAGGACAAGGGTGCGGCCTTCGTCGGGCTGGGGCAGGGGGGCTTTGTCGACCATGCCGCCGTCATAGAGCGGTTCACCATCCCAATCATCGGGACGAAAGGCGGGGGGGACGGTGGCGGCCATGCGGATGAGGTCGGGCAGGGTGCCGTCGCGGGCGGCGCGGTTTCCGTCGATCAGCCGTTGCTCGACCCCGGCCAGGGCGGAGGCGCGGGGGCGCGGCGTGGGCGCAAGGATCTGTTCGACCTGATAGATCGTGCCGGCCGCCAGGGCGCGGAGCGCGGTGCCGCCGCTGTCGCCGGTGGTCGAGACGTTGACCTGGAAGACGGGGCCGTCGGCGATGCGGGCCAGGGCCCGGGCGTCGAGGACGTCTTCGACGATGGCCTCGTAGACGCGCTGATGGGGCGAGCGGCCGTCATCGGCATCGAGGTCGTGGAGGGCGAAATTGTCGTCTTCGGCGCGGAGCGCGCGGGCGAAGCGGTCGAAGAGCTTGGATTCGCGCCCGGCGATCCAGGCGGCGGCCGACAGCGCGCCGCCGGAGGATCCGGTGACGCGCTTGGGGACGAAGGTCAGCCGGGTCTCGACCGCCTCCATCCAGCCGCCATGCCAGAAGCAGCGCAGGCCGCCGCCCGAGAAGACGAGCTGGTCGTAAGACGCTCTTTGGCCCGGCTGGGCCTCATCGCTTTGGGTGGAGTCGGGCATGGAGAGGGGGCGCCGAGGCGCCCCCGAGACCCGATCAGGGGCGTTCGACGCAGAGCGCGACGCCCATGCCGCCGCCGATGCACAGCGTGGCCAGGCCCTTCTTGGAGTCGCGGCGCTTCATCTCGAACAGAAGCGTGTTGAGGACGCGGGCGCCGGACGCGCCGATCGGGTGGCCGATGGCGATGGCGCCGCCGTTGACGTTCACGATCTCCGGATCCCAGCCCATATCCTTGTTCACGGCGCAGGCCTGGGCGGCGAAGGCCTCGTTGGCCTCGACCAGATCCAGATCCTCGACCTTCCAGCCCGCTTTCTCGAGCGCCAGACGGCTGGCCGGGATCGGGCCGGTGCCCATGATCTTGGGATCGACGCCGGTGGTCGCGAAGCTGGCGATCCGGGCCAGCGGCTCGATCCCGCGTTTGGTGGCTTCGTCCGCGCTCATCAGCAGGGTAATCGCAGCCCCGTCGTTGATGCCGGAGGCATTGGCCGCCGTCACGGTGCCTTCCTTGTCGAAGACCGGACGCAGTTTCTGCATCGCATCCATCGTGGCGCCGTGGCGGATGTATTCGTCCTGATCGACGACGACATCGCCCTTGCGAGTCTTCAGTGTCACCGGGACGATTTCATCCGCGAAGCGGCCTTCCTTCTGCGCAGCCTCGGCCTTGTTTTGGCTCGCCACCGCGAACTCGTCCTGCTCGTCGCGGGTCAGTTGCCATTGCTTGGCCACGTTCTCGGCGGTTGTGCCCATGTGATAGCCGTTGAAGGCGTCCCACAGACCGTCCTTGATCATCGCGTCGATGAACTTCACATCGCCCATCTTGGTCCCGGCGCGCATGTGGCTGACATGGGGGCAGAGGCTCATGCTCTCCTGTCCGCCGGCCAGCACGATGTCCGCGTCGCCGCATTTGATATGCTGAGCGCCCAGCGAAACCGCGCGCAGGCCGGACCCGCAGACCTGGTTCATCCCCCAGGCCGGTGCCTCGATCGGCAGACCGGCATTTAGGGCAGCCTGGCGCGCCGGGTTCTGACCCTGACCCGCGGTCAGCACCTGGCCCAGAATGGTTTCAGATACTTCGGAGGCATCGACGCCCGCACGCTCGAGCGCGGCCTTGATGACGACGCTGCCCAGATCATGCGCCGGGGTGTTCGCGAAGGCGCCGTTGAAGCTGCCAACCGCGGTACGAGCCGCCGAAGCGATCACGATATCTGTCATGGGTGTTTCCTTTCATCCCGTCCTAATGCGCGTCTTTGTCGAGAACCTGACCGTCTTCATCGATAGCATCGGGCGGACGCGGTTACGACCGATTATCGATTTTGCTGCAGTGCAATATAAACTCACGCTACGGAATGCGGAGAACCGTCGCACCCCCTTCTTGGCTATCTTTGCGCGCAGCGCAACATAGCGCCTGCAACATAAGTGTTGCGGCTGCGCTGTTGCAGTGCCAGTCTGGAATTATAACACTCATAGGATCTGGAGACGTCGGGTGGCGGAAAACAAAAAATCAAGCAAGGCGCAAGACGGGCCGGTCATTATCAAGAAATATGCGAACCGGCGTCTCTACAATACTGCGCGCTCCAGCTATGTCACGCTCGACGATCTCAGCCAGATGGTCCGCGCGGGCGAGGATTTTGCCGTCTTCGATGCGAAGAGCGGCGAGGACATCACCCGATCCGTTCTGACCCAGATTATTGTCGAGCAGGAGGGCAAGGATCAGAACATGCTGCCCACCAATTTCCTGCGCGAGCTGATCAAGCTCTACGGCGATCCGCTGCAAGGTGTTGTGCCGAGCTATCTCGACGCCGCAATGCAGACATTCTCGAAGAACCAGGGCGATATGCGCCAGGCCTTCGCCACCGGCAACCCGATGCAGGGGTTCGAGGCCATGACCCGCCAGAACGTGGAGTGGTTCGAACAGGCGATGCGGATGTTCTCGCCATTCGGTGGTGGCGCCGAGGCGGCGTCGCAGCCGAGCCAGGGCGACGCGCCGCCCGATGTCAGCGAGGATCTGGAGTCGCTGCAAAGCCAACTCAAGGAAATGCAGGACCAACTGGCGAAGCTCACCAAAACCAAATGAGCTTTACCCGCGCGGCGCTGCTGCGCGGGCCAGCCGGTCGTTGATCGCGCGGCCCAGACCCCTGCACGGGATCGCCGCCACAGCGATCGTCTCTGCGCGCCCGTCCAGCGCGCGCAGATGCGCGAACAGATTGGCCGCTGCTTCGACCAAGTCGCCGTGAGGTGAGAGGCTGAGCCCAACCTCCGGCGCAACCTCGCCATCGCCAAAACCCAGCCAGACCTCGCCGGGTCCAGACGCCTCGGCATTCAGGCGCAGCCGTGCGCCCGGTGCGTAATGGCTGGTCATCTGGCCGGGCGCAGTGATCGTAGCCTCGGCATATAAGCCCAGCGAATGGCCGAGTTGCGCCTCCACCGCCTCCGCCGGCAGACCGCCCGGGCGCAGCAGAACCGGCGTTTCGCCTTCCGACCCGATGATGGTGGACTCCAGACCCACCTCGCACGCGCCGCCATCGACCACCGCTTCGATGCGCCCGGCAAGTCCCTGCATCACATGCGCTGCGGCGGTCGGGCTCACACGGCCGGAAGGATTGGCGGATGGTGCCGCGACCGGTCCACCGAACTTTGCCAGCAAATCCTGCGCCAGCGGATGGCTGGGCACCCGGATCGCCACGGTCGGCAGACCCGCGGTGACCAGGGCAGACAGCGCGCCCTCTCGCGCCGGAACCACCAGGCTGACCGGGCCAGGCCAGTACGCCGCCGCCAGATCGGCCATCACCCCCTCGACCCGCGCATATTCGCGCGCCGCCTCCAATGACGGGACATGCACGATCAGCGGGTTGAAACTGGGACGCTCTTTCGCCTCGAAGATCCGCGCCACAGCCCGGTCGTTGCGCGCATCCGCGCCCAGGCCATAGACAGTCTCGGTAGGAAAGGCGACCAGTCCACCCGCCTGAAGGATCGCAGCCACAGCAGACAGCCCATCACAATTTGCCGGCAACAGCCTGGTTTCGGACATTTACGTAACGTCTCCGGTTGTCTTGACGTGCGCGTAAGGTTATTTGATCCCTCAGCGAAAGCCCCTAACCTTTCGCTTTGATCCAGGCAAGCGAACCGGAGGAAACAGATGCCCTATCGCGCCCCCGTCGACGAGATCACTTTCTGCGCCGCCCAGATCGTCGGGCAGGACAAACTCGCCGAGACGGAGTTGTTTGCCGAAGCCACCGCCGACACCCGTGCCGCGATTTTGGACGAGGCCGCGAAGATGTGCGAGGGCGCCCTGGTCCCCGTGCAGCGCGCGGGCGATCTGCATCCCGCACGGCTGGAAAACGGCGTTGTGCGCTGTTCGCCCGGGTACAAGGAAGCCTATGAGGCGATTGCCGAGGGCGGCTGGGTCGGCATGTCGGCGGGCGAGGACCATGGCGGGATGGGCCTGCCGATCAGCCTGGCCACCATGGTCAACGAGATGATGTCCTCGGCCTGCCTGTCGCTCAGCCTCAACCCCCTGATGAGCCAGGGCCAAATCGAAGCGATAGAGGCCCATGCCGAGGCGCGCCTGCAGGAGCTTTACCTGCCCAAGCTGATCTCTGGCGAGTGGACCGGCACTATGAACCTGACCGAACCACAGGCGGGATCCGATGTGGGCGCTCTGACAACAAAGGCCGAGCCGAATGGCGATGGGAGCTATGCGATCACCGGCCAGAAAATCTATATCTCTTGGGGCGATCATGACGTGGCCGAGAACATCTGCCACCTTGTACTGGCCCGCCTGCCCGACGGGGTGAAGGGGACCAAGGGTATCAGCCTGTTCCTGGTGCCGAAATTCATCCCCGACGAGGCCGGCAATCCCGGCGTCGCAAACACACTGAAGCCGATCAGCCTGGAGCATAAGCTGGGGCTGCACGGCTCGCCCACTGCGGTCATGGAGTACGACCGCGCCACCGGATGGCTGGTGGGTGAGGAGCATAACGGCATGGCCTGCATGTTCACGATGATGAACAACGCGCGCCTCGGCGTCGGTGTCCAGGGGCTGGGCGTGGCCGAGGCCGCGACCCAGCACGCGCTCGCCTATGCCGCAGATCGACGTCAGGGACGCACCGCCGATGGTTCTTCCAGCATCATCGGCCATGCGGATGTACGACGGATGCTGATGACCATGAAGGTGCTGACCCAGGCAGCCCGCGCAATCTGCTACGACACGGCGCTCAGTCTGGATCTGGCCCGTGCGGCCTCGACCGAGGACGCTCGCAATGCCCACGAAGCCCGCGGCGCATTCCTGACGCCCATCGCCAAGGCGTTTGGAACCGACACGGGTACCCAGGTCGCCGATGTCGGCGTGCAGGTCCATGGCGGCATGGGCTTTATCGAGGAGACGGGTGCTGCTCAGTTCCTCCGCGACGTCCGCGTGACCCAGATCTACGAGGGCACCAATGGCATCCAGGCACTGGATCTGATCGGACGCAAACTGGCCGATGGCGGCGAAACTGCGACGAACCTGCTTGCGGATATTGCCGCCACGGTTTCAGCCCTGCGCGAGGCCGGACATGACGACCTCGCAACCGCGCTAGATGCCGCTCGCTCGAAGACCGAGGGCACGACCGGCTGGATGCTGAAGGCTGACATGGGCGACCGTGCAGCCGGTGCCACCCCGTTCCTGCGCATGTGGGCGCTGACGCTGGGCGCGCACTATCTGCTGAAAGGGGCGTTGGCCGATGACAGCCGCATGCCTCTGGCGGCCTTCTTCACACAGCAGCTTCTGCCCCAGGCTCACGGCGCGGCCCAGGCCGCCGTACAGGGCGCCGAGCCGCTTTACGCGCTCGACGCCGAAGCACTGACCGCGTGAACGCGCCCATCCCCGCCGCCAGAACGACCGGGATCAATCATCCCTGGGCCGAGGCCCCCGCCCCGGGTGACGTGATCGAGGTGGCGGAGGGCATTTTGTGGGCGCGGCTCTCGCTGCCCATGAAGCTCGACCATGTGAACATCTATGCACTCGACGACGGCGATGGCTGGACACTGATCGATACAGGCCTCGACTGGACCACCGGGCGCGCGCAGATGGAGACATTGCTGGCAGGTCCTCTGGCCGCAAAACCTGTCAGCCGCGTGCTGATGACCCATGCGCATCCCGACCATGTCGGCCTGATCGGCCAGTTTGAAGCTGCAGGGGCACAAGTGCTTGCCAGCCGCGGCGCCTGGCTGATGGCCCGCATGATGGTGCTGGATCGCCACGAGCATCACCCACCCCAGAATGTCACCTTTCGCAAACGCGCGGGCATGAGCGGCGATGCATTGCAGGTCTATACCGCCGAAACCCCTTTCAATTTCGCCGATTGTGTCCAGCCAATCCCGGTGGGCTACACCCGGCTGCAGGAGGGCGAAATCCTCCACGCCGCCGGCCGCGATTGGACCGTGCGAATGGGCGAAGGGCATGCGATCGAGCACATAACCCTCTGGACAGAGGGGATCGTTCTGGCGGGGGATCAGATCCTGCCCGGGATCTCACCCAATATCGGCGTCTATGCGACGGAGCCCGAAGCGAACCCATTGAAAGGCTGGTTGGAGAGCTGCGAGCGGTTTCGTGCGCTCGACCTCGAACCGCTTGTCCTGCCCGGTCACAAGCTGCCGTTTCGCGGGCTGAACTTTCGCCTGCGTCTTCTGATCGACAATCACCTGCATGCCTTCGACCGGATTGAGGCGGCTCTGACCGAGGGTCCCAGAACCGCAGTGGAGCTGATGCCGCCGATCTTTCATCGCGAGATTGGCAAGGGCGAGTTCGGCATGGCCCTTGTCGAGGCGGTCGCGCATGTGAATTATCTCCACCAGGCAGGCCGGATCACCCGCACACTGAATGCGGAAGGCGCCTGGATCTATCGAGGGAGTTGAGCCATGCCGACCAAGACCACGGTCACGATGAATTTCGACAGCGACGCCCTAGCGGTGCGCACCGATTGCGACGACGACGACTGCGTCGAGAACCAGCCGCTGCCCCCGGCGGTGGCCGCCCGCCCGGTCGAGCAGAAATCGCCCGCCGAATGGGCCTATGAGCGCATGGTCCTCTATATCCAGAAGTTCGAGGAGATGCTGGACAACGACCACGAGGTGGGCATGGGCTTCGCCGGATCGGATGCGGGTACGATGAACATTCAGGGCATGGGTTATTTCGCGCCGGATATCATCACCTTCTATGGCGTCGGTCCTGACGGGGCGAAGGCGCAACTGGTGCAGCATGTCAGCCAGCTCAATGTCATGCTGCGGGCCGCTGCCAAACAGCAAGAGGAACCGAACCGCATCGGTTTCCAACTGAAATCCAAATTGGAGGGCGAAGATGGCTGAGCGCAGGCTTCAGGGCCGCACGATTTTCTTGTCCGGTGGCAGCAGGGGTATCGGTCTGGCCATCGCCAAGGCCGCCGCGGCGGAGGGTGCGAATGTTGCCATCGCCGCCAAGACGGCCGAGCCGCATCCCAAGCTGCCCGGCACGATCCACACCGCGGCAGCAGAGATCGAAGCCGCGGGTGGCCAGGCGCTGCCTCTCCTCTGCGATATCCGGTTCGAGGAGTCGGTGGCCGAAGCCGTGGCCGCCACCGCAGACCGGTTTGGCGGCATCGACATCGTGGTGAACAACGCGTCCGCCATCTCGCTGACCGGGACGGCGGCGACCGATATGAAACGCTATGACCTGATGACGGGCATCAACTCGCGCGGGACGTTTCTGGTGACGAAGACCTGCCTGCCGCATCTGCTGGCCTCGAACCATGCGCATATCCTGACCATGTCGCCACCGCTGGATTTCTCACCCAAATGGTTTCGCAACCACACGGCCTACTCGCTGGCGAAATACGGCATGAGCGCGCTCAGCGTCGGCTGGGCGGCCGAGTTCGAGAGCAAGATCGCGGTCAATTGTCTCTGGCCGCGCACCACCATCGACACGGCTGCGGTGCGCAACCTGCTTGGGGGCGAGGCGGTTGCCAACGCCTCTCGCACATCGGAGATCATGGGCGATGCCGCTGTGGCGATACTGACCAAGGACACCGATTTCTCCGGCTGGTTCTGTCTGGACGATCTGGTGCTGGCGGCCGAAGGGGTCAGCGATTTCACGCCTTACTCCGTCACCCCGGGCGCCGAGTTGCAGGAGGATTTCTTTGTCCCCTCCTCCGCGCCCGAGCCTGCCACCGCGGCCGGCATGGTCGGCTGGCGCGCGCCCGAGCTTTGACGCGAACGACATGCGGCTTTCCGCGCGTTTGCGCTGGCAGGCAGGCGGATGTATAGCGACAGAAGTTGTCTGACCGAGGGAGAGAAGACATGTCAGAACATGAGCATGGCTCGATGGACACGACTGAGCAGCAGAAGACCTTTTTGGGCTTCATCAAGGCTTCGGCCTATGTGATTGTCGTCAGCACAGCGATCATCGTCTTCCTGGCTTTCGTGGGCACCTGACCGGATCGCGCCCATGCGCAGGCTGAGATCGCTGGCGATCTGGGGCTGCGCGAGCGCATTTCTGATATGGGCAGGCATTTGCTTGGCGTTTTTCCTGGGGCGCTACAGCCTGATATATCCCTTCGACCCGACGCTTTCGACGCCGCAACCCGTCGGCATCCCCGATGCGAAGTCAGTTCAACTGGCGGCGGCAGACGGCACGCCACTGACTATCTGGCTGGCACCGCCGCGCGGCGCGCGCCCGGTTATTTTGTTCTTCATGGGCAATGCGGGCAACCTGGCGGCGAACATCCCGCGCCTGGCCGAGCTGGCCTATAGCGGTTTCGGTATCGCGGCGCTGAACTATCGCGGTGCGGGCGGCGCGCCGGGATACCCCAGCCAGACAGCCCTGATCAATGATGCGCTGACACTCTATGACGGGCTGGACGGTCTGATGGGGGGCGCGATCCCCTCCGGGCGCCGCGTGATCTATGGCACCAGCCTGGGCGCTGCGGTTGCAGCGCAACTGGCCGCCAGGCGCCAGGCCGGCGCTGTGGTCCTGGGCGCACCCTTCGCCCGGCTTTGCGAGGCAGGGCAGCACCATTACCCTCTGATTCCGGTTTGCCTTTTGCTGCCGGACAATCGCTGGGACTCGCTGGAGGCTGTCCGGAAGATCGAAGCGCCGGTTCTGATCCTGCACGGTACGGCGGATGAGGTGATCCCGATCAGCCAGGCGGAGAAACTGTTTGCCGCAGCGAACCAGCCGAAGACTTTCCTGCGTTACCCGGGTGGACGGCACAGCGACCTGCGCCTCCATGGCTCCGGCCAGGACACGATCGAATGGCTGGAAGGGCTGCGCTGAGGGTCTTCTGGATTTGTAGGACCGCGCAGCACCTTAATCCCGCCAGGCCAGCGGTTCGGGACCGCCCGCGAGCAGAATGGCGCGGCGGTCCTCCTCCAGCACCAGACAGGTGAGCGGGCCGCCATAGACGGCGCCCGTGTCGATGCCGATCCGGTTGGAACGCATGTCGATATCGCGCTGGGGCGTGTGACCATGGACCACAACTGCGCCCAGATCTTCGCTCGCGGACAAGAACGGCTCGCGGATCCACGTGAGATCACGGACCTCCTGCTCGTCTAGGTCGACACCCGGACGCACACCGGCATGGACGAAAGCGTAATCTCCGAAGCGCAGGATGTAAGGCAGCGTCGTCAGGAAATTGATGTGCTCCGACGGAACGGCCGCCAGCAATTGCTCGCGCAGGGCCGCGCGCTGTACCAGATCGTCGAACGCGCCATAGACTGGATCACCCCCCAAATCGACGCCATAGGACTGCATGGTCGCCAGCCCGCCATAGGTGATCCATGTCCCAAAATTCTCGGTATCCGCGCTGCCCAGAAAGTCCAGGAACTGCTGCTCGTGATTCCCATAGAGGGCATAGATCCGCCGATCCGCGACCCGGGTCATGATATCCTCGACACAGGCCCGGCTATCCGGTCCCCGGTCGACATAGTCGCCTAGATGGATGATGCGGTAATCCGGGCACGGCCGGGCGGCCAGATCCGCTTCGATCCAATTATGGATTGTGGTCAGTTTGCCGATACAGCCATGCACATCGCCGATGGAATAAAGGCGCAGGCCTTTTGGGGTGCGCGCATCGGGCAGGAAGGGCATTCTTCTGGCGTCCTTATCGGTCTTCGGGTCCCCAACCCTGCCCCCTCTAAATCGAAAAACCCCGGAGGCCAAGCCCGCGGGGTTGATCAGTCTCAGGCGTCTTCGCGCCGATTCCGTGCCTCAGAGCATGCCCTCGCGCTGCGCCTTTTTACGGGCCAGCTTGCGGGCGCGCCGCACAGCCTCGGCTTTTTCGCGTGCGCGTTTCACCGACGGCTTCTCGTAATGCTGACGAAGCTTCATCTCGCGGAAGATGCCTTCACGCTGCATCTTTTTCTTGAGCGCGCGGAGCGCCTGATCGACATTGTTGTCGCGGACAAGTACCTGCACCTATGTCACCTTCTTTCCAGCTTGTGTTTCGAATTCGCAGGAGCGGCCTATATACATATGGGCAACCGGGCTGTCCACCCGTGCAAGAGGTATAAAACGACGCCGCCCACCACCTGATCCGGCGTCCTGAGGAGAGACGATCGTGCCCAGAAAGACCGAATCCGATCATATCGAAGAGACCCGCAACACCCTTCTGGACGCGGTTCTGCCGCATGTGGCGTTCGATGGCTGGACCAATCAGATGCTGGAGCACGCGATTGCCGAATCTGGGGTAGATGCGGGGCTGGGACATCTGGCGTTTCCCCGCGGCGGGATCGATATGGCGCTGGCCTTTCACTACCGCGCCGACCGGCACCTGGCGGAGGAACTGGCCGGCCCGAAAGCCAAGGCCAATCTGGAAAGCCTGCGAATTCGCGAGCGCATCGCCTATGCCGTGCGCCGGCGGATTGAATTGGTAGCCGACGACCGCGAGGCAGTGCGGCGTGGGGCTACCCTGCTGACGCTGCCGATGAATGCCGCCGAGGGGGCCAAGGCGCTGTGGAACACGGCGGATGTGATCTGGACCGCCTGCGGTGATACTTCGCAGGACTATAACTGGTATACCAAACGGGCGATCCTGAGTTCGGTCTACTCCGCCACCGTGCTTTACTGGCTGGGCGATCAGAGCGAGGGCGCGGCGCGGACCTGGGAGTTCCTGGACCGCCGGATCGAGAACGTGATGCAGTTCGAGAAAGCAAAGGCCGCCGTCAGAAGCAACCCGCTAATGAAGCTAGCCCTGTGGGGGCCGTCACAGATCCTGAGCCAGGTGAAGGCCCCGGGCATGGGTCCGGGGGCGGGCCCTGGACGGGCGTCCTGACCCGCCCCGGGGCTGAAGAAGCCCCGGACCGGCTCAGGACAGGGGGAGCAACGGCGCTGCGCTGGTTGCTAGGTGCCCTGGATCAGGAGCGGGGCGATATTCCGGTGACATGGCCCATTTTTCGACCCGCCCGGCTCTTAGCCTTGCCGTAGAGATGCAGACCGCCTGATCTGGCATGCTCGACCCAGGCATCCGCATCGGAACCAATCAGGTTGGTCATCACCGCATCGGAATGGCGTGAGCCGTCGCCCAGCGGCCATCCTGCAACTGCCCTGATATGCTGTTGGAACTGGTCGATGGCGCAGGCCTCGATCGTCCAGTGGCCGGAATTATGGACCCGGGGAGCAATCTCGTTCACCATGAGGCGGTTGCCGGGCAGGACGAACATTTCCACCCCCATGACGCCGACATAATCGAGCGCATTGAGAATCCGCCCGGCGATCAGGGCAGCGTCGGTGCGGATACCCTGAGCGACCGCATCGCTGACCGTCGTGGTATGGAGGATACCGTCGCGATGGACATTCTCACCCGGATCGAAGCAAACGACCTCTCCCGTCAGACCACGCGCGGCGATGACGGAGACCTCGCGCTGGAACGGCACCAAAGCCTCGAGAATCGCAGGCGCGTCGGCGAGGCTGGAATGGGCCGCCGCTAAATCGTCGCCCGAGCGGATCCTAACCTGTCCCTTACCGTCATAGCCGAAGCGCCGGGTCTTTAGAATGCCGTCGCCAAGGCGCTCCACCGCTGCCTGCAAATCTTCCAGGCTGTCGACCGCCGCATGATCAGCGACCGCAATGCTGAGATTGGAGATATAGGCTTTCTCGTCCAGCCGGTCCTGGCTGACGGCCAGCGCATTACGGCCCGGGCGGATTGGGGCTTGCCCCTCCAGCAGATCCAAAGCCGCGGCGGGAACGTTCTCGAACTCGAAGGTGATCACGTCGACCGAGTTCGCGAAACGCGCCAGGGCATCGTGATCATCATAGTCTGCCGTGGTGACAGCGAAGGCGACATCGCCCGCGGGCGGGGCAGCACCCGGTTCGAAGATATGGCATCTCAGGCCCAGACGGGCAGCGGCAATGGCCAGCATACGGCCGAGTTGACCGCCGCCCAGAATGCCGATGGTGCTGTTGGGCGGAAGCGCGATCAGGTCAGCCACGTGTCGGCTCCTCCGCCACGGCGGCACTGCGCGCCATGCGCCAGTCGTCGAGCTGTTTGGCCAGGGCGGGATCGGCGATCGACAGTTGCGCGATGGCGAACAGCGCCGCGTTCATCGCCCCGGCCTCACCAACGGCGAAGGTCGCGACAGGGATACCGCGCGGCATCTGGACGATGGAATGGAGGCTGTCTAGCCCATCAAAGGCCCAGCCTTTCACCGGCACGCCCAATACCGGCACGCGGGTCTTGGCGGCCAGCATGCCAGGCAGATGTGCCGCCCCGCCTGCGCCCGCGATGATCGCTGCCAAGCCGCGGCCGGCCGCCGCCTCGGCATAGGCAAACATCCGGTCCGGCGTGCGATGGGCCGAGACGATACGCACTTCATGCTCCACGCCGAACTCCTCGAGGAGATCGGCCGCGGCCTTCATCGTGGGCCAGTCTGACTGGCTACCCATGACGATGCCGATTTTCGCTTGGGCCATGGTGGCTTCCTTCTCGCTGCCCCTTGGTCGGAGGAGCGCGCACTATAATCAGCAGTCCCGGGCGGGCAAGAGGCGGTTGTCGCCCGCTCAGGCGATGATGTCGGGATAGAGTCGATCCTCGATCCGGGCAATGCGATCCTTGATGGCCAGCTTCTGTTTCTTCAGCCGCGTCATGGTCAGGGGATCGGTGCCACGGGTGGTCATATCGGCGATCTCCTCGTCCAGGCGCCGATGTTCGAGTCGCAACTGGTCGAGCTGGGCCTTCAGCAGGGTTTCCTTGTCCATCAAATTCATCGGGGGTCCATCAGGTTCATCGGGGTCGAAATCCTCTGGCGGCTGTATCGTTCGCTGGCCAATCCGTTGACCCCCCGGTCCACGCGCAAGGCGCGTCCACCCTTGGACTATACACAATGCATGTGAGGGCCGGAATAGCGTTTGACCATTGATGTCGGGCGACCCAATCCCTAATTGGGTGACGGGGAAAGCCGGGAGGACCACCGTTGATTGCGAAGTTTGCCATCACCGCGGCGCTGATATGTGTTGCGTGGTTTATCTTCTCGCGCGCCCGTAGCGCTGGCCTGGGGGGGCCGGGGATACGGGGTCGAAAGACGGCAACGAAGCCACTACCGCCGACCGAGGATTTGGTGCGCTGCAATAAATGTGGCGCGTTCCGATTGCCCGAAGCCCCTTGTGATTGCCAGCATGTTTGATCCCGGGGGCTCCTAATGGACTTTATATTTGTGATCGCGGGGCTCGCCATCCTTGTGGTGGCGGGGGATCTGCTGGTTCGCGGCGCGGTGTCGCTCAGCCTGCGGCTTGGAATGCCCGCGGTGATCATCTCGGCAACGATTATCGCCTTCGGCACATCTGCGCCAGAGCTGCTGATTTCAGTCAAGGCCGCATTGAACGACGCGCCGGGCATCGCGCTCGGCAATGTCGTTGGATCGAATATCGCCAATGTTCTCATGGTGCTGGGTGTGCCAGCCCTGCTCGTGCCCATCGCCGGTTGCGGTGCCGCGGCGCATCGCAACACCATCATCATGCTGTTTGCGACGGCGGTGTTCTCTGCAATGATCCTGACTGGGGTGATCAGCCTATGGTTCGGGCTCATCCTTTTGGTGATCACATTGGTCATGGTCATCGACTCGATCCGCAGCGGCATGGCGCATCCCGAGGATATCGACGATGACGAACTGGAAGATGCCGACCCTGAGATGCCTGGCTGGAAACTGGCGGGGCTGCTGGCCCTTGGCCTGATCGGGCTGCCGCTGGGGGCGGAGCTTTTGATCACCGGCTCGCAGGCCATCGCCCGCGATTTCGGGGTGTCGGAGGCCGTGATCGGGCTGACCATCATTGCCATCGGGACCTCGCTGCCCGAGCTTGCAACCACTGTCATGGCCGCCCTGCGCCGTCAGGCGGATGTGGCAATCGGCAACGTGATCGGGTCGAACCTGTTCAACATCACCGCCATCATCGGCGTCGCCGCCCTGGTGCGGCCGCTGGAGGTTCCCGCCGAGATCATCAATCGCGACATCTGGGTGATGATCGCAGCCTCGGTGATTCTGGCGCCTTTCATCTTCTTCTGCCTCAAGATCACACGTTTGATGGGCGGCCTGTTCCTGGGCGCCTACATCGCCTATATCGTCTTGGCATACAGCCAGAACATCCCCGCTTGAGGAGACCGCATGCCCCCCGGAAAGGCCCTGATCACCGGCGCCTCGCAACGCTTGGGGCGGGCGATGGCCCTGGATCTCGCAGCGTCGGGATGGGATGTGGCGATCCACTATAACGGCTCGGATATCGAAGCCCGCGCCACGGCAGCGGAGGCTGAAGCGCAAGGCGTCAAGGCGACCACCGTGCAGGCCGACCTGCTGAACGAGAGCGAGACCGCGACGCTGATCGCCCGTACGGCCGAGGCGTTGGGCGGACCTTTGAGCCTTCTGATCAACAACGCCTCGATCTTCGAGAATGACGGGTTCGAAAACATGACCCGCGAAAGCTGGGACCGCGCGCAGGAGAGCAATTTGCGCGCGCCCGTGCGGCTGACCCAAGACTTCGCGGCCCAAGCGCCAGAGCCCTCCACCGATTCCAAAGAGGAGCCCATCGCCCAGGCGGTGGTGATCAACCTGATCGACCAGCGCGTGCTGAAACCGACGCCGTTCTTCCTGTCTTACATGCTGGCGAAATCGGCGCTGCATATGTTCACCCGTACTGCGGCGCAGGCCCTGGCTCCGAAGGTGCGCGTGGCAGGCATCGGACCCGGTCCGACCATCGTCGCGGAGAACCAGAGCGACGCCCATTTCGCGACCCAGCGCGGCGCCTGCGTTCTGGGCCGGGGCTCCGATCCGGAAGATATCGTGAACGCAATGAGATTCATCCTGTCCTGCAAGGCATTTACCGGTCAGATGCTCGCCATCGATGGCGGTCAGCACCTTGCATGGCAGACCCCGGACATCATGGGTGAACCCTGCTGATTCGCGCCGTTTTCGACTTGCGGCTGCAAAAACCCGAGCAACTTGTCCACTCCCGATTTTGACCGTCATCGTTTTGTTGCAAATTTTGTTGCAAAACAACGGCTTGAGGCCGCCAAGAGCAGAAATCCAATGAAATCAATGGGTTGGCTTTTAAACAAAAGTTAAGGCAAACACTGCTTTCCCTTTGAGTTACAAGGGAAAATCTTAATGTGCTTGAACTTACCGACAGACTTATCCACAGCGCAGGCCTGGCCCGGGGGGTGGAAAGGATCTGGCGCCGGGACTAGTTTTCCGGCAGCACCATGACTGATTCTCGTACCCAGGACAGCGCTGGCCCTCTGAAAGAGCAACCGTCGCCCACGCAAGGGGTGTCGGGGGCCGAAATTGTACGCAGCTACGTCGCGCGCCTGCCCGACCGGCCCGGCGTCTATCGTATGTTCGACGAGGCGGGCGAGGTGCTCTATGTCGGCAAGGCCCGCTCGCTGAAGAAGCGCGTCGCCTCCTACACCAAGCTGACCGGGCACACCAATCGCATCCTCAGGATGATCCTCTCGACCGCGTCGATGGAGTTCATCACCACCGAGACCGAGACCGAGGCCCTTCTACTGGAGGCCAACCTCATCAAGCAGCTCAAGCCGCGCTACAATGTGCTGCTACGCGACGACAAGAGCTTTCCCCATATCCTGATCGAAGATGGCCCCTTCCCGCTGATCCGCAAACACCGCGGGGCAAGGCGCGAGAAGGGGCGGTATTTCGGCCCCTTCGCCAGCGCAGGCGCGGTCAATCGCAGCCTGAACCAGATGCAGAAGGCGTTCCTGCTGCGCACCTGCTCGGATGCGGTCTTCGACAGCCGGACCCGTCCCTGCCTGCTCTACCAGATCAAACGCTGCTCGGCACCTTGCGTCGATTATATCAACGGCGAGGACTATGCCGCGTTGGTCGATGACGCGACACGTTTCCTCGAAGGCCGCTCGACACGGGTGCAGGGCGAACTTGCGGAGAAGATGGAGGATGCCTCTAAGGCGATGGAGTTCGAGCGCGCCGCGATCTACCGTGATCGGTTGCGTGCCATGGCCCATGTCCAAGGGCATCAGGGCATCAATCCGCGCATCACGGCCGAGGCCGATGTGGTCGCACTCCACCGCGATGGCGGCCAGGCCTGTGTCCAGGTCTTCTTCTTTCGCAGCCACCAGAACTGGGGCAACCGCGCCTACTTCCCGCGCGTGGCGGCGGAGGACGAGGACGCGACGATCATGGAGGCGTTTCTTGGCCAGTTTTATGCCGAAAAACAGCCGCCCCGCATGGTACTGCTCAGCCACGACATCCCACAGGCCGCACTCCTCTCCGAGGCGCTTGGCGTGGTGGCGGGGCGCCGAGTGGTCGTCGCCCGTCCCCAGCGCGGCGAGAAGCGCGAGCTGGTCGATCACGGCCTCACCAATGCCCGCGAGGCGCTGGGCCGCAAGATGGCCGAATCCGCCAGCCAGGCGAAACTGCTGACCGGGCTGGCGGAGGCATTCGACCTGCCCGCCCCCCCCCGACGGATCGAAGTCTATGACAACTCCCACATCATGGGCACAAATGCAGTCGGCGGTATGATTGTCGCGGGACCAGAGGGGTTCGAAAAATCCCAGTACCGCAAGTTCAACATCAAGGGCGAGGATCTGACCCCCGGCGACGATTTTGGCATGATGACCGAGGTCCTGACACGCCGCTTCCAACGCCTGGTCAAGGAGGATCCGGACAGACAAGGCGGTAACTGGCCCGATCTGGTGCTGATCGATGGCGGCGCGGGTCAGATCTCGGCCGCCCGGACAGTGATGGCCGAACTTAGCGTCGAAGACATCGCCCTCTTCGGCGTCGCCAAAGGCGTCGACCGCGATGCGGGCAAGGAGGAATTTCATGCCCCCGGCCGCCGCCCCTTCTCGCTGCCTTTCCGTTCCCCGACGCTCTACTTCATCCAACGCCTGCGGGACGAGGCACACCGCTATGCGATCGGCGCACACCGGGCGAAGCGCGCCAAGGCAGTCGGTGCGACGCCGCTCGACGACGTCCCCGGCATCGGCCCCACCCGCAAACGTGCGCTGCTGGCACATTTCGGCTCGGCCAAGGCCGTCAGCCGCGCCGGCATCAGCGATCTGAAATCGGTAGAAGGGATCTCTGCCGCGATGGCGGATACCATCCACGCTTTCTTCCACGGCGACCGCTAGCCACCCGCACGCCTCGCCAGAGGCGCCAGTATCGCGTATGCGCCGCAAGGCGCATTCCGTTTAATTGCGCCTTGCCCGAATGCGCGTTCTCGGCCATGAGAGGGCGATGATCTGGACCCTCCCGAATTTCCTGACACTCCTGCGCATCCTGGCCGCGCCCGCGGTCGGCATGATGGTGGTGCTCGGCGGGCCGGATCAGGCGCTCTGGGCGTTGCTGATTTTCATCCTCGCCGCATTGACCGATTTTCTAGATGGATGGATCGCGCGGGCCTGGCGCCAGCACAGCGCCTTCGGCCAGATGCTCGACCCGATCGCGGACAAGGCCATGGTCGTCGTGGTCCTCGCGGCCCTCGCCAGCAAACCGGTCAATGCCACCCCGGTCTTCCTGATCCCGGTCCTGGTGATCCTGATGCGCGAGGTCCTGATCTCGGGCCTGCGCGAGTTCCTCGGCGATGTCAAACTCGCCGTCACGCGCCTTGCAAAATGGAAGACCACACTGCAACTGATCGCCATCGGTGCGCTGCTGGCCGAGGCCCCCGTCATGGCGGCGGATACGCAAAGCACGCAGGAACACGCGGGCCAGCACGCGGGATGGATCGCCCATTGGGTGGGTGTCGCACTCCTCTGGCTCGCGGCCCTTCTGACCGTTGCGACCGGATGGGATTACTTCCGCAAAGCGCTGCCTTATATAAGAGCGAGGGAGGGCAACTGATGCAGGTGCTTTACTTTGCCTGGCTGCGCGAGCGGATCGGGTTGGCGTCGGAGGAGATCGACCCCGGCAATGCCAAAACCGCCGGCGATCTCGTGACCTTGCTGCGCGACCGGAGTGCATCCCACGCCCTGGCTTTTGAAGACCTGAGCGCCGTGCGCATCGCGGTGGATCAGGAGATGGGCAACCTCGACACGCCGATCGCGGGCGCGCGCGAGGTCGCTTTCTTTCCCCCCGTCACCGGCGGCTAGCCTATGTCCGTCTCGGTGCAGCGCCAGGATTTCGATGTCGCGGCGGAAACTCGGGTGCTAACCAAAGGCAACGGGGACATCGGCGCCGTGGTCAGCTTCACCGGTCTGGTGCGCGGCGATCCCGACACCGTGCGGGCGATGGAATTGGAACACTATCCTGGCATGACCGAACGCGCGCTCGCCAAGATCGTTGAGGAGGCGCGGGCCCGTTGGCCGCTCGATGGCGTCCGGGTGATCCACCGCGTTGGTCGGTTGATGCCGGGCGAAAACATCGTGCTCGTCCTGGCGGCCTCACGCCACCGCCGCGCGGCCTTCGAGGCGGCGGAGTTCCTGATGGATTACCTGAAAACCAAAGCTCCCTTCTGGAAGCGCGAGGAAACGCCAGAAGGGGCGCAATGGGTGGACGCTCGCGAAACCGATGACGATGCGATGCGCCGCTGGACGAAGTGATCCTTAGGCCTTGGGCTCGGCATCTTCCGTCTCTGCCGGATGATTCTCCGCATTGTCCTTTACAGTGGTCTTGCGGCGTCGGGTGGGTGCAGCCTTGCTTCCTGCGGTTTTAGGGGCGGCCTTCTTGCGGCGTGTCCTGGGCTTGGGTTTGGCGGCTTCTTCCAGCTTCGCGATGGTTTCTTCCGCCACCGCCAATGCCGCAACCTTCTCGGCCAGCACGGCTTCCAGTTCCGTCAGACGGTCATTCGCCGGTGGCGCGAGATCCAATTCGGGCTCCTCCTCGCGCTCGGACTGCTGAGCGAGCTCGGCACACGCATGGGCCAGGTCCGCCTCCAACGTTGCGATCCGCGTCTGCGCTTCGGCCTCCGCAGCGTGGAGACGGTCCGCCTGGGCTTCCAGCTCCGCAACGCGCGGTGCCAGCCCCTCAGCTTCGCGGGTTTTCGCAAGCTCCGCTTCGAGCTCGATGACCCTCAGGTCGGTGTCTGGCGCGGTTTGGTTGCCTGCGGCCTCCTGCGCTGTCGTCAACGCATCCGAGGTTTCCGCTAGCTCGGCACTCAGTGATTGAATCGTTTCCGTCTGCCGTGCCAGTTCGGATTCCAGTTGGCCGATCCGGTCGGTCGCGCTGGTATCGTTTCGCCCGGCGCCCGCGGCTTCCAGTTCGGCCTCCAGCTCCGCGATCCTGCGCCTGGCATTGCCAAGGCCGTCCATTGCCGCCTCTGCATCCGCCCTGGCCTCGCGCAGTCCCTGGGCAAGTTCCGCCTCGCGGCCTTCGATCGCACCGTCCATGCGGTGCTGCATGGCCTGCATTCTGGTCGTCATCTCGGCCTCGCGGCTGGCCAGAAGGTTCTCGGCCCGCTCGCGCGCATCCTGCGCTGCTTCGCGCGACTGATCGGCGGCGTGCAGGCGGGCGATCATCTCCTGCAGGCGCGCAGCATCCGTCGTCGGCCTGGCCGAGGCGCGCGCCCAAAGCCAGTGCAGGATCCAGCCCAGCAGGACAGCGCCTGCGAGAACGGCGGAAATCGCGATGGCCAGTTGCGAGGCATTCAGCATGGGCGGATCACTCCAACGCCTTGAATTCGATCCGCCGATTGGCGGCACGGCCCTCCGGCGTCTGGTTCGACGCGAGAGGCTCCGCCTCGCCATACCCCTTGGCGCTCAACCGGTCCAGCGCGACGGCGCGTGACAGCAAGGCATCCAGCACAGCCTCGGCCCGCGACTGGCTGAGCTGGAGATTGTATTCCTCGTTCCCCTGACTGTCCGTGTGACCGCCGATCTCCAAACGCACACCCTTGCAACGGGCAAAGATCGCCGCCAGTTCGTCCAGCACGTCCAGACTGGCGGCCTCGATCACGGCGCTACCGGTTTCGAAGGCTAGGTCGCTGGCGGTAATGACGCGGTTCATCTCGGCAACGCAGGTTTGGGTGTTCAGCGGCAGGGACCCGATGGCCGAGGGCAGGTCGACAGCGATCCGTGTCCGAACCTCGAAATCCGGCAGGGCCGCGATCAGTTCGCGGCGCAGCGAGCCCGCTGCAACAGGATCCTTCATCGTGCCACTGATCCGCAGGCGGCCTGCGGTCAGCTCGGCCCGGGTGTCATCCAAGGCCTCCATTGCATCCAGGACCGATTGCGCGGCCTTTTGCCAGTCCGGCGGTGGAGGGCCGTCGATCAGCCCCAGATTGGCTTGCAGCGCCGTTTTGCCGAAGAGTGCCCTGCCATATGTGAGGAGAGCATCACGCTCCGGCGTCGTGGCCATGCGCCCGGCCAGATGCAGCTTGCCCTCGCGCTCGCGAAAGCTGAGCCAGAACGAGTCACGGGGTGCCGCAGGACCGTTGGCGCTGCCGTAGAGGCGGGTTTCCAGGGTGAACCCCTCGGGCAGCAGGCCTTGCAGCAGGCTGACGGCGGAGTCGAACCGCTCCGGCTCCGTTGGCGGCTCCGCCTCAAGCTCGGCCGCCTGATAAGTCACTTCCAATCGACCTGCAGGCAGAAGATCGAGCGCGGCCAGCCCAGCCGAAACAGCCTCGGCCCAGGCACCTTCGGGTCCGCCCAGTCCGACCGGACAGGCCCCCGCATGGTCAGCGACGCGATGCCGCGTCATCGCTGCCAGCAAAGCACTTTGTTCATCGAGGTCACGGGCCGCACAGGCCTCGACCCTCAGACCGCCGAAATCCTTTTGCGCGGCGAAGCGAAACGGGATGATCACCTGCGGCGGCACGCGCAAATCCAGAGCCAGCGAGATCTCGGGCCCCGCCAGCGCGATCAACTGATCCTGCAAGACGGCGCGGGCCTCCTCATCCGGCGCGACCCCTTCGATCAGGACCTGCCCGGGGGCGAGTTTCAGATAGGCTTCGCTGAGAGAGGTGACCGCAAGAACGGCCAGATCGACCTCCGCCCCCCAACCCGGCGGCGGTTTGGCCGCATTGGTGCCGGTCAGATCGTAGCGGAATAGGCCGGGTGACGTGGCCTCGATCCGCGAGGAGAAGGCTTGGCGCATCTCCTCTCCCGCCATCCGCCCGGTCGCGGTCAGGCCATCGGCATCGCGGTGGAGTTCGATCAGCACAGGCTCAAGCACAGGCGGCGGCGATATCGTGGCCGAAGTAAAATCCACCACATGGGCATGCGCCGCGATCGCGCGGGCCGTGCGTGCGGCCAGGGCCTGCCCCTCGACATTCGGTGCGCGGCCGTGCAGTTCCAGCCGCAAGCCGTCGGATTTCAAGGTGATCCAGTCGACCTCAAGAACGGCGAAACCCTGACGCACGCGCTCGACCATCAGCGTCTCGTAGACCGCAGCCCCACGCTGGCCGGCGAGATAAATGCCGATTGCAGTGGTTGCAAAAAATGCCACAAAAGTCAGGTATCTGATCATCTGGCTCCGGCAGGTGACTGTGGGCTATGGTTCTCGGTCCCAACCCTCTCCGGGTTCGGGGGGCGGAGATTGCATGAACCGGCCCGTCACTTCAAGCTGGCGCAGTATCCGGGCAAGAGGGTGCAATGGACGCGAGCATCACGACACCACCGAATGTAACGGACCCCGGGCGGATCATCGCCCATCGCGGGGCCAAGCGCGCAGCACCCGAGAACACACTGGCGGCATTTCGCAAAGCGGCGGAACAGGGCGTGCGCTGGGTCGAATTCGATGTCTCGCTGCTGGGCGACGGAACGGCTGTGGTGCATCACGACGCGACACTGGACCGGTGCAGCCTGTCCACGGGGCCTTTGTCGGCGCTGGGTTCGGCCGATCTAGAGGGCGTCGATATGGGTGCGCGGTTCTCGGACCTCTATCGCGGCGAGCCGCTGCCAACGCTGGCTGAGGCGCTGGATCTGATCGAGGCGCTGGGCTTTCATGCCAATCTGGAAATCAAACCCCATGAGGTCGCGCCCGCGGCAAATGCCGAAGCGACAGCAAAGCATCTAACCGAGCGGCCCTGGACCCGCGAGCGGATCATCGTATCGAGTTATTGCAAAGCCACGCTTCACGCGTTGCGCCCCATCCTGTCGGGGCAGCCGATGGCGATGCTGTTCGAGAGCCCGCCGGATGACTGGCTGCGCGTCATCCGGGAACTAAACGCAGCCGCCCTGCACATGGATTACCGCTATCTGAGCGAGAAGATCGCCAGGGCGGCGCGACGCGAGGGAGTGGATCTGCGGGTCTATACGATCAATCGCCCGGAACTGGTGGCCCCGTTTCGGGATCTGGGCCTGACCAGTGTGATCACCGATCATCCTCCTCTGTTTCTGGACAACGCCGACTGGGCAGCCTGGGCAAAAAGGTGACCCAGCCGGAATCCCGCCTGAAGAAGGCGGGATACGACATGCCCCCGCTCCGGTCCTTGCGGACCGGAGCGGGGTGCGGGCACTTGTGATGGAAGTCATACGCCGAACTCGCGTCGTAACTCGGACCCGTGCTGGTCTTTTGCCGGGACAGCGCCATAGGTAGGCGTGCCACCCATGACGATGTCGCCGGGCGAGAGAAGTTCCACCTCGCCGCCTTCGGTCGCGACGCGGATGAAGCGGGCCTGCGGGTGATCGGCGAGATCCGCCAGATCCGAGAGACGACCATAGGCGATATCGGCGGCGGCGAACTTGTCGATCATCTCCTCCCGTGGCCGTGTCTGTAAGATGGCGCCAAGCTCCGCATCCAGGATGGCGCGATTGGCGACCCGGGCGGTATTGCTGGCAAATCGGGGGTCGTCGGCCAGATCGGGGCGTTGGAGAGCATCGATGCAGAGGCGATGCCATTCCCGCTCGTTCTGGATGGCCATCAGCAGGGTCTTGCCATCGGCGCAGCGAAACCCGCCATAGGGGGCGATGGTCGGATGATTGAGCCCCTGCCGCGCCGGCGCCTTGCCGCCATAGCGATGCTGCAGATAGGGCACATTCATCCAGTCCGCCATGGCGTGGAAGAGCGAGACTTCGACCGCCCTGCCCTGCCCGCTGCGCTCTCTCGCGAAAAGCGCCTGGAGGATCGCCTGATGGGCCGACATGCCTGCCGCGATGTCGCAGACCGAAACGCCGACGCGCGCCGGTTCCTCGCCGATGCCATTGATGGCGGAGAGGCCGGATTCGGCCTGGATCAGAAGATCGTAGGCCTTCTGATCGCGATACGGGCCGGTGCCGCCATAACCGGAAATCGAGCATGTGATCAGGCGGGGATGGCGCTGGCGCAGATCCTCCACCGTGAAGCCGAGCCGTGACAGCACACCAGGCGCCAGGTTCTGGATCAGAACATCGGCGCGGGTGAGCATCCGTGCCAGCACCTGGCGATCCGACTTGCTCTTCAGGTCCAGGCATATCGACTGCTTGCCGCGGTTCAGCCAGACGAAATAGGCGCTCTGCCCCCGTGCCAATTGGTCGTAATCGCGGGCGAAATCCCCCTCCGGCCGTTCGACTTTAATCACACGAGCACCCGCATCGGCCAGGCGCGAGGCGGCATATGGGGCCGCCACCGCCTGTTCGATCGAAACCACCAAAATTCCATCCAGATCACCCATCATGTCCCTCCCGTCAGTGCCCAGAAGACCACCGCCAGGACGCCCAGCGACAGTGCAGTGAAGGGCAGATTCCAGCCCCAGGTGAGTTCGCGGCCACCATGACCCGTGGTGCGCGCGGTCAGCAGCACCACCGTTGCGAAGGGCGAACAGGTCATCGACAATGCCCAGCCGCAGGAGATCGCCAGCGCCGTCAGCGTCGGGTCCGCCGGAAGGATCGGCAACGCCCCCAACAGACTGCCAAAGAACACAGCCATCATGATCGGGCTGAGCCCGAACTGGCTGAAAACTGCGACCGCCACGGAAAGTGCGCTGAGAAAGACATAGGCCGGCAGAGTGTCTAGCCCGATCCATCCCGCAACCTCCTCCGCCGGGATCAGTGCCGCGCCCGCCCGGCCCAGAAAGCCCGAGCAGGCCAATGTTACCGCCAGTGGCGCCGAGATCACCAGCCGCGGCCCCAGGATCTGCTGCGTCCGCGCGCCCAGTGTCGCGGGGTTCTGCCCGATCAACCAGCCGAGGCTGAGGAGCGGGCAGGTCAGCATCAGGCCCAGCACGACGCTTCCGCCAGTCACCAGCATCGCGCCAAGCGTCAGCAGCAGCAGCACAGAGCAAATTGCGAAGAACCCCAGGACCGATGGCCAGGGAACGCGGTCCGCCTTCTTGCGCCGGGCCGCCAGATGGCGCCAGGCGACCCGGTCCTCGAGCCAGGTCAGCGCCAGCATGGCGAATGCGAGGCCCGCGCCCAGGGCGATCCACCGCGCCCGATCCACGCCGGGGATCAGCTCCAGTAAGGCCAGTGGTGCAATCGCGGTCGGCGACCAGACCACACACCAGGCGAAGCCGCGCAACATGGCGTTGAGCTGGCGCCGCTCACGCACCGGGTTCAGCGGATCGCCAGGGGCGGCTTCCTCGACCCCTCGTCGGATCAGGGGGGCAAGCAGGCTTACCACCCCCAGATTGAACAGCACCCCCATCACATTCGTCCCGCCGAAGAGCGTGAGACAGCGCCGCCCCGGCGGTTGCCGCGTCAGCCACATCCCGGTTTCGGAAATCGCGCGTGAGGTCACCGCCGCCTCCTGGAGCAGACTCAGCAACAGGATGAACGCCATCAGGAAAGCCGCCTGATCCAGCGCGGCCCAGATCGCGCCGGGACGCAGCCAAAGCACGAAACCGGTGAGGGTCAGGCAGAGCGACAGGAGATAGGCCTCGCGCGCGCCCAGCCGATGCGCCGCAGCAGGGATCAACCCCAACATGGCACCATAGGCCGCGAGTTGCGCTGCCTCCCACCCCGTGACACGCGCAGCCAGCTCGCAGCTCATGACGGCCAGCAGCAATGCCGCGACCAGACGATCGCGTCCGGATGATGCAAGCTCAGTCAGTGCCAGTCTGCCTGAGCTTGGGGAGCGCTCCACCAATGGTCTCGAACCTGCCATCCGCGCCCAGGCTCCGCCGCGCCACGTAGCCTGCCTCGGCGCCCTACCGCGCCAGCGGGATCGCCCTGTGACGTTCCGCAAGGGACCCTGCGATAACGCGCGGTCACAGCCATCTGACCCGGGATCGAAGTGTCGGTCGCAATCGGCCCGCGGTCGACGGTCGGCATCGCAATCCGCCATTCGTCCATCAGGAACAGCCTGGCGATGGCCAGGCCAATTCCGCGCGCGGCCCATGTCACTGGAACACTCTTCGGCGTCGTCGTCATGGCGCGAGTTAACGCCTCTGCTCGAGCGAAAGCAATCCGGCACCGTAGCGCCCAGGGATGGCTGGGTGGGCGGGCAGTCGTGTCCCCTCGTCAGAGGGGGCACGCTGGATCGCCCCAGCCATCTCTGGACGTCATGCTTGTTTGGCTGCTTTCTTCAGGGCCTTGATCTCGGCGCTGGCCAGATCGTCAGCGCGCTCGTTCTGAGGATGGCCGGCATGGCCTTTTACCCAATCCCACGTCACCCGATGTCGGGACTGCGCGGCGTCAAGCTCCTGCCACAGCTCCGAATTCTTAACCGGCTTCTTATCAGCGGTCTTCCAACCGTTCTTCTTCCAGCCATGGATCCAGCCGGTGATCCCATTCTTCACATAGGTCGAATCCGTAACCACCGTGATTTCGGAGGGTTTGTCCAACGCCTCCAGTGCCCGGATCGCGGCTGTCAGTTCCATCCGGTTGTTGGTCGTCTCCAGCTCTCCGCCCGAAAGCTCGCGCGATTTCAGAACCGCATCGCCGTCGCGGGCTTCAAGCACGACACCCCAACCGCCGGGGCCCGGATTGCCCGAACAGCCGCCGTCGGTATAGGCATAGAGTTGCATCAAACCGCCCGCGCGAAGATATGCAACGCGGGTTCCTTTTTCCCGGCCAGGCCCGGCAGGTTGCGTCGCTCGCAGCTGATCCCTCCCCAACCCGCAGCTTCCAGATATTCCCTGAGTTCGGCCTCGCCGAAATACGTGTAAAGCCTGCCGAGATGATCGCGCTGCCGTCCTTCGCCCTCTTTCAGACCCAGGAACAGCAGCGCATTCGCCCGCGCCGCCCTGCGCAAGCGCGCAAGATGAAGCGGCATCGCCTCGCGACTGTCGTGCAGCAGCGAGAAGCTGGCCCAGATCCCATCGAACGCCTCGACTGCGTCAAGCTCGTCAAACAGCGCAACCTGCACGTCCAGGTCATAGCGGGCCTTAGCCTGCACCGCGAGGCCAGGCGATCCATCTGTCGCCGTCACCTGAAATCCGCGATCCCGCAGCACTGCCGCTGCCCAGGCGTGTCCGCATCCGAAATCCAGAACCGGGGTGCCTGCGGGCAACCCTTCGATGAAGCGCATCAGCCAGGCATTGTCCGCCTCGTCGCCAACGAACTCCGCGTAGGTTTGTGCCTCGTCAGAATAATAGGAAATCGTGCCGGGATCACTCATGACGGATCACTCATGAGGCTTTGCGCAGCACGCGCGGCACTTTGAAGCTGACATTTTCCTCTGCGGTCACAACCCGCTCGATGGTCACATCATAGCGATCGCGGAAGGCGGCAAGTACCCCGTCCATCAGCACTTCGGGTGCCGAGGCCCCAGCGCTGAGCCCTACGGCCTCCACCCCCTCGATGGCGCGCCAGTCGATATCGGCGGCGGTCTGTACCAACATGGCGTATTCGCACCCCGCAGCCGCGCCGACCTCCACCAGACGGCGCGAGTTCGAGGAGTTGGGCGCCCCCACCACCAGCAGCGCATCGATCATCGGCGCCATCTCTTTTACCGCCTCCTGACGGTTGGTGGTGGCATAGCAGATGTCTTCCTTGTGCGGCCCGACGATATTGGGAAAGCGTGTGGTCAGCGCCTCCACCACTTCCGCCGTGTCATCCACCGAAAGCGTGGTCTGGGTGATATAGGCCAGGCGCTCGGGATCGCGCGGCTTGATCGTGCCTACATCGCTTGGCGTTTCGACCAGGATCACCTCGCCCTCGGGCAACCGACCCATCGTGCCCACGGTTTCGGGATGTCCGGCATGACCGATCATTACTATCTGCAATCCGCGATGCGAGTGACGCTCGGCCTCGATATGAACTTTCGAGACCAGCGGACAGGTCGCATCGACATAGAGCATCTGGCGCGTTTCCGCCTCCGCCGGCACCGATTTCGGCACGCCATGGGCCGAAAAGATCACCGGGCGATCGTCCGGACACTCCTCAAGCTCTTCAACGAAGATCGCGCCCTTCTGAGCAAGATCATCTACCACATGCTTGTTATGCACGATCTCGTGGCGGACATATACGGGGGCGCCCCATTTCTCGATCGCCATTTCGACGATTTCGATGGCACGAACCACACCGGCACAAAAGCCGCGCGGATCGGCCAGGTAAAGCTTCAGGGGGGGCTTGGTCATGTCATCTCCTCGGACCGGCCGAATTGTAGGGCGGCGAGCCGAGCATAGAGCCCATCCGCCGCGATCAGATCGTCATGCGTGCCTTGTTCCGCCAGCCGTCCGGCGTCGACAACGCAGATATTATGCGCGCGTCGCACAGTTGCAAGCCGATGCGCAATCACCAGGGTGGTGCGGCCCCGCATCAGACGCTCCAGCGCCTCTTGAACATGGGCCTCTGACGCCGCATCCAGGGCCGAAGTGGCCTCGTCCAGCAGCAGGATCGGCGCATCGCGCAGCATTGCGCGGGCGATGGCGATGCGCTGGCGTTGTCCGCCGGAGAGGGTGCCGCCCCCCTCACCCACCGCGCTGTCATAGCCTTTGGGCAATGCAGCGATAAAGTCATGCGCATTGGCGGCGCGGGCGGCGGCCTCGATCTCGTCCCGACTGGCGCCCGGGCGGCCAAAGCCGATATTCTCAGCCACCGTGGCGTCGAACAGGAACGTCTCCTGCGTGACCAGCGCCATGGAGCCACGCAGGCTGTCGATGCGGGTTTTCGCGATGTCCTGCCCATCGATCACGATGCGACCCCGATCCGGGTCGTAGAACCGCTCTAACAGGTTCAAGATCGTCGACTTGCCAGAGCCTGAAGGGCCGACCAGCGCCGTCACCTGCCCCGGCGCGACCCGCAGATCGAGGCTGTCCAGGGCGCGGGCATCATCCATGGCGTAGGAAAAACTCACACCCTCGAACCGGATCTCGCCCTTGGTGACCACCAGATCGGACGCGCCCGCGTCATCGGGCTGTCCGATATGGGTGTCCAGGGTACCATAGACGAACTCCGCCGCCGCCAGATACTGGCGCAGGATCACATTGAGCTGGCCCAGCCGGCGCGCCGGATCGCCCACCATGATCAGCGCAGTGGCAAACGAGATAAACGTGCTGGGGTCCAGCGCGCCGGACACGACGCGACCGCCGCCGATCAGGATCGCGGCGGCGCCCGCGATACCCGCCATCGTTTCCATCAGCGGGTTCACGGCGCCCTGAAGCTGCGCAATCCGGTCGGCCCGGTCGCGCACGCCGTCGATGGCCGCGCCCATCCGGTCGCGCATCTGAGGCTGCAGATTAAACGCACGGATCACGCGCGCGCCCAGGACGGTTTCATTCACGGCGCCCAGAACGCGGGCCTGCATCGAAATCTCGGCCCGAGCCTGCTTTTTCATGCGCTGCACCAGCCACGAGATCCCGCCGAAGATCACCGGCAGCCCAATCAGTGCGTAGAGCGTGAGTTGCCAGTCGCACCATAACATGACTCCCAGCAGCGACAGGACCGAAAAGACATCCGTCCCCAACCGTGTCGCCAGCAACTGCAACCCCTGGCGGATCGCGTTGGTGTTCTGGCTGAGCCGGTTGGCGAGGTCGCCAGCACCGTGTTCTGCATGGAAGCCCATCCCTTGCGCCAGCACATGGTCATAAAGCCTGCGCTGCAGCCCCGCGACAACCCGGTTGCCGATCCGCGCGAGGATCACCGTCTGGCCATACAACGCAACCCCGCGGATGCCAAAGACCACCAGGATCAGGACAGCGATCTTCTGGAACTGCTCGATCCGCTGCTCCTGAAACAGTTCCTCGAACATCGGGCCGGTGATCAGGGCGACGGCGGCGCCCATCGCCGAGATCAAGATCATCAGCACCAGCGCCGCAGCATAGCCCCAGCGATGCGCCCAGCCGTTTTCGGCAACCAGGCGCCAGAGCAACGATGTCTTTCGATCCGTCATGCCCCGCCCTACCGCAGAAGCACCGGTCAGACCAGTGACACGACGCCGTCGCCGCCCAGGCCACCGCCCAGCAGCGCCAGAAAGCGCCCCCGTGCCTCCGGCAAATGAGGTTTCCCATGGGCGGGCAGCACCCAATGGGTCAGGAAATGGCCGGTCAGACGCAACGATTGATGCACATCTTCGGGCGTCGGCTCGGCGCCTTTCAGGAATGCCGGCAGGGGCAGCAGCCGATCCTCCCACCCCTCACCCCCTTGGCGCGAGACGGCGCGGCCGGATTTGGGCGAGACCCAGACCAGCTCTTGCGTGGCCCCGGTTGCGGCACAACTGCCAAGATCGAGTTGGAAGCCGATGGCACCCAGCAGACCCAGCTCCCACGCCGCGTAATGTGCCGCCCAGTCGGGATTGTCATCCGCGAGGGCATCCGCGAGCCCCAGGGTGAGATCGTAAAGGGGCGTATCCGGCTCGCGTTCCGGCGTAAACGCCAACAGCAAAGCAGCCACTGCATTGAAAGCGGCGAGCCTGCGGCGGTCGCTCATCAAAACGCCCGCGCGAGAGCGCAACGGCTCGACGCGATAGGTCCCCAGGTGCTCCGACAGCCTTGCGCGCCATTCCAGGTCGAGTTGCGCCCCGGGTTGCAAAACCGGCCCCATTTTCGAGGAGGCCCCACCCCGCACAATCCCCGCATGACGGCCGTGCGCGCTGGTCAACACCTCGATGATGGCAGAGCTTTCGCCATGGCGCCGGGTCGAGAGGAGCAATCCCTGGTCGCGCCAGTCCATTATCCCAGCCCCGGTTCGTCCAGCATATGGCGGCCCTTGGGATCCTCGACCTCGATCACCCAGAGGTCGGGGTCATAGCCGCGTTGCTTGGCCACCATCGCGTCGGTTTCGGTTTCGGACCCACGGTGCAACTCGTCCCAGATCCGGGCACCCTCGGCATCGTAGGCGCGGGCGAACAGCACCGCCTGGCCGTCCATGGTGGCGAGCTTCACGGCGATGGCGCCAGCCTGGTCGTCACCGTGATGGGCGACATGGGCGAATATGCCCTCGGCATTCAACCGCGCTAGATAGGCGGATACCCACATCCCCGCCGCAAGACGCACCTCAGCCATCGGAAAAATCGAGGCCCATCTCGCGATACCGCTCGGGCTCCTCCAACCAGTTGGGCCGGACTTTCACGGTCAGGAACAGATGTGCCTTGCGGTCGAGCAGTTTCGAAATCTCGACCCGTGCCTCGGCCCCCACGGCCTTGATCGTCTCGCCCCTGTTGCCCAGCACGATGCCCTTGTGGCCGTCGCGGGCGACATAGATGATCTGCTCGATCCGGGCGGAGCCGTCCTTGCGCTCCTCCCAATTCTCGGTCTCGACGGTCAATTGATAGGGCAGTTCCTGATGCAGCCGCAGGGTCAGTTTCTCGCGGGTGATCTCGGCTGCCAGCAGGCGTTCCGGCAGGTCGGAAATCTCGTCTTCTGGATAATGCCACGGCCCCTCCGGCAGCTCCGCGGCGAGCCAGTCTTTGAGGTCATCGACACCATAGCCCTTCTCTGCCGAAATCATGAAGGTCGCGGCAAAGGCATGACGCTCGTTCAACTGGGCCGTCAGGGCCAGCAGGGCATCGCGCTTCACCCGGTCGATCTTGTTGATCGCCAGCGCAACGCGAGCCTTGCCGGGCAGATGATCGGCCATGCCTGACAGGATCGCCTCGACCCCCTCGGTAATCCCGCGATGGGCCTCGACCACGAGGACGACCAGATCGGCCTCCGCCGCGCCGGTCCAGGCGCTGGCGACCATTGCGCGATCCAACCTGCGGCGCGGACGGAACAGGCCAGGCGTATCCACAAAGACGATCTGCGCCTGGTCATGCAGCGCGACGCCCCGGATGCGGGTGCGCGTCGTCTGCACCTTGTGAGTGACGATCGAGACCTTGGCCCCCACCATGCGGTTGGTCAGGGTGGACTTCCCCGCATTCGGCTCGCCGATCAGGGCGACAAACCCGCATCTTGTCATCGGGTCTCTCCAATCTCATCCAAGAGCGCCGCGGCGGCAATCTGCTCGGCGCGTTTGCGCGAGCCGGCACTGCCGGCGGCGAAGGCCCCGGTGGGCAGGCGCGCCTCGACCGTGAAGGTTGGTGCGTGATCCGGTCCGGTGCGCAGTTTGATTTCGTAGCTCGGCGGTTCCAAGCCCTGGCCTTGCGCCCATTCCTGCAGCTTGGTTTTGGCGTCCATCGGCGCCTCCTGCGGCGCGATCAGCCGGGTCTGCCAATGGCGCAGGATGAAAGCGCGTGCGATCTCCAGCCCGCCGTCCTGATAGAGAGCCGCGATCACCGCCTCCATCGCATCGGCCAGGATCGCCGATTTGCGTCGCCCGCCCGAGGTGTTTTCGGACCGGCCCAGATGCAGATGCTCGCCCAGCCCGATCTCGCACGCGATCTCGGCCAGGGTCTCGCGGCGCACCAGGGCGTTCAGGCGCGGCGCCAGGGCACCCTCGGTCTCTTGGGGATAGGTTTCGATCAGCGCCTCGGCGATCACGAGACCCAGCACCCGGTCTCCCAGAAACTCCAACCTCTGATTATCGGCCCGCGCAGGCGAGGCTGCGGAGGGATGGGTCAGCGCCTCGACCAACAGATCGGGATTGGCAAACGATCGACCCAAATAGGCCGAAAGGTTCTCTACCGACGTTTTGACCGACCGATTCGCCATTCATTCGACCCGCTTCAGAAACCGTTCGACGCGCGGCAACAACGTCTCGCGATCCCAAGACGTATGAACGATCCAGACCTTGTAGCGGATATTCTCGATCGGAACAGGGCCATGATCTCGGCTGTCGCGTGAGTTGTCGCGGTGATCGCCCAGCAAGTAGAAATGCCCTGCCGGGATAGTGACGGCCGGAAGGTCATCCAAATGGCTGCCGGACCCCGCAACGCCCAAAGTGCCCCGTGTGTTGAATACATCCTGCGCCGTTCCATCGGGGAACGTCTCGCGCCAATGCTCATAGCTGCAGACGACGCCCGGTTCAGGCGCCCGCGAGACGCAGCCTGGAGCGGGCGTGGGGTCGTTGAAGACCTCGGCCCGATCCCCAAGGCGCGTCATGGCCGCAGGCTTATCATTCAGCACCACCACGCCTCCAACAATCGCAATCCTGTCGCCGGGCAGACCGATCACGCGTTTCACGAAGTCCACACCAGGCCAGGTGGGATGGGTGTAGATGATAACGCTACCACGTTCCGGCGTGTCGCTTTTCAACGGCAGAGCCAGAAGCGTATCGCCCGTCAGCACGGCAGGCTTCATCGCGCCAGCAGGGATCGAGTAATACCATCCCCCTGCGAGCTTGACCCAGAGTGGCGCCGCCAGGAATGCCGCCACCAGAGCGGCGGCAGCCACTGTCGCGATCAACGCCAGGCGCGACCGCCCCGCACCAAACCTATTCAATCGACTTGAAGAACCGGTCGCCGCGCCAGTTCCAGACCTTCCAGATCGGGCCATCCCAGGAAAACGCAATCACATCGGCCCGGCCGACCAGGTTTTCAAAGGGCACATAGCCCACATCCAGACGGCTGTCCGAGGAGTTGTCGCGGTTGTCGCCCATAAAGAAGAAATGACCCTCCGGCACTTCAAAGAGCCGGGTGTCGTCCACGGATCTGCGGTTCGGGATCGGCAGGCCCATCGTGTTGGCGATATTGAGCACCAGATGCTGCCTGCCCTCCGGCAGGGTCTCGACCCATTGCTCCTTCACACAGTCCTGACCGACCCCAGGCTGGGGTTTCTTGCATTTCGGTGGACTCGGCGGGTTGCCTCTGGGGACATTCGGCTCGACAAAGTCCTCGATCTGCTCGGTCTTCACCGCCTCGCCATTGATGTGCAGGATGCCACCGATCACTTGAATTTCATCCCCTGGCAAGCCCACCACGCGCTTGACATAATCGGCGCAGTCATTGGGACCGCGCACAAGCGACCCCGAGACGCGGCGCACCAGTGCGACCACGGTTTCCACCGGGCCCTGGCTGCACGCATCGCGCGAGGGGTGCTTGAACACCACCACATCGCCACGCTCGGGCTGAGCCGACCAGATCCGGCCATCCATGATATCCGGCGCGAAGGGAAGCGAATAACGCGAGTAGCCATAGGCGAATTTAGAGACAAAGAGATAGTCACCGACCAGCAGCGACGGCTTCATCGAACCCGAGGGGATCGAGAACGGCTGGAACAAGACGGTGCGAAACGCCGCAGCGATCAGAAGCGCCCAGAAGATCGTCTTGACGGTCTCCCAGAAACCATCCTTCTTTTTTGCGGCGGCCATCGAAACTCTCGGTCTAACGATAAGTTGAGGCGCTATGTGACCCGCCGACCCGTGCCTGTCAAGCGAACCGGCAGAGGGCGTGCGCCGGGTCCGCAGCGCTGACGCAAGGGCAGTGTCGATGCGCCACACGGTGTGGTTGAGCGACGCCTCGAATTACGCGAGGCCCTCTCCAAGATACGGGGTGCCTTGAGGCACAGCTTCGATCACCACGAAGGCCTGGGCATAGGGTTTGTCATCGGTAATCGTCAGATGGATCCGGGCGGTCATGCCGGGGGGGGTGAGCTTCGCCAAACGCTCCGCCGCGCCACCGGTCAGGTTCATCGTCGGCTGACCGGTAGACAGGTTCACCACACCCATCTCGCGCCACGCGACGCCCATGCGCAGCCCAGTGCCCAGGGCCTTGGAGCACGCCTCCTTCGCCGCCCAGCGCTTGGCATAGGAAGCCGCACGTTCGCGGCGTTTGTCGGATTTCGCCTGTTCGACCTCGGTAAAGACCCGGCGCACAAAACGGTCGCCGAACTTGGCGAGCGTCCCTTCGATCCGCCTTATATCCGCCAGATCGCTACCGATACCGATGATCATGGGCGCCACGCCAGCAGGCCAAGACCCGCGGCGGCGAAGATGGCAGCGAAGGTGCCCTCGATCCAGCGCCGCGCCGCGCGATAGCCGCGCACCAGGGGCGCCGTGGAAAAGAGCAACGCATAGCCGAGATTGATCACGACGGCGAGCCCCGCACAAACAATCAGGAACAAGGCAATGTCAGACCCGCCCGCCCCCGAAGGAAGGCCCACAGCAACCGTCGCCGCCCATCCGAACACCGCCTTCGGGTTGGTCACATGCAGCGCCAGACCAGCTGCGTAGAAGCCATTCGCCGGCAGGCTCGTGCGCGGTGGCGTGGTCGCCATGGCCGATTTGGCCGCCTTCCAGGCCATCCATAGCAGATAGGCCGCACCGGCGAATTTCAGAACCAGCAGCGCCCAGCCCACGGTCTGAAGGATCAACCCGACACCGAAAGCCGACAGGATGCCCCAGAATACCGACCCGGTGCAGACGCCGCTGGCAAAGCGCAATCCCGAAGCCCGGCCATGCGCGAGAGACGTGCCCATGATGGCGAAGACAGAAGGGCCCGGCGCAGCCGCGGTGAACACGAACATCGCCCAGCCGAACAGGAAGCTGCCCGCCTCGCCCATCATGGAGTATCCACCCGGCGAAACAGCAACCCAAGACCGGCAGCGCCGAAGAGCAGCGCGCAACCGCCTTCGATCCACCGGCGCAGTCTCAGATAAAACCGCATCGCGCGTCCGGTCGAGAACAGCATCGCATAGAGCACGTAGAGACCCAACCCGATGGCGGAACACAGCGCGAAGATGATTGCGACGTCACCGGTGCCCGCACCTGGCGGCAGGCCGATTACGATCACCGCCATCCATGCCAGCAGCGCCTTGGGGTTCATGGCATTCAGCAACATGCCCCGCCAGAACATCAGCGCGGCGTTCGGGCAATCGGCGGCGTCCTGCTCTACCGGGTGGTCAGCCAAAGCGCTGCGCATCGACTGCCATGCGAGATAGAGCAGATAGGCCCCCCCGATCAGCCGTAAGGCGATCATCGCAGGCGCCCAGGTGGCCATCAGCGCACCGATCCCCGCAGCGGCAACAAGACCCCAGAGGCTGAGCGCCACCCAAAGACCCACCGCACAGGCCAGGCCGGCGCTTCGTCCACGCGACATGGATGTCGCAGCGACGGCAAGCGTGGCGGGACCGGGCGACCCGGCGGCAATCAGGAAAGCGGCGGCAGGTGCCGCCAGCGAGGCCGTCTCAACCGTCACGCCACACCTTCGCCAAAGGCTTCGCGGCGCGCGCGATCCATCAGGTCGCGCATCCGGCGAATGGAGCTGTCAAGGCCCGAGAAAATAGCCTCGCCCACTAGGAAATGACCGATATTAAGCTCCATCACCTCCGGGAATGCCGCGACCGGGGCAACCGTGTCAAAGGTGAGACCATGGCCCGCATGCACCTCCAGCCCCAGCGAATTCGCAAAGGCGGACATGTCGCGCAAGCGGCCGAGTTCCTCGTCGCGCTCGTGAAAGCGCCCCTCGGCATGGGCGTCGCAATAGGCCCCGGTATGAAGCTCGATCACCGGCGCGCCGATGCGGGCCGCAGCCTCGATCTGACGTCGATCGGCGGCGATGAAAATCGAAACGCGGCACCCGGCATCGGCAAGGGGCGCGATGAAATGAGCTAGACGGTTTTCCTCGCGCGCAACCTCCAGGCCACCCTCGGTGGTCCGCTCCTCGCGTTTTTCCGGCACGATACAAACGGCGTGCGGCTTGTGGCGCAACGCGATGGCCTGCATTTCGTCGGTTGCGGCCATCTCGAAATTGAGCGGCACGCTCAGCGCGTCCATCAGGCGCTCGATATCGTCGTCGGTGATGTGGCGGCGATCCTCGCGCAGATGGGCAGTGATGCCATCGGCGCCGGCCTGTTCAGCCAGTTTGGCCGCGCGGATCGGATCTGGCACCGCACCGCCGCGCGCATTGCGAATGGTGGCGACGTGATCGATATTCACGCCCAGCCGAAGGCGGCCAAGCGGGGCATCCAGGGGCGAATTCGCCATGGGTCAGTCTCCTGCAACCTCGTCCAGCACCGGGCTCCCGCCCGCCGCAACACTGTCGAGCCGCCGTTTCGTCTCGGCCAGCTTCTTACGCCGACGGTTCTGATAGGCGGACACGATTGGTAGCAAGATAACATAGAAGATCAATCCGGCCACGAGGCCAGGCACGATCCCGCCCACCAGATAGGGCAGAAATACATCGTCGAAGAACTGCATCAGCCCGTCGAGCATGCTGGGGCCATAGCCGAACCAGCTTTTGGTCGTGGCCCAGATCGACTTGAACCCCTCGGCGAAGGCATCGGTCACCGCTTCGAAGGTCGACCCCGACTCGCCGCGGCCCAACATCCAACTGCCGACAAAGAGCGATGTGGTCGAGATCAATGGGAAAGACAGCGGATTGCCAACCGCCGTCCCAAACAGCGAGGCGATGATGTTGCCGCGCAGAAGCCAGGCAATCCCAGCCGCGACGAAGAAATGAAAGCCGAAGAAAGGCGTGAACGAGGCGAACGCCCCACAGGCGAAGCCCAGCGCGATGCGATGCGGGCTGTCGGGCAGGCGGCGCATCCGTTTCGAGAGGTAGTCAACCCCGCGCAGGATCCCCTTGCGCGGCGCAATGAACTCGCGCACGCGCACCCAAAGCGGTGGTTTCTCGCGCCGCTTCAGTATCATGCCTGTCCGCTCTTCATCCGTCCCACCCGGTTCAAACCTTCACCTCGCCCGGAACGGGCTGACCTCGCCAACCCCTAGTGCCCGCCAACCGGTTGGCTGCCAAGGGGCAATCTCGGTTGCATGTCCTCATATGTGTCGCCCGCTTGCGGCGGGGTCCCGAAAGCACGCTCAACCTGATTCACATAGTCTTGTGCCCGAAGTGAGGCGAGAATATCGCCCAAATGTTTCACATCCCTGACCTCAAGCTCCATTTCCATAATGAAGAAATCGGGCTTGCGTTTGGTGACGCCGATATTGTCGATATTGGCCTGGGCCTCGCCGACCAGCGTGCAGACCGCCCCCAGGGCACCGGGCTGATTTGCCAGCGTCAAAACAATGCGCACCAGATTAACCGGCTGAGCGTTCGATTCCGGGTCCCAGCCCAGATCGTGCCAGCGTTCCAGTTCATCCTCGAATTCGGCAAGTAGGTGACAGGCGATGGCGTGGACCACGACGCGCCCGCGCCGGGTCAGGCCCATGATCCGGTCACCGGGAATCGGCCAGCAGCTTTTGCAAAAGCTGATCGCCTGGCCGCGCTTGATCCCGCGCACGCGGATTTCGGGCACCTGGGCGGCAGGTTCGGGCGCATCACCCTGGCTGGGATAGACGGCGTCGATGATCTTGCGCGAGGTGATCTGCCCCTCGGCCAGTGCGACCAGCATCGCATCCGTGTCCGGCATGCCCAAACGCGCGGCGGCGGTGGCTAGCGTCTTCTCGCCCGCATCGCGGCCCGCGCGGGCAAAGCTCTGCAATGCCAGCTCGCGCCCCAGCGCCGCTTGCTCGGCCTTCATCCGCTCGCGCAAAGTGCGCCGGATCGCCGATTTGGCGCGTCCGGTTTGGGCCATATCCTCCCATCCGGGAGAGGGGCGCTGGCCATCGGCGAGGATCAGCTCCACCTGCTGGCCGTTGCGCAATCGGGTCCACAGCGGCACACGGTTGCCGTCGACCATGGCCCCGGCGCAGCGGTCGCCGACGCGTGTGTGGATGGCATAGGCAAAATCGATCGGCGTCGCCCCGCGCGGCAGTCCCACCACATCCCCCTTGGGCGTGAAGCAGAAAACCTGATCGTTGAACATGTCCAACTTCACATGCTCCAGAAATTCCGCGGGCTCGTCGCCCTTCTCCAGGCGCTCGACCAGATCGCGCAGCCATTGGAAGGGATCGACAGCAAAGGGGTTCTCGACCCGTGCGCCCTCCTTGAAGGCCCAATGCGCCGCCACTCCGGTCTCGGCCACGGCATGCATCGCATGGGTGCGGATCTGCATCTCGACCCGCATCGCCGCCGCCCGTTCGGCCACCGGACCGTAGACCGTGCTGTGAATCGAGCGATAGCCATTGGCCTTGGGGCTGGAGATATAGTCCTTGAAGCGGCCCGGAACCGCCCGCCAACGTCTGTGGATGGCACCCAGCGCGCGATAGCAATCCTCCTCGGACCTGCAAAGCACGCGGAAAGCGTAGATATCCGAGAGCTGGCTGAACGCTGTGCGCTTCTCCTCCATCTTGCGCCAGATCGAGTAGGGTTTCTTCTCGCGGCCCACGATTTCGGCTTCGACCCCCGCCTCCGTCAGAACCGTGGAAATCTCGGCACTGATCTGCGGGATCATGTCGCCGGTTTCGGAGCGCAGTTTGATGAAGCGGCGCATGATCGATGTCCGGGCTTCGGGCTGCAAAACCTCGAAACACAGATCCTCGAGCTGCTCGCGGATCGACTGCATTCCCATGCGTCCGGCCAAGGGGGCATAGATCTCCATCGTTTCGCGGGCAATGCGCTGGCGCTTCTCCTCGCGCAGATGGTCTATGGTGCGCATGTTGTGCAGCCGGTCCGCCAGCTTCACCAGAATGACACGGACATCCTTGGCCATGGCAAGCAACAGCTTGCGGAAATTTTCGGCCTGCGCAGTTTCCTGACTGGACAGTTCCAGCTTCGTCAGCTTGGTGACGCCATCGACAAGCTGGGCGATCTCCTCGCCGAAAAGCCGCGCAATCTCCTCCCGCGTCGCCTCGGTATCCTCGACCGTGTCGTGCAGAAGCGCGGTAACGATGGAGGCATCGTCCAGGCGCAGATCCGTTAGAATCGAAGCAACCTCCACCGGGTGCCCGAAATACGGATCGCCATTGGCGCGGCGCTGATGCGCATGCGCCTTGGCACCGAACACATAGGCCCGGTTTAGAAGGTTCTCGTCGGAATGAGGGTTATAGTCCCGGACCCGCTCGACAAGTTCGAACTGACGGATCACGGGAACGCGCCTCCTCGGCCCCGGGCAGCGCCAAGCGCGAGCGCGCCCGGCGCAGGCTCGCGGGTTACTTGCCCTGCTCGGCCATCAGCGCGCGCAGCAGCTTTTCCTCGTCCAGATCGTCTACGACGGGCGGGCGCGGATCTTCGACGCCGCCGGCCATAAGGACAGCCATGTTGTCTTCCTCGGGCTCGTCGACCTCGATATGGCGCTGATGGCTCTCGATCGACTGCTCCATCAGGTCTTCCGGTGTCAGCGTCTCGTCCGCGATTTCGCGCAGGGCGACGACAGGGTTCTTGTCATTGTCGCGCTCGATAGTGATCGGTGCGCCGGATGACAGAGTGCGCGCGCGATGTGCGGCCATCATTACCAGGTCAAACCGGTTGGAAACCTTGTCGACGCAGTCTTCAACAGTTACGCGGGCCATGGGCGACGCTCCAATCCGAGAGGTGTTTCGGGAAGCCGGTTACTTAGGATCGCAGCGCTGCATTTGCAAGCACTTTCCACCGCTTGGCGGGTTATTCGAGCGGGACCACGGCGGCCCGGTCAGCCGATGGCAGGGCGGCCACCATGTCGCGCAGGTTTTGCATGGTCAGGGGATGGATCCAGTCGGGTGCGACATCCATCAGCGGCAGCAGCACAAAGGCGCGCTCCTGCATCCGGGGATGGGGCAGGATCAGATGGGGCGGGATCGCGGTTTGCGCCTTGCCCAGATCCATCTCCATCCAGCGGCTCAACGTATCCATATCAGGCAGAACCGCCGCGCCGGATGCGATCAGGTCGAGGTCACAGGTCCTAGGCTCCCATCTGGTCTTGCGGGTGCGGCCCAGTTCCTCCTCGATCGCATGCAGTTGCGCCAGCATCTCCGCCGGGGTCAGATCCGCCTCGACCCTTGCGGCGCCATTGACGAAATCGGGGCCCGAGCCAGTCGGAAAGGCAGGCGACCTGAACCAGCGCGAGCATCGGATAGATGTCACCTCCTCAGCCGTCGCCAGCAACGAAAGCGCCCTGTTAAGTGTTGTTCCAGGGTCGGCGTTCAACCCAGGGAGATTCGCCCCCAGCGCAATCAGATGAACGGTCATGTATTTGAGACATTTCTCAGTTGGAATCCTTCACTTGCCAGCGTATACGTCGCGCCGGTACACTCAACAATGGTCCGACGGGGAACGCCGTTGATAGCGTTTCTTCTGGGATCGGACAAACAGAGGCTCCCCAAAATGTTTTATCGCGACGAACGACTGGCGCTCTTCATTGATGGTTCCAATCTTTACGCTGCAACCAAAGCTTTGGGTTTCGATATTGATTACAAACTGCTGCGTTCCGAATTCATGCGGCGTGGCAAGATGGTCCGGGCGTTCTACTACACGGCTCTGATCGAGAACGAAGAATATTCTCCGATCCGGCCGCTGGTCGATTGGCTGGACTACAACGGTTTCACGCTGGTCACCAAACCGGCGAAAGAGTTCACGGACTCGACCGGCAGGCGCAAGATCAAGGGCAATATGGATATCGAGCTCTCGGTCGATGCGATGGAGATGGCCGATCATGTCGAGCATATCGTGTTGTTCTCCGGCGATGGCGACTTCCGCTCGCTGGTCGCAGCGGTCCAGCGAAAAGGCGTTCGGGTCTCGGTGGTCTCGACCATACGATCCTCCCCCCCTATGATCGCGGACGACCTGCGAAGACAGGCCGACAATTTCATCGAGCTGGAAGAACTGAAAGAGGTCATCGGACGTCCGCCGCGCCCGCAGCCGGTGGATATGCCGGAGTATAACGGCGCCGAGGATGAAGAAGATTGAGGCGATCCCGCCCGAGGCGCCCAAGGACTGCCCACTCTGCCCGCGCCTGGTCGCCTATCGCGATCAGAACAAGACCGATAATCCTGACTGGTTCAATGGCGCGGTTCCCAGTTTTGGCGACCCACAGGGACGTGTCCTGATCGTCGGTCTGGCCCCCGGTGTCACGGGAGCGAACCGGACCGGACGGCCCTTCACAGGCGATTGGGCAGGTGATCTGCTCTATCCGACATTGGCGAAGTTCGGTCTCTCGGACGGCATCTTCGATGCCCGCGCCGATGACGGCCTGCGCCTGATCGACTGCATGATCACGAACGCCGTGCGCTGTGTGCCGCCCCAGAACAAGCCTGTCGCGGCGGAAGTGAATGCCTGCCGTCCGTTCCTGCAGGCGCGCATCGCGGCCATGCCGCAGCTCACCACCATCGTGACGCTCGGCAAGATCGCGCATGATTCGACCGTGCGGACCTTGGGCGCGCGGATCGCCGACCACCCCTTTGCTCACGAGGCGCAGACCACGGCAGGCCCCTATCGCCTGATCGCGAGTTATCACTGCTCGCGCTACAACACCAATACCGGACGTTTGACGCCTGAGATGTTCGAAGCCGTCTTCGCACGGGCCCGTGCGGCTGCCTGAACGCTATTTCGTGCCGAACAGCCGGTCGCCCGCATCGCCAAGCCCCGGCACGATATATCCCTTCTCGTTCAATCGCTCATCCAAAGCACAGGTGTAGACAGGCACGTTGGGGTGATGTTCGTGGAAGACTTTCACGCCTTCGGGGGCCGAGACCAGGGCGAGGAACCGCACATCCTTGGCCCCAGCCTCGATCACCGCATCGACCGCTGCAGCACCGGATCCGCCGGTTGCCAGCATCGGATCGACCACTACCGTCGTGCGGCTGCCCATGTCCTCGGGCAGCTTGCAATAGTAGCTGACCGGCTGGAGCGTCTTGGGGTCGCGGTAAAGCCCGACATGCCCGACCCGGGCCGAGGGCACCAGGTCCAGCAGCCCCTGCAACAGCCCATCGCCTGCCCGCAGCACCGAAACAAAGCAGAGCTTCTTGCCCGCCAACTTGCGTGCGATCATCGGGGCAACGGGGGTTTCAATCGCCGTTTCCTCCAGCTCCAGATCCCGAAGTACCTCGTACGCTGACAGCATCGAGATCTCGCGCAGCAGTCGGCGGAACACAGCCGTTGGCGTCTCGCGGTCGCGCATCAGGGTAAGTTTATGCTCGATCAGGGGATGATCAATAGTAACCAGCTTGCTCATGGGCGTCTCTCCTCAGGCGTAATACTGCCGGTACCAGTCGACAAAGCGCTCCAGCCCGGTTTGCAGCGGGGTGTCCGGGCGGAAGTCCACCGCCTCCTCCAGATCGGCGACATCGGCCCAAGTGGCTTTCACATCGCCGGGCTGCATCGGCAGAAATTCCTTCACAGCCTCGCGGCCCAGGGCGCGTTCCAGCCCGCCGATCATGTCCATTAGCTTCTCGCGCCGGTGATTGCCGATATTGAAAACACGATAAGGCGCCCAGGAACGTGCCGGGTCCGGCCGATCACGGTCGAAGGCCTCGTTCGGCCCCGGCGCCATTGGCAGGATGCGAACCAAGCTTTCCACCACATCGTCGACATAGGTGAAATCCCGCTCCATCTCGCCATTGTTGTAGATCTGGATCGATTGGCCCGCATCGATCGCGCGGGCAAACTTGAAGTAGGCCATGTCCGGTCGTCCCCAAGGACCGTAGACGGTGAAGAACCGCAGCCCCGTCGTCGGCAGGTCGTAAAGATGGCTGTAGGTATGCGCCATCAACTCGTTCGCCTTCTTCGTCGCGGCATAGAGGCTGACCGGGTGATCCACGCTGTCCCCGGTCGAGAACGGCAGCCGCGTGTTCCCGCCATAAACCGAAGAAGAGGAGGCATAAACCAGATGCGCAACGCCCTGCTGGCGACATTCCTCGATGATGTTCAGGAACCCGGTCAGATTGCTCTCGGCATAGGCGCGCGGGTTGTCGATGGAATACCGCACCCCCGCTTGGGCGGCCAGATGCGCGACATGGTGCGGTCTGTGGGCGGCAAAGACCTGCGTGATCGCGTCATGGTCTGCCAGATCCGCCTCGACGAACGAAAAACCGTGGCTCTGATGCAGGAGCTTCAACCGCGCGTGCTTTAGGCCCGGGTCGTAATAGTCGTTGAGATTGTCGAGCCCGACCACCGGCAGGCCCGCCTGCAACAGGCGCTGCGCCAGAAAGAAACCGATGAAACCCGCGGCGCCCGTGACCAGCACTGGGGATCCGGAGCTCAGTTTTTCGGTCCAACTTGCCGGATTGCTCATAACATCTGTCCTCAACTCGCTGCCCGCCCCTGTTAACCCAATCCGTCGCGGCGGGCGAGCGCCAACCGCGTCGCACATGACCGCTGGGCTTCGCCGGAATTGGCGCCTAGGCTGCGTTGCGAGACCCAAAGGGCAGAGGCAGGAGGCCGCGATGGATCTGGTGCTCAAAGGCGGTCGCGTGATCGATCCCGGCAACAAGATGGATGCGGATTGCGATATCGGCTTTGCGGATGGCAAGGTCGCGCGCATCGGATCGAACCTGACGGGCACGGTCGAGCGCGATGTCGGCGGCCATATCGTCTGTCCCGGTCTGATCGACCTGCACACCCATGTCTACTGGGGCGGCACTTCGCTTGGCATCGATGCGGAGGAGTTCGCCAGGCGTTGCGGCGTGACCACCGCCGTGGACACCGGGTCCGCGGGTCCCGGCAATTTCCCAGGTTTTCGCGCCCATGTGATCGATCGCAGCGACGTTCGGATCCTGGCTTATCTGCATGTCTCCTTCGCCGGGATCTGGGGCTTTTCAAAAACCATCATGGTGGGCGAGAGCGAGGATCTGCGCCTGATGGCCCCGCGCGAGGCAGTCGAGGTGGCCAAGGCCAATCGCGATGTCATTGTGGGGATCAAGGTGCGGCTCGGCCGCCACGCCTCGGGCCCGCATGGGATGACGCCCTTCGACTACGCGCTGGAGACGGCGGAGGAGGCGGGTCTGCCGATGATGGTGCATATCGACGAGCCACCGCCATCCTATGAAGAAGTCGTGGGCCGGATGCGCGCCGGCGATGTGTTGACCCATTGCTTCCGGCCCTTCCCGAACAGCCCCGCCACGCCGCAGGGAACCGTCAAGCAGGCGGTGCGCGAGGCAAGGGCGCGCGGGGTTCTGTTCGATGTCGGCCACGGCATGGGGTCCTTCAGCTTCCGCACCGCGCGCGCGATGCTGGCCAACGGCTTCCTGCCGGACACAATCAGCTCCGACGTGCATCAGCTCTGCATCGATGGCCCAGCCTACGATCAGACCGTGACGTTGTCGAAGTTCCTCTGCATGGGCGTCGATCTGTCGGAGGTGATTGCGGCCTCCACAATCAACGCGGCGATGGCATTGCAAAGGCCCGAACTTGGCACCCTTTCACCCGGCACCGTGGGCGACGCGACAGTGCTGCGGCTGGAGGAAGGCAGTTTCGTCTATGAAGACGTAGTCGGCGAGCATATGACCGGCAGCCAGAAGCTGACCTCGCATGGCGTCGTGATCGGCGGAGAATGGTGGTGGCCGACGGATTAGCCGTTCGCCTCGTGCATCAGCCAATCCACGACTTTACGCAACGGTCCCCGACGGGGCTGGTCAGCGGCGACCACATAAAACCCTCGGGTCGTGGTCAGATCGTAATGCGGCGGGAACACTAGAGCCAGCCGGCCATCGTCAATCGCCCCGCGCACCAGGGGTTCGGGGGCCAGGGCAAAACCCATCCCTTGCTCCGCCGCGTCGATGGCCAGGGTCGAGAGCGACATGGACGGACCCTGGATCGGCGGCAACGCACCGATCTGGCGCTCGAACCACTCGCCCCAGAGGTCGTAACCATCGGTGATCAGCGGCAGGCCGGGCAGATCCTGCGGACCGCTGGGCCGGTGCGCAGCGATCAGACCAGGTGCGGCGACCACGACAAACGGCCCCTCCAGAAACAATTGCGACCAACAGCCCGAAGGCTCCCTGCCCCAGCGAATGGCGAGGTCCACCCGCTCCGGACCGGTCAGCGGGCGGATGGTGGTGGAGGCATCGACCGCGATCGACAACGCCTCGTTCTGTGCCTGGAACACCGCCAGGCGCGGGATCAGCCAGCGCGAGGCGATGGTCGGCGGCGCGGACAGAATGATCCGATGGCTGGTTTCGCGCCGCTGGCTCTGCTGCAGATCGAGCGTCGCCAGGGACAGGCTGGTGAGACTTTGGCGTACCTGATCGATGAAGCGCTGCGTGCCTGGCAGCGGGATCAACCCTTTGGCGTGGCGCTCGAAGAGCGGCATGGCCAACTCCGCCTCAACGCCGCGCACCTGCTGGGCGACAGCGCCCTGGGTCACGCGCATCTCCTGGGCAGCGGCACGGAAACTGCCCAACCGCGCCGTTGCCTCGACCGCGATCAACGCGTTCAGCGATGGCAGGCTTTCACGCCGTGGTCCCCACTTCCTCATGCGATAGATTTTCTACTGCCTTTGTTCATAAAACTGGTTTGCCCCTGCGACTGACGAGCGTCAATCCTGTGGTCACAATCCCGGCTTGCGCCCGCGGGTGCGCCGGGGCACCCTCGATCAACCGCGCGCGAACATGTGCAGCACAATCCAAGGACGTGAGCATGGCAGATCCCAGCAACGCCGCGACCCCCGCGAAGACAAGCTATGACGTCGTGATTATCGGCGGCGCTATGATCGGCTCCTCCATCGCCTGGTGGCTGACCGACAACGCCGATTTCAATGGCTCGATCCTGGTGGTGGAGCGCGATCCGACCTATGCGCAGGCATCGACCTCGCATACCAATTCCTGCATCCGGCAGCAGTTCTCGAACCCGATCAACATCCAGATCAGTCAGTTCGGGGCGGAGTTCATCAAGAGCTTCCCGCGCCGGATGCGCGACCCCGAGGCGCCGGAGATCGCGCTGCACTCCTATGGCTATATGTATCTTGCCGGACACGAGACCCTGGCGGGCATTCTGCGCGAATGCCAATTGCTGCAGGCGGATCACGGCGCGGGTACGCGGATCATGACACCGGACGAGATTGCGGCGGATTACCCCTTCTATAACCTCGATGGCATCATCCTGGGCAGCCACAACACCCAGGACGAAGGCTATTTCGACGGCGGCACGATCTTTGACTGGTGGAAGCGCAAGGCCCGCCAACAGGGTGCCGAATATGTCCATAACGAGGTGGTCGCAATCAACAAAACCGGTGCGCGCGTGGACAGCGTCACGCTGAAATCGGGCGAGGTGATCCAGGCGGGCGTGGTCGTCAACGCCTCAGGGCCGCGCGCCTCGATCACAGCCGGGATGCTGGGCTTGGACCTGCCGGTGGAGCCGCGCCGGCGCTACACCTTTATCTTCGATGCAGAGGAGTCGCTGGACCGCGATCTGCCATTAACCATCGATCCCACAGGTGTGCATGTGCGCACCGATGGACGCTATTACCTCTGCGGCGGACCACCCGATGACGATCCGGCTGTAGATTACGACGATTTCGCGCTCGACCACGCGCTGTGGGAGGAGAAGTTCTGGCCCGCCATCGCCAACCGGATTCCGGCCTTCGAGCGGGTCAAGGTGATCAATTCGTGGATCGGCCACTATGCCTTCAACACCCTCGACCAGAACGCAATCATCGGCTTCCATCCGGAGGTGACGAATTTCCTCTTCGCAAACGGCTTCTCCGGCCATGGGTTCCAGCAGAGCCCGGCCATCGGGCGCGGCGCGTCGGAGTTGATCGCCCACGGCCAGTTCCGCACACTGGATATGTCCGCACTGGGCTATGAACGCATCGTGACCAATACGCCGTTTCTTGAAAAAGCGGTCATCTGAGGGAGACATCCATGTTGCTCAAAGGCAAAACCGCCATCGTCACCGGGGCGGCAGGCGGCCTCGGCCGGGCCTGCGCCGAAGCGTTCCTGCGCGAGGGCGCCAATGTTGTGATCTCGGACGTCACCGACGAGACCGGCGAGGCGACGGCGGCCGAGATCGGCTGCACCTATCAGCGCTGTGACGTCACCCAAAAAAACGACGTTCAGGCCCTGGTCGACAAGGCCGTCGCGCTGCATGGTCGGCTGGACATCGCGGTGGCAAATGCGGGCATCATCCACGCCTGCGACCCGCTGGAACTGGATGAGGCCGACTATGACCGGGTGATGGCGGTCAACATGAAGGGGGTTTTCTTCACTGGCCAGCTTGCCGCACGCCAGATGCTGAAGCAGAACCCGGACGAGCATGGCTCTAAAGGATCGATCATCAACATGTCCTCCTATCAGGCCGAAGGCGTGATCCCGGAGATTGCACCCTATGTCATCTCGAAAGGCGGCATCAAGCAGTGGACCAAGGCGCTGGGCATTCGTCTGGCCCAGGAAGGCGTGCGCGTGAACGCGATCGGACCGGGTTCGATTGCGACCGAGATGTTCAAGACGGTCTCCTCCAGCCCCGAGAAACTGCGCACCATCATGTCGCGCACGCCGATGGGCCGCGCGGGCGAACCGGACGAGATCGGCAAGGTCGCGGTGTTTCTTGCTTCGGACCTCGCCAGCTATATGTGCGGCGAAACCATCTATGTGGATGGCGGGCGGCTGGGTTTGAACTATACAGTCCCGGTGAGGGAGTAACGCCGGGGGCCCGAATGCTGACATCGCCGACCGACGAGCAACTCGACGCGCTGGCGGCGATGGTTGGCGATGCCGGATATCTGCCCGCCGGCGATGACCGGATCGCGCCCTACCTGATCGAGCCGCGCGATCAGTGGCAAGGGACCGCCGCGGCAGTCCTGCGCCCGGCCGATACGGCCACAGTTTCCACGATACTGGCCTATTGCAATGCCAACCTGCTTCCCGTTGTGGCGCTGTCGGGCGGGACCGGGCTGGTCGGCGGGCAGATCATGCCGGATGGCCCCTTGCCCGTGATCCTCTCGCTGGAGCGGATGAACAAGATCCGCGAAGTGCAGCCCCAGAACGGTGCGATGATTGCCGAGGCCGGGTGCATCCTGGCTGATCTGAAGCAAGCCGCCGATGATGTGGGGCGGCTCTTTCCCCTCTCGCTCGCCTCCGAGGGATCCTGCCGGATCGGGGGCAACCTTGCGACCAATGCGGGTGGCGTGCAGGTGCTGCGCTATGGCAACGCCCGCGATCTGGTGCTGGATGTGGAGGCCGTGCTGGCCGATGGCTCGGTGCTGGCGGGGCCAAAGGCGTTGCGCAAGGACAATATGGGCTTCGATCTGCGCCATCTGCTGGTCGGCTCGGAGGGGACGCTGGGCGTGATCACGGCGGCTAGCCTAAAGCTGTTTCCCAAGCCAGGCGAGACGGTGACGGCGATGCTGGCGGTGCCAAACCCATCCTCGGCGGTGCAGCTGCTGCATGAACTCGCCGACCGGCTGGGCGATTGCATCACGGCGTTCGAGTTGATCAACGGCAAGGGCGTGGAGTTTATTCGCAGGTTTTATCCTAATTGGACTGATCCGTTGGCAGGCGCACCGCCTTGGCGCGTGCTGATGGAGGTTGCGGGCCCAGCAGCAGGCGGCTTGGCCGACAGGATCGGCCCGGCTCTGGAGGCCCTGTTAGAAGAAGGCCTCGCCACCGACGGCGTCATCGCGCAGAACGAGGCGCAACGTGAGGCATTCTGGTGGACCCGCGAGACCATACCGGAATGCAATCGCAAGGTGGGGGCGTTGCTCTCGACTGATATTTCGGTGGCGATTTCCGGAATTCCCGATTTTCTCGCCGAGGCGGATCGGCGTGTCGCCGACGTCTCAACCGATCTGATCGTCAACAGCTTCGGTCATATCGGCGATGGCAACCTGCACTATAATGTCTACCCCGCCGCCGGACGCAGCAAGGGCGACTATGGCAATGAGGTGGGGCGGATCAAACGCACGCTCTACGATCTGGCGGATGAGATGGGGGGCTCCATCGCAGCGGAACATGGGATTGGCCGCCTGAAACGCACCGATCTGGGCCGCTATCACGATCCCGCCCGGCTGATGGCGATGCGGACGATCAAGGCTGCGCTGGATCCGAATGGGATCCTGAACCCGGGCGCCGTCCTGCCCGAGCCTGGCGAGTGAGACCCTAGTTCTCGTATCCCCGGGCCAGGCGCTCGATCTCCTCAAGTTGCGTGCTGATCGACTGGCAGTTCTGCGCAAGGGCGTCGATCGCCGCCTGAAGCTCGGAGGAGGTCATGCCGGTTTCGCGCAGAATGTCGGCATGGTGCGCGACGCGGCTAAGGGGGATCTTCACATCGTCGATCCGCGCCTCGCAAAGTGCATCGAGTACCGAGCGGATCGCCTCCTGATGCGCAGCGGGCGCATCGGGATCGGTGCGCAATGTCGCCTTGTGCAGCGCGCCGATGACCGAAGCGTGGAAGCTCGCCGGGCTGAGCGTCTCCTTGGTAAGGTAGTCCGCACAGCCGGCCATTATCGCGCTCAACGAGGTGCTCTCCTTGCCCTGGCCAGAGAGGATTATGGTCGGCACCGACTGATGCACCGGCGTCGAGAGAACCTCGCGCGCAAATCCAATCCCATCGCCATCCGGCAGGCGGTAGTCGAAGATGTGCAACGAGAACGACTGTTCGGCCAGATGGGCACGTGCCTCGGCCAAGGTCGCAGCTTCACTGACATTCATCCGCAGACCCGCGCGGTTGGCCGTATGCATCACCCGCCTGCGGTCGAAGCGACTGTCATCCAACAACAGGCAGCGGATTGGCGCGACGCCCAAGCTCGCGGCAGAGATATCAGAATCCGGCTGGGGGCTGGCAGCTTGATTGGTCGACATGCTCGTGGCCTTTCGATTGATATTGCGTCAATCGTGACGCAAAGCATTTGACAATCCTTTAACTATGAGCGGCCTTTAACGACGAGCGCCGGTCACGCCGCGCCCGCGATACGCTGCGGGCGGTGCATTTCTGGCAAAGAAGCCGCCTCCGTCTGACCATGTTCAAGCACCGGGCGGGTCGGAAACCTCGCTTCGACACATGTGCCCGGGGCATTGTCCTCCACGATGCCGATGGCGCCGCCCCAACCCTCCACGATCTTGCGCGCGATGGTCAGACCCATGCCGGATCCTTCGACTTCATCCCGCGGCTTCATGGTAGCGAACATCTTGAAGACCCGCTCCGCTGCCTCTGGCGGGATCCCGGGACCATCGTCCTGAACACGCAGCACCAGCGCATCGCCATCGAGGGCCAGCGAAACGGCGACATTGCCATCGGTCCCGGTGTGATGGCGCACCGCGTTCAGGATCAGGATGCGCAGCAGGTCCTCGAACTCTTTTCGCGGGGCCGTAATCTCGTCCGGGTCAATCGCGAGATCGACCGAAAAGCCATCGGGCATCTCGACCTGCGCGACAATGTCGGCAACCGTTCGCGGCGCGTCGATGGCTTCGGGTGCAGCTTCCGCATTGCCTGCGCGAGCAAAGGCCAGCAGGTCCACCAGCAGCCGATCGACACGTATGGCCTGAATTTCCATCTCGTTCAAAAGATCCCGCACCTGTTCGGAGGTCTCCGCCTCGTCGAGCGACTCCGCAATCCAGACAGGCAAGGTCTTCAACGCGCGCAGGGGCGCGCGTAAATCATGTCCGATGAGATGGAGGAAGGAAGACAATTCCTCTCGCGCATTTTGCAGCGCCCGCTCCATCTCTGCACGATCCTGATCCGAACCAGTCTGGGCTTCATCCGCGAGCGACAGGACCCAGCCCTGTGCGATGCGGCGACAGCGGAGCGGTCGCAAGCCGCCTTCCTCGACATAAACAGCACTGGGCACCCAGGTCTCGCCGACCTGATCCAGATAGTCCTCGGCAGCGATCACCTCACCGTCGGGTCGGCTGCCATCGTCATCCATCGCGGTCAGGTTGGGCCAGATCGATCCCAGCGACAGCCCCCGCTCCAGCGGCACGCCCGGCGGGCGAACGGCCTGCTCGAACGCCTCGGTCCAGGCCATCAGACGCCGGTCCGCGCCAAAGAAGGCGGTGGCCACGTCGATGCCGTTCAGCAGATCCGCCAGATGCACCTTGTATGCCGAGACCTGGTCCGACAGCCCCTCCGAAATCATCAGTTCCGCATCCAAACGCGAGGCGAGGTCCGCTGCCCGGGCCTCCACAGCCGCACGGGCCTCCTGCTCCGCCAGCAAAGCACGGCGGGCGGTGGCGGAGCGCCAAATGGGGAGAAACAGTACCGCGCAGCCGAGCAGGCCGAGCGCGATGACCACCATCCAGGGTTCGATAAACGCGTCCGATGGCGATGCAACGGTTGTGACGAATGCGGTCAAGCTGGCAATCGATCCGATCATCCCCGGTTCCGTTCCCTTGCTGCGGCGGCCATATGTTGACCGCATCCCCTGGCACCCCAACCAATATGCTTGACGAGAGATTGACGGGCGTATGCGAACACTTCGTTAACTCCGGCAAACCGGAACCGGATCAACATTGGCCCCCACCAATTGAATCTCGCCGAAAACCCAGTACGCTCGGCGGCGAAGAGGGCATTGCATGCAAGTCTACCAGATCGGGAAGAGAGTATTGGCCCTCGCGGGTCTTATCGGTCTGGCCGCCTGCAGCCCAGAGCCGGAATCCCCCAACTTAGCCACGATTTACAGCCGCGTGGCCGAGGCAAGCGATGGCGCGCTGCGCCGACCGCTGATCACAGTGCCGGGCACGCTGGGTTCGCGCCTGGTCGATGGCCTGACCGGCACGATCATTTGGGGCGGCGGCAGCCGGGGCCTCTCGGCCGATCCGACCGATCCGGATGAGGCACGGCTGATCGCCCTGCCGATTCTGGACGAAGACACGCCTTTCAGCGCGCATCGCGATTCGGTGCGGGCGGCAGGCGTCATCGATACGGCCGAGGCCGATGTTCTGGGCCTGAAGGTAAAGCTGGATGTCTATAGCGGAGTGCGCCGCACCCTGCGCGCGGGCGGCTTCCGCGTGGGGGCGCCGCGTGACGCGAACCAGATTACCACTTTGCCCGATGATACTGGCGCGATCACCACCTCTGGCGCCCAAACGCTGGCAGACGCGGAGACTGCCTTTCGCTTCGACTACGACTGGCGACGCGATATCGCCAGCCTGGCGCAGGACTTTCACACATTTATAATGCAACGCCGCGAGCTGGTAGCCGGACAACGCAGCCGTCAAACAGGCCAGACAGTGCGGCCCGAGGATGTGACCTTCGATCTGCTGGCGCATTCCATGGGCGGGCTGGTCACGCGCTACTATCTTATGCACGGGCCTGCTCCATTGGGTGAGGAGGGTGCCCTGCCTCCAATCACCTGGGAGGGCGCGCAGCACTTTCATCGGGTGATCATCGTCGCGGCCCCGAACGCGGGCTCGATCGTTGCGATGGACAATCTAGTGAACGGAAAAGAACTCGGACCGTTCCAGCCGTTTTACGAAGCACCGCTTCTGGCGACCCATCCGTCTACATGGCAGTTGATGCCACGGGCACGGCACGACCGGATCCGCTTTGGCTCGTCCGCCGGGCAGGCCATGGAGGATCCTTACGACTGGCGCGTCTGGCAACGCTTTGGCTGGGCCATGGCCTCGCCCGAGGCCGAGCCCCTGCTGAGCTGGTTGCTGCCTGATATCCCCTCAGCCGCGGAGCGCCGCGAACGTGCGCTGGTGCATCAGCGCCGGATGCTGGCGAGGGCCGAGCGGTTCCATCGCTCGATCGATCGCTGGGCGCCCAAGCCCGCCAGGCTGGAGATGTTCCAGGTCGTCGGCGGCGGCTTTCAAACCCCGGCGAATGCGATCGTCGATCCGGAAACCGGCAGCTTCACGATCAACGGGGTCGAGGAGGGCGACGGTGTGGTGCTGCGCGCCTCGGTCCTGCTGGATGAGCGTCAGGGTGGGGAATACGTCGCCGGCCTGCAAACCCCGCTGCGCTTCGACACCACCTTGTTTCTGCCGGATGAGCATGTGGAGCTGACCCGCAACGCGGTCTTCGGCGACAATCTTTTGTTCTGGTTGTTGGAACAACCCCGCGACAGCACCGACCTGGCGGAACCCGAGACGAAAGCGTTGAAGGCGCTCTCGCCAGAGAGCAAGGAACCGCGCACTGCAGACGAATTCGCTGAAGCAGGTTCCGACCGATAGAATGCGAGAAACCGCCTTGTCGCGCGGCCCCATTCCCAATTATGTTGCGCCGCGAAGAACCACCCGGCATGCGCCGGTCCCATCACCACTGCGGGAGAGACAATGAAAAAGGTCTATTCGACGGCGTCCGAGGCCCTGGAGGGGCTGCTGACGGACGGGATGCTGATCGCGGCGGGGGGGTTTGGCCTCTGCGGTATTCCGGAAAACCTGATCACAGCGATCCGCGAAAGCGGGGTGAAGGAGCTGACCATCGCCTCGAACAACGCTGGCGTCGACGATTTCGGGCTGGGCCTGCTGCTGGAAACGCATCAGGTCAAGAAGATGATCTCCTCCTATGTCGGCGAGAACGACGAGTTCATGCGCCAGTATCTGAGCGGTGAACTGGAAATCGAGTTCAATCCTCAAGGTACCTTGGCAGAACGGCTGCGCGCGGGAGGCGCCGGGATCCCGGGCTTCTATACCAAGACCGGGGTGGGCACGCAGGTTGCCGAGGGCAAGGAGGAGAAGGTCTTCGATGGCGAGACTTATATCCTAGAGCGGGGCATCCGCGCCGATCTGGCCATCGTGAAGGCCTGGAAAGGCGACACCCAGGGCAACCTGATCTTTCGCAAGACCGCGAACAACTTTAACGCGCCCGCCGCGATGTCGGGCAAGGTAACAGTTGCCGAGGTCGAGGAACTGGTGAAGCCGGGCGAATTGGACCCCAACCAGATCCACACGCCGGGTATCTTCGTGCAACGGATCATCGAGGGCGAGCACGAGAAGCGGATCGAACAGCGCACCATTCGCGCCGCGTGATTTAGACTGACGAAGAAGGGCCGCCCCGGTCTGGACGCCGGGCCGCCGCCCTCCCCCACCCACCCCCCGGAGCGCGCCGACCCGGCGCCAGACCGGGGCAGGACAGACGGAGACAAGGATGCCCTGGGACAGAAACCAAATGGCTGCGCGCGCGGCGCAGGAGCTTGAAGACGGCTACTATGTCAATCTCGGCATCGGAATTCCCACGCTTGTGGCGAACTACATTCCCGAAGGTGTCGACGTGACCCTGCAATCGGAAAATGGAATGCTGGGCATGGGCCCCTTCCCAACCGAGGACGAGATCGACCCAGACCTGATCAATGCGGGCAAGCAGACGATCACCGAGCTGGACCGGACCTCCTATTTCTCCTCCGCCGACAGTTTCGCGATGATCCGGGGCGGACATATCAACCTCGCTATCCTGGGCGCGATGGAGGTGGCGGAGAACGGTGACCTCGCCAACTGGATGATCCCGGGGAAGCTGATCAAGGGTATGGGCGGTGCGATGGATCTGGTCGCAGGCGTCGGGCGCGTGCTGGTGATCATGGATCACACCAACAAGAAGGGCGAGACCAAGCTGCTGAAGGAATGCAGCCTGCCCCTCACCGGCAAGGGCGTGGTCGACCGAATCATCACCAATCTGGGCGTGTTCGACGTGGTCGATGGCGGACTGAAGATCGTGGAACTGGCCCCGGACGTCACCGAAGACGAAGTGCGCGGCAGCACCGAGGCCAGACTGGTGGCCTGACGCTGGCTTGGGCATTGGCCGGGCCTATGGCGCGCAATTGGCTTTGCGCGCTCAAACCTCTGGCGGGCGCCAGAGGCAGGTGTCGCGGGGGCCGGTTAATTTCACCAGACACAGCACCTCCCCCCCCGCGATCACATCGAAGACCTTGGCAACGTAGTCCCGCGTCTCGATATACGGCGGCACGCCGCCATGCTTCACGACCGCGTTCTCGCCCGCATTGTATCCAGCGAGCGCCAGAACTGGATCCTCGTCGAATTTAGCCAGCAGGAATGCCAAATAGGCGGCACCGCCATTGATGTTCTGCACGGGATCGAAACTGTCGATGACGCCAAAGCGCGCCGCGGTGGCCGGGATCAGTTGCATGAGGCCCTCGGCACCCTTCGGACTCTTCGCCTTCTCGTTGCCAAGTGATTCGGTTGCAACGACCGCGAGTAGCAGGATTTCCGAGATGTTATGCTTGCGTGCCGCCGCCACGATCGGCTCGCGCCATTTCAGCGAGATCTTGCGAATACGCTCATCGGCCAGAATGCGCTGCCCGTTGCCGCGCCGGTCACGCAGCGTGGAAAGCGCGGCGTCCCACTTGGCGGCGCTGGCTGGCGCCTTGGGATCATGACTCTCCCAGAACCATGCATGCCGAGCCTTCCGAGGCGAACGGGCCTTGGGCGCGGCCTTGCGCGCGGCCCCTGGTGCCTGGATCCGGTTACGCGTTCCGGCACGCGGCACCCGGGTGATATTCATCTTCGAGCGGTCGCCAACCCGCACACCGTTCTTCAGAACCCCCGCATTGGCCGGCGATTCGGAAAGAATCACCGCACCAACAAGACAAACACTAGTCAGCAAGCATAGAGCTTTGCCACATTGTCGCCATATTCCAACCGGACCTGTCCACACTTGCCATCTCCCCCGCCATGATTTGAACGCATTGTACACCGTTCCAGAAAAACTTGCGCCTATAGACGTGTTTTCTTTCAAAGTTTCTTTGTTGCGCCTGTCAAACGGTGCTATGAGTTTCCTCGTGAAGGGGTGAATGAACGGGTTTCCCGCCCCGCACCGTGTCATGGGGTTCGATACGGAAATGTGCTGTGTCATGTGATGCGGCGGAATAACTTGAACTACTGGAGGGTTCAATATGACTTCGATCAAACAATTCATCCGCGACGAGTCGGGTGCAGTGACCATCGACTGGGTCGCACTAACCGCTGGCATCCTGCTGCTGGGTATCGCGCTGGTCTTCGGCATCTTCAACGAAGGTGTTGACCCGCTCGCCAACCGTATCGGCACCGCGCTCAGCGACGCCGCGATCGACATCGACACCGGCGACGCGCCCACCCTGAACCCGGGTGCCGGCGGCTAATCGACAAGCGATCAGCGACGGTTTGGGGAGGGCGTCTGTTGTTGCAGGCGCCCTCCTGCTTCGATATACGAGGTGGCCATGAGAATTATCGCAATCGCTGTGTTTATCATTGGGATCGCTGTCGCTGGTGGCGGCGCTTTCTACGCCTACAAGCTGTTCTCGACCTATGAGGCAGCTCTCGCTCGAAAGACCGAGGATCGGATCGAAACGGTCAAAGTTATCGTTGCTCGAGTCGATATTCCGTTTGGCCACGTGCTTCAGGGCACCGAGGTCACTTGGGCGGAATGGCCAAAAAACTCTGTTCCAGCCGGAGCATTCACAGATGCTGAAAAGCTCTTCGGGCTGAGGAACGAACCACGCACTGTCATTCAGGCGATGCGTACCGGCGAAGCTGTGTTGTCTTCGAAGGTAACGAAGCTCGGTGAAGCGCCGCGAATGGCCTATAATCTCGCGGAGGGCATGCGCGCCTTCTCGTTCCCGATCAACGCCTCGACCGGTGTCGCGGGTTTCGTTCAGGCTGGCGACCGCGTCGATATCCTGATCACGCGCAAGGTTAACGACCAGATGCGCAGCGAGATTTTCATGCAGGACATTCTGGTGATCGCCGTTGACCAGCGCGCGAATGCCGAGTCTCGATCGAGCGCCCGGGTCGGTCGCATCGCGACTGTCCAGGTGACGCCGCTTGACGCTCAGAAACTAGCAATTGCCCAGACCGAGGGCACCCTTTCCATGACGCTGCGCGGCATTGGCGAGAGCATTCAGAACCCCGATGAAATGGTTCCAATCAACGCTGATGAGCTCTTCGACCGCGAGGTGGAAGTGGTGGAAGAACAGGAAGTCCAGCGCACCCGTGTGAAAGTGCGCCGCGGCGTTGAGGAAAATGAAGTGGAGTTCGAAAATTAGCGGCTGCCTGTTGCTAATCCGCACTCCACTCTAACAAACAGCTATAAGTGCTTGAACTCTGATCCGTTTTAGGATTTAGATATCGCAGTATGTAATGTGCGCTATCGCAATCTACGTTTTTTCGCCCTGACGGGGGAGCGGGAAGGAAACGGTTCAGAATGAAACTCAACACACTTTTCTTCGCTGTGCTTGCCGGAATGATCGTGTCGACCCTGATGCCGATTACAGCCGAAGCGCAGAGTGTGCTGCGGGTGGCCCGCGGCCTCACATCGAACAGCATCACGGTGCTGCAAAACCGCGCCGTCGTCATCGACAGCGCCCAGCCATTTACCGAAGTGTCGGTAGCACAGCCCGAGATCGCGGATGTGTCACCCCTATCGGATCGCTCGATCTATATTTTCGGGCGAGGCCGCGGGGCCACGACGCTGACACTTCTTGGGGAGAACGGTCGCCTGATCACCAACGTGACGATCAAGGTGGAGCCGGATCTGGGCGAGTTGAAGCAGCGCCTGAAAACGCTTCTGCCGAAAGAGCCGATCGAGGTTCGCACCGCTGGCGCAGGGCTGGTGCTGTCAGGTGTCGTTTCGGGCAAAGCCAAGATCGACCGCGCAATGAGCCTGGCTCGCGCGTATGCCGGTAATCGCGTTACCAACATGATGAGTGTCGGCGGCACCCAGCAGGTAAACCTGCGCGTGCGCATCGCCGAAATCGATCGGGGTGCCGCGAAAGAGATCGCCGTGAGTACTGGGCTGTTCCGTACCGGTGGTCGCGCCAGACCATTCGTAGACTCTGGGCCTAACATTACCAACAATCTGGATGAAGGCGTTGTCGATCCGGACACGCCGATTTTTGAGAACATTCTTGGGTCAAGCTTTGGCCAGTTTGGCGTATTGCTTGAGATTGCTGACACGTTCTTTTTCGACCTGCAGATCGACGCGTTGGAATCCAAGGGGTTTTCACGCAACCTGGCGGAACCAAACATCGTTGCCCTGTCGGGTGAGGAAGCCAATCTTCTGGTAGGCGGCGAGACCCCAATCCCCGCGGTCAACGCGGATACGGGCACAATTTCGATCACCTTCCGGCCGATCGGGGTCAGCCTGAACTTCCTACCGACCGTTCTGGACGACGATCTGATCAATATCGAGATGTCGGCGGAAGTTTCCTCTATCGATCCCGATACGACTACCGAGACGGCGGGGCTCACGATCTTCGGGTTCGATGTGCAACGCGCCACAACCACAGTAGAATTGCGCGACGGGCAGAGTTTCGCGATCGCCGGTCTCTACCAGAACACCTTTTCGGATGCGATCGAGCAGGTTCCATTCCTGGGGGACATTCCGGTTCTGGGATCTCTCTTCCGCTCTACCGGGTTCCAGAAAGGCGATACCGAACTGGTGATCATCGTCACCGTGAACCTTGTAGTACCTGTGGATGATATCAACGAACTCGCCCTGCCGACCGACCGGGTGCAGATCCCGAACGAAGCGGAACTGTTCCTGTTTGGCAATTCTGAAGGAGCCGGTGGCGCCGCGCGCGTCGCGGGTCAGGAATTCGACGGCGACTATGGCTACGTGGTGGAGTGAGACATGAAAACCCTGACAAAATTCCCACTGCTGCTCGCGGTCCTTTCCGTCACCGCATGTGGGCAGGCCGGTCTTAGCGGTCAGTATCTTCAATACGGCGACTCTGCGGAGCGGAACCAGTTCACGCAGGTTGCTTATAAAGATCCGTCGGATCGTCTGCGTAATCTGGCCATCGACTTCGCGGCTGAAACACAGGACACGGTTACCTTCGCTTTCGACCGCGCCGGCCTCGACGCCAGCGCGCGCAAAGCACTGAAGACCCAGGCCAAATGGCTGAAAGAGCATCCAGGGGTGCGGATGACCATCATCGGTCACACCGATCTCGTGGGCTCCGAACGGTATAATGACGGACTGGGCTTGCGTCGCGCACGGGCCGCACTGAACTACCTGGTGCGCCAGGGCGTGAAACGCTCGAGACTCGAAGCAATCGAGTCGAAGGGCGAGAGCGAACCCGTGGTCCAGACCGAGGACAAGGAACGCCGCAACCGGCGCGCTATCACGACAGTTGCCGGGTTCGAGCGGACATTTGTCGGCGATGGTCTGGACGGCGAGGTGGCACAGCGTACCTATGACGCCTACCAGACCGGACGGACCGATGTGTCCGAGGCGGATTCCACCGAGACCGACGGCTAACACCCCGCCAAATGCGGGTTCTGTACTGCTGCCCCATCTTGCCATGATCTGGCCGTTCTGTGGCCATGCTCTGTGCTAGGATGGGGCACTACAACGTGTCGCAGCAGTAAATCGGGGTGGCTGATTCCGAATTCACGTTGAGTACAGAACTTTGTGGTCTCAATGGCCTGTCGGCCTGGGTGGAAAACTGAGAATGGGGTGTGCTGTGGGACTGATTTCAGAAATCAGGCGCAAGGCAGGACAATTTGCGGCTGATGAACGCGGCTCGGCATCTGTCGAGTTCGTCGTGACGCTGCCGCTGCTGATGGGCGTCATGGCCCTGTCCTTCGAATATGGCGAAGCTTTCTCGACACGCGAGGCGCTGGACAGCGCGGTCCGCGACGCCACGCGTCTGCTGATCCGCTCGCCGGCCATTCTGGTCGACGATGCATCGGGCCAGCGGCCTGGCTTGCAGGAATACTTCGTGAACCGGGCGCGCGAAATGGTGGCGGAGCGAACCGGCTTCGAGATGACTGCGGAGAACTTCCCGGACCCGATCGTCTCGGCCGATCAGGGCGAGGGCGAGTTTCGCACGCCTTTCTATGAAGTGGTGGTCACCGTCTCGGTCGAGGCCGAACTGCCATTGCTCTCGATCTTTGGGAACTGGATCGGACCGGATGACAGCGGTTCTCTCTACACGCTGACGATGGAAGCGCGCGACGCGGCGCGTTATCTCGGCGAAGTGCCGGAGGGCGACGTCGCCTGCAGCTTCGTGCGCAACATCCACAATCGCGCGAATGGAGATCCGGAATGCTGAGCCGGGCCGATCTCAAACGCTTCCTCGCCGATGATGGTGGCAACGTCACGCTCGAGGTTGTGGTGGTCTTCGTGCCGCTGATGGCCATCGTGCTGGGCGTGTTCGAGCTTGCGGTCTCGTTCTACTTCATCCTGTCGGCGCAAAAAGCAGCACAACTGGGCGCGCGCGTCGTCGCCGCCCGGGCACCGATCTATACCGGCCCCGACATGCCGTCGCAGAACGTGGTGAACATTCGCTATGGCCAGTTCGGCGACGCCTGCTACCAGCCGGACGGCAATGATGCCTGCATAGACCCGGGCGGTCCCTTTGTCTGCAGCGCCGAAGGCGGCGTCGTGGGCGGCAACTGCGACCCCAACAATTTCGAAAGCATGCTGATGGAGATGCGGCGCGTCTTCCCGCGCATCGACCCGTCAGATGTTGTCGTCATCTATGAATACGAGAGGCTGGGCTATGCTGGCGGGCCGTTCGTCCCTCGCATCACCGTGACAATCCTCCCTCACCAATCCCCGTTTAGTCTGTTATTGTTTAACTGGGATTTGACGCGCGGCGGCTCGGAATCTGGCGACTCAGGCGCCACGTTCCTCAGAGGTGTCTCTGCAAGCTCGTTCGGCGAAGATCTCAGCTAACTGTAACGAAACGGAATGCAGCAAATGGCCCTGTCGTTCAGGCGTGAAAGAGAAGAAACAGCACCGGAGGCGCTCGTCTTTGCGGATGGGTTCCCCGAGATTGACGAACTGGCGGACGATCTGGATCTCGAATTCGGCCCGGATCAATGGATCGCCGTCTCGCATGACGAGGCCGAAGAAACCCTGCCCGCCGTCAATGGAGAGCAGACGCTGGCCATCGTCACGCTATCCTCGGACATGCCACAGGCGGTGGAGGGTACGACGCAACTGATCCGCATGGCGAGCGAAGCGAATATGCTGGTGCTGCTCGTCTGCGGGGATATCTCCTCGCGCACCATGCACCAGCTCATGCGCGACGGCGTGACGGAGTTCGCACCCTACCCCGAGCCGAAAGGCGCGTTGTCGGAATCGATCAACCGCCTGCGCCTGATGCGCGCCAATGCCGGGCAAACCACCGTGCGCGGCGCGCAAAGCTCTCGCGAGGGTCAGGTGCTGACTGTCTACGGTGTTGCGGGAGGTGTCGGTGCCAGCACGTTCTCGGTCAACCTCGCCTGGGAAGTCGCCAACCTCGTGCGGCGCGAAGGCAAACGCGTCGCTCTGTTGGACTTCAACTTTCAGTACGGCTCGATCGCGACCTTCCTGGATGTCCCGCGGCGCGAGGCCGTCTATGAACTGGTGTCGGAAGCGGCGAATTTGGACCAGACCGGCCTGACCCAGGCTCTGTCAGTGTTCGAAGACCGGCTGCATGTGCTGACCGCCCCGCGCGACGCCCTACCGCTCGACATCGTCTCGCCCAACGACATCGCCGCGATCATAAAACATTCACGCGATATGTTCGACTATGTCATCATCGACATGCCGCAATCGCTGATGAGCTGGTCCGAGCAGGTCTATTCCTCGTCGGATGCTTTCTATGCGCTGATGGAAATCGACATGCGCTCCGCTCAGAACATGTTCCGGTTCATCCGGACGCTGAAATCCGAGGATATGGGGCTCGAAAAGCTGGTATTCCTGCTGAATCGTGCGCCCGGCCTGACCGATCTGAGCGGAAAGGCACGTGTAAAGAGAGTTGCAGAGTCGCTTGGGCTCGACTTCTCGTATCTTCTGCCCGATGGTGGGAAACCGGTCATCAATGCTTGCGACCAGGGCATTCCTTTGTCTACGGCGGCGAAGTCTAATCCACTTCGCAAGGAAATCCTCAAGATTGCCGAGAGCGCCGTGTCCAAGGAGCAGAAACAGGAATCGGCCACGGCGAGTTGATCGCCAGGCTGGATATGAGCCGATAGACAGGGAGACTGAGGATGTTTCGGCGGATCAGGGAGACGCAGGCTGGCAATCGCCCGAGCGGAGCGGAGGCGGCATCGGTTGAAGAGCAACCGCGCGAAAAGGCGCCACCGGCGCCGGTTCCCGCCCTGCCCAGCGACATCGAGCAGAACAACCTGCGCGATATCAGCGCCCAGCGCCTCGCACAGGCCAGCAATGGCGGTGCTGCCGGTGACAACGGCGATGCAAGGCGCCGCAAGCGGCTGCTGGACCTGCGGGTCCATATGCATACGCGCCTGCTCGATACGCTGAACCTCTCGGCCATCGAACGGGTGAGCGAGTCCGAGCTTCGCCAGGAAATCCACGAAATCGTCCGCGAGGAGCTTGCGACCGGCGATCTGGTGCTGACCCGGCCGGAACTGGAAAAGCTGGTCAAGGATCTGGTGCACGAGGTCATCGGCCTCGGCCCGCTCGAGCCGCTTCTGGCCGACGATACGATTACCGACATCCTCGTGAACTGCGCCGACCAATGCTATGTCGAGCGGTTCGGGAAACTGGAGCTTTCGGAAGTTCAGTTCAAGGACAACGCCCACCTGATGCGGGTGATCAACAAGATCGTCTCGGCGGTGGGTCGACGGGTCGATGAAAGCCAGCCCTGGGTCGATGCACGGCTTGCGGATGGGTCCCGTGTCAACGCGATGGTCCCGCCTTGCGCCGTCGATGGACCGCTGCTTTCCATCAGGAAATTCTCCAAGATCCCCTTCACGGTCGAAAAGCTGATCGCGAGCGGGGCCTTTACCGAGGAAATGGCGCTGTTCCTGCACGCCTGCGTGCGCTGTCGGCTGAATGTTCTGATCTCGGGCGGTACGGGTTCGGGCAAGACGACCACGCTGAACGCGCTGTCTTCGTTCATCCCGAACGCCGAACGTATCGTTACCATCGAGGATACGGCGGAATTGCAGCTCCAGCAGGAACATGTGGGCCGGATGGAAAGCCGCCCGCCGAACATCGAAGGCCAGGGCGCGGTCACTATCCGCGACCTGCTGAAAAACGCCCTGCGTATGCGTCCCGACCGGATCGTGGTGGGGGAGTGTCGTGGCGAGGAAGTCATCGACATGCTGCAGGCGATGAACACCGGTCACGACGGCTCGATGACCACGATCCACGCCAACAGCCCGCGCGACGCCCTGGGCCGGGTCGAGAACATGATCGGCATGGCGGGGATCGAACTGCCGCTGAAGGCGGTGCGAACCAACGTCTCCTCCGCCGTCGATCTGGTTGTACAGGTCAGCCGCCTGTCGGACGGAACCCGGCGCATGATGTCGATCACCGAGATTGTGGGCATGGAGGGCGATGTGATCACCATGCAGGAAATCTTCAAATTCGACCGCCAGGGCACGGATGGCAGCGGGAAGATCCGTGGCCGTTACGTGGCGACCGGAATTCGGTCACAATATACCGACAAGTTCACCCAATGGGGTTACGAG